>NZ_JBFAKB010000005.1:0-619751 GCF_040655495.1 Nonomuraea sp. NPDC050404
GGCTGCGCTGGCACGCCGTGCCTGCCATCTCGAACATGTGCCTGGAGATCGGCGGCGTCTGCTATCCGTGCGCCCCCTGATCGGTGGATCGTGAGCCCGCCGAGTGGACGCGCCGAGTGGACGCGCCGAGTGGACGCGCCGAGTGGACGCGCCGAGTGAGCGTGCCGAGTGGATCGTGAGCGCGTAGATATGGCGCGGGACGGTCGGAAAGCCGGAAAATCATCATGTGACGGAGAAGATCGGAGTCGTCGGCGCGGGCATCGTGGGGCTGGCGGTGGCGCGTGAGCTGGCCATGACCAGGGGCGCCGTGGTCACGGTACTGGAGAAGGAGGGGCGCGTCGGCGCCCACCAGACCGGCCACAACAGCGGCGTTGTGCACGCGGGGATCTACTATCCGCCCGGCTCGCTCAAGGCCAGGCTCTGCAGGGAAGGCGTGGCGCTGCTCAAGGAGTACTGCGCCGCGCACGAGTTGCCCTACCACGAGGCGGGCAAGCTGGTCGTGGCCGCCCGCCACGCCGAGCGGCCCCGGCTGGCCGCGCTGGCCGAGCGGGCGCGCGCCAACGGGGTCCCGGGCATCGCGGAGCTGGACGCGCTGGGCCTGCGCGAGATCGAGCCGCACGCGACCGGCGTGGCCGCCGTGCACTCGCCGCACACCGCGATCTGCGACTTCCCCGCCGTCGCGCGGCGCCTCGCGCTGGACGTCGCGGAACTGGGCGGGTCCGTACGCCTCTCGCACCCGGTCAGGGCCATCAGGGAACGCGCGGGAAAGGCCGAGGTGCTGGCCGGGACGCGCAAGTTCGCCTTCGACCGCCTGGTGGTGTGCGCCGGGCTGGGCACTGACGCGGTGGCCAAGATGGCGGGGGAAGCGGGAGACGTGCGGATCGTGCCGTTCAGAGGCGAGTTCTACGCGCTCAAGGGCACCGCCAGGGACCTGGTGCGCGGGCTGATCTATCCGGTGCCCGATCCGCGGTATCCGTTCCTTGGCGTGCATCTGACGCGGCAGATAGACGGTGGCGTGCTGGTGGGGCCGAATGCGGTGCTGGCGCTGGCGTACGAAGGCTATGGACGGTCTAATTTTCGCAATGTTCGGCAAATTCTCAGTTGGCCGGGGACGTTGCGCATGGCGAGGACGCACTGGCGTACCGGAGTCAGGGAAGTCTATGGATCGCTTGTGAAAAAAGTCTTCCTCGACGCGGCCCGCCGCTACGTCCCCGGGCTCACCTCGGCTGACCTGGAAAGGGCTCAGGGCGGCGTCCGCGCGCAGGCCGTGGCCAGGGACGGCGGCCTGGTGGACGACTTCGTGGTGGACGTCCAGGGCAGGGTCGTGCTGGTGCGTAACGCGCCTTCGCCCGCCGCCACCTCAAGCCTCGCCATTGCGCGGCATATCGCGGGAATTGTCCCAGCACTCGTCTAATGAGGGCATCCTTGGATGTGATGGAATCACGCCTGCTGATAGTCGAGGACGACCCCAACATCCTCGAACTCCTCGCCGCGAGCCTGAGGTTCGCGGGTTTCGACGTGACCACGGCGAAGAGTGGTCTCGACGCCGTGGCCGCCGTGCAACGGCATCGTCCCGACCTCGTCGTGCTCGACGTCATGCTGCCCGACCTGGATGGTTTCGAGATCGTCCGGCGGATGCGCGGCGGCGGGCTGCACACACCGGTGGTCTTCCTGACCGCCCGTGACGAGACCGAGGACAAGATCCGCGGGCTCACCCTCGGCGGCGACGACTACGTGACCAAGCCGTTCAGCCTGGAGGAGGTGGTCGCCAGGATCCACGCCGTGCTGCGCCGTACGGCGGGGGAGCCGCAGGCGGCGCCGCCGCGGCTGACGTTCGCCGACATCGAGCTGGACGAGGAGAGCCACGAGGTGTGGCGCGGCGGCAACGCGGTGGCGCTGTCGCCGACCGAGTTCAAGCTGCTGCGCTACTTCATGACCAACGCCGGCCGGGTCCTGTCCAAGCCGCAGATCCTCGACCACGTGTGGGACTACGACTTCAGGGGCGAGGTGGGCATCGTCGAGTCGTACGTGTCCGTGCTCCGCCGGAAGATCGACAACCGCAGCCCGCGGCTCATCCACACCCTGAGGGGCGTCGGATACGTCCTTCGCCTGCCACCGAGCTCCTGATGACGAGCCCCTGATGCGCGGCCTGCCGCTGAGGATCAAGCTGATCTCCGCCATGCTGGCGCTGCTCGGCCTCGGCATGCTCTTCATCGGCCTGGTGAGCGTATCGGTGCTGCACGGCTATCTGCTCGACCGCGTGGACAGCCAGCTCCACCTGCTCAGCGCGCGCATGGACAAGAAGGTCAGGAGCGACTGGCGCAAGGACAGGGCGACGGGCGACCACCCGATACTCATCGAGTCCGACGCGATCGCCCTGGTCAAGGAGCCGGGCGGCCAGTTCGTGCCGATGCTGACCGACCGCGACGTGGACCTGAAGCCGGGGCCCGTGCTGCCGCGCACGCCCGAGCCCGGGCCCTTCACCGTGCCCGCCGTCAAGGGGGACGGCGAGTGGCGGGTGCTGGAGAGCAGGGTGCAGCGGCGCAGCCTCGTGGTCGCGGTGGACCTGGAGGAGGTGGACGCGATCACCCGGCGGCTCGCGCTCATCGAACTGCTGGGCGGCGGCGGCATCCTGCTCATCCTGGCCGTGGCCGGCGTCACGATCGTGCGGCGCAGCATGCGGCCGCTGGCCCAGATCGAGCGTACGGCCGAGGCCATCGCCGGAGGCGAGCTGGGCCGCAGGGTGCCGGACGGCGACCCGCGTACCGAGGTGGGCGGCCTGGCCAAGTCGCTGAACGGGATGCTGGCCCAGATCGAGACCGCGTTCGCCGCCAGGTCCGCCTCCGAGGCGGCGGCCCGCCGCTCCGAGGACCGCATGCGGCAGTTCGTCGGCGACGCCTCGCACGAGTTGCGCACCCCGCTCACCTCCATCCGCGGCTTCGCCGAGTACTCCAGGCAGAACCCGAACGCCGACCCCGCCGAGCTGATGCAGCGCGTGGAGCAGGCCGCCGGGCGGATGAGCGTGCTGGTGGACGACCTGTTGTTGCTGGCCAGGGTGGACCAGCAGCGGCCGCTGAAGATGCAGCCGGTGGACATGCTGGCACTGGTGGCGGAGGCCGTACAGGATGCCAGGATCATCGCCCCCGACCGGGCGATCAAGCTGGACGTGATCGGCGGCGCGGCCCTGATCGTCTCCGGCGACGAGGTACGCCTGCGCCAGGTCATCAGCAACCTCGTCACCAACGCCCTCGTGCACACCGAGCCCGGCTCCCCGATCATCGTGCGGGCCGGGGCGGACTCCGGCAACCTGTTCCTCGAGGTCGTCGACAACGGCCCGGGACTGACGCCCGAGCAGGTCGAGCACGTCTTCGAGCGCTTCTACCGCGCCGACTCGGCCCGATCCCGCCGCCGCACGGCCGAGGACCGGGGCAGCGGCCTCGGCCTGGCCATCGTACGGGCGCTCGTCCAGGCCCACGGCGGCACCGTGGACGTGGACAGCTCGCCGGAGGCCGGCTCCACCTTCCGCGTCGAACTCCCACTCGCCTTGGAGTGAGCCTTCAGCTAACCCTCAGGTGACTGAGTCACTCTAAGTAGGTGATGAAACCCGAGGCGCTGATCATGGTGGTGGACGACGAGCCCAGCATCAGGGATCTGCTCTCCGCCAGCCTGCGCTTCTCCGGGTTCGAGGTGCTCACCGCCGCGGACGGTGAAGAGGCCGTGGAGGTGGCCGTACGCACCTCGCCCGATCTCGTGGTGCTCGACGTGATGCTGCCGGACCTGGACGGGTTCGAGGTGGCCAAGCGCATCGACGCGCCCGTGTTGTTCCTCACCGCCCGTGACGCCACCGAGGACAAGATCGCGGGGCTGCGGGTCGGCGACGACTACGTGACCAAGCCGTTCAGCCTGGAGGAGGTGCAGGCCAGGATCCGGGCGGTGCTGCGGCGTACGCGCGGGGAGGCCGTGCCCGCCAGCAAGCTGAAGGTGGCCGACCTGGAGCTGGATGAGGAGGCGCGCGAGGTGTGGCGGGCCGGCCGGTCGGTGCGCCTGTCGCCGACCGAGTTCAAGCTGCTGCACTACTTCATGGTCAACGCCGGACGGGTGTTGTCCAAGGCGCAGATCCTCGATCACGTGTGGAACTACGACTTCGGCGGCGACGCGGGCGTGGTCGAGTCGTACGTCTCCTACCTCAGGCGCAAGGTCGACGACGTCGAACCCCGGCTCATCCACACGCTGCGCAGCGTCGGTTACGTGCTTAGAGAGCCGCCACCCGGTTAGTTTGACAGCATGGATCTGCTGGGCGCGCTGGAGTCGCTGCGGCGGCCGCTGGACCGGGAGCTGTTCCCGCTGGCCGTCGGCGCGGCCGAGGCCGACAGGCGCGCGCTGCGGGAGCTGACCGGGCAACTCGACGACTACCTGCTGCCCCGGCTGCGCGCCCTGGACGCGCCGCTGCTCGCCGTCGTCGGCGGGTCCACGGGGGCCGGTAAATCCACCTTGGTCAACTCACTGGTCGGCGCCGACGTCGCCGAGCCGGGCGTGCTGCGGCCCACCACACTGGTGCCCACGCTCGTGGTCAGCCCGGCCGACCGCTCCTGGTTCATGGGCCAGAACGTGCTCCCCGGCCTGTCCCGCGCCACGGGGGAAGGCCCCGGTGCGTTGCGCGTGGTGACGTCGGAGGCGCTCGGGGCGGGGCTGGCGCTGCTCGACGCGCCCGACATCGACTCCGTGGTGACCGCCAACCGGGAACTCGCCGCCCAGCTCCTGGCCGCCGCCGACCTGTGGCTCTTCGTCACCACCGCCGCCCGGTACGCCGACGAGGTGCCCTGGAGCTTCCTGCGCTCGGCCCGCGAACGCAGCACCGCGCTGGCCGTCGTACTCGATCGGGTGCCAAGCGAGGCCGCCGAGCCCGTCGCCCGCGACCTGACCCGCCTCCTCACCGAGAACGGCCTCGAAGGCACCCGCCTGTTCACCGTCCCCGAGGCCGCGCTCCCCGACGAGAAGGCCAGGCTGCCCGCCGAGTACGTCGCGCCCATCTCCGCGTGGCTGACGGGGCTGGCCGCCGACGCCGCCGAGCGGTCCCGCGTCGTACGCCAGACGTTGTCGGGAGCGCTCGACAGCCTGGCCACCCGGGTGCCGTCGCTGGCCACCGCCGTCGAACGCCAGCAGGCCGCCTTCGAGGGCCTGCGATCCATCGTGTCGGGCGCGTACGCGGGCGGGATGGCCGACTTCGACGAGGGCATGCGGGACGGGTCGCTGCTGCGCGGGGAGGTGCTGGCCCGCTGGCAGGACTTCATCGGCACCGGCGACCTCATGCGCTCCCTGGAGAGCCGCGTCGGCTGGCTGCGCGACCGTGTGGTCGGCTTCTTCACCGGACGGGTGCCCGAGGCCAAGCTCAGGGACGCCCTGGAGAGCGGCGTGGAGGCGCTGATCAGGGGAGCGGCCGACGGAGCCGCCGAACGGGCCCTGGAGGGCTGGTCGGCCGCGCCCGGCGGCCCGGGGCTCCTCGACCGGCTCGGCGCCGTCGAGTCCGCCCGCCTCGGCCGGGCCTCCGCCTCGCTCGGCAAACGGGCCGAGGCGGCGGTGCGTGGATGGCAGGAATACGTCCTCGACCTGGTACGCCAGGAGGGCGCCGAGCGCCGGACCACCGCCAGGATCGCCTCCTTCGGGGTGAACGGGGCCGGGCTGCTGCTCATGCTGGCCGTCTTCGCCTCCACCGGCGGGCTGACGGGGATCGAGGTGGGGATCGCGGGCGGCACGAGCGTGTTGTCGCAGAAGCTGCTGGAGGCCGTGTTCGGGGACCAGGCGGTACGGTCGCTTACCGCGCGGGCCAGGGAGGACCTGCGGGAACGGGTGCGGGGGCTGCTGGATGAGGAGGCGGCCCGGTTCACCGCCCAACTGGAGACGGTCGAAGCGCCGAGAGGGACGGCGGACGTGCTCCGGGCGGCGGCCCAGCGCATCCACGACCACCGCGCCGACCTCCCCGCGACGGCGACGGCCGAACTGCCCGCACAAGGACCACCTCCGTCGGCGACGGCCGAACTGCCCGCACAAGGACCGCCTCCGTCGGGGACCGCCGAACTGCCTGTGCAGGGGTTGCCTCCGTCGGGGACGGCTGAGCTGCCCGCGCAGACGGCCGAGTTCCCCGTGCCGAGGGAGGAGGGGCCGTGAAGCTGCTGCGCCGCAAGGAGGGCCCGTCTCTCGACTCCCGGCTGTCCGCCCTGCTGGAGGCGGCCACCCTGGCCGAGGGGCGGCTGCCCGAGCAGGACGTGACCGGCGCGCGTGCGGTCGCCGAACGGGCCGGTGTACGCCGCGAGCTGTCCATCGACCACACCGTGGCCGCGCTGGCGGGCGCCACGGGCAGCGGCAAGTCCTCCCTCTACAACGTGCTGGCGGGGGAGGACCTGGCGGACGTGGGCGTCACCAGGCCCACGACCTCGACCGCCCAGGCGGCCCTGTGGGACGGCGACGGCGCGGGCCCGCTGCTGGACTGGCTGGACATTCCCCACCGCCACTCCGCCGCCACCACCCCCGAACTGTCAGGGCTGGTCCTCCTCGACCTGCCCGACCACGACTCCATCCGCCTGTCTCACCGGCTGGAGGTGGATCGCCTGGTCGAGCAGGTCGATCTGCTGGTGTGGGTGGTGGACCCGCAGAAGTACGCCGACGCGGCCCTCCACGAGCGCTACCTGCGCCCGCTGGCCGGGCACCGGGACGTGATGGTCGTCGTGCTCAACCAGATCGACCGCCTGCCCGCGCACGCGGTGGAGCGCTGCCTGGACGACCTGCGCCGCCTGCTGGACGCCGACGGCCTCACCGGCATCCCGGTCCTGGCGGCCTCCGCACGCACGGGACAGGGCGTGGACGAGCTCCGCGCCCTGCTCGCCGCTCGGGTCTCCGAACGCAGGTCCTGGTCGGACCGGCTGGCCGCCGACATCACCTCCGCCGCCGACCACCTCGCGACCTGCGGCACATCCGGGACGGAACCGGCGAAGGACGCCACTCGGGCGGAAGGGTCGGGGCGGCCGAGGGACGCCACTCGGGCGGAAGGGTCGGGGCGGCCGAGGGACACCACTCGGGCGGCAGGGGCGGGGCCGGTCAGGGACGCCACCAAGCGGATGGCGGGGGCGGATCGGGCGCTCACCGGCGCGTTGTGCTCGGCGGCTGGGGTGCCGCTGGTCGTGGAGGCCGTGGCCAAGGGACACCGCCACCGGGCCGTGGTCGCGACGGGATGGCCGGTCACCCGATGGGTCAGAAAGTTCCGGCCCGACCCACTACGCAGGCTGCGCATCGCCGGGCGGCAGAGCAAGGAGATCGTCGGGCGGACCTCCGTACCGGCGGCCTCTGCTGTGCAGCGGGCGCAGGTGGAGACGGCGGTCAGGGACGTCGGTGAGGTGGCCTCGGCGGAGCTGCCGGGGCCGTGGGCGGCGGCGACCCGGCAGGCGGCCAGGTCCCGGGCCGGTGAGCTGGCGGACGCGGTGGACCGGGCGGTGGCCACGACGTCCGCCGTCGGCACGAAGCGCCCCCGGTGGTGGCGCGCGGTGAACCTGCTGCAGTGGCTGGTGTTCGCGACCATGCTGACCGGCGCGTTGTGGCTCGCCGGCTTGTTCGCGATGGACTACCTGCGCCTGCCCCAGCCGCCGCTGCCGACCGCCGGCGTGGTTCCGTGGCCGACGGTGCTGCTGGCGGGTGGTGCGCTGGCGGGCGTGCTGATCGCGTTGTTGTCGCGGCTGGCGGCGTGGGCGGGCGGCAGGCGCAGGGCCCGCCGTACGGCCAAGGCGCTGCGGAAAGCCATCGGGACGGTCGGCGCGGAACTCGTACTGGAGCCTGTGGAGGCCGAGCTGGAGACGTACGCCCGCTTCACCGAAGCCCTGGACCTGGCCCGCGCCCGCCTCTGAGCAGCGGTGTGGCCAGTGCCGCGCCCACGAGGGCGAACACGGCGGCGGCCAGGAAGGGGACGGTGGGCCCGAAGCTCTCCCCGACCAGCCCGGCCACCGCCGAGCCCGCCGCGCCGCCCATCCCGAGCGCCGTGGAGACCCAGCCGAACGCCTCCGCCTGCGCGGCCGGCGCGTACTCGTCCACCAGCAGCGACGAGGTCGTCAGCGCCGGGTTGAGCGCCAGCCCGCCGGCGAACAGCACCACCCCGAACAGCGGCAGCGGCCCGATCAGCACCAGCGGCGCCAGCGCGAGCCCCAGCGCCAGCATCAGCCACACCAGCCGCACCGGCACCGGCGACCGCCACGAGCGGGCACCGTAGGCCATCGCGCCCGCGATCCCACCCAGCGACAGCGCCGCCACCAGCAGCCCGGTGGCGGCGGGCAGGTCGCGGGCGGCGGCCAGCGCGGGCATCCCGACCTGCAGCGCCCCGAAGGTGCCGCCGTGCAGCAGCACCACGGCCAGCAGCACCGGCATCCGGCGGTCGGCGAACACCCGTCCTCGCCCCCGCGAGGACGGATTCGACCCCACCCGCAGCGCCCGCGCGAAGGCCAGCGTGCCGAGCCCGGCCGCCGCGGTGACCGCGCCCAGCGCGAGCGAGGACGAGGCGACCGCGATCAGCAGGCCGAACACCAGCGGCCCCGCCATCATGGCGAACTCCTGAACCAGGTACACCAGGCTGTAGGCGGCGGTACGGTTCTCGGCGGCGATCCTGCGGCCCCACTCGATCCGCATGCTGACCGAGATGGGCGGCAGTCCGATGCCCGCGACCCAGGCGAGCACCACCATGGGCCACCAGGGCCAGCCCTGCCGGGCGCATCCGAGCAGGGCCAGCAGCGCCGCCACGTGCAGCAGGGCCGTGGCGGCCAGCACCGGCCTGGTCCCGTGCCGGTCCATCAGCCGCCCCTGTACGGGCCTGCCCATGCCCGCCCCGACCGAGAACGTCGCCGCCGTCGTCCCCGCCAGTGCCAGTGAGCCGCTCGCGCCCTGCACGACGAGCACCATCCCGACGGGGGCCACCTGCTGGGTGAGCTGGGCCAGGAAGCCGAGCACGGCCTGCGCCCCGACTCCCGGCAGGCCGATCAGCCTGCGGTACGGCACGCCCTCAGGTCCGTTTTGTCCCATGGGCGCACGTTACCCCTCAAGATCAGGAGATGGGGCAGCCGTAGCCCTTGACGGACTTCTGGTTGAGCCTGGCGATCTCCTCTTCGGGGAACGGCATCTCCGAAACCGAGAGGAAGGCCACCCCGGGTTCGGTGAGCATCCCGCCGTCGACGTACCAGTTGCCGGGCACCGACCTCATGTCGCCGGCGCCGATGGGCGTCAGGTCCGCGTACTTGTTGACGCGCACCCCGCGCTCCTTGAGCAGCGCGGTCACCTCGGTGACGGTCTTGTTGAGGTAGGGCACGCAGTGCATGGGCTCGCCCTTGGCGTCGAACGTGGTGGTGCTCTGGTACTTCTCGCCCGTACGCGCCTTCCTGCTCACGGCGACGTCGGCGACGCCGGAGAAGTTCTTGGGGATCTTCACGCCGATGGCGCAGCCGTCCACCCGCTCGCACGGGCCGGGCGGGTAGATGCCCTTGATCTCCTCCAGGTACTTCATGTCCGGAGAGGTCGGAAAGACCTGGCCCTCGTAGGCGGCGGTGGCGGGAATGACCCTCAGTGTGATCTTGAGCCCGGCGTCCCGCAGTTGCTTCTCGTAGACCTTCGGGTTGGCGTAGAGGTCCTTGACCTCGATGACGTAGTAGCCGTTGTCCTCCTTGATGTCCAGCGCGGCGGCGGGCGAGACGGGAAGCAGCCAGGTGGTGGCCGCCACCGCCCCGGCCGCCAGCAGCGCTCCCGCGGGGATGGCCATCCGCAGGTTGAGTCGCCTGCGGCTCTTCACGGGCTCCGGGGCGGTCGGGTCCGCCATGATCTCGTGCATCAGCTCTCGGGCTCCCTCGCTCACGGTGGACACGGCAGGCGGTGCGAACCGGGCGACGATGTCGTCGACGTTCCTGGTCATGGCTGTCCTTTCGCGAGAGAGACGGCGCGGCGGCCGTAGTCGGCGAGATCCGGGTCGAGTTGGGCCAGTTCCCTGGCCAGGCGCTTGCGGGCGCGGTGCAGTCGCAGCCGGGCGGCTCCGCGTGAACAGCCGAGCACCTTGGCCACCTCGGGGCCGCTGAGCCCTTCCCAGGCGACCAGGGACAGCAGTTCCCTGTCGTCGTCCGCCAGCCGCTGGAATGCCTGGTGGGCCGGGTCGTGCGTGGTGTCGGGCGCGGTCCAGGTCGCGGCCTCCTCGCGCAGCCGTACGGCCAGGGCGGTCCTGCGCTCCTCGGCGCGGAAGTGGTTGGCCAGCACGCGCCGGGCGACGCCGTACAGCCAGAGCCTGGCCTCGTCCCCCTTGGGGACGGCGTTCAGGCGGCGCCAGGCCGTGGTGAAGGTCTCCGCGATCACGTCCGCGACGTCGTCCGGTGACCCTGCGCGCCGCCGCACGTAGCTGGCGACGGCGGGATAGTACGCCATGTAGATCTCCTCAAAGCGTTGCTCGGGCTCGGGCGGCCCCATGCGGCGTTCCTTCCGATCGGCGAACACATTTGAGGAGATGTCCGGATATGTACGGGGTGTTTCACCCCGTTCCGAGAGATTCCGCAACCATGCGCAGGGCGGACAGCAGCGGGCGCAGGAGGGGATGGGCATCGGAGCCCCGGCGTACGGCGGCGAAGACCCGGCGCTCGGGACCCGGCGTATGGCGCACGGCGACGCCGGGCAGCGCCATGTCACGCAGCGCCAGCCGTGGCACCAAAGCCACCCCGGCCCCCGCCCCGACCAGCGCGACCACGGCGCGGAAGTCGTCGGAGCAGTGCACGAGGTCCGGCGTGAAGCCCGCCTGCTGACACGCGAACGTGATCACGTCGTGCACCGGATTGCCCGGATAGGGGCCGATCCAGGTCTCGGCGGCGAGCGACGTCAGCGTGGCCGTCTCCGCCAGCGGATGGTCATGGGGGAGCACCAGGTCGAACGGCTCGGCGTACAGCGGGCGGCGCGACAACCGGCGGTCGCCGGCGTCGGGCGCGCCGCGGTACTCGACCGCGATGGCCAGGTCCGCCCGCCCGTCCAGCAACATGGCCAGGCCCTGGTCGCCCTCGGCGTCGTGCACGCGCACGGACAGGCCGGGGGCGGTGGCGCGCAGGGCGGCCATGGCGGGCGAGAGCACGGCGCTGATCGCCGTGGCGAAGCAGGCCACCGTGACCTCGCCGGCCTCGCCCGTCGTGTACGCGGCCACCTCCGCCTCGGCGCGTTCGAGCTGGGCGAGCACCTCGTTGGCGTGGCCGAGCATGATCTTGCCGACCGCGGTGAGCCGCACGCCGCGCCCGTCACGGGTGAACAGCCGATGGCCCACCTCGTGCTCCAGCGCCACGAGCTGCTGGGACACGGCGGAGGGCGTCAGGTGCAGCGCGGCAGCGGCGGCGGTGACCGTACCGTGGTCGGCCACCGCGCGCAGCGTGCGCAACCGCCGCGGATCAATCACCCGTGCTCCATAGCACGGGAGGATACTCAGCCCTTGGCCTGGATGAACGCCTGGACCGCGCGGTCCACGTCCTGCTCGGAGTGCGCGGCCGAGAGCTGCACGCGGATCCTGGCCCGGCCGTGCGGCACGACAGGGTAGGAGAAGCCGATCACGTAGATACCCAGGTCGAGCAGGCGGTCGGCCATGGCGCTCGCCTCGGCGGCGTCACCGATCATCACGGGCACGATCGGGTGCTCGCCCGGCAGGATGTCGAACCCCGCCCTGGTCATCTCGGCGCGGAAGCGGGCGGTGTTGGCGCGCAGCCGCTCACGGGCCTCGCTGGAGCTCTCCAGCAGGTCGAGGATGCGCAGCGAGGCCGAGGCGATGACGGGGGCCAGGGAGTTGGAGAACAGGTACGGGCGCGAGCGCTGGCGCAGCAGCTCGCAGATCTCCCTGCGGGCCGAGACGTAGCCGCCGCTGGCCCCGCCGAGCGCCTTGCCCAGCGTGCCGGTGATGATGTCGATCCGGTCGGTGACGCCGTGCAGCTCGGGCGTGCCCCGGCCGGTCGGGCCGACGAAGCCGACGGCGTGGGAGTCGTCGACCATGACCATGGCGTCGTACTGCTCGGCCAGGTCGCAGATCTCCCGCAGCGGCGCGAGATAGCCGTCCATGGAGAACACGCCGTCGGTCACGATCAGCCGCCGCCGCGCCTCCGACGCCTCCTTCAGGCGCGCTTCCAGCTCGGCCATGTCGCGGTTGGCGTACCTGAAGCGCTGGGCCTTGGACAGGCGGATGCCGTCGATGATGCTGGCGTGGTTGAGCGCGTCGGAGATGACCGCGTCCTGGGCGTCGAGCAGGGTCTCGAAGACGCCGCCGTTGGCGTCGAAACAGGAGCTGTAGAGAACGGTGTCCTCCATGCCCAGGAAGTCCGACAGGCGGCCTTCGAGCTCCTTGTGCACCTCCTGGGTGCCGCAGATGAACCGTACGGAGGCCATGCCGAACCCCCACCGGTCCAGCGCCTGCTTGGCCGCCTCGACCACGGACGGCTCGTCGGCCAGGCCCAGGTAGTTGTTGGCGCAGAAGTTCAGCACCTCGCGGCCGGCCACGCTCACCTGGGAGCTCTGCGGGGTGGTGATCACGCGCTCGGGCTTGAGCAGCCCGGCCTCGGTGATCTCGTCGAGCGTGGTACGCAGTTCCTGGCGCACGTTCGTGAACATCAGGCGGGACTCCAATCCAGAATGACCTTGCCCGTACGACCGCTCGCGGCCGTGTCGAAGGCGGCGTCGAAGTCGCGGTAGGAGAATCGGTCGGTGATGACGGGGGAGAGGTCGAGGCCCTTCTCCAGCAGGACGGACATGTTGTACCAGGTCTCGTACATCTCCCGGCCGTACACGCCCTTGATCGTGAGCATGGACGTCACGACCGTGGCCCAGTCGATGGCGAACTCCCCGGCGGGCAGCCCCAGCATGGCGATCCGCCCGCCGTGGGTCATGCTCGCGATCATGTCCCGCACGGCCACCGGGTTGCCGGACATCTCCAGCCCGATGTCGAAGCCCTCGCGCAGGTGGAGCTGGCGCATGCCCTCGGCGATCGAGGATCTGGAGACGTTCAGCGCGAGGGAGACGCCGAGCTTGCCGGCCAGGTCGAGCCGCTCGTCGCTGACGTCGGTGATCACCACGTTGCGCGCGCCGACGTGCGTGGCCACGGCCGCCGCCATCAGGCCGATCGGTCCCGCGCCGGTGATCAGCACGTCCTCGCCCACCAGGGGGAAGGACAGCGCGGTGTGCACGGCGTTGCCGAACGGGTCGAAGATGGCGGCCACGTCGGGGTGTACGGGGACGCGGTGCACCCAGACGTTCGAGGCGGGCAGCGTGACGTACTCGGCGAAGGCGCCGTCCCTGTTCACCCCCAGCCCGATGGTGTTGGCACACAGGTGCCTGCGGCCGGCCATGCAGTTGCGGCACTTGCCGCACACGATGTGCCCCTCGCCGCTGACCAGGTCACCGACGGCGATGTCCTCGACCCCCGGCGCCACCTCGACCACGTGGCCGGCGAACTCGTGCCCGACGATGAGCGGGAGCTCCAGAGTGTGCCTGGCCCAGTCATCAAACTTCCGAATATGAAGGTCCGTACCGCAAATCCCGGTACGCAGCACCCGAATCTTCACCTCACCGGGCCCCACCACCGGCTCCGGCACGTCCACCAGCCACAAGCCAGGCTCGGCCCTCTGCTTGACCAGCGCTTTCATGCCCCTCACTCCCCCCAAAGGAACCTAACGCACTGTGCCCGCTCCACCTGGGACGTGTCCATCGAGGAGTTCTTAAGTGCCCCAACAGCTCCGCTTCACGCAGCGAAGCACTCAGCGGTAGGTGGGACTCCAGGGTTGGAAACGCCGTTCCGACCACCGAACGCGGGTCCAAGCTTGGATCGTGATCGACAGAGCAGCCGAGCCGACCTGGAACTTCAAGGTCATTCTTGATCGAGAGCCGACGGACGCCGAACTGGACGCCATCTACGAGGCGGGGCTTGATGACTGCGCCATGGCGGGCGGCCCTGACGGCAGGGTCTGGCTCATGTGCAGCCGTGAAGCCGGTAGCGTCCTGGACGCCATCGCCTCCGTGCTCGGTGAGCTCAGGACGGCCGAGGGCCCCCGGGCGGTCGGCGTCGACGAATACGACGACGTTCAGCCGATGCACCAGGACATCGCCTTGGCCGATGAGGCGGTCAAGCTCGCCTGTGAGGCCCGGGCTGCCCATCAGCAGGCCCGGATCCTCCTCCTGCTCGAAGCCGCCTGACCACAAGGACGCCTGCCGCCACGTGTGCGGCAGGCGTCACAGGAAGAAGCTCAGCGTTCGGCCTCGGAAGGTTTCTTGTCCAGGTCGGGGAATGGGGACGGCTCAGGGGTGGACTGGGTGAGTTGGCGGGGGCCGTTCTGGCTCTCGGATTCCTGGGCGTCGGCGACGGCCAGGGCTGCGGCCTCGGCCGCCTTGGCGGCCTCCTCCTCGGCCGCCGAGCTCTGCGGGACCTCCTCGCGCGTGGCCTCCGAGCGGGGCAGGGCCTCCGTGAACGCCTTCGAGACGCCCTGCAGTGCCGAAGTGACCTCGCTGGGGATCACCCAGAAGGTGTTGCCGTCGCCCTGGGCGAGTTGCGGCAGGACCTGGAGGTACTGGTAGGCCAGCAGCTTCGGGTCGGGGTCGTTGCGGTGGACGGCCTGGAAGACCTGGTCGATGGCGCGCGACTGGCCCTCGGCCTCCAGGATGGCGGCCGTGCGCTGGCCCTCCGCGCGCAGGATGCGGCTCTGCTTGTCGCCCTCGGCCGTGAGGATCTGTGACTGGCGCTGGCCCTCGGCGTTCAGGATGGCGGCGCGCTTGTCGCGCTCGGCCCGCATCTGCTTCTCCATCGCGTCCTTTATGGTCTTCGGCGGGTCGATGGCCTTGATCTCGACCCGGTTGACGCGCAGCCCCCACTTGCCGGTGGCCTCGTCGAGCACGCCGCGTAGCTGGCTGTTGATGGTGTCGCGGGAGGTCAGGGTCTTTTCCAGGTCCATGGAGCCGACGACGTTACGCAGCGTGGTGACCGTGAGCTGCTCGACGCCGGTGATGTAGTTGGCGATCTCGTACGCCGCCGCCCGCGGGTCGGTGACCTGGAAGTACAGGACGGTGTCGATCTCGACGACCAGGTTGTCCTCGGTGATGACCGGCTGGGGACGGAAGGAGACGACCTGCTCCCGCAGATCGATCATGGTGTAGACGCGGTCGATGTACGGGATGACGAAGTTGAGACCGGGCTTCAGCGTCCGGTGGTATCGGCCGAGGCGTTCGACGTTGCGCGCGCGGGCCTGCGGGACGATCCGTACCGCTTTGAGCAGGGTCATCACGGCGAAGAGTATGACGAACAGTCCGACCAGCAACAGCGGATCCATGGGTCACTCCCGGGGATATACGAGGGCTGTCGCCCCTTCGATCTCGATGATGTCGACGGTCGCCCCCGTGGGGATCACCAGGGTTTCGTCGTAGGCGCGCGCCGACCATTCCTCTCCCCCGATGCGCACGCGACCGTCGCGGCCGGTCACCTCGGACACGACGTAAGCGGGTTTGCCGACGAGCGCCTCCACGCCGAACCTCTGCAGCGGCGGCTGCTTGATATGGCGCATGGCGATCGGCCTGATGACCAGCAGGCCGCCCGCGGAGGAAAGGGCGAAGAAGAGTAACTGCAAGGGGACGGGCAATCCGATCGCGGCGGTCGCGGCCGTCAGGAGCGCGGCGACGCCCAGCAGGCCGAGTGAGGCCGTGAGCGTGAATATCTCGGCCACGCCCAGGACGACTGCGAGGATTACCCAGATGATCCATTCATCCATGTTGTCCGGCCCTCCTGATTGGACAACGGGCCTGCGTTCCGAAGTGGTTCCCCTTCTCCTACCGTAATCCCGATATCAGTGCTTCAACACCCTGCTACCTGCGGCATCGATTTTTCGCAACGCGCTTCCCTGCCGCCATTTCTCCCACGGCAGTTGCCAGAAGCCCCATCCGTTGTCCCAGGCGAGCGGGCGGCTGGTGCCCGTGATGGTGACCGGGTCGCCGCGCAGCGAGGAGGCGTAGAACCAGGCGGCCTGGTCGGGCCGGGCGTTGACGCAGCCGTGGCTGACGTTGGAGCGGCCCTGCGCCCACACGTTGTCCTTGGCGTGCACGTATTCGCCGCTGTTGGAAATGCGCACGGCGTGGTCGATCATCAGGTCGTAGAAACCGGGATCGCCCTTTTTCCTGCCGGGGGAGATCATGCGGACCGGGTTTCCCTTGTCCATGGTCAGATGGACGCCGCTGGTCGTGGTGTATTCGAGTGTGGTGGCCATGCCGGCGCTGATGGCCATGCGCTGGGCGACCTGGCCGTCGCGGTGGACGAGCATCTGGTGGCTCGTGGTGTCGATGGTGCTGGTCTGCCTGCGGCCGACGGTGAAGGAGAAGGTGGAGTCGGCGGCGCCGTAGAGGCCCTCGCCCGCGCGTACGCCCGCGAGATGTGCGACGACCGTGACCTGCTGCCGCGGCGCCCAGAACCGCCGGGTGCGGAAGATCACCTGGGTGTCGCCGACCCAGCGCCAGGCGCCCTCGACCGGCTCGCGGGACTGGATCTCCAGCGCCCGCTCGACCGCGGCCTTCTGCTCGATGGCGGTGTCGAAGTCGATGACGACGGGCATGCCGGTGCCGACCGTCTCGCCGGGCAGCGGCGCGGTGCCGGCCACCTGGAACGTCTTCGCGGCGGCGCGGGTGCGCACACGGCCCATCGCCACCGTGGCGGGCGCCCCCTCCCGCGTGGCGGTGGCGGTCACCGTGTACTCGGCCGACGGTTTGAGCGTCCAGTCGGTACGCCACGTGGTCCGCGCCGCGTCGAGCCGGCCGGGCACCGGCTCGCCGTCCTGGTAGACCAGCACCTGGCTGAGCGTGCCGCCCTGCGCCCTGATCACCAGGCCGCGGTCGGGCCGCGCGCGCTTGCTGTCGAACGGCGGCGAGACGTGCACGACGGGCGGCGTCGCCGCCGGGATCCCGGCCGGGTCGGCGCCGCAACCGCTGACCGGGAGGAGGCCACCGCAGACCAGGAGAAAGCCGACACGGAACATCGCGGCACGCCGCATGTGACTCCTGCTCTCCGAGGGAAGGGGTGCATCCAGAGTAGCGGTGAGTCATCGAGCAAGCACGTCAAGTCACTTATCCGACAGTTCCGGAAACCTCCCCCGACGTCGGACCGGCCGCGACTCCAGCAGTTCCGGAAACCTCTCCCGCTGTCGGGCCGGTCGCGACTCCGACGGTTCCGGAAACTTCTCCCAGTGTCAGGCCGGCCGCGATGGCGCGGATGGTCACCGTGTCCCCGTCCTGCAGGAACGTACGGGTCTCGCCGCCCGCCAGCTTGATCGGCTCGCTGCCGTTCCAGGTCAGCTCGATGAGCGAGCCGCGCTGCCCCGGCTCGGGCCCCGAGATTGTGCCGCTGGCGAACAGGTCGCCGGTGCGCAGCGAGGCTCCGTTCACCGTCATGTGCGCGAGCATCTGGTCGGGCGTCCAGTACATCTCCGAGTACGGTGGCCGCGCCACGACCTCTCCGTTGAGCAGCACCTCCAGCGCGAGATCCAGCCCCCAGTCGCCCTGCCTGCGCAGGTAGTCGGCGGGCGGCGGATCCTGGGCCCGCCCGGGAATCCTGGGCAGCGCCTCCAGGGGCGTGACCCAGGGCGAGATCGAGGTCGCGAACGACTTGGCCAGGAACGGCCCCAGCGGCACGTACTCCCACGCCTGAATGTCGCGCGCGCTCCAGTCGTTGACCAGCGTCACCCCGAACACGTGCTCATCGAACGCCCCGGCAGGCGAGCCCAGCTCGGTCGGCACGCCGACCACGAACCCCAGCTCCGCCTCGATGTCGAGCTTCTCGCACGGCCCGAACACGCCGGCCCGGAGCTGCCCCTGGGGCCGCCTGACCGGTGTGCCGGACACCACGACCGTGCCGGCCCTGCCGTGGTAGCCGACGGGCAGGTGCCGCCAGTTCGGCTGCAGCGGCTCCGTCCCCGGGCGGAAGATCTTGCCGATGTTGCTCGCGTGGTCGAGCGAGCAGTAGAAGTCGACGTAGTCGGCCACCTCGAACGGCAGGTGCAGCCGTACCTGCTCCAATGGGATCAGGTGCCGCTCGGTGACGGACAGGTCGGTGGTGAGCTTGTTCTGGATCAGCGCCCTGGTGTCGTGCCAGGCCGCGCGGCCCCTGGCCATGAACGGGTTGAGCGAGGGGGCGGCGAAGACCTCGTCGTGCAGGGCGGAGGCCAGGTCGAGCACGCTGTCGCCGTACCTGACGCCGACCCTGGGCTGCCGCCCGGGACAGGAGAAGACCCCGTAAGGCAGATTGTCCACACCCCAGCTCACAGGCCCTCCTCCTCATCGACCAGTCCGAGCGCGCGCAGGTCCGCCAGCGGCGCGCTGGTGCTGCACGAGCCGTAGCTCACCATCAGCCGCCGTGCTTGCCGCGCGGTGTCCTCCTGTACGGCCTGCGCCAGCCGTACGAGATGACCGACGTCGGTGGTGCGCAGCGCGGGCACCGGATCGCGCCCCTCCACGGTCTCGCAGACGGCCACCAGCAGGTTCAGAAAGCCGTGCCGGTCCACGCCGAGCGAGGGGTCGAAGTGGCGGACGGCGTGGTGCAGCCCGGCCGAGGCCTTGAACGGGATGCCGCCCTCCACGCAGGACCTGATGAACTGCCCCAGATGCTCCACCGCCGGGAAGGCGTCGGCCGTCGTGCCGCCGCAGCGTACCTTGAGCCCGACGCGGTCGGGCAGGTCGAGGGCCAGCTTGCGGGGCGGCACCTCGGCGAACAGCCGGATGCCGTCGGCCAGCGCCAGCCGTTCCGCCAGCTCCGCGACGGTCGTGTCGGCCGGCAGCCGCATCTCGACGTAGTCCACGGGCAGGTCGGCGAAGTCCGGCAGCGTGCTGGTGTCCACGATCAGCCCGATTCTGCGCGGCCGGTAGTCCATGCCGCGCAGCCGGTCCAGGCGGCTGGCCGGGCACAGGAAGCGGTGGGTCAGGATCCGGCTGTCCCGCTCCAGGTCGCGCCGGTTGCGGGCCAGGGCCTCGTCCATGTGCAGGGACGTCGGCGGGAACAGGCCCGCGTCGTCCACCAGCGCGGTGTACAGGCTCGTCGCCGTCTGTACGCTCATCGTGCCCACGTCCAGGCGTATCCGGGATCCTCGCAGGACAGCGCGCCCCGGCCGAGGTCGAGCGGGCGGAAGGTGTCCACCATCACGGCCATCTCGCTGGTCGCCGTGACGCCGCGGGAGACCGCGTCGATCACCGCCTCCACCGCGCCCGGCTGCGGTCCGTGCGTGAACCCGGCCGGATGCAGCGAGATCGAGCCCACGTCGATGCCGGACCCGGCCCGCGCCGAGTAGTCGCCGCCCACGTAGAACATGAACTCGTCGGAGTCCACGTTGTGGTGGTTGTACGGGATCGGCACGGCCTCGGGATGGTAGTCGAGCGGCCGCGGGCAGAACGAGCACACCACGAACCCCGGCCCTTCGAACGTCTGGTGCACCGGCGGCGGCGCGTGCGTCTTCTTCACGATCGGCTCGAAGTCTTCGATGTTGAACGCGAACGGGTACAGGTAGCCGTCCCAGCCCACCACGTCGAACGGGTGGTGCCGGTAGACGAGCCTGGTCAGCCCGCCGCGCGTACGCACCAGCACCGGCACCTCCGAACCCTTGACGACGAGCGGCTCGGCGGGGGCGCGCAGGTCACGCTCGCAGTAGGGCGCGTGCTCCAGGAACTGCCCGTACTGCGACAGGTAGCGCTTGGGCGGCCTGATGTGCCCGGACGCCTCGATGGCCAGCACGTTGACGGGCCCGTCGGGCACCCAGCGGTGGATGGTGCCGGTCGGGATGACGACGTAGTCGCCCTCGCCCGCCTCGATCACTCCGTACGTGGACTCGAAGCGCACCCGCCCGCGCTGGACGTAGACGCACTCGTCGCCCATGGAGTTGCGGTAGAGCTCGCTGGGCCGGTCGCTGGTGGCGTACGACAATCGGACGTCGGAGTTGCCCGCCAGCAGGATGCGCCCGGCGACCAGATCGCCGGCGCCGGTCAGGTCCTGGGTGCGGAAGTGGCGCGGCGAGAGCGGCAGGTTGGGCTCCAGCCGGGCCTCCGTGGACGGCGTGACCGCCTCCGCCTTGACGATCGCGGTCGGCAGGTGGCGGTGGTAGAGCAGGGAGGAGTCGGATGAGAAGCCCTCCTCGCCCATCAGCTCCTCGGCGTAGAGACCGCCGTCCGGCCGTCTGAACTGCACGTGCCGTTTGCGCGGCACCTCTCCCACGACCCGGTAGTACGGCATCCCGGCCCTCCATGACCGTCCGATTATCGGACGTATGTGTCCTCTATATGTAACTACCGTCCGCCAGCTCTCCGGAGATGTCAACCCAGGGCAGCGGTCAGCTCGGCCGCCGCGGCCATCACCCGCGGCCCCGCGTCCTCCTCCAGCGGCCCGAACGTCACCACTCCCACGGACGCCTCCAACCAGGGCAGCCCGGTCACCGGCGCGGCGACCCCCCGTGCCCCTTCCTGCAACTGCCCCTCCGTGACGAAGTAGTCGTGCCTGCCCTCGCGCAGCGCCAGGATCGCCCGGCCGGCCGCCCCCTTGGCCAGCGGATGGCGCGAACCCTCGCGGTAGGCCACGTGCATGTCGGTCCAGGACGGCTCCACCACCGCCACGGCCAGCCCGTCGTCGCCCTCGGCCACGGTCAGGTGCGCGGTCGCGCCCACCTGCTCGGCCAGCCGCCGCAACGTGGGCACCGCCGCCGCCCGCAGCAGCGGCTGTGCGGCCTGCGCCAGCGCCAGCACCCCGAGCCCCAGATGCACCCGCCCCTCGGCGTCCCTGCGTACGAATCCCTCGCCCAGCAGCGTCGTCAGCAGCCGGTACACCACGGGCCTGCTCAGCGACAACTCCGCGCTCAGCTCGGTCGGCGTGCGCCCGCCCTTGCCGTCGGCGAGCAGTCTGAGCAGGCGTAGCCCGCGTTCGAGGGTCTGGGCGGATTCAGCGGCCATGCCCCTGATTATGTAGTGACGCTGCGCGGTTAAGGGGGTACGTATCGGTATAGAAGAGCCGGGGGGTAAGGATGCGGCAAAGGTGGGTTCTCCTGCTTGCCGGGGTGGCCGCGTGCGCCGCCTCCTCCGCCGTGGCCTCCTTCATGCCCCCGATCACCACGCCCATGGCCCAGATGTCGCGCCAGACGCCGCTCACCCCGTCCGACCGGAGCCTGGTGGAGGACACCTTCTACCTCACCGAGGGCATCGAGGTGAGCCAGCGGCTGCTGCCCACCGCCAAGGGCGTCACCTTCAGGCCCGCATACCTCGCGGTCGGGGTCAAGGTCGACCAGGGCGGCCGTCTGTACGGCGCGCCGCAGCGTTCGGGCACCTTCGTCGTCCCGGTCCAGATCTGCACGGGCGAGTCCTGCGGCAAGCAGGACCTCACGCTGGTGGTGCTGCGCTACTCGCCGTGGGAGCCGCGCGAGCTGACCTTCCCCGGCAAGGTGGGCACGGCGCTGAACGGCGAGATCGGCGTCAACGGCGGCCCCTCGGGCGTGGTGCCCACCTTCACCGTGACCGACTACGAGAAGGTGCCCGAGGGCGTGAGCATCGGCCCCGACGGCCGCGTGGGCGGCACCCCCGCCTCGCCCGGCCTGTCGGAGGTGCCGGTACGGATCTGCGTGGCGGGCAACTGCGCGGGCGTCGTCGTCCGGCTCATCATCGTCTGACCCTCTTGTGGCGGGGCGTGCTTTCCGGTCACGGTGGTCTCATGAAATCGGTCATCGTGGTCGGAGCGGGCATTTGGGGGTCATCACTGGCGTTGCGGCTGGCTGAGACCGGCTGGCGGGTGACGCTGGTCGAGCAGCACAGGCCGGGGCACGTACGGCAGGCCAGCGCGGGCGAGACCCGGCTGCTGCGCTGCTCGCACGGTGCCGACGAGTGGTACGCGCGCCTGGCCCGGCAGGCCAGGGACGGCTGGCGGCGGCTGGAGGAGCGGGCGGGCGAGGAGTTGTACCTGGAGTCCGGCATGGTGTGGTTCGCCAGGACGCCGGACGGGTGGGAGCACGCCAGCGCCCAAGTACTGAAAAATCTGGACATCGCGTGTGAGGTGCTGGACCCGGCCGACGGGGCCAGGTTCTTCCCCGACTCCGGCGGCTTCCGTCACGACGATCTCAGCTTCCTGCTGTGGGAGCCGCACGCGGGCGTGCTCAGGGCCAGGCGGGCGACCCAGGTGACCGCCGCCCTGGCGCGGGCGGCCGGGGTACGGCTGGTCAGGGCGCGGGCGGTGCCCGTGGCGGCGGCCGGAGGCGCGGGGCCGTACCTGAGCGCGGTCGAGATCGACGGGGAGACGCACCGCGCCGACCGGGTGGTGTGGGCCTGCGGCGCGTGGTTGCCCGAGTTGTTCGACGGCCTGCCGATCACCGTCACCAGGCAGGACACGCTGCACTTCGCGGTGCCGTCCGCCTGGTCGGTGCCGGAGACGCCGGCCTGGGTGGACCACGGGGCCTCGGCGTACGGGCACGGCGACGTGGACGGGGTGGGCATGAAGGCGACCTCCGACGCGGAGGGCACGCCGTACGAGCCCGAGTACGGCCCGCGCGTGGTGGAGGCGGCCAGCGTCGAGCAGGCCAGGAGCTACCTGGGCCGCAGGTTCCCCGGCCTGGCGCAGGCGCCGGTGTTGTTCAGCCAGGTCTGCCAGTACGCGCTCACCCCCGACGCCGAATGGTTGTTCGCCGAGCTCTCGCCGGGGGTGTGGCTGCTGGGCGGCGACTCCGGGCACGGGTTCAAGCACGCGCCGGCGCTGGCCGGATACGTGACGGGCGTGCTGGACGGCGAGCACGGCCCCGAGCCGCGCTTCGGCCTGCACGAGCGTGTCCCCGCCCGCGGACTGCGCACGAGCGGACACACCGGGTAGGGCGTCCCCGCCCGCGCACCGGACACGCCGGGGTGGGGCGTTCCCTACCGCGACTCGGGGGTCGGCGGGCATGAATACGGCCAGGTCGGAGGCGGAGACTACAGAGGTACCCGCACACCTTGGAGACTGCCATGAGCACCACCGTCATCGCCGAACCCCGCGAGACCACGCAGACGCCCCCGCCCGTCGTGCACGCCGCCGCCACGCTCTGGTTGTCGGCGGTCGCGTTCGGCGCGTTCGAGGCCGTGCTGATGGTCGGCAGGGCCCTGTACGAGGGCGCCCCGGCACTCGACCTGCTGCCGGGCGCCGGATTCCGGCTGGCCGTTTTCGCCGGAGCCGTCTTCCTGGCGCTGCGGCTGAAGGCCGGGGCGAACTGGGCACGCTGGACCCTGGCCGGCACGCTGGGCGTGTTCGGCACGATCTCGCTGGTCAAGGAGCCGATCGAGTGGTTGCTCGCGGGCGGCTCGATCACCGAGGCGATGGCCGGCATGGACGCGCTCGGCTGGGCCTTCACCGCCAGCCGCGTCCTGCACGTGCTGGCCGTCCTGGGCGCGCTGGCCCTGATGTTCCAGCCCAGGGCCAACGCCTACTTCAAGTCTGCGGGCTGAGGGTGCGGCGCGCGCAGGTTCGCCTACTTCAGGTCGGCGGGCTGAGCGTGCGGCGCGCGGAGGTTGCGCACCCCGGGTGACAGCAGTGCGAGCAGCGTGGCCACCGTGACGATGACCGCGCAGCCGAGCAGCGACTCCTCGGTGCCGAACCAGCCCGCCGCCGGCCCGGCCAGCAGCAGCCCGATGGGCCCGAACATCAGCGACCCCAGCATGTCGTACGAGCTGACCCGCGACAACGACTCGGCCGGCACCTCGCGCTGCATCGTGGTCTGCCAGAGCACGCCGAACACGTCGATGCTCACGCCCAGCACGAACGCCCCCGCCACGATCGCCCACAACGGCGCGTCCAGCCCGAGCAGCAGGTACGGCACCGCCGTCGGCAGGCAGGCCAGCACCGCCACCAGGATCGGGCGGCGCGGTCGCAGCCGCATCGACACCAGCACCCCGGCGATGGTCCCGACGGCCTCGCCGGCCAGGAACGCCGACCAGGAGGCAGGGCCGCCGAGGCTCTCCTTGGCCAGCAGCGGGCCGAGCACGCCGTGCCCGGCCTGGACGGCCATGAGCATCAGCGAGAACTGCAGGACCACGACCCAGATCCACTGCCGCGAGCGGAACTCCCGCCAGCCGTCACGCAGATCGGCCAGCACCGAATGCGACTGACCGGCGGGCCGTTCGCCCGGCTCCAGCCGCAGCAGCGCGATCAGCACGCCCGCCAGGGCGAACATCGCACCGCTCACGGCCAGCGCCCAGCCGCCGCCGAACAGCACCACCGTGCCGCCGCCGAGCACCGCGCCCGCCACCCGCGAGGCGTTGGCGCCCAGGCCGAGCAGGGCGTTGCCGGCCTGCAGCCGCTCCAGCGGCACGACCTCGGGGATGATCCCGGTCAGCGCGGGGAACGTGACCGCCGTGGCCACCCCGGCCAGCGCCGCCGCCGCCATCAGCGCGGGCAGCGGGGTCCAGCCGGTGAGCAACATCAGGGACAGCGCGAAGAAGCCGAGCGCCATCAGGAACTCGCCGGCCATCATCACCCGCTGGCGCGGCAGCCGGTCCGCGATCACGCCGCCGACCAGCATGAACGCGATCATCGGCACCGACTCGGCGGTGAGCACGGCGGACAGGGTCGAGGCGGTCGCGCCGGGCATGTTGAGAATGCCGAAGGCCAGCGCCACGGGGGCGAACGCGCTGCCCAGCACGGAGATCGTCCGCGCCGACAGCAGCAACGCGAAACGACGGTCGCGGAGCAGGCCGAGATCGCCGAGATAACCGTGCATCTGCGCACAACCCCCTGACAGCAGGCAAACTCCGTCATTCTTCCGCAGTGCGCTCCCGATGTCGTGTGATTATTCGTTGTCACGCGGGTAACAAGATCGGTCGCGGAATGTGCCGGAGACGGGCAAGAATTGGGCCCGCCTTCTCCCGTACTTTGCTAGGTCCCTGCTGACGGCGAGGGGACCAGGCATGCGCGACATGGTGATCGCACAGGTGGCCCGGTGGGCCGGGGAGATCCCGCAGGCGCCCGCGTACACGTTCGTCGACCATCTCGGCGGCGGCTCGCGGCACACGCTGACCTGGGGCGGCGCGGACCTCAGGGCCAGGGCACTGGCGGTGCGGCTGCGCGAGCTGGCCGGGCCGGGCGAGCGGGTGGCGGTGCTCGTGCCGCAGGGGCTGGACTACGTGGTGGCGATGCTGGGCACGATGTACGCCCGGCTGGTCGCGGTGCCGCTGTTCGCGCCCGGGTTGCCGGGGCACGCCGAGCGGCTGGCCGGTGCGTACGCCGACGCCGACCCCCTCATCGTGCTCACCACCACCGCCGCGCTGCCCACCGTCACCGGCTTCCTGGAAGCCGCGCGGGCACCCAAGCACGTGATCACCGTGGACACCGTCTCCGGGCTGCTCGCCGACGAGTGGGAGCACGAGCCGGTCGGCCCCGACGACCTGGCCTATCTGCAGTACACCTCCGGCTCCACCCGCACGCCCGCCGGGGTCGAGATCACCCACGGGAACCTGACCGCCAACGTCACCCAACTCTGGGAGTTGTTCAGGGCCAGGCCCAGGACCTCCGTGGCGGCGCTGTGGTTGCCGCTCTTCCACGACATGGGGCTGGTCGCGACCGTCGCGATGCCCATGATGGGCGGGAACCTGGCCGCCTTCATGGATCCGGTGGCGTTCGTCATGCGGCCGGTGCGGTGGTTGCGGTTGTTGTCGGAGTACGACGACGTGTTCACCGGCGGGCCCAACTTCGCCTACGAGTACACCGCCGCCCGCGTCACCCCCGAGGAGAAGGCCGGGCTGGACCTGTCCGGGGTGCGGGTCATGCTGAACGGCGCGGAGCCGGTGCGGCCGGGCACGATCGAGGCGTTCGACGCCGCGTTCGCCGGGTGCGGGCTGCGGCCGGAGGCGCACACGCCCGCGTACGGGCTGGCCGAGGCGACCGTCTTCGTCACCGCGACGGGACGGGACGAGCGGCCGGTGGTGACCTCGTTCGACCGCGACGCGCTGCGTGAGGGGCGCGCGGTGCCCGCCGGGACGGGGGCGCGCAGCACGCTCGTGTCCTGCGGGCGGCCCCACGGTCAGCTCGTACGCGTCGCCGGCCCCGATGGGCGGCCCCTGCCGGACGGGGAGGTGGGCGAGATCTGGGTCCAGGGGCCGAACGTGGCCCGCGCCTACTGGCGGGATCCGGGGCGCGGCGTGTTCGGGGCGGTGCTGGAGGGTGCGGAGGGCGGCTGGTTGCGTACCGGAGACCTCGGGGTGCTGCACGACGGCCGCCTCTACGTCACGGGACGGATCAAGGACCTGGTCATCGTGGATGGGCGCAACCACTATCCGCAGGACATCGAGGTCACCGTGCAGGAGGCGCATCCGGCGGTGCGGCGCGACCGGGTGGCGGCCTTCGCGCTGTCCTTGGAGGAGGCGCAGGAGAGGCTGGTGGTGGTGGCCGAGCGGTCGCGGCACGGGCTCGGCGCCGACGCGGGCGAGGTGGGCCGGGCGGTACGGGCCGCTGTCCAGAAATTTCATGACCTGTCGGTGCATGACTTCGTGCTGACCGGGGCCGGGACCGTGCCGAGGACGTCGAGCGGGAAGATCGCCCGGCGGGCGTGCCTCCGGGCGTACCTGGAGGGTGCCCTTGCCGGGTCGACAGGTGTTTGAGTCGGCGGGCCGGCTGGTCTATCGCGGCCGGTGGACGCTGCTGGCGCTGACCCTGGCGGCGGCCGTGCTCGTCGCGCCGCTGGGACTGGAGCTGTTCGGGCGGATGGCCGACGGCGGCTTCGAGGACCCGCGCGCCGACTCCACCACCGCCGCCCGCTGGAACGACGAGTGGTACGGCGGGCACGCCCCCGACGTGGTCGTCCTCTACCGGCACCCCACCGTCAAGGTGCGCGACGCCCGGTACAGGAAGGCGGTGCACGACTCGTTGCGGGCGCTGCCGGGGGCGCACGTGCGCAGGATGGTCACGTACTGGACGACCGGGTCGAAGAAGATGGTCTCCGAGGACGGGCATTCGACGTACGCGCTGGTCACGCTCAAGGGCGACGAGCAGCGCGGCTACGCGGCCATCGCGGACCGGCTCAGGGACGTCGACAACCTGCGGGTGTCGGTCGGCGGGTCCGTGCCGCTGCTGGCCGAGCTGAACGACCAGACCGCCGCCGACCTCGCCCGCGCCGAGGCCATCGCCATGCCGGTGCTGCTGGTGCTGCTCGTGGTGGTGTTCGGCAGCCTGGTCGCGGCCGGGCTGCCGCTGCTCGTGGGGCTGCTCGCGGTGCTCGGCGCGCTGGTGTTGTTGCGGCTGCTCACCGAGGTCACCGAGGTCTCCGTCTTCTCGCTGAACGTCGTCACCATGCTCGGGCTCGGCCTGGCCATCGACTACTCGTTGTTCGTGCTCAAGGCGTTCAGGGAGGAGATCGGGCGCGGCGCCACGAACGAGCGGGCCGTGGTGCGGACCATGGCCACCGCCGGGCGCACCGTCGCCTTCTCCGGGCTGACCGTGGCCACCTCGCTGCTGGGGCTGCTGCTGTTCCCGCAGATGTTCCTGCGCTCGATCGGGCTGGGCGCGGCGGCCGTGGTGCTGGTCGCGATGTTCGCCGCGCTGGTCGTGCTGCCCGCCGTGCTGGGCGTGCTCGGGCCGCGCGTGAACGCGCTGCGGATCACGCCGGACTTCGGGCCGCCACGGGCGGGCGGCGGCATGTGGCACGCCGTGGCGTCGAGCGTGATGCGCCGGCCCCTGCTGTACCTGCTGGGCGTGAGCGCCGTCCTGGTCGCCCTCGCGGTGCCCTTCGCGCACGTGAGCTTCGGGAACGTGGACCACCGGGTGCTGCCGGCCGCCTCGGAGAGCCGGCGGGTGGCCGAGACCCTCGATCGGGACTTCGCCAGGAACGCCATGGCGGCCATCGACGTACACGTGCTGGTCGAACGCTCCTTCACCGGCTCACCCGCCCTGCCGGGGCCGCTCGGGCAGGGGCACACGCCCATCAGCGCCGTCACCCCGGTGAGCCCCGTGGACGTCCGGCCGCTGGTGCGGCGGCTGGAGCGGTTGCCGCACGTCACCGAGGTCGAGGTGGCGGGGCTGGCGCAGACCCGGGGCGCGGTACGGCTGGCCGTGCGTTACGACCGGGACCCGATGTCGGAGGAGGCCAGGCAACTCGTACGGTCGATCAGGGCTCTATCACCCGAGCCGAACGTCCGGCGGCTGGTGGTCGGCGGGCCCACGGCCGCGCAACTCGACCTCCAGGACAGCCTGCTCGCCACGCTGCCGTGGATGGCGCTGGTCGTCTGCTCGGTCACGGGGGTGCTGCTGTTCGCGGCGTTCGGGTCGCTGGTGTTGCCGGTCAAGGCGCTGCTGATGAACGTGTTGTCGATCGGGGCCTCGTTCGGGGTGATCGTGTGGGCCTTCCAGGACGGTCACCTGGCCTCGGCGCTCGACTTCACCTCCACCGGCGCCATCGAGGCGACCGTGACCGTGCTGATCCTGGCCGTGGTGTTCGGACTGTCTATGGACTACGAGTTGTTCCTGTTGTCGCGGATCAGGGCGGAGTGGGTGCGTACCGGGGACAACACGGGCGCCGTGGCCGCCGGGCTGCAGCAGACGGGCGGCGTGATCACCAGTGCGGCGCTGTTGCTGCTGGTGGTGATCGGGGCCTTCACGACCGCCGGGATCGCGATCGTGAAGCTGCTCGGGGTGGGGATGTTCGTGGCGATCGTGGTGGATGCCACGCTGGTGCGGGCGCTGCTGGTGCCGGCGTCCATGCGGTTGATGGGCGGGGCGAACTGGTGGTTGCCCCGATCGTGGCGACGCCTGCACCGGCACATCGACCTACACGAACCCACCCCAACCCCAGCACCACCAACCGCACCCGCACCCGCACCCGCACCTGCTCCCGTGCCCGCGCCGGCTTTCGCGCCCGGCTCTGTACGCGCGCCGCGCCCGTCCATCGTGACGCCGCCTGCCGCGCCGCCCGTTACGCCGCCCACTGCCGCGCCGCCCACTGCCGCGCCGCCCACTGCCGTGCCGCCCACTGCCGTGCCGCCCACTGCCGCGCCGCCCGCTGTGACGCCGCACGCTGTGACGGTCAACGGGCGGCCGGCCGTTTTCGGGGCGGACACCGATCCTGTGCCCTTGCCCGCCGCGAATGAGCGGGCCACCGAGCCCGGCAAGGACGGGCGGACCGGGTGGGTGCGGGTGGTGGAGAGGCGGGCGCGGGTGGTGCGGCCGCTTCCCGGTGGTGGGTGGACGTGGGAGGAGGTGGACGATTGAGTGCCGGCACCTTCACCCGGGCACGGCGGGCCGCAGGAGCGTGGCCGTTGTTCGTCGTCACCGGGCTGGCCGGGTTCATGACCACGCTGGACAACACGGTCGTCACCGTCGCGCTCCCCAGCATCCGCCGAGACCTCGGCGCCCGCCTGGCCGAACTGGAGTGGGTGGCCACCGGGTACATCCTGACCTTCGCGGGCCTCATGCTCGCCGGCGGCCGGCTGGCCGACGTCCACGGGCACCGGCGGGTCCTGCTGGCGGGGCTGGCCACGTTCACGGCGGCCTCGCTCGGGGCGGGCCTGGCGGACTCCATCCAGGCCCTGGTCGCGGCGCGGCTCGTGCAGGGGGCCGGGGCGGCGATGATCCTGCCCGCGACGCTGGCGGTGCTGGCCGGGCGGGAGGAGCGGCAGCGGTCCATGGGGGTGGCCGTGTGGATGGCCTCCGGGGCGGCGGCGCTGGCGCTCGGGCCGGTGGTGGGCGGCTACCTCAGCCAGCACGCGCACTGGACCTGGGTGTTCCTGATCAACGTGCCGATGGGCGCGGCGGTGATGGCACTCGCCGCCGTGACCGTTCCCCCTGGGCACGGGGCCGAGCGGGGCCCGGGGGTGGCCAGGCGCGGGAGCGTGCGGAGCTCGGGCGTGGCAGGGCGTGAGGGCGTGTGGGGTTCCGGTGCGGCCGGGCGGAGTTTGGACGTGGGCGGGGTGGTGGCGTCCGGGGTGTTTCTGGGTGCGGGGACGTTCGCCTTGATTCATGGGGGTGAGTACGGGTGGACGTCGCCTGCCGTGGTGGCCGCGCTGGGTCTGTGTGTGGGTGGCGGGGTGGGGTTCGTGGTGGCCGAGCGGCGGGCCGGGGAGCCGATGGTGGATCCGGGGCTGTTCGCGGTGCGGAGCTTCGCGGGTGGGGTGGCGGCCCAGGTGCTCTGGGGGCTCGGGGTCAACGGGGTGTTCTTCTACACGGCGATCTTCCTGCAAGGGGTGCTCGGGTTCACGCCCACGGCCTCAGGGCTGGCGTTCGTGCCGCTGGCGCTGCTGGTGGTGCTGGTCACGCCGCTCGCGCCCTGGGTGGAGCGGCGGCTCGGGGCCGGGCGGACGGTGGCCGCCGGGCTCGTGCTCGTGGCCGGCGGGATGGCCCTGGCCGCCACGCTGGAGGCGGGGGACGGGTGGGGACGGTTGTTGCCCGCCGTCTGCGCGATCGGGGTGGGGTCGGCGCTGACCATGCCGCTCGGGTCGGCGGTGCTGGGGGCCGTGCCCGAGTCGAGGGCTGGGGTGGCGGGCGGCATCTTCTCGGTAAGTCGTGAAATTTCGGGACTCTTCGGGATCGCGGCGGTCGGCGTGATCGTGCACGGCGCCGGGAATTTCGCCGCCGGGTACGCCGCCGGCCTGCTGGTGGCGGCCGGGCTGGTCCTGGCCGGAGCGCTGATCAGCCTGGCGACCCTCCCGTGAGCGGCGACCTTCCCGTGAGCGGCGACCCTGCCGTAAGCGGCGACTCTCCCATGAAGGTGGCGGCCCATGAAGGTGGCGGCCCATGAAGGTGGCGGCCCATGAAGGTGGCGGCCCATGAAGGTGGCGGCCCATGAAGGTGGCGATCCATGAAGGTGGCGGTGCTGGGGTTCGGGTCGCGGGGGGATGTGCAGCCGTGTGCGGCGCTGGCGCGGGGGCTGGCGGGGCGCGGGCATGAGGTCACGCTCGTCTGCGCGGGCCGCTACGCCCGGCTGGCCGGGCCCGGCGTGGCGGTCGCGGCCCTGAGCGTGGATCCGCAGGCCGTTGTGGAGAGCGAGGAGGGCCAGCGGTGGCTGGCGAGCGGCCCCCTGGGTTTCGTACGCGGGTTCAGGACCGTCGTCGAACCGCTGGCCGCCACGCTGGCCAAGGAGGTGGACGCCGCCTGCTGCGACGCCGGCCTGGTCCTGGCCCCGGCGCTGGGCGCCTTCGGCAGGCACCTGCACGACAGGTACGGCATGCCGTACCGGATCCTGCACCTCCAGCCCGGCGAGCCCACCCGAGAGTTCCCCAACCCCCTGCTGTCACCCGCCACCCTGGGCCCGCTGGGGAACCGGGCCAGTTACGCCCTGATCGAGCGGCTCGGCTGGATGGTGCTCGGCCGCATGGTGAACCGGCTGCGATCGGACGTACTGGGACTGCGGCCGTTGCGCGGCAGCCCGTTCGCGGCCGATCGGCGGGCGCGGGTGCCGGTGTTGTGCGGGGTCAGCCCACTGGTGGTGCCCAGGCCCGCCGACTGGCCGGGCCACGTGCACCTGACCGGCTACTGGCACCTGCACTCAGAGGAGGAGACGGGCGAGGCCGAAGAGTTCGTCGCGGCCGGGCCCGCGCCCGTGTTCGTCGGGTTCGGGAGCATGGCGCCGGGCGACCCGGAGCGGGTGGCCGGCGAGGTGACCCGCGCGTTGCGGCGGGCGCGGATGCGCGGCGTCGTGCAGGGGCTGCCCGTGACGCCGGGCGACGACCTGCTGGTGGTGGGGGAGACGGCGCACGACCGGCTGTTCCCGCGCATGGCGGCGGTCGTGCACCACGGCGGCGCGGGGACCACGGCGACGGGACTGAGGGCGGGGGTGCCGAACGTGGTGTGCCCGTTCTTCTCCGACCAGCCGTTCTGGGCGCGCAGGGTGTCGGCGCTGGGCGCGGGGCCGGAGTCGTTGCCGATCAAGGCGTTCACCGGCGAAGGGCTGGCCGCCCGGTTGATCGCCGCGAGTGAATATCGGAAGAACGCGGCACTACTGGGACGGCTACTACGTGCTGAGCAAGGCGTGAAGAACGCCCTGGATCTCATTGAACGTTGTTGATCGTCCGGATATTGTGCAAAATGCCCGCGTTCACCCCCCGGAAGACAGGTGCCATGAGACGGCGGCTACGGCAGGTCCTCATCATCGGACTCACGCTCTCGCTCCTGGGCATCGGCGTCCCCGCCTGGTCGGAGGACGACGACAGGAGCTGTAACGACCTGATGGCCGCCGACACCCCGGCGTACGTCGTCTGCACCTGGCTGGCCAAGCCCGAAGAGGCCAAGGAGATCGCGGAGTTCTGGCTCGGCAACGACGGCGAGAACCTGATGGGCGCCGAGCCGCTGCCGCCGATCACGATCGACTGCGACGCGCCCGGCAACTCGTGCCCCGACGACTCGGTGGGCGACGGCGAGGCTCACGACGTCGGCTCGCCCGACGTGCCGGGCGCCGAGGACGGCGGCACGCCGGAGTGCCAGAACGGCGAGCAGTGCTACATCGATCCGCAGGCGATCACCGCCGCCGAGAAGGCCGCCGCCCAGGAGACCCCGGCCGGCCGGGCCGCGCAGGCCGTCGCCCAGACCAGCATGCGCGTCTGGATCGACGCCGAGCTCGCCGACGACTACAAGGCCGGCCAGCTCACGGAGGCCGCCAAGAAGATCGCCGCGCTGGCCGCCACGCAGCCCGGCGTCGTGGGCGTCAGGTTCACCTCGCAGCTCGGCTTCAACCAGAACTTCACCACGGCCGAGGAACTGGACAAGTTCGTCGCCGAGGCGGCGACCGCGCTGCGTGCGCTGATGCCGGGCAAGAAGCTGGCCGCGCACACGGTGATGCCGGTGTTCGCCTGCGGCACGAACGACACCTGCAAGACCGAGATGACCAAGAAGTACCCGCTGCTCGACCCCGAGCGCGTCGGCACCTGGCTGAACAAGGGCTACATCGACCAGCTCGCCCTCGACGGCGGCTTGCTGGCCAACGGGTACGCCACCTGGAAGATCGACGCCACCGAGGCCCAGCGCAACCAGTGGATCCAGGTCCGCGCCCGCGCCTGGGACGCCTACGCCCAGATCGCCGCCGAGGACGCCTCCATGGCCGCCGGAGCGGGAAGCGCCCAGCTCACCGAGGAGCAGACCACCAAGGCGATCTCCGAGCGCGTCGCCGCCACGCTGCAGGACGACGCCGCCGAGACGGTCACCCTGTGGAGCCGCTGGCAGAACGACCAGGGCCAGGTCAGCCGGTTGTACGGCGAGAAGTGGGCCACCAGCGCCACCTGGGAGCAGCTCAAGAAGCTCGGCTCGATCAAGCCCCGCCTGGCCACCGTCTACGACCCGGCCAGCCCCGAGGTCGACGTGGCCACGGACCTGAAGAACCTGTCGGAGGTCTTCGGGCAGGTGTACCTGTACGCCGCCTGACACGACGTTGACATGAAGGGCCGGGTGCGCACGCACCCGGCCCTTCGCGTTATGTCCGGGGAGTTAGGGTCATGTGGCCATGCGGAAGTGGCCCTGTCGATGCCGTGGCGCGCGTGAAAGTTTTGTCCATGGGTCGGGTCGGCGACCGGATTTTTTTCTCTCGGTCGCGGTCCGAAGGGGGTTTTTCATCAATTTGTCCCGAAGGGGGCTTCATCATGGCCGAAAACTTCGCCGAGGCGCCGACGCCGCAGAACGTCCGGCTCATCGACTTCGAGGAGGCGAAGGTCGTCCGGGGCATCGTGCCCAACACCTTCATCCTGGTGGTCAGCGGCACCAAGCCGTATCTCAACATGGAGGTCTCGCTCGTACCGCTGACGTACGTCAAGCAGCCCGAATTCTGGGGCATCGAGGTCGTCGGCACGTTGAAGGGGTTCGGACTTCCCGCGACCGCTCCCTACACCGTGACGCTGCCGCTCGACGGCGTCATCGGCACCGAGGGGATCGAGGTCATCGGGGCGAACAAGAGCAAGACCATCAAGGTCCCGTAAGGCCCGGCGGCGGCCGACCCGAGTGGGGCCGGCCGCCGCTCACGCGCCCAGTGCCTTGCGGATCATCGGGTACGACCTCTTGAACTCCCTGGTCCAGTACGGCCAGGTGTGGGTGCCGTTGCCGTACAGGTGCAGGGTGTGCGGGATGCCGAGCCGCTTGAGCCGCGTGCTCAGCGCCTTGCCGGTGTAGGCCGACAGCGGCTCGCCCAGGTGGGCCGGATGCCACGGCGAGCCGGGCGCGTCCAGCGGGCCGTTGAAGCTGTTGGTGCCGCTGGAGAGGTAGAGGCGGACACCCTTGAGGTTCGCGGCCAGGGTCAGGGGGTCGTTCGCGGCCCAGACGCGCTTGTCGCGCTTCGGGTGGCCCCACAGGGCCAGGGGGTCCTGCTTCTCGCTGGCCTGGGCGTTCATGATGACCGCCGGGATGCCGGGCAGCGTGGTGGCCAGGATGCCGCTGTAGGCGCCGGCGAAGCGGAACATGCCAGGGTGGCGGGCGGCGTACTTGACGGCGCCGTACGCGCCCATCGACAGGCCCGCGACCGCGCGGCGCGTCCCGGCGCGGTAGCCCACCTCCAGCAGCCTGCGCACCTCATAGGTGTGGAACGTCTCCCACGCCGGCCGCCCGCCCCTGCCGCCGTTGTGCCAGTCGGTGTAGTTGCCCGCGCGGCCCGCCTCCGGCATGACGACGATGGCGTCCAGGTCGGCGGTGTGGGCCGCGACGTCGGTCATGCGGGTCCACGAGGTGTAGTCGTCGGCGCCGCCGTGCAGCAGGTACAACACGGGCCAGGTCCGCCTCGCGCCCTTCGACCAGCCCTCCGGCAGGAGCAGGCGGACCGGCAGCATGCGCCCGACCGACGGCGAGGAGATGAGCACGTCCAGCGTGCGGGCGTCGAGGCGGCGCTCGCGCACCACGCGGGCCGGTCCGGAAAGCGCCTTCTGTCCGGGCCGGTACCCGGTGTCCTGCGGCTCGGTGGGTCGCGGTCGCTCGCTCGGCGCGGCCTCGGGCCGCCCGGCGGGCGCGCCATCGGGGACGAGCGACCAGTCGGGGTCGGCGGCGTGGGCGGGCAGGGCACCCGGGACGGCCAGCATCACCGTCATCGTCAGCCCCGTGAGGGCGAGCAAGGCGCGCATGGTCGAAAACCCCTTCGCCGCAGGTGCAGGCGAGCGTAGGGGCCGGGGTGGCGGCCCGGCTATGAGCGTGGGTACGAAATTCCGGCCCTTGATGCGTCGTGCCGGATAAATCATCACTCCGGTGACAAAACGCGGCCGAGGAGTGTTCCGTCCGAGCCTGACCCGCGTCCGGCCCTGATGGGTATGTTGGCCGATCACCCCGGAGGCATGGAGCGCTCATGGACGTACCCGGCGAAGGTGAGATCCGCCGCTTCCTCGTCGAGCGGCTCGGCGAACACGTCGATCCCGACCGCCCGCTGGGCGAGTACGGGCTCTCCTCGCGCGAGTCGGTGGCCGTGGCGGGCGAGCTGGCCGGGCTGCTCGGCAGGGAACTGAGCCCGACCCTGCTGTGGGAGCACCCCACGATCAACCGCCTGGCCCGCGCCCTGTCCACCCCCACCACTCCGGTACGTCCCGCGCCCGCCCCCGCTGAGCCCGTCGCGGTGGTCGGGCTGGGCTGCCGTTTCCCGGGAGCGCACGGGCCGGAGGCGTACTGGGAGTTGCTCATCGGGGGACGCGACACGGTGGGCGAGGTGCCGCCGGGGCGGTGGGAGGCGTTCGGCGAGGCCCCGCCGGAGACCACGAGGCATGGCGGGTTTCTCGGGGACGTGGCCGGGTTCGACGCCGAGTTCTTCGGCATCGCGCCGGGCGAGGCGGCGGCCATGGACCCGCAACACCGGCTGCTCCTGGAGACCGCCTGGGAGGCGCTCGAACACGGCGGCATCGCGCCCAGGTCGCTGGCCGGCACGCGGACCGGGGTGTTCACCGGCGTCTCCGCCAACGAGTACGCGTACCTGACCGCCGGGAACCTGGCCTCCGTGGACGCCTGGACGGCCACCGGCGCGGCGCTCGGCATGGGCCCGAACCGCCTGTCCTACCTCCTGGACCTGCGCGGCCCCTCCATGGCCGTGGACACCGCCTGCTCCTCCTCCCTGGTCGCCACCCACCTGGCGGTCAACAGCCTGCGGGCGGGCGAGTGCGATCTGGCGCTGGCCGCCGGCGTGAACCTGCTGCTGTCGCCCGTGCTCACCCTGGCCTTCGACCGCGCCGGCGGCACGGCCCCGGACGGGCGGTGCAAGGCGTTCGACGCCTCGGCCGACGGGATGGTGCGGGCCGAGGGGTGCGGGGTGGTGGTGCTCAAGCGGCTGGCGGACGCGATCGGGGACGGCGACCGGGTGCTGGCGCTGATCGGCCCGACCGCCGTCAACCAGGACGGCCGCTCCAACGGGCTGGTCGCGCCCAACCCGGAGGCACAGGAGTCCCTGCTGCGGCAGGTCTACGGGGATCGCGGCCCCGACTATGTGGAGGCCCACGGGACGGGCACCTTCCTCGGGGACCCGATCGAGGCCCGCGCCATCGCGGCCGCCATTCCCACGCCGGTGCTGCTGGGCTCGGTCAAGACGAACCTCGGGCACCTGGAGGCCGCCGCCGGGATCGCCGGCCTGATCAAGACCGTGCTCGCCCTGCACCACGGCGTGATCCCGCCCAGCCTGCACTTCCGCCACCCGAACCCGCACATCCCGTGGGACACGCTGCGCGTCGTCACCGAGCCGACGCGCTGGCCCAGGGCGGACGCGCGGGCGGGGGTGTCGGCGTTCGGGTTCGGCGGCACGAACGCGCACGTGGTCGTGGACGCCTACGGCCTGCATAGCGACCCCGCCCCGCTTGGGAGCACCGCCAAGCACGTCTTCCTGCTCACCGACACCACCGAGGCCAGGGTCCGCCGGCACGCCAGGACCCTCGCCGCCTGGACCCCTCCCACCGGCCTCCGTGACGTCGCCCACACCCTGGCCAGGCGTGCCGGACGCGGGAAGGTGGCCGCCGCCGTGGTGGCGGGCGACCAGGAAGAGCTGGCCGAACGGTTGCGCACCGCCGAGCTCGGGACCGTGGCGGGCAAGGGCCCGGCATGGGTCTTCGGCGGATATCGTCCCCATCCGCCCAACCTCGCGCTCTACGACACCGAGCCCGCCTACCGCCGTACGATCGACGCCCTGGCCCCGCTGCTCGCGGCCGAGGCCGGCATCGACGTGCACGACCCGGCCCCGGAGGGCGTCGCCGCGATCCAGCCGATCATCTTCGCCGCCCAGCTCGCCCTGGCCCAGACCTGGCGGGCCTACGGGTTCGAGCCCGCCGCCGTGATCGGGCACTCGATGGGGGAGGTGGCGGCGGCCGTGGTGGCGGGCGGCCTCGCACCGCGAGACGCCGTCAAGGTCATCTGCACCCGGGCGCGTCTCCTGGGCGGGCTGAGCGGTGGCGACGGGGCGATGGCCGTGGCGGGGGTGGATGCCGCCCAGGTGCCCGCCGACCTGCACGTGGCCGTGTACACCGCGCCTGACCAGTGCGTGGTCACCGGTCCGGCGGAGCGGGTGGCCGCGTTCGTGGCCGGGCTGCTGGGACGGGGGTTGTTCGCCAGGATGCTCACGGCCGAGGGCGCCGGGCACTCGCCGCAGGTCAAGCCGCTGCTGCCGGTGCTCAGGGACGAGCTGGCCGGGATCTCCGGCGGCAAGCCGGGCGTGCCGTACTACTCGGTGGTCTTCGAGGATCCCCGTGAGGTGCCGGTGTTCGAGGGTGCGTACTGGGCCGCGGGTGTCCGCCGTCCCGTACGGCTCATGCAGGCCGTACGCGCCGCGGCCGAGGACGGCTGCACGCTCTTCACCGAGGTGAGCCCCCACCCCCTGCTGACCGGCGCGCTGCGTGCCACCCTGCCGCCGGACGCGCTCATCACCACCGGAGACCTGCACACCCAGGTGGCCACCGCCGCCACCGCCGTCACCCCGCGCACCAGCGGGCGCGTCGTGGACGTGCCACGCTCGCCCTGGCAGCACGTACGCCACTGGGCCACCGGGAACCCGCCCCCGGAGACGACGCCGGCCACCCTGGACGACAGACTGGTCGTGCGGACCTGGGCTCCCGCGCCACCACGGGAGGCGGGCCAGTCCCGCGCGTGGCTCATCCTGGCCGATGAGGGGGACGCGCGGGCGGCCCGCCTCCAATCCCTCCTCCCCTCGCCGGGATCGACGGGCGAATCGGTGCTCGTGCTGCCTGCACGGGGACTCGATCCGGCCGGGGTGCGCCGGGTGATGCTGGAGGTCGCCGCGCTGGTCACGCGGGGCTGCCGGGTCACGATCGCGACGGAGCGGGCACAGGTCGTACGGGACGGGGAGCGGCCCGACCCCGGCCCGGCGGCGCTGCGCGGGCTGATCAGAGTCCTCGCCCTGGAACATCCCGGGGCCCGCGCCACCCTCGTCGACTTCGACGACCTCGACGATCTGGCCGCGGAACTGGCCCTCGACGCGGCCGACGACGAGGTGGCCTGGCGCGCCGGCACCCGCCACACCGCCCGCCTGCTCCGCGCCCCGCTCCCGCCCGTCCGGGTGGATCCCGTCGTCGGGCCTGGCGCGTACATCGTCACCGGCGGGACCGGCAGGCTCGGGCTCCTCGTCGCGCGCCGGCTGGCCGAACTCGGCGCCACCCGCGTCGTGCTGAACAGCCGCTCGGGCACGTACCACCCCCACGGCCTGGTCGTGGCGGGCGATCTGGCCGCGCCAGGAACGGCGGAACGCCTGGTCGAGGCGGCCACGGACGGAGGGATGCGGCTGCGGGGCGTGATCCACGCGGCCGGGGTGCTGGACGACCGCCTGATCGCCGACCTGGACCCGGAGAGCCTCGAACGGGTGTGGGCCGCGAAGGTGGACGGCGGCCTGCGCCTGCACGAGGCCACCAAGGCGCTGGACCTGGACTGGTGGGTGGCCTTCTCGTCGGCGGCCGGTTTGCTCGGCTCCCCCGGGCAGGCGGCCTACGCGGCGGCGAACGCCTGGCTGGACGGGCTGTGCGAGCTGCGCGCGGCCGACGGGCTGCCCGGGGTCAGCATCGCGTGGGGGCCGTGGGCGGGTACGGCGGCCGGTGCGTTGCCCGCCGTGGAACCGCTGACGGCGGAGGAAGGGCTTGAGGCGCTGGAGGAGCTGATCAGGCGGGGCATGTCGGCGGGGGTGGTCAAGGTCGACGCGCGGAAGGCCGTGGCGGCGTTCCCCGCCCTGACCCGCATCCCCTACTTCGCCGCCCTCACCTCTCCTGACCGTGCCGCGCCCGATGACGTGTTCGCGCAGGTCAGAGACCGGGTGGCGGTCGTGCTGGGGGTGCCGGCCGCGAGGCTGGGCGAGGGCGTGGTGCTGACGGACCTGGGGCTGGACTCCCTGGCCGCGACCCGGCTGCGGGGCATCATCGAGCACGACTTCGGCGTCACGGTCGCCACCGCGCCGATGCTCACGGGCGCCACGCTGGGGACGCTCGTCCGGGCGGTCGCCACCGAATCGGGACGCGGGGACCCGGCGCCGGTGAAGGCACGGGACGCGGCGGAGCGGCAGGTGGCGCGGGTGGTCGCCGGGCTGCTCGGCCGCGAGCCGTCCGTCACGGAGCCGCTGGCACCCGGCCTGCTGCCCGAGGCCCTGGACCTCCTGGCCCGCGAGGGCAGGCCGATCACGCCACCCCCCGCGAGCCCGACCGTGCAGGTGCTGGCACAGGCGGTGCGGGAACAGGACGAGGCGGAGGCCGGACGCGGGACCGTACGCCGCCTGAACGCGGTCACCACGGGAAGGCCGCTCTTCCTCGCGCACCCGGCAGGCGGCACCACCGGCGTGTACGCGCTCCTGGCCGCCCGCCTGCCCACGCCGGTGTTCGGGCTGGAACGGGTGGCGGGCGAAGGCATCCCCGAGCGCGCCGCCGCCCACGCCCGGGCGATCAGGGGCACGGGCCCGGGGCCGTACCGGCTGGGCGGCTGGTCGTTCGGCGGGATCCTGGCGTTCGAGATCGCCCGGCTGCTCGCCGGCGACGTGGAACTGGTGGTGATGATCGACTCCGGACTGCCGGAGCCGGTGCCGGAACGGGAGAGGCGGGAGATCGAGGCCCGGCGCTACGCGGACTTCGCCGAGCACCTCGCGCGGACGTACGGCGTGCGGGCCGGTCTCGAAGACCTTGCCGACCTGGACGAGCTGGCCCAGCGCCTGGAAGGCGTGCTCCCCGCGCCGATAGTCCGCCACCAGCTCACCTCGCACGAGGACACCAGGGCCATCGAACGTTACCGCCCGTCCCCCTACCACGGCCGGGTCGTGCTCTACCGCTCCACGGAGCAGACCCCCTGGACGGTACGGGACCCCCGCTACGCCCACGACGACGACCCGGCCAGGGGCTTCGGCCCGTACAGCAGCGGCCTGGAGATCGTCGAGATCCCCGGATCCCACCACCTCAACCTGCTCGACCCCCCGCACTTCGAGGTCATCGCCGAGCACCTGAAGGGACTGCTATGACGCTGGCAGAGGCGGTCGTCGCGGGCGCGGAGCCCGCCGAGCTGGAGCGCCTGGAGGTGCCCGCCACCTACCGGGCCGCGTACCTGAGCAAGGACGAGGTGGGCACGTTCGAGCAGGACGCGGCCGACAAGGACGTGCGCAGGACGTTGCACGTCGGCGAGGTGCCCATGCCGGAGCCGGCCGAGGACGAGGTGCTGATCGCGGTGCTGGCCAGCGCGATCAACTTCAACACCGTGTGGTCGGCGATGTTCGAGCCGATCCCGACGTTCGCGTTCCTGGAGCGGTTCGGGCGCACGGACCCCAGGCACGACCTGCCCACGCACGTGCTCGGCTCGGACGCGGCCGGCGTGGTCGTGCGCACCGGCCGCGCGGTACGCCGCTGGCGGGTCGGCGACCGGGTGGTCACCAGCCCCGCGTACGTGGACGGCGAGGACCCCGTCGTCCAGCACGACGGCATGCTGGCGGCCGACCTGCGCGCCTGGGGCTTCGAGACGAACTTCGGCGGCCTGGCCGACTTCGCGCTGGTCAAGGCCACCCAGCTGCTCGCCAAGCCCCGGCATCTGACCTGGGAGGAGGCGGCCTGCAACATGTTGTGCGCCTCGACGGCGTACCGGATGCTGGTCGGCGAGCGCGGCGCGCGCATGAAGCAGGGCGACGTGGTGTTGTTGTGGGGCGCGACGGGCGGCCTCGGCGGGTACGGCGTGCAACTCGTGCTGGGCGGCGGCGGCATCCCCGTCGGCGTCGTCAGCTCGCCGGAGAAGGCGGCCCTGCTGCGCAGGATGGGCTGCGCGCACGTGATCGACCGCACCCAGTTCGACGACCTGACCGGCGAGAAGGCGTGGCGGCGGCTGGGCGCGGAGGTCAGGCGGCTGGTGGGAGAGGACCCGGCCATCGTGTTCGAGCACACCGGCAAGGAGACCTTCGGCGCCTCCGTGTACGTGGCCGCGCGCGGTGGCTCGGTGGTGACGTGCGGCTCCTCCAGCGGCTACGCCCACGCGTACGACAACCGCCACCTGTGGATGAAGCTGAAGCGCATCATCGGCTCCCACGGCGCGAACTACCAGGAATGCCACGAGGTCAACCGGCTCATCTCGCTCGGCCTGCTGCACCCGACGTTGTCGGCCGTCTACCCGCTGGACCGCGTGGCCGAGGCGGCGCGCGCCGTGCAGCTCAACCGGCATGTGGGCAAGGTCGGTGTGCTGGCCCTGGCCCCGGCGGAGGGGCTCGGCGTCGAGGACCACGACCTGCGCGCACGGGTGGGCGAGGACCGGCTGCGGATGTTCCGTTCCGGCTGATCCGGACGTGCGGGGCGCAGGGGGATCTTTCGGTATGTTGCGTAGTCCGAGATGACGAACCTGCGAGAGAAGGGAACGGCACGTGTCGGACGATGCCGGCCTTCAGGCGCTCCGCGAAGCGGCGCGTCTCTCCCCGGACAACCTCCCCCTGCGTCAGCACCTGGCCGGGCAGCTCCTGGCCAAGGGCTACCTCGCGGAGGCCGAGGCCGAATACCGCGCCGCGCTCGCCTTCGCGCCCCAGAACCCCGGCCTGATCGCCGGGCTGGCGGAGGCGTTCGTACGGCAGAGCGCCTTCGGCCAGGCGATGGCCGTGCTGGAGCCGCTGCTGGCCACCTCGGGTTTCCCGCCCGCCGTGGGCATCCTGGCCGCCCGGGCGCTGCTGGGCGAGGGGAACACGGCGAAGGCGGCCTACCACTACTTCGAGGCCGTCAACCGCGACCCCTTGGTGGCGGACCAGGAACTCCAGGGCCGCCTCGCCGGCCCGCCCACCTATGCCGGGTCTCCCGAACCGCCTGCTCCGCCCGGCGGATCTTCGCCGTACCTGCCGTCCGTGCCGGGACCCGGCGACAGCAGCACCGCCGAGGTGGAACGATCCGGGGTGTCCTTCGCCGACGTGGCCGGCATGGAGCCGGTCAAGGAGGCGCTGCGGATCAAGCTGCTGCTGCCCCTGCAGCAGCCGGAGATGTTCAAGGCGTTCGGCAAGCGCGCGGGCGGCGGCGTGTTGCTGTACGGGCCGCCGGGCGCGGGCAAGACCCACCTGGCCAGGGCCGCCGCCGGTGAGCTGGGCGCGGCGTTCGTCAACGTGGGCCTGGCCGACATCCTGGACATGTACACCGGCTCCAGCGAGCGCAACCTGCGCGCCACGTTCGACCTGGCCCGCCGCAACCGCCCGTGCGTGTTGTTCTTCGACGAGGTGGACGCGCTGGCCGGACGCCGATCCGACATGCGCCAGGCGCACACCCGCCAGCTCGTCAACCAGTTCCTGTCCGAGCTGGACGGCGTGGACCAGAACGCCAACGAGGGCGTGCTGGTGCTGGCCGCCACGAACGCCCCCTGGTACGTGGACGTGGCCTTCCGCCGTCCGGGCCGGTTCGACCAGCCGGTGTTCGTGCCGCCGCCCGACGCGACGGCGCGCGCGGCCATCGTCCGCATCCTCTGCAAGGACAAGCCGCTGGCCGAGATGGACTACGACGCGGTCGCGGCGGCCACCGAGCACTTCGTGGGCGCCGACCTGAAGGGCGTGGTGGACCGGGCGGTGGAGGCCAAGCTCCATCAGTCGCTCAGCGCCGGCCGGCCGATCCCGCTGACCACCCAGGACCTGCTGGCGGCCGCCAAGACGGTACGGCCCACGGCGGTCAGGGAGTGGATGGGCACGGCCCGCAACTACGTCATGCACGCCAACGACTCCGGCGCCTGGGACGAGCTGATGCCCTGGGTGAAGGCCAAATGGTGAGGGCGTGAAGGTCGCCTCGGGTGTAGGCCAGGTGGTGAGGGCGTGAAGGTCGCCTCGGGTGTAGGCCAGGTGGTGAGGGCGTGAAGGTCTCCTCGGGTGTAGGCCAGGTGGTGAGGGCGTGAAGGTCTCCTCGGGTGTAGGCCAGGTGGTGAGGGCGTGAAGGTCGCGGACCCGATCGAGCGGGCGCGCACGCTCCTGCAACTGCGCCGCCCGGACGACGCCGAGCGGGAGCTGCGCGGCCTGCTCGCCCAGGAGCCCGAGAACATCAGCGGACACGCCCTCCTCGGGCTCGCCCTGATCCAGCAGGGCCAGGTGGGCGACGCTCTGGAGGAGGCGGCCGAGGCGGTACGGCTGGGCCCCGACCAGTGGTCGGCCCACTACCTGGCCGCGCACGTGTACTACCGGGCCGGGCGCGGTGAGGAAGGTCTGACCGCCGCCCGCACGGCCCTGGACCTGCAGCCGGAGCACGCCCCGAACTGGGAGGTGCTGGCCCGCGTCCACATGCTCAGGGGCGAGTGGGCGCTCATGGTCGAGGCGGCCCTGAGCGGGTTGCGCATCGAGCCGGAGGACTGCGACCTGGTGTGCCTGGCGTCGCTGGCCTACAGCAACCTGGGCGACGAGAGGCAGGCGTTCGCCGCCGCCGCGCACGCCGTACGGATCGATCCGGAGAGTGCGCTCGCGCACTTCGTCCTGGGCCGGGCGGCGCTGAGGTTCGGCGATCCGCGGCGGGCGGCGGAGAGCTTCCGCGAGGTGCTGCGCCTCGACCCGGGCTTCGGCAAGGCCAGGGACCTGCTCGTGACGGCGCTCAAGCAGCGCAACCCGCTCTTCCGGCGGTTGTCGGGGCTGCGCGGCAGGTTCCCGAACGGGTGGCGGCTGATCTTCCTGCTGCCGGTGGCCCCGCCCATCATCGCGATCTTCATCATCGTCGCGGTGCTGCACTGGCTGGCCTGGGTCACCGAGGCGTGGACCGTGCTCCGGCTGGCCCGCGCCAAGGCCACCAGCCTGCTGTTCGAGGGGGTCGAGGCGCGGGTGTCCGCCGTGTGCCTGGGCCTGGTGGCGGCGGGCGCGGCGCTGCTCGGGCTGGGCATCGGGCTCGGCCTCGACGCGATCGGCACCGCGGGCGTGGCCGTGATGACGCTGGTCACCCCCGCCCAGGAGGCCGCGCACACCGGCTCGCCCCGGCTGCGCGCGTTCCTGTACGGCTGGGCGGGCCTGCTCGCCCTGGCCATCGCCGTCTCGATGGCGCTGGCCATCCCGTGGATCTCGTTGATCACCATCTACATCTGCCTGTTCACGGTCTGGCTGGCGAGCCGGTTGCGCGGCAGGCCACCCCAGACCGTCTAGGGCCGCAGCGGCGTTCCGCTTCACCTCGAACTCGGGCAGGGTTACAGCAGGGTTCCGCCGCTCACCTCGAACCCGGACAGGGCCTCGTCCAGCCTGGCCAGGGTGTCGGGGTGGAGGGTGAGGTCGGCGGCGGCCAGGTTCTCCTCGATGTGGGCGGGAGTACGGCTGCCGGGGATCGTCACCACGTGCTCGTCCTGGTGTAGCAGCCAGGCCAGGGCGAGCTGGGCCGGGCTGAGGCCCAGCTGGGCGGCCAGCGCCCTGATCGGGGCGTAACGGTCGTTGTTGCCCGCCAGGTTCTCGGCCGAGAAGCGGGGCGCGTTGTGCCGGAAGTCGCCCTCGCCGAGCGACTGAACGGTGCCGGTCAGGAAGCCGGTGCCCAGCGGGCTCCACGCCACGATCCCGACACCCAACTCCCGCGCCACGGCCAGGAGGTCGGCGTCCACGGGGCGCCACATCGACCATTCGTTCTGCACGGCCGTCACCGGGTGCACCGCGTGCGCGGCGCGGAGCTGGGCGGCCGTCACGTTGGACAGGCCGACGTGCCTGATCAGCCCGTCGCGGACCAGCTCGGCCATCGCGCCCACCGTGTCCTCGATCGGCACGCCGGGGTCGGGGTAGTGGGCGTAGTAAAGGTCGATCACGTCGGTGCCCAGGTTGCGCAGGCTGCGCTCGGCGTAGCCGCGTACCAGGCGGGGCTCGGCGTTCACGCGCAACTCGCCGAAGGCGTAGCCGACCGGTTGGGGCCGGCTCGGCTCGCCCTCCGGAATCGTCAGGCCGAACTTGGTCGCGACCACCACTTCGTCCCTGCGGCCCTTGAGCGCGCGGCCGACCAGGCGCTCGTTGTGGCCGTCAGGGCCGTAGGCGTCGCTGGTGTCCACATGGGTGCCGCCGGCGTCCAGCGCCGACTTGATCGCCGCCTCGGCGCGGGCCTCGTCTACCTCGCCGTACGTGCCGGGCGACAGGACCATGGCGCCGAAGCCGATGGCGGGAACTTCAAGATTGCCAAGTGTGCGTGTCTTCATGGGCCGAAGCCTGCCGCGCGGACCCCGCGTCTGTCCAAGACCTTCCGTCATAACCGGTGGTTATGGGGTGCCTGCTATAACCGGTGACTGTGGACGTACATCTGCGGGAGTTGCGGTATTTCGTGGCGGTCGCGGAGGACCTGAACGTGACGCGGGCGGCCGAGCGGCTGTTCGTCTCCCAGCCCGCGCTGTCCAAGCAGCTCAGGGTGCTGGAGCGGCAGCTCGGGTTCCCGCTGTTCGAGCGGACGTCCGGCGGGGTGCTGCTCACCAGGCAGGGTGCGGCGCTGCTGCCGGCCGCCCGTGAGCTGCTCGAACGGTGGAACGCCGGAGTCGAGGGGGCGCGGGCGGCGGCGCCCACCGGCACGCTCGTGATCGGGATGCAGACGGCCGTGGGCAGGGGGTTGCAGCAGGAGGCGCTGCGCCGTTTCCGCGCCGCGATGCCGGGCTGGGAGGTGTCGCTGCGGCTGGTCGGCTGGGACGATCCCAGCGGCGGGCTGGCCGACGGCAGCTCCGACGTGGCGTTCATCTGGTTGCCGGTGCCGCCGGGGCTGCGGACGTACGTGCTGGCCACCGAGCGGCGCGGGGTCGCCATGCCCGCCGATCACCCGCTGGCGGAGCTGGCGGAGATCCCGTTCGCGGCGCTGCGTGGTGAGCCGTTCATCGCGCTGCCGCGGGTGGCGGGGCCGTTGCGGGACTTCTGGCTCGGCGTGGACGCCCGCGACGACGAGCCGGTGGTCGCCGTGACGGCCAACACCGCGGAGGAGGTGTTCGAGGCCGTGACCAGCGGGCTCGGGGTGGTGCTGGTGGCCGAGGGGAACGCCGCGCTGTACAAACGGCCCGGTATGACCTATCGGCCGGTTACCGGGCTGCCTCCTGGGGAACTGGCCATTGCCTGGCGCGAAGGCGACGCGAGCCCACAAGTCGGGGCATTCGTCGACGCGCTGCGACACGTCAGCACTAAGGTCTGACGCGAGATCGACTCGTATGGAAGGGCGTCCCATGAGCAACGACTACGCGACCACGTTCAACCTGCTCGACACCGACAAGGACGGCCGCATCTCCGCCGTCGAGCTCGTCCGCCTGATGGAGGTGCTCGGCCAGCCCGTGACGCTGGAGGCCGCGCAGGAGGGCGTGCTCAAGCTGGACAAGGACGGTGACGGGCTGATCGACATCGAGGAGTTCGGCGCCTTCCTCCAGAAGTGATAAGAAACAAGCGTTTGCTAGCCATCCTTCTGTTGCCTGCGACACAATGGCGGCAGGAGGGACGATGGCCATCAAGAGTGACATCAGCGAAAGCCGGATATCTACGGACATCGTGCGAACACTCAGGTCGGGCATCGGCCGGGTCTCCGAAGAGGTGATCGAGGAGATCCAGGCCCGCATCCCCGAGTACGCCCGGCCATCGGACGAGGTCTACATCAAGGTCGTACGCATGGCGGTCGAGCAGGCCATCGAGGGCTTCCTCGACCGCATCGAAAGTCCGGACGCCCCCTGGGATCCGGAGCCGTTCCGCATGATCGGCAAGGGGGAGGCGGCCGAGGGCCGCAACCTGGAGCCGCTGCAGGCGGCGATGCGGCTCGGCGCCCGGGTGGGCTGGCGGCGTCTGACGGAGATCGCCGAGCCGCTCGGCCTGACCCCGCAGGCCCTGTACTGCGTGGGCGATGCCATCTTCGTCTACCTGGACCAGCTCGCCGACGCCGCCACCGAGGGCTTCGAGGAGGCCAGGGCGCGCGCCGCCGGTGAGATCGAACGCCGCCGTGGCCGCCTGCTCGACCTGGTGCTCAGCCACCCGCCCGCCAGCCCCGACGCCATCGCCGACCTCGCCAAGGCGGCCGGCTGGCGACTGCCGAGAACGGTCGCCTGCGTCGCCCTGGACGACCAGCCCGGAGGCGGTCGGATGGGCGGGGATGACCGACCCGGAGGCGGTCGGACGGGTGTGGATGACCGGCCCGGAGGTGGCCGGACGGGTGTGGATGACCGGCCCGGAGGTGGCCGGATGATGGGTGCGGATGACCGGCGCCGCCTGCCACGGGTGCCTCCGTTGCCGCCCGACGTGCTCGCCGGACCCGGACGTCCCCAGCCGTGCCTGCTGGTGCCCGACCCGGCCGGTCCCGGGCAGGCCCAGATGTTGCGGCACGCGCTGCGCGGCCACCGGGCGGCCATCGGGCCCGCCGTGCCGCTGGGCTCGGCCGCGACCTCGCTGCGCTGGGCAGGCGAGGCGCTGGAGCTGTCGCGCCGGGGCGTGCTGCCCGGCGGCCTGCTGAGCTGCGCGGACCACATGGCCACACTGGTGGTCTTCAAAGACGAGGAGCTGGTCAGCGCGCTGGCCGAGGTCCGCCTGGCGCCCCTGGCCCACCTGCGGCCCACACAGCAGGACCGGCTGGCCGAGACGCTGCTGGCCTGGCTGCGGCACGGGCGCGGGGCGGGGGAGGTGGCCGCCAACCTGCACGTGCATCCACAGACCGTGCGCTACCGGCTGCGTCAGCTGGAAGAGCTGTACGGCGACCAGCTCACCGACCCCGACATCCGGTTCGAGCTGGAGATCGCGCTACGGGCCAGACAGGCGGTCATCACGGGCCGCTGAGCCACTCCGCACTCACCCGGTCATCGATCTATAACATGGACCGATGCCGACACCGGTGATACTCGACTGCGACCCGGGACACGACGACGTCTTCGCGATCTGGCTGGCGGCCGGCGACCCCGAGATCGACCTGCGCGCCATCACCACGGTCGGCGGCAACGGCAAGCTCGCCCACACCACATACAACGCCAGGGTGGTGACGGACCTGGCCGGCATCGCGGGGGTGCCGATCTCGGCGGGCGCCGACAGCCCCATGGTGCGGCTGCTGGCGCCGGCCGAGTGGATCCACGGCGACAACGCGCTCGGCGGACCCGAGCTGCCGCAGCCCGCCGTGGCGGCCGACCCGCGCACGGCCGTCGAGCTCATCAGGGACACGCTCGACGAGGCCGGGCAGCCGGTGACGATCGTGGCCACCGGGCCGCTGACGAACATCGGCATGTTCGCGCGGATCCACCCCGACCGGCTGCCCCTGATCAAGGAGATCGTCTGGATGGGCGGCTCCACGGGCCGGGGGAACGTGACCCCGTACGCGGAGTTCAACGCCTGGACCGACCCCGAGGCCGCCGCCATGGTCCTCGGCACCGGGCTGCCGTTCACCATGATCGGCCTGAACGTCACCCACCAGGTCCTCGTCACGCCCGGGGTGATGTCCAGGCTCGGCGCCATCGGCAACAGGACGGCCGCCTTCGGCGTGGAGCTGCTGAACTACTTCAACTCCACGTACGAGACCGACCAGGGCATGCCGCAGGCCCCGCTGCACGACCCCGTGGCGGTGGCGCTGGTGGCCAGGCCGGGGCTGGTGTCGACCGTGCGCACCAGACTCGACATCGAGCTGCGCGGCACCGAGACGGCCGGCGCGACCAGCGTGGACCTGCTCGGCAAGCTGAAGCGCCCGCCCAACGCGAGCGTGGCCACCGGCGTCGACATCGAGGGCTTCTGGGGACTGGTCGAGGACGCGATCCGCGCGCTGGCATGAACGCTGGTGGATGAGGACGCGATCCGCGTGCCGGCGTGAGGGGGTGGATGGGGACGCGATTTGCGTGCCGGCGTGAGCGGTGTGGATGAGGCGCGCCGCTTGGGGTAGCGGGAGCGGATGCGACTGACGTACACCTCCGACGTCTGGCACAAGAACGCCGTCGTGTACTGCCTCGACGTGGAGACGTTCAAGGACGGCAACGGCGACGGCGTGGGCGACTTCCGCGGGCTCACCCAGCAGATCGACTATCTCGCGGGGCTCGGCGTGACCTGCCTCTGGCTCATGCCGTTCTTCCCGACCCCGGGCAAGGACGACGGTTACGACATCACCGACTTCTACTCCATCGACCCACTATTGGGCACGCTCGGCGACTTCGTGGAGTTCATGCGCACCGCGCACGACCGCGGCCTGCGGGTGATCGCCGACCTCGTCGTGAACCACACCTCCGACCAGCATCCCTGGTTCGTCGAGGCGCGCTCCGGCCGGGACTCGCCGCGCCGCGACTGGTACGTCTGGTCCGACGAGCCGGAGCCGGACAACAAGGACCAGATCATCTTCCCGGACAAGGAGACCAGCGTCTGGGAGTACGACAAGGGCTCGGAGCAGTACTACCTGCACAGCTTCTACCGGCACCAGCCGGACCTCAACGTGGGAAACCCCGAGGTCAGGGACGAGATCGCGCGCATACTCGGGTTCTGGATGGAGCTGGGGTTGTCGGGGTTCCGGGTGGACGCCGTGCCGTTCCTCATCGAGAACGTCAACCCCCAGCTGGCCGAGCCGCACGAGTTCCTGGCGGATCTGCGGGCGTTCATGACGCGGCGCAACGGCGGGGCGATCCTGCTTGGGGAGGTGAACGTGCCGTACCCGGATTTGGTGCGATATTTCGGGGACGGGCTGGGCGACCAGATCACCATGTGCTTCGACTTCATCGGCATGCAGCGGGCCTGGTTGTCGATGGCCCGTGGGGAGGCCGCGCCCCTGGCCGAGGCCCTGCGCGAGCGTCCCAAGCCGCCCAAGGACTGCCAGTGGGCCATGTTCCTGCGCAACCATGACGAACTGACCCTCGACAAGCTGACCGAGGACGAGCGGCAGGAGGTCTTCGCGGCCTTCGGGCCGAGCGAGGACATGCAGATCTACGGGCGCGGGCTGCGCCGCCGCCTGCCGACGATGCTCGGCGGGGACCTGCGGCGCGTCAAGATGGCCTACAGCCTGCTGTTCTCGCTGCCGGGCACGCCCGTGATCTTCTACGGCGAGGAGATCGGGATGGGCGAGAACCTGGAGGAGGAGGGCCGGATGGCGGTTCGCGTGCCGATGCAGTGGTCGCCGGACGGCGGCTTCAGCCAGGCCGAGCCGGTACGCGAGATCCCGGGCGGCGCCTTCGCTCCCGACCGGGTGAACGTGGCCGACCAGAAACGCGACACCGACTCGCTGCTGCGCTGGTTCCAGCTCCTGATCGAGCGTTACCGGGAATGCCCCGAGCTGGCCTGGGGCGAGTGCACGGTGCTGGACACCGGGCATCCGGCGGTCTTCGCGCACCGCTGCGACGCCGACGGCGCCACGGTGGTGGTCGCGCACAACCTCGGGGAGACCGCGCAGGACGTGGAGCTGCGGCTGGACGGGCTGGACCGCTACGAGCTCACGGACCTGCTGGTGGACGGGACGCTGAAGGTCTCGGACGACGGCCTGGCCCGGCTGGAGCTGGGCCCGCACGGCTGCCGCTGGCTGCGCGCCTCACCCCCGGAGATCCCGCCGGAGGACGCCTCGGTGAAGGCCCACTGAGGGAACCCGCTGGGCTTCCCGCAGGTCCACTGAGGGACCCCGCAGGCCCGTTGAGGGACCCCGCTGGACTCCCCGCAGGGCCCGCTGGACTCTCCGCAGGGTCCGCCGGGCTTCCCGCAGGGCCCACTGGGGCCCTGCCGTGAGACCCCGTCGTCTCCTGTCAGTGCCTGCTGACAGGAGACGACGGCCAGGCGGACATGGCGAAGGTGGCGATGGCGAGCAGGTCAGTGTGCGAGGCGCCGTCGCGCGACTGCGTGGACATGCCCTGGATCACCGAGGCGTAGAACGTCGCCAGCCCCGCCGCGTCGGTCCCGGCCGGCAGCCTGCCCGCCGCCACGTCGTCGTCGATCCGCCGCCGCAGCGCCGCCTTGGCCTCCTCCCTGAAGTCCCGCAGCAACGCCTCCACCTCAGCGGATTCAGGGCCGCAGTTCACCGCCGCGGTGATGATCAGGCAGCCGGACGGGTGATCGGGGCTGGCGTACTCGGCGGCGGCCTCCCGCAGCACCCGCTCGATCGCCGCGCGCCCCGTGGGCTCCTCGGCCAGCGCCAGGGTGGTGAAGGCGCCGTAGGTCTCCTGGTAACGCCGCACCGCCTCCTCGAACAGCCGCCGCTTGTCCCCGAAGGCGGCGTACAGGCTGGGTGGCCTGATGCCCATCGCGGTGGTCAGCTCCGCGACCGAGGTCGCCTCGTAGCCGTGCCGCCAGAACGCGAGCAGCGCGCTCTCCAGCGCCGCCTCCCTGTCGAACGCCCGTTGCCTGGCCATGGCGCCATTCTATAGCGATCGCTATGCTATTGTTTTGTATCGATCGCTAAAGAAAGAGGTCACGTCATCATGCCCACGGCCACGTACGACGGCGGCACTGTTCACTACCGCAGAGAGGGCAGCGGCCCCGGCCTGGTCATGGTGCACGGCACCGGCGGCGACGCCGTCACCAACTACGCCCACCTCGTCCCCGGCCTCGCCGACCTCCGCACCGTCATCACCCCCGACTACGCCGGCAGTGGCCAGACCTTCGACCCGGGCGGCGACCTCAGCCTCGACCTGCTCGCCGGTCAGGTCGCGGCCGCGTTCGAGGGCCCGTCCGACCTCGTCGGGTTCTCGCTGGGCGCGATCGTCGCGGCCCGGATCGCCGCGACGCGGCCCGAGCTGGTCAGGCGGCTGGTGCTGATCGCCGGCTGGACCCATCTGGCGGACTCGCGGCTGGAGCTGGGGCTGCGTACGTGGGCCAGGCTCGCGCGGACCGACCCCGAGAGCTTCGCCGCGTACGGGCCGCTCGTGGCGTTCAGCCCGGGATTCGTGAGCTCGATCGGCACGCCGGCCCTGATGGCGGGCGAGCCGCCGCGCGGCACGCTCCGCCAGATCGAGCTGGATCTGCGCGTGGACATCAGAGACCTGCTGCCGAAGATCACCGCGCCCACCCTGGTCATCGGCAACACCCAGGATCACCTGATCCCCGTCGAGCACGCCCGTGCGCTGCACGCGGCCATCCCCGGCAGCGAGTACGCCGAACTGGACAGCGGCCACGTGGTCCTGCACGAGCGTCCGGCCGAGACCACGGCGCTGATCAGGGAGTTCATCGACCGCTAGAGGTAGGAGGGGCCGGTCACCCGGTGCCGGAACGTCCACCAGACCCACGCCTGGGACGCGACCAGGAACGGGATCAGCGTCAGGACGACCGGCACCAGCAGCGGCCCCGACGTGCCGGCCTCCAGCGGCAGCCGGAGCCCCGCCAGCAGCCCGACCGCCACCAGCGCCGCCGTGGTAAGCGCGTACATGCGCGCCTCCCCGGCGCCGCCGGTGAGCACGGCCGCCCGCGCCCGCAGTGTCCCGCGCAGCCGCAGCGCCGCGAACGTCAGCCCGTGCGTGAGGAACAGCGCGGCCGGCACCAGCGCGCCCAGCACCACCACCGGGCCCTGCATGCCGAGCAGCACATGGGTCAGCAGCAGGCCCCAGCACAGCGCCAGCCCCCAGCTCCCGGCCACGATCGCGCCGTCCCAGAACGCCTGCCACCGTGCCCCGGGCACCCGCCCGCGCAACCACAGCCCCATGTCACGCACGACCCAGGCCACCAGCAGCGTCACGATCAGCGCGTAGTTGCCGTGCAGCAACTCGCCCTCCAGCTGGGGAAAGAGCCCGGCCAGCACGCCGCCGGCGGCCACCAGCCACACCTCGTTGCCCAGGAAGAACGGCGCGATCGCGGCGATCACCTCGCGGCGCTCGCCGACCGAGCGCCCCAGGTACGGCAGCGCCATGCCGACCCCGATGTCGGCGCCGCCCAGCACGAGGTAGCCGAGCGTGAAGAAGGCCAGGATGAAGATCTCCATGGAGGGCTCCTCAGAAGGTGGGGGCGGGAACGGGGACCTCGATCGGCCGGTCGCCCAGCATGACCGCGTCCGGCCCGCGCCTGGCCTGCCTGGCCAGCAGCCAGTAGTTGACCGCGACCAGCACCGCGAACACCGTGACGAACGCGGTCAGCGAGAAGATCATCTGCCCCTCGGTCACCGGCGACATGGCGTCGGAGGTCTTGAGCAGCCCGTACACGGCCCAGGGCTGGCGGCCGACCTCACGGAACATCCAGCCGGCCAGCATGGCGACGAACGGCACCGGGATCATCAGCGTCAGCAGCCAGTGCCACAACCTGAACCCGCGTACCACGGGCCGGAAGAACATGAGCAGGCAGCTCAGCCCGGACACGAACATCAGCACCGCGAACAACAACAACATGGTGAGGCCGCTCGCGTACACCAGCCCGGCGGGCGGCAGGTAGTCGCCCGGCCCGAACCTGGCCACCATCTCCGCCTGCGCGGCGGCCAGCCGCTCGGCGTCGTTCACCCACGCGGCGATCTTCGTGGGCTGCATGGTCTCGAAGCTGATCCCGCCGAACGTCGCGGTGACGAAGACGGCGGGCAGCGCCACGCCCATCCCGATCCGCAGCGACTTGCGGAACAGGTCCTGCTCGGGGGTGCGCTTACGCAGGTGGTACGCGCTCACCCCGGCCATGAAGAACCCGCCGGCGACCATCGCCCCGCCCATGATGTGCCAGAACGCCACCTGCGCCGCCGGGTTGGCCACCATCGCGCCGAAGTCGGTCAGCCGCAGCCGTTGCCCGCCCTCCAGCACGTGGCCGACCGGGTTCTGCAGGAAGCCGTTGGCGATCATGATCCAGAACGCCGACACGTACGCGGTCAGCGTCACCACCCAGATCAGCGCCAGGTGCGCCCACCGGTTCAGCTTGTTCCAGCCGAAGATCCACAAGCCCAGGAACGTGGACTCGACGAAGAAGGCCACCAGCGCCTCGATCGCCAGCGCCGAGCCGAAGACGTCGCCCGCGTACTCGGTGAGCCCGCTCCACGACAGCCCGAGCTGGAACTCCATCACGAGCCCGGTGACGATGCCCATCGCGTAGTTGATGATGTAGAGCTGGCCCCAGAACCGCGTCATCCGCACGTGCACGGGGTTGCCGCCGAACGTCGCCCGGGTCTGCACGACCGCGACCAGCGTGGCCAGCCCGAGCGTCAGCGCCACGAACAGGAAGTGCGCGCCGGCGGTGAGCGCGAACTGCAGGCGGGCGAGGTCTTCGATCTGCATGCTCCGACCATCCCGGTACGGCTGCGCCCACCGCGTCATGCGCGGGCGTGCACCCGTCGTACATCCCGGGTCGCATGCGGCCCGTCGGCGTACGACTCAGGGGGTAAGCCAGCCCGGAGTGATCATGCCCGCCTCGTATGCGATCACCACGAGCTGCGCCCTGTCGCGCACCGCCAGCTTGGTCATGATGCGGCTGACGTGCGTCTTCGCGGTGGCGGGGCTGAGCACGAGGCGGGCCGCGATCTCGTCGTTGGACAACCCGCCGGCCACCAGGCCCATGACCTCCCGTTCGCGCTCGGTCAGCGCGTTCAGCCGGGGGCCCGGCTCGGGCCGCTTGACCCGGCCGGCGAACTCCGCGATCAGCCGCCGCGTGATCGAGGGCGCGATCAGCGCGTCGCCCCTGGCCACGACCCTGACCGCGTGGATCAGCTCGGCGGGCTCGGTGTCCTTGACCAGGAAGCCGCCCGCCCCCGCGCGCAGCGCGCCGTAGACGTAGTCGTCCAGGTCGAACGTGGTCAGGATGATCACCTTGACGCCGTCCAGCGCGGGGTCGCCGGCGATGCGCCGGGTGGCCTCCAGGCCGTCGAGTTCGGGCATGCGGATGTCCATGAGCACCACGTCAGGGCGGTGCTCGCGGGCTCCGGCGACCGCCTGCTCGCCGTTGGCGGCCTCGGCCACCACCTCGATGTCGTCCTCGTCGCTCAGGATGGACCGGAAACCGGCCCGTACCAGGTTCTGGTCGTCGGCGAGCAGCAAGCGGATCATCGGGCCCCGTTCATCGGCTGGGTCAGTGGCAGGCGGGCGGCGACGCGGAAGCCGCCCTCGGGGCGCGGGCCCGCCTCCAGGGTGCCGCCGAGCGCGGCCGCGCGTTCCCGCATGCCCTGCAGGCCGAAGCCGCTGCCGCCGTCGTAGGAGGCGCCCGGCCCATTATCTTCCACGCTGATGATGATATTTCCGGATGTGTTGGTGATCGTGAGGGATGCCTTGTTCGTACCTGAGTGGCGGGAGACGTTCGTCAGGGACTCCCTGACGATGCGGGCGGCGGCCAGGTCCACCTCGGTCGGCACGGCGTCCAGCGGGCCCGACAGCTCCGTGCGTACCTCCAGCCCCGACGCCGCGACCAGCGCCTCCACCCGGGCCAGGCTGTCGGCCGGCGTGGTCGGCGCGTCCTCGTCCACCTGGCGCAGCACCCCCAGCGTGGTACGCAGCTCGCGCAGCGTCTCCTTGCTGGTGTCCTTGATCGTCCGCAGCGCCGACTCGGCGTCCTCCGGCCGCTTCTTGAGCCCGTGCAACGCCGCGGACGCCTGTACGTTGATCATGGAGATGTTGTGGCCGAGCACGTCGTGCAGCTCCCTGGCGATCCGCAGCCGCTCCTCGCTGGCCCGCCGCCGCGCCTCCTCCTCCTTGGTCTGCACCGCGTCCAGCGCGTGCTGTCTGGCCTCCTCCAGGTACGCGCGGCGGTTGCGGGTCACGCCGCCGAACGCGATGGCCGACACCACCCATCCGGCGATCATCAGGAACGCGCCGTCGTCCACGTGCCTGACCTCGCCGATCTCCCCGATCCCCATGCCCAGCAGGGCCAGCGCGCCCGTGGTGATGGCCGCGGTGAGGTGGCCCAGGTCGGCGGCGGTGTAGAGAGCGACGAACACGAGCGCGATGATCGGCCCGTCCAGCCTGGCCAGCGGATAGTACGCGGACAGCGAGAGCACCACGACGATCAGCGCGGTCACCGGGTAGCGCCGCCGCGCGAGCAGGGCGACGCACGCGATCAGCGGTAACACGAAGTCGAGCGTGTTCAGCGGGACGGGGCGCAGCCAGTAGATGAGGACGTTGGACGACAGTGCGACGGCAACGATCACGAGAGACACGGTCGTGCTCGTCGAGGGCCTGCGCATGGCTCCCATTCTTATCCGTCCGCGCATATGACGGTTAATTCGCTGGGTAGTGCCTATGAATGAGCACAAAGGATGAACTGCGGCAGGTCGAAGAGGATCTGGCCCGGTTGCGTGCCGAGAACCAGGAAGTTCGCGACCAGATCCGCGACATGGGTGCGACCGACCAGGTGGAGATCTCGGCGGTGATCAGCCAGGCGGACGAGCAGGACGAGCTGATCGCCGGCCTGGAACGCCGCCGCGACGGCCTGGTCCGGCGGCTGGAGGAGGAGGGCGCCCGGTGACAGGCGCCCAGGGATTCCGGGAGGCTCAGCGCAGGGGCTCGCCTACCTCGTGCAGGTGTTTCAGGGCTTGGCCGTAGGACTCGATCAGGCCGGTCTGCAGGTAGTCGACGCCGATCTCCTGGCAGTAGCGCTCGACGATCGGCTGCGCCTTACGCAGGTTGGGGGCCGGCATGTGGGGGAAGAGATGGTGCTCGATCTGGTAGTTGAGCTGGCCGAGCGCCACGTCGGTGAACAGGTTGCCGCGCACGTTGCGTGACGTCAGTACCTGCTTGCGCAGGAAGTCGAGCTTGTCCTCCTTGGTCAGTACCGGCATCCCCTTGTGGTTGGGTGCGAACGTACAACCGAGGTAGACCCCGAACAGTCCCTGGTGGATGGCCAGGAACAGCAGCGCCTTGCCGAACGGCAGGATCGTGAAGACCAGGCCGAGGTAGAGCGCGAAGTGCGTGACGAGCAGGCCCAGCTCCAGCCACCGCCGCTTGGCCGTGGGCTCGAACAGCGCCTTGACGCTGGCCACGTGAAGGTGCCAGGCCTCCAGCGTGAGCAGCGGAAAGAACCAGAAAGCCTGATATTTCGCGATGAAACGCGGCAGCCCGGTGACCCGCCGCGCCTGTTCCTGCGACCATACGATCACCGCGGGGGAGACGTCGGGATCGTGGTCCTCGTGGTTGGGGTTGGCGTGGTGCTTGTTGTGCTTGGTGTTCCACCAGCCCCAGCCGAGCCCGACACCGAAGTTGCCGATGATCAGGCCGGCGATGTCGCTGGGGCGGCGCGTCCTGAAGACCTGACGGTGACCGAGGTCGTGGGCGAGGAAGCCGAGCTGGGTGAAGACCACGGCCAGCACGACCGCCATGAGCATCTGCCACCATGAGTCGCCGATCCAGGCGAACAGGGCCCAGCAGCCGAGGTAGACGATGGTGGCGATGGTCATCCGCACGGCGTAGTAAACGGGACGCCGGTCGAGAAGGCCGGCGTCCGTGATTCGATGGGCTAGTCGGGCGAAGTCACTCCCCCGAGTATCGATGCTGCCGGGACTGGCCACTGGTCTCCTTATCTAGCTGTGCAAGGTTGCCCTAACCTTGGCGCATCCGCCGCCAAACCGGAAGCACGTACTGTGGCGGAGTGATCTATGTCAACACACCTCTTACCCCTGAGATCCGGGAGGCCGCCGCTGCGACCTGGGGCGTAGGGGGCGAAGGCGAACGTCTGTACGGGGGCGAGGAGTCCGCCGCATATCGGCTCGACGGCCATGTGATCAGGGTCGGCCCCGAGGGCCGCCCCGCCTCCGAGTCGGAGTGGTGCCACAGTATCGCCCGCCACGCCGCCGCCACCCTCCCCGAGGCCGTCGCGCCCCTGCTCACCCCTGAGGGCACGACCGTCGTCGTCGTGGCCGGGCGGCCCATCTCCTGCTGGCCGTACGTCGAGGGCTCCTGGCCCGACTCGGACGTCCCCGCGCAGCGCGTCGCGGGCGCCCGCCTGCTGGCCAGGCTGCACCGCACCCTGGCCGCCTTCGACCCGGGCCCGCGCCCGGCGCCCGCCCTCCAGGAGTCCGGCCTGTACGGCGACCCGCCCCAGGACGCCGCCGAACTGGCCGACCCCGACCTCGACCGCTGGCTGGCCGCCTTCCACGCCCGCCATCCCCTCCGCCACCCGCTGCACGGCGACTACTACACCGGCAACACCCTGGCCAGGGACGGCGAGATCGTGGCGGTCCTCGACTGGGACGAGACCTTCGTGGGCGCGCCCGAGCTGGAACTGGCCGCCGCCGCCCTGGAGTGGGGCGACGACCGGACCGGGCCGAGCGCCGAGTTCGTCGCCGCCTACCACGAGGCGGGCGGTACGGCGACTCCGCTGGATGAGGAGTCGCTGGCCCAGCTCGTCCGGCACAAGCTGCGCAGGGAGTACGCCTACTTCCACAAGGCGGTGGGCGCCGGGGTGGTGCATGACGAGGAGGACCTCGAATACCACCAGGCCAGAATCGCCCTCTTCCACCGCCTCCGCCCCTGATCACCTCCGGGTGGGGAGCCGGTCCAGTGCGTGTCTTTCCGGGTGGGGGATCGCCGCGCCCTTTCCGAGCGCCGCCTGGAAGGCGTCCGGGCCCAGAGCCCGTACACACCTGGCCGCCAGGTCGTTGACGTGTGGATCGGCGGACTCGCCGATCCCGCGCAGCGCCCGCGCCGCCCCCAGCAGCTCGGCCGCGGCCGGCGCCGGCAGGTGCTCGGCCACGCCCTCCAGCACGGTCGCCCGCACAGTCCGGTCGGAGCAACCGTCCATCAGCTCCAGCGCCCGGCCCAGAGGCCCGGCCGGCTCATCGCACACCCTGGCGAACTCCACCCTCATCAACGCCCTGAACTGCGCGGACTCCTCTACATCCAGCGCCATGGCCGCCTCCAGCAGCCGCCTGGCCTCGCCCAGGTCACCGATGCGCCGCGCCAGCTCGGCCCTGGCCACCATCACCCTGGCGACGAGCCCCTGATCCCCCGCCCGCCCAGCCACCGCCCACGCCTGATCTCGCGCACGCCCATCCGCCCCCCGCGCCTGATCCCGCATCCGCCCATCCTCCGCCCAGGCCCGATCCCGCACCCGGACGGCCGCCACCCACGCCCGATCCAGCGTCCGCGCGGCCCCGGCGTGATCGCCCGCCCGGCCCTTGAGCTGTCCGAGCCGCAGCAGGAACGTCATCGGCCCCAGCGGCGTCTCCAACCCGGACAACTCGGCCGCCAATCGCTCGGGCTCCTCGGCCAGCGCGACGGCCGCGGCGAAGTCCCCCCGGTTCTCCGCCACCAGCGACAACCAGTACAGCGCCGCCCACTGCCCCCACCGGTCACCGGCCGCGCGGAACCCGGCCAGCGCCGGCTCCAGCAGATCCTCCGCCCCCGCCACGGTCCCGTACTCGAACCGCACGATGCCCGCCACCAGCAGCGCCGACGACCTGACCCACGGATCGGGATGGTCACGCAGCCGGTCCAGGCCGCGCTCGGTGAGCCGGATCACCTCGTCGGCCGGGAGCAGGACGACGCCCAGCGCCCACGAGTTCAGCGCCGCCGGATGGTCGGACTCGCGTACGACCTCGGTCAGCTCCCCACGCGACAGCGCCACGCACAGCCCGTGCGCCAGCTCCCGCCCCTGCGGCGCCACCTCACCCACCCTGGCCAGCACCGCCGCCGCCTGCTCACCCATCTCCCGCCACCGGCCGCGCACGATCCAGGGCCACAGCAGCGGCAGGATGAGCCTGAGCGGATCATCGGAATGCCGCAGCGCCGCGTCCAGGTTGCCGCGCTCGGCATCCAGCCGCGCCAGCCAGACGAGCTGATCGCCGGTACGCAGGTGCGGCTCGGCGCTCTCGGCCAGCTCGGTGTAGTAGCGGGCGTGGGCCTGCCGCCGCCCGGGAAGGTCGGCGGCGGCGTACTGCCTGATGGTCTCCAGCATCGTGTAGCGCTCACCGGAGACCGCGATGAGCGATTTGTCCACCAGCGAGGAGAGCAGCTCCAGGTCGCCGCCGCAGACCCGGGAGACGGCCTCGTACGTGGCGCCGCCGGAGAACACCGTCAGGCCCCGCAGCAGCTCCCGCTCGCCCTCCGACAGCAGGTTCCAGCTCCAGTCGATGACCGCGCGCAGCGTGCGGTGCCGCGGCTCCGACGTGCGCCCGCCACGGAAGGCCAGCCGGTCGCCGAGCTGCGCGACCAGCACGGACATGGGCATCGTACGCAGCCGCGCGGCGGCCAGCTCGATGGCCAGCGGGATGCCGTCCAGCTCACGGCAGATCCGCGCCGCCTCCTCGCGCGACACCACCAGCTCCGGCCTGGCCGCGGCGGCCCGGTCCGCGAACAACTCGGCCGCCGGGCCTTCGGGCAGCGGCAGCACCTGGTGCAGGCGCTCGCCCGGGATGTCCAGCGGCTCCCTGCTGGTGGCCAGGATCCGCAGGCCCGCCAGCTCCGACAGCAGCCATCGCGCCACCCGCGCGGCGTCCTCGATCACGTGCTCGCAGTTGTCCAGCACGATCAGCGGAGAACTGCCGCGCAACGCCGCCACCAGGTCGGTCGCCTTGAACACACCCTCAACCGCCGCCCGCACGTCCGTGACGGCGGCCAGCTCGACCAGCCACACGCCGTCGGGAATGTCCAGCCCGGCGGCAGTCTCCACGGCCAGCCGCGTCTTGCCCGCCCCGCCCGGTCCCGCCAGCGTGACCAGCCTGGACTCCCGCAGCGACCGCCGTACCCGCGCGACGTCCTCGGCTCGCCCCACGAAGCTCGTGAGCCGCGCGGGCAGGTTGCCCTTCGGGACCGGCGCCGCCTCCCGCAACGCCTCCAGGTGCGCCTGACGCAACTCGGGTCCGGGATCGACTCCCAGCTCCGCCGCCAGGGCGGCCCTGATCCGCTCGAAGAGCGCCAACGCCTCGGCCCGCCGCCCCTCGGCGGTCAGCGCCCGCATGAGCAACGCATGGAACGGCTCCCGCAACGGCAGCGCCGCGACCAGCCCCTCCAGCTCCGCCACGACCTCGCCCGTACGCGCTTCGAGGTCGGCCGCGATCCGGCTGGCCAGGGCCGTGAGCCGCAGTTCCTCCAGCCGCGCCGCGGGACCCGCCGAGAAGGGCAGCCCGGCCGCGTCGGTCAGCGCCTCGCCCCGCCAGAGCGTCAGCGCCCGGTGTACCTCACCGTCGCGCACCAGCCGCTCGAACGCCCACGCGTCCACCTCGCCGGGCGGCACGTCGAGCGCGTAACCGGCGGGATGGGAGGAGATCATCCCGGGAGCCTCCCTGCGCGCCCTGGACACCAGGGACTGCAGCGCCGCCGTCGGATGCGCGGGCGGGTCACCCGGCCACAGGTCGTCGATCAGCCGATCGGCCGTCACCACCCGCCCAGGATCGAGCGCCAGCCGCACCAGCAGCGCACGCACCCGCGCCCCGCCGATCTCGCGCCCCGCGACCCGCAGCGGCCCCAGAATCCCGACCCGCATCCACCCTCCACGACCACGCGCCGGCTCCACAGTAACCCCGCCCACCCAACCGCTCAGGCGGGCGTGCCGCCGGCTTGACGGCAGCCTATGAGCTGGGCAGGACCGTGCGGACGATGCGGGAGGAGCGGGGCTGGAGCCAGAATGACCTGGCACGCGAGGCGGGGATGGCCCAGTCGGCGGTGGCACGGTTCGAGGCGGGTGGAACCGTGCCGACGTTGCCGGTCCTGGGTCGGCTCGCGAGTGCCCTGGACGCGGAGATGGAAGTACCTCTGACGCCCCGCGCCTCCGCGGCCTGAGCGGGCGATGGCCTGGGGTCAGGGGCAGCGGACCACCATGCCCGCGTAGCTCAGGTTGCCGCCGAAGCCGAACAGCAACATCGGGGCGCCCTGCGCCACCTGTCCGCGTTCCAGCAGCTTGGCCAGGGCCAGCGGTACGCTCGCGGCCGAGGTGTTGCCCGACTCAACCACGTCCCGCGCGACGATGGCGTTGACCGCGCCCATGCGTTGCGCGATGGGCTCGATGATGCGCAGGTTCGCCTGGTGCAGGACCACCGCCGCCAGGTCCTCCGGCCGTACGCCGCCGCGCTCGCAGGCCCGCCGCGCGATCTCCGGCAGCCGGGTGGTGGCCCAGCGGTACACGTTCTGGCCGTCCTGAGAGAAGCGGGTGGGGGTGCCCTCGATCCGTACGGCCAAGTTCAGCTCCGGCATCGAACCCCACACGACGGGCCCGATCTCCGCCTCCTCGCAGGCGCTCACCACGACCGCCCCCGCGCCGTCGCCGGTCAGCACGCACGTGGTCCTGTCGGTCCAGTCGGTCACCGCGGTCATCATGTCCGCCCCGACGACCAGCGCGTTCGTGGCCGCGCCGGCCCGGATGGCGTGGTCGGCCTGGGCCAGGGCGTGGGTGAAGCCCGAGCACGAGACGCCGACGTCCATCAGGGCGGCGGACGGCACGCCGAGCCGGGCCGCGACGTGGGAGGCGACGTTCGGGGCGCGTTCGGTCTGGGTGCAGGTGGCGATCATGACGAGGTCGATGTCGGACGCCTCCAGCCCGCTGCCGGCCAGCGCCTTGCCCGCGGCGTGGGTGGCCAGGTCCGCCACGCTCTCGCCGTCCTCGGCCACATGTCTGGTACGAATGCCGACCCGCTTGCTGATCCACTCGTCGCTGGTGTCCACCATGGCCGCCAAGTCATCATTTGTCAGGACTTTTGCGGGTTGGTAGTGGCCTGTGGCGACAAGTCGTGATCCATTCATGGGCGGACTATAGCAACCGATCGTTCGGACGCTATGTTGGCGACATGAACGCAGAGTTGCCGGTCGGGATCATCGCATGAGCCCGCGCAGGCCCGTCACCGACGGTGCTCGAAGCATGAGCGCGCGCAGGCCCGTCACCGACGGTGCTCGGAGCATGAGCGCGGTGCTCGAAGCATGAGTCCGCGCCGGTCGGTCGCCGACGCGCTGGGCACGCGGGCGGCGATCCTCGACCGCTCGGTCGCCCTGGCCTCCGTGGAGGGGCTCGAAGGGCTGACCATCGGGCGCCTGGCCACCGAGCTGGCCATGAGCAAGTCGGGCGTGCTCGGGCACTTCGGCTCCAAGGAGGCCCTGCAGCTCGCGGTGCTCGACCGGGCCGGGCAGATCTTCCGTGCCGAGGTCTGGGAGCCCGCCCTGCCCGCCGCGCCGGGGCTGGCCCGGCTGCGGGTGCTCTGTGAGGCGTGGATCTCCTACCTGGAGCGTCGGGTCTTCCCCGGGGGCTGCTTCTTCGTGGCCGCGGCGCACGAGTTCGACGGCCGGCCGGGGGCGGTGCGGGACGCGGTGGAGGCCCGGTTCGACGCCTGGCGGGAGCGGCTGGGCAAGGAGGCCCGCCGGGCCGTGGAGGCGGGGGAGTTGTCCGCGGGTACGGATCCTGGGCAGCTCGTGTTCGAGTTGCTCGGGCTGGTCATGGCGCTGAACCACGCCATCCAGCTTCATGGCGACCAGAGGGCGACCGCCCACGCGCGCCGTGGCGTACAGACGCGCCTTGGGCTTGAGGAAGGGCGGCCTCCCAGGAGGCGCCGCGGGCCCTACTCCGCCGGGGGGATTACTCCGCTGAGAGCCGGTCGAACAGGGCCAGCGCCGCCTGCCTGACCTCTTCTGGCGACACCCCGTCCAGCGTCTGCCTGGCGTCGGCGATGTCGCGGGTGGTGGCCAGGGTGATGGCCACCGACGAGGCGGCGGCGCGGTCGATCGATCCCGTCGGGGCGGCGTCGGCCACTTCCTGTGCGCTCGCGGCGAGGTCGAGGTTGTCTCTCAACGGATCTCCTCGGGTGAAGACGGTTCGGCCCATTGCATCACTTGGCATCGTGCCGCATCCACCATTCGGTGAATTCCCGGCATCGCCCGTCGGGAGCGAACCGTATCACCCACAGGTTGCTGTAGGTGTTGTCGGAGTACGTGGTGACCCCCTGGATGACGCTCACGTCCTCGGTCACGGACACCGGATGCCACTCGAAGGTGGCCTCACCAGGCTTGTCCGCCCGTCCCAGCCACTGCGAGACGATGTCGTCGCGCCCGTGCCACGGAGAGCTGTACGGCTCGGTGTAGTACACCGCGTCCTCCGTGAACAGGGCGGCGATGTCGTCGGGATCGTTGGAGTTCCACGCGCGCACGTACCCCTCGATCCACGGCTGTGGCTGGACCATCGCCTATCCTCTCAACGGATCATGCCCCACGGACATGAGCTCGCGCCGCGACTCGTCGTCAGTGCGGTCGCCCATGGTCTCGACGAGCTCCACGACCTGGCTCATCACCTCGATGTCGGTCTTGGTGAGGTCGCCCTTCCGTTTGCTCAGCACATGCAGCACGCCCCGGCCGAGCTCGTCGATTCCCAGGTCGGGGTCGGGCGGGAAGCCCTCTTCCGAGGAGGCGTCGGCGAGCAGGTAGGCCCGCAGTTCCTCGGAGTTCATGTTTACCGAGCGGTGAAAGGATTCCCACAACAGGTCGGTGTCGAAACCGTCAGTCATAACGCCCGCCTACCCGTCACGTCCCACGTTACGCACCTGCGGGGGTCAGGCCCGTCATCCACGCCGTCGGCGAGTTCGGCGACCGCGCGGCTCGGCCATGGGTCACGCTTTGCCGTATTTCTCATCTCATTTAGGTATGGACGTACTCAGGACACCCCCTCCGCACTCGGTACATGATGAAGCCGCCTCAGCGCGGGGGACGCGGGGGCGGCTTCACGGGGGGATGCCGCGAGGAGGGGACGGCACGTGTCAGGGGCCGGGGCTGGCGGTCTGCCAATCGCGACCCCAGCCCGTGGCACGTGCCGGACGGGGTCCCGCGACCCGTGGACCCAGGGTTCTCCCCAGGGTGGTCCCAGAGGCGGGCGCGGCGTGGCCGCCGTACCGTCACGACGTGAGCGACGACTTACTTCCCGACGTGCTGAGCCGGCGCGAGAGCGCGTTCCTGCTGTGGCGGCCCGCGGTGGCCGACCCCGCGCCCAGACTCGTGATCGGACGCTTCCAGCCCGGCAACCCGCCGAGCCTGGCGGACGAGCGCGCCATCGCGCTCGTCCCCGAGACCCCCGACCTGTGGACGGTGGCCGCCGCCTCGTGCGAGCTGGCCGACGGGCAGGTCTACCACTACTGGTACGAGGTCACCGACAGCCGTCCCGGCGGTCCCGGGCGGCGGCTGCGCCGTACCGATCCGTTCGCCACCACGGTGGACTGGCGGCTGCTGTCCCCACCCCTCGATCCTCCGTACGGCGGCCACGACCGCTGGCCCGCCGCGGTGATCATGTGGCGGGACGGCAGGCTGGTGACCTGCGACCCCGGCGGCCAAGTGCCCACCTGGGCACGTGAGGTGCCGGCCGACGAGCTGCCGCCCAACAACCAGACCGTCTACTACAAGCTGCCCGCCGCCTGGTCGCGGCGCTCGGCCGAGGGCGGCGTCGAGGTGGCCGCCGGGACATTCAGGGACGTCATGGCGCTGGTGGACCAGGAAGCGGCGCCGGCCAACTTCCGTGGCGTGGCCGCGCTCGCCCCCGGCCGCTCCCACCTCGGCGAGCTCGGCGCCACCACGCTGGAGCTCACCCCGGCGGCCGACAGCTGGACGGTACGCGAGTGGGGCTACGCCACCAGCAACTACTTCGCCCCCGACCACGACCTCGGCTTCCCGCGCGGCAACTCCACGCCCACCCCGAACGGCGACCTGGCCGCCCTGACCGCCGCCTGCCACCGGCGGGGCATCAGGGTCGGGTACGACGCGGTGATGGCCTTCGGCCAGCGGGACCCGTACCGGGAGATCAACTACCTGGACTTCCACGTACGGGAGGGCGCGGGCGACCCGGAGGAGGACGCCCGCTCGGGCTTCGGCGGCGACCTGTTCAAGTACAACTACCAGGTCGAGGGCTACGACCCGGTGAGCGGGAAGATCGAGCGGCAGGTGCCCGCCCGGCAGTACATGAAGGCGCACATCGCCCAGTGGATCCTGCGCCACCACATCGACTCCATCCGCATCGACAGCGTCAACAACGTCTACAACTGGGACTTCGTGCAGGAGTTCACCGAGTACGCCCGCGCGCTGAGCCGCGCCCCCGCCGACCGTTTCCTGGTCGTGGGCGAGGAGTTGTCCGTCCCGATCGACCTGGTACGCCAGCGCCGCCTGGACGCGTTGTGGAACGAGCGCTTCAAGCACCTGGTGCGCCAGGCCATCCTGGGCGAGGGCGACGACGAGACCGTGCGGTGCGTGATCGACGGCCGCCGGCTCGGCTTCGAGGACGGCGCCCAGATGATCAACTACGTGACCTCGCACGACGTGGAGGGCTTCAGGAACGAGCGGCTGTACGACTTCCTGAACGCCAACGGCGTCCGGCAGACCGAGGAGCGCGTCAAGCTGGCCTTCGCCTGCCTGCTCACGGCGGTCGGGATCCCGATGATCCTGGCGGGGGAGGAGTTCGCCGACCGGCACGACCTGGCGGTGACGCACCCGTCCAAGCAGGTGGACCCGGTCAACTACGACCGGATGGAGGACCCGTGGCGGCGGCGGGTCTTCACGCACGTCTCCCGCCTGGTGAAGCTGCGCCGGCAGGCCCCCGCGCTGGCGGTGAACGACACCGCGTTCATCCACACCGACCTCACCCCCGGCCGGCGGGTGATGGCCTGGCGGCGCGGCGGCCCCGGGCAGGATCCGGTGATCGTGGTGGCCAACTTCTCCGGTTACGCCAGCGGCCCCGAGTACGTCGTCCACGGCTTCCCCGAGGCGCCATGGGGCAGCACGTGGCGCGAGGTGACGCAGGACCGCGTGGTCCCGCCGGAATGGGCGGGCCGGGAGCCCGTCTACCCGTGGGAGGCGAAGGTCTACGCGCTGGAGTGAGGTCTACGCGCTGGAGTGAGGTCTACGCGCTGGAGTGAGGTTTACGCGCTGGAGTGAGGTCTGCGCGCTGGAGTGCGCTCTGCGCGCCGGAGTGCCGGCTATGCCCCGGTGTGGGCGGGGCCGGTGCTGCCGCGTGGCGTGAGGATGGCCGCCTGGTCCTCGAAGGGCGGCACGCTCTGGCCCGCGATCAACGCCAGCAGCCGCTGCGCGGCGTGCGCGCCGTAGGCGGGGATGTCGCGGGTGAGCGCGGTCAGCGGCGGCCGTACGACCTGGGCCAGCGGCGAGTCGTCCCAGGCCACGATGGACAGGTCACGCGGCACCTCCACCCGCATCTCCTGGGCCACCGACAGGCCGGCCACGGCCATGATGTCGTTGTCGTAGACGATGGCCGTGGGCCGGTCGGGCGAGCTGAGCAGCCGCCTGGTGGCCCTGGCGCCCTCCTCGCCGGTGTAGTCGGTGTGCACGATCATGTGCTCGGCCACCCCTTCGCACGCCTGGGCGAACGCCTGGTCGCGCACGGTCGTATGGACCAGCTCCGGCAGCCCGGCCACCCGCGCGATGCGCCGGTGCCCCAGCGCTACCAGGTAGCCGACGGTCTCCCGTACGGCCTCGCCCTCCTCCGACCAGATGGCCGACAACGACCCGGACTCCGACGGATGGCCGATGACCACGACCGGCATGCCGAGCCGCTCCAACTCGGTCACCCGGGAGTCGGAATAGTGCAGGTCCACGAGGAACACCCCGTCGATGCGGCTCTCGCCCCACCAGTGCCGGTAGACCTCGCTCTCCTGCTGGTGGCTGGCCACGACCTGGAGCAGCAGCGCGTAGGAGCGGTCGGCGAGCACGCCCTCGATGCCGCTGATCAGCTCCATGAAGAACGGCTCCACGCCCAGGATGCGGGCGGGCCTGCACAGCGCGAGGCCGACGCAGTTGGCGCGGGCGCCGTTGAGCGCGCGCGCCGCGCTGTTGGGCCGCCAGCCGATCTCGTCGGCGATGGCGATGATCCTGGCCCGCGTCGCCTCCGACACTCCCGGCTGCCCGTTGAGCGCGTAGGAGACCGCCACCTTGGACACTCCCGCCCTGCTGGCGATGTCGGCGATCGTCGGTCGCTTCACGGACTCCCTCTCTGAACCGGATAACCCTCCATACTCTAGGCCACCGGACCTCACCGCCATGGTGCCCACCCCGCCGGGGCGTTAACCGCTTAAGCCGCGTGCCAGGGCCGGGATTCCTGCGTCTCCTTGGCGTCGTCCGACACGCGCAGGGCGTACGTGGGCCGCTGAGAGCCTGCCACCGGCCCGAGGTAGGTGTGTCCGGTCATGTGGCACCACGCCGGCAGGTCCACGGGGGCGGCGGGATCGGTGGCGATCAGGTGGATGACGGCGCCGGGTCCGGCCTCGCGCACGTGGGCGCGCAACTCGATGAGCAACTGCACGCACAACTTGTCGCCGCCGTCGACTACGAGATCAGGCATGGGTATAGGAAACCACCACTTCAAACTGGTTGCGCGGTCAACAGGGGCAACATGGCCTCGACGCGGGTGCCCGCGCCCGGCCGGCCGGTCACGACGCAGATTCCGCCCAGCTCCGCCGCCCGCTCGCGCATCGAGCCCAGCCCCACGCCCGCGCGGTGCGACTCGGGCAGCCCCTTGCCGTCGTCCTCGACCAGCACCCGCAGCACCGCCCGCTCCCGCTCCAGCACCACCATGGCCCGCGACGCCTCGGCGTGCCTGCGGATGTTGGTGAGCGACTCCTGGACGATGCGGTAGACGGCCACTTCGACGGCCGCGGGCAGGTCCTCCAGGTCGCCCTCGACCCGTACCTCGATCGACTGCCCCGCCAGGTCCTGCACCGCGCGGGCCAGGCCGAGGTCGTCGAGGGCGGGCGGGCGCAGGCCGTACACGAGCTCGCGGACGTCGCTCGTCACGGCGCTCATGCCCGCGTGCAACTCCCGCAGCAGTTCGTCGGCGGCGTCGGGGGAGTTCTTCAGGCTCAGGCGGGCCATGTTGATCGTCATCGCCATGGCGGAGAGGGTCTGGCCGAGGCCGTCGTGCAGGTCGCGGCGCAGGCGGCGGCGCTCCTCCTCCCTGGCCGTCAGGATGCGTTCGCGCGAACGTTGCAGGTCCGCCGCCATCCGGACCGCGTGCGCCACGTCGGCCGCGTACGGCGTCAGCGTGGCCAGCACGCGCTCGTTGTGCGCGGCGGGGAAGCGGCGCGGCCCCGGCGGGCCCACGAGCAGCCGGCCGACCCGCGTACCGTGCCAGACCAGCGGCACCTCCCGGGGCGAGGGGCCGACCCGGCCGCTCTCGACGTGGCGGGGCTCGCCGTCGGCCGCCTCCACGGCCACGCCCTCGACCGCCAGCCCTTCGCGCAACACGCTCACCACCGAGGTCAGCGCCCGTGCGGGGTCGCCGCGGCGCACGGCCTGGGTCAGGCGGTCGGCCAGCACCTCGGGGTCGCCGACCGCGCCGTACAGGAACCGGTCCACGGCCCGCTGCAACGCGCGCCGCAGCGGCTGGAAGAACGCGCCGGCGAACAGCGCGGCGGCGATCCCGGCCAGGTGGTCGTAGCCGGACAACACCAGCCCTGACAGCGCGCCCACGCCGAAGTAGACGGCGCCGACCGCGGCCACCACGCCGGCCGCCACGAAGGCGCGGCTGATCAGGGTCTCGATGCCGTAGAGCCGGTAACGCATCACCGAGTACGCCACCGCGAACGGGATGAGCGCCGTCCACGCGATGGCCGGCCACCGGAACACCGGCCAGAAGACGCTGAGCAGCAGGAGCACGATGTACCCGGAGAACCCGAGCAGCGGCCAGCCGATCTGCCGCCGCCCCACCGGGTCGGCCCGCCGCATCCGCACCAGCAGCGACACCGCCGCCAGCACCATCGCGAGGAAGACCCCCGACCAGCTCACGACCGTGACCACGCCCAGGTACGGGGCCAGCGCCGGCACCCGCATCGGGTTGGGGATGACCCCGGTCGTCCTGACCAGGTAACGCGCGGCCGCGACCGTGAGCGACAGGCAGCCCAGCCACAGGATCGGCCGCCAGCGCCCGGAGGGCAGCCGGCCGTCGGGGGAGTACAGCGGCAGCACCATCGTCAGCAGCAGCCCGCACACCAGCCAGCCGAGCTGCGTCGGCAGCCGCAACCAGCCCGCGAGGAGCGGTTCGCCGTCGGCCGCCGCGCGGTACATCAGCGCGTTGCACAGGTCGCTGACGGCCGCGGCCAGCCCGCCCGCGCACATGAACCAGGCCAGGTTGAGCCGGGGCCGCCGGTAGATGAGGAACGCGCCGACGGCGGGGAAGGTGAAGGCGACGGCGGACTGCGGGGTCACGGTCTCGGAGGGCGTCCACTCGGCGGGCAGTCCCGCCCAGATGAGGATCGCGAAGAGGTTCAGGATCGGCGCGGCCGCCGCCATGACGATGGCGACGGCGACCGCGCCGGTCACTCTGCTGCGGGCGTTCTCGGAGAGTCCGGCCATCGCGCTAGTCCATCTCTGTCCTGGCCCCGCGAAACGGGAGAGGCCAGGACAGAATAGGCGCTACTCGACCGTGACGGTGGTACTCGCGGGCACAGTTGTGCCGGTCACCTGGCCGGACACGGTGAACGTGCCCGGCTGGGCGTACTGCGCGGGATCGACGGCCGCCCAGGTGACGGGCACCGAGCTGTCCTTCGAGCCGTCGTTGTAGGTCGCCACCACCGTCTTCGGCAGCGCGGGCGCCACCCCGGCCCTGGTGGTGACGGTCTCCTCGGCGATCGAGGTGATCGTGACCGCGGCGGTGGCGCGGACGTACACGGTGGCACGGGCGGGCTGCCGTACGCCCTCGGCCAGGCCGGTGACGGTGAAGCTGGTGCCGCCGGTCCTCACCTGGTCGGGGGTCACCTGCTGCCAGGTGACGGACGCCTGGCTGCGGGCGCCGTCGGCGTACAGGGTCTCCACGGTGGCCGGGAGTTCGGGCAACTCGCCGACCAGGGTGGGGACGTGGACCGGGCGCGCGGAGTCCGGCGGGACCTCGTACACCTTGGTTTCGAGCAGTCCGACCGACGCGCCGCCCGCCTCCAGTTGCACGCGCAGCCGCGAGGTCGTGACCTCCTCGAAGGAGACGGTGTTGTAGGCGTCCACGGCCTTGGGGTAGTCGGTGACGCCGGTGACGTCCTCGAAGGAGTCGCCGTCCCAGCGCTGGATCTTCCACGAGGCGGGCACGCGCACGCCGCCGCCGTCGTCGAAGAAGTACACCTCGGCCTTGTTCACCCGTACGGGCTCGGGCCAGGCGAGCTCGACCCACTGCGTGCCCTGCTGCGGCCAGGTGCCCCAGCGCGGATTGGCGCCGTCGTTGGAGCGCGGCGGGTCGATGCCGTCGTTGATCGCCGTGACCTTCTCCCACGGCGAGGTGTAGGAGGCGGTCGGTGTGGCCTTGGGGGCCACGTTCACCTGCGCGCTCTGGGCGGTGGCGGTGACGGTCACGGTGGCGGAGGTGCTCCTGGCGCCGTCGGTGGCGGTCAGTTTCAGCTCGTACGCCCCGGGCTCGGAGAAGGCGACCACCGTGGTCGTTCCGGTCGGCTCGGTGAAGAACGCCTCGCCGGGGCCGCTCACCTTGGCCCACTGCGTGCTCAGCTCGCCCTTGGGCAGCGCGTCGTCCTTGACCACGGCCTCGATCCTGGCCTGCCCCGGCCGGGTGAAGGTGGGATCGACCACGGGCACCACGGACGGCGCCCGGTTGGCGACCGGTCCCGCGCCGCCGCCCGTCCGGTACGCCTGCACCTCCTTCAGACCGGTCGCCAGCCCCGGCCGGTGCGTGACCAGCACGCGCAACTTCTGGGCGGTGACCGCCGGGAAGCGCACCTCGTTGAGGTTGGCGCGCGGGTAGACCGGGCTCTTCGCCTGGCGCGGAACGTCCTTCCAGGTCTCGCCGTCGAGGTACTGGACCGAGTGGAAGGCGGGCTCGCCGTAGTCCTTACGGTTGTTGTAGTAGTACAGCTTGAGCTGGTCCACCTTCTGCGCCGAGCCGAGATCGACCTCCAGCCAGTCCTGCGCCTTGCCCGAGCCCTTCGAGCCCCAGTACGGCTCGTTGATGGTGAACCCGTCCACGGCTCCGGCGGGGTCGCCGTGCGAGGCGGTGGCCGACCTGACCAGGTTCCGGCGGGTGCCGCGCAGGTCCACGCCGGCCTTGGCGAACAGGTCCTCGACGCGGTCGCCGGTCAGCCTGACCTCGGTGGGGGCCTTGAGCGACGCCTTCTCGGCGTGGACGACCGTGCCGCCCTCGACCTTGCCGGTCTTCGGGTCCCAGACGGCGTGTTCCAGGCCGGACAGGGTGACCTTGCGCCTGCCGTCGATGATGATCGAGTAGCCCTCGGGCGTTCCGGCGTAGTGCCTGGTGCCGTCGCCCGGCTTGTCCCAGACGATGGTCAGGTCGTCGCCCCGGTAGTTGACGCCGTTGACGGAGAAGTGGTCCCAGCCGATGTCCACCGGCCACAACTCGATCTTGCCGTCCGAGCGCGGGCGCAGGCCCATGACGTCCTCGATGACGGTCCAGTTGCTGCTGCCCAGGATCGTGTGGTGGATCCAGGAGCGGTAGTCGATGGTCTTCGTCTGCGGGTTCCAGTTCGCCCAGAACTCGTTGGCGTCGGGGTAGCGGGTGTCGCCGCCGACGTACTGCGACCAGGCGTTCCAGTACAGGAGCTGCTTGTACTGGGCGGCGGTGATGTGCGGGCTCGCGTACTGGCGCATGACCTTGGAGAAGAGCTGGAAGTTCCGGGTCGAGTTGATCTGCGAGAAGTTGTTGGAGCCCGGGTGGCCGGCCGCGGCGGCCTCCGCCTTGTCCTTCTGGTTCGCCGTATACGCCGGAAATATCGGATATTCCGCCGGATCGGACCAAAGGCGGAGAGCTTCGCGATATTTCGGGTCATCGGTGGGGACGAGGCCGGTCGCGTACGGGATGTAGTTGTTGGACTCCTTCCACGGGATCAGGTTGCCCGTCTGCAGGTCGCGATGCTTGAACAGCTTGTTCTCCTCGTCCCACAACAAGGAGAGGATGCCGTACTTGACCTTGTCGGCCACGCCGCGCAACTCGGCGGCCTTGGCCCGGTCGCCGGACAACTCGTACGCCTGCGCCCCCGCCATCGCGTTGGCGTACACGTAGGCGCCTTCCAGCCGCTCGTTGGCCCGGTCGTAGTAGTGGAAGGAGACCGCGTCGGCGTCGTTGCCGGTCATCGCCTCCCAGTCGTACTCGATGACCCCGTTGTCATTGGAGTCGTAGGCGTCGAGCTGGCCGTGCACGTCCTTCTCGGCGTAACGGGCCAGGTTGCGCAGGATCGACGGTTGCCCGCCGTGGATCTGGTAGCTCTCCAGCGCCGAGGCGGAGATGTACTGCGTGTAGCTGTTCGACCAGTTCTCCGGATCCCCCGGGTTATCCGTATATTTCGAGTTTCGTGATACCTCGCCCGCCGACACCCACGGCCCGTAGGAGTAGATCGGGTCCCGCAGGTACTTCAGGTCCTGCACGAACATCGGCACGGTCAGCACGATCGCGTTGTTGTAGCCCAGCGCCCCCTCCACCGACGTCGGGAACTGGAAGTCGTTGCCCGGGATGTCGGCGTCCAGGAAGTTGAAGCGCATCAACCACCAGCGGTAGTAGACGGACTTCTTGATGTTCTCGTCCGGCACGTCGATGTAGGGCAGGTTCTCCGCCCACCAGGCGTTGTAGTCCTGCAACTGCCGCCGCAGCGCCTGCTCGGGCGAGCGCCCCTTGTACCCGTCGTACTCGGCCCGCGACCCGGTCAGCTCCTCGGTCACGAAGCCCAGTTGCACCTTGGTCCGCACGGTCTTACCCGGCTGGACGGTCACCGAGCCCTTCAGCGTGCCCTCGGAGACCTTCAGCCCGTCGCCGCTGAGCCTCGGGAAGATCGTGGTCAGCTTGTTCTTGGCCCAGACTGCGCCGGTCAGCTCCCGGTCCCCGTCGGCCTTCTTCGTGTACGGCGAGGTCACGGTGATGGGCACGGCACGCGCCGCCGAGCCGGTGTTGGTGATCTCCAGGGTGGTCACGGCCACGTTCTCGTGGGTGATGAACTTCTTGACGCCGACCGCGAGGCCGTCGCCCGCGTACCGGCCGGTCCAGTGGCTGGGCATCTGCAGCCGCTTGGAGACGTCCTCGGTGAGCGGCGTGCCGAGCGTGATCTCGTACGCGTCGCGGTTGTCGATGCTCTCCCAGTACGCCACGTACCCGCCGAAACCCAGCTTCCTCGGGTCGTGCTCCTTCATGAACACCGCCCGCCCGCGCGACATCAGCCACGTGCCCGCCGGATCGTCACCCGGCCTGGCCAGCATGCGGTCGATCCAGTACGAGTCCCCGCCCTTCTCCTTGGCGTAGATCTCCGCCATCATCTTGCGCGGGTGATAGCGCACCGGCTCGTCGGGCACCGGATCGGCGCCGGTGAACACCGGCATGCCCAGGTCGTCGGCGACCGCGTGGGCGGGCGCCGTGCCGAGCGAGGCCGTGAGCGCCAACAGGGCTAAGCACACCAACGGTTTACGCACGTCAACCCTCCTGAATGGGCAGCCAGACACGCATGGTCGCGGGGCCCCGGTTGCCCCAGCGGTGGTAGGGCACCAGCCGCAGCCGTACGTCCGCGCCCGCCGCGTCCGCGTTCGCGGGGCCGTACGGAAAAGCGCCGTTGCCCCCGGGGGCGACGGAGGCGGCCACCTCCAGCTCGACCACCCCGTCCGACTCGCGCTCCACCGGCGGATCGACGCGCGCCGTCACCTCGCCGAGCGGCGGCTCGTCCGCCACCGACTCCGCGCAGTAGACCAGCGGCCCCCGCTCCACCGCCGCGCTGCCCCTGACCGCGTCGATGCGCCGGTCCGGGTAGGTCCACCTGGGCCGCATCGGCAGCTCCAGCCGGATCTCGTCACCGGCCCGCCACGGCCCATCGACGTAGGCGTAGCCGGGGCTCACCGGACGGATGACCGGCCCTTCGGGCAGCGGCGCGTCCTGCGAGGAGACCGGCACGTGCACGAGCGTCGCGTCCGAGGCCCAGGCCGGCACGCGCAACCCGACGCGCCCCTCGCCGCCCCGCAGAACCCGCACGCTGACGGAGCCGTGCCACGGGTAGCCGGTCTCCACCCGCAGCGCCAGCGCCCCGTGCCGGATCTCCGACGGCGTGAGGTGGTGGATCAGCACGTCGTCGCCGCGCGCGGCGGCCACGTAGGCGGGCAGTGAGGCCAGCGTGCGGGCGATGTTGTTCGGGCAGCAGGACACGTCGAACCACGGCGAGCGCAGCCCGCCCTCGGCCGCGTGGTTCACGCCGTCGAGGGGCACGGCGGGCACCCGTACCTGCAGCGGGTTGACGTAGAAGAACGAGCGCCCGTCCAGCGCGACGCCCGTGGCGAGCATGTTGTACATCGTGCGCTCGGCCAGGTCGGCGTAGCGCGCGTCGCCGGTGGCCAGCAGCAGCCGGTGGGCCAGCATGACCGAGGCGATGCTCGCGCAGGTCTCGTTGTAGGCCCGGTCGGGCGGCAACTCGTAGTCCTCGCCGTAGGACTCGTCGGCATGCCTCGAGCCCATGCCGCCGGTCAGGTACGTACGGCGGGCGACCGTACGCTCCCACTGGGACTCCACCGCCTTCAGCAGTTCCTGGTCCCCGGTCTCGACCGCCACGTCCACCACGCCGCAGGCCAGGTAGAGCGCCCGCACCACATGCCCGCGAAAGACCTGCGCCCGCCTGACCGGCACGTCGTCCTGGTAGTAGCCGCGCCCGAACGGGATGTCGGCCAGCGCGGGCAGGCCGCGGCGCGCCACGAAACGGCGGGCCATCTCCAGGTAACGCTCGGCGCCGGTCACCCGGTACAACTCGACCAGCGCCATCTCGATCACCGGATGCCCGCAGGTCTCGGCGCCCTCCATGAACCGCCGGCACACGTGGTCGGCCGCCTTGGTCACGACCTCGGTCAGCCGGTCCTCGCCGTGCGTGCGCAGCCTGGCCACGCCGGCCTGGATGAGGTGGCCGTAGCAGTAGAGCTCGTGACCCCACTCGAAGTCGGTGTAGCGGCTGCCGGTCCAGCGGGTGTTGAGATAGCCGTCGCCCTCCTGCGCCTGGGCCACGGTCTCGGCCAGCGCGGGCAGCGCCGGATGATCGGCCCAGGCCATGGCCTCCAGCAGCTTGTAGACCTCCGAGTCGCTGAACTCCCGCCCCCTGCGGGGCCGCTCGCCGCGGAAGTTGCCGATCCAGCCCTCCCGCTCTTCCCATTCCCGGCAGTGCGCGATCGTGACCTCGCGGTTGAGCGCGATCCGGTCGCCCCAGAAGCCGGGGAGCACGCGTACCGCGTCGAGTCCGAGAGGGGCAAGGACGCCCGATGAGGGCAGGACAGGATTAGCCACGCAGAGCTCCTGACATGAATCCGCGCACGTAGTGGCGCTGCAGAACGATGAAGAGAATGAGACAGGGGATCGCCATGACCATCACGCCGGCCTGGAGCATGCCGTAGTCGATGGCCCCGAACGTGTGCTGCGTCATGCTGACCACCGCCACCGGCAGCGTGAACGAGGCGCCGTCGTTGAGCAGGATGAGCGGCGCGAAGAAGTCGTTCCACGAGGCCAGGAACGCGAACAGGCCCACCGTGATCAACGCGGGCCGCACGGCCTGCAACAGGATCCTGGAGAACGCCCTGAAGGTGCCGCAGCCGTCCACCAGCGCCGCCTCCTCCAGCTCGCGCGGGATCGCCTCGAACGCGTTGCGCATCATGAACAGCGCGAACGGGAGCTGGAACATCACGAACACCAGCGAGAGCCCGACCAGGGAGTTCTGCAGGCCGATGTAGCCGAGCAGGACGTAGAGCGGGATCAGGATCGTCGCGTACGGCACCATCAGGATCGCCAGCGTGGCCAGGAACAGCAGGTTCTTGCCCGGGAAGTCGAAGCGGGCGAAGCCGTAGCCGCCGAGCGCCGAGACGACCAGCGTGCCGCCCACGGTCATGGCCGACACCAGCACGCTGTTGGTGGCGTAGGTGTCGATGCCCTCGCCGAAGCGGGCCATCTCCAGGTAGTTCGACGGCTCCTCCAGCGAGGCGTAGCCGCTCCACACCAGCGGGAACAGGAACAACACCGCCAGCGCGGACAACGTCAGATATCTGCTCATCGCAGCCTCCGCATCATCAGCGAGTTGAGCCCGACCAGGGCCACGAGCAGCACGACCGACAGCGCCGCCGCGCCGCCGAGGTCGAAGCGGAAGAACGCGTCCCGGTAGACGACCATGACCATCGAGACCGTGCTGTTGTCCGGGCCGCCGTTGGTGAAGACGAAGAACTGGTCGAAGGCCAGCAACGAGCCCGTGATGCTGAGGATGAGCATCAGCGCCAGCGTCGGGCGCAGCAGCGGCAGCGTGATCTTGGTGAAGATCTGCCGGCGGTTGGCGCCGTCGCTCCTGGCGGCCTCGTACACCTCGTTCGGGATCGCCTGCAGGCCGGTCAGCAGGATGAGCATGTTGAACCCGGCGAAGCGCCACAACACCAGCGTGATCGTGGAGAACAGCGCCATGTTCGGCGTGCCGATCCACTTGATCGGCTCGTCGATGAGACCCAGCGTGCGCAACATCGGGTCGATGGGGCCGAAGTCGTTGTTCAGCATCCCGTAGAACAGCAGCCCCGCCGCCGCGAACCCGACCGCGCCCGGCAGGAAGAACGCGGTCCTGAAGAAGGCGATGCCCGGCCTGCGCTCCTGCACCAGCAGGGCCAGGCCGAGCGCGACGCCGGACAGCAGCACCGTGGTGATCGCGGTGTACTTGAGCGTGAAGAACACGGCGTCGACGAAGAGCGGGTTCTCGCCGATCTTGACGTAGTTGGCGGGGGCGTTGAACGTGGCCCGGCCGAGCAGGGGCCAGCGGTTCAGCGACATCCAGCCGACCAGCACCAGGGGCGCGATGAACAACACGCCCACGATGACCGCGGTGGGGGCCGCGTACAGCCAGCCCTGGACCTTCCTGCTCCGCCACCGGGCGGACGGCGCCGAACGGGCCGCCCGCCCCCGCCCGGATCGGGTGGCCGTCAACGTCATTGCTGCTGCAGCGACTTGGTGACGTCGGCGTTGAGCTGCGTCACCTTCGCGGCGTCACCGAACACCGCCTCGCGCGCCAGCCGCAGCCACGGGCCCTGCGGGTCGTTGTAGGTCTGGCCGAAGCGCAGCGCGTACGGCGTCTGGCCCTTGGCCACCAGCGAGTTGATCAGGACCACGCGCGGGTCCTCCGAGGAGTACTTGTTGCTGGCCAGGTCGGTGCGCGCGAGCACGTCCTTGTTCTTGGCCATGACCTCGACCTGGGCCTCGTCGGAGACCGTCCAGGACAGGAACTCCCAGGCCGCGTCCGCGTTCTTGGTGGTCGAGGAGATGCCCACCGAGTCGCCGCCCACGAACGTGGACTCGCCGCCGTCGGGCCCGGCGATCGGGGTGACGCCGATCTTCATGTCCGCCGGCATCAGGCCGAGCGTGGTGGAGGGCATCGGCATCACGCCGATCTCACCCTTGGGGAAGAAGCCGGTCCAGGTCGGGCCCTGCTCCTCCTTGGCCGTCGGGCCGGTGACCTTCTTCTCGTACAGCCCGCGCCAGATGTTGAACACGTCCGTCATGGCCTGCTGGTCGTTGAGCGAGGACGTGCCCTCGGGGTCCATCACCTGCGCGCCCGAGGCCCAGACCGACGGCCAGAAGGTGAAGACGTAGCAGCCGCCGCAGTTGCCGCCGAAGAAGGTGCCGTGCACCTTGCCGTCCTTGCCGAGCTTCTCCTGGACGGTGGTCGCCTGCTCGGCGAACTCCTTGAGCGTCTTGGGGCCCTTCTCGGGGTCGAGGCCGGCCTTCTCGTACAGGTCCTTGTTCCAGAACCAGACCGACAGGTCGAGCGTGTGGGGGAGCGTGTACTGGCGGTTCTCCAGGGTGCCGAGCTTCATGTGCGAGGGGGCCAGCTTGTCCTTGTACGGCAGGGCCGCGATCCGGTCCGTGACGTCCAGGAACAGTCCTTGGGAGGTGTAGTTCGGCACGAAGATGACGTCGGCCGCGAAGACGTCGGGGAGCTGCTTGGCGCCTGCCGCGGCGGCGATGCGGGGCTGATAGTTGTCCGTCGGGATGACGGTGAGCTTCACCTGGTTCTTGTGGGACTTGTTGTAGGCCGCGACCAGCCGCTCGCTCTGCGTCTGGGTGGCCGCGCGGGTCCACATGGTGATCGTCACGGGACCGTCCGCCGGTTGGGTGCCGCCGCCACCCCCGCCGCTGCCGCAGGCGGCAGCTGTGAGCGCTAACACACCGATAAGGGAGATCCCGGCCAGCCTTCGTCTCATGATGTGCTCCTGGACTTAAAGGTTTTCGGAAACGTAGAAGAAACATGAGCCCATGTCAATGGGTGCTAAGGTGCTAAGCAGTTCACAATTCACCGAAAAGGGTTTCGAAGTATGGCGGGTAAGCGGGCGACCATCAACGATGTGGCCTCGCTGGCGGGGGTGTCGATCGCCACGGCGTCCAAGGCGCTGAACGGGCGTCAGGACGTGCGGGCGGCCACGCGTGAGCGCGTGCTCGCCGCCGCGGCGGAGCTCTCCTTCCAGCCGAACGCGCTGGCCAGGGGGCTGCTGTCGGGCCAGACGAAGACCGTGGGACTGCTGACCTCCGACAGCGTCGGCCGGTTCGGCATCCCGGTGCTGCTCGGGGCCGAGGACGCGTTCGGGGCCGGGGAGATGGCGGTGCTGCTGTGTGACGCGCGGGGCGACGCGATCAGGGAGCAGCACCATCTGCGCGCGCTGCTGTCGCGCCGGGTGGACGGGCTGATCGTGGTGGGCGAGAGCACGAACCCGCGGCCGTCGGTGAGCAAGGACCTGCCGGTGCCCGTCGTGTACGCCTACGGGCCGTCGGAGGACCCGTCGGACGTGTCGTTCGTGCCGGACGACGTGGGGGCGGCGGCCATGGCCGTCAACCACCTGCTGGCCCTGGGACGGCGCCGCATCGCGCACATCACCGGGCCCGCCCACTACAAGGCGGCCCGCGACCGCGAGGAGGGCGTGCGCCGGGCGCTGGCGGAGGCGGGGGTCGAGCAGGCGGGCGCCACGCTGAGCGGGGTGTGGTCACAGCGGTGGGGGCGGCACGCGGCCGAGATGGTGCTGATGGCCGAGCCGGAGATCGACGCGGTCTTTTGCGGCAGCGACCAGATCGCGGCCGGGTTCGTGGAGGGGGCTCGGGAGCGGGGGCGGCGGGTGCCGGACGATATCGCGGTCGTGGGGTACGACAACTGGGAGGTGCTGTCCACCGAGACCCGGCCGGCGCTGACCACCGTGGACATGAACCTTGAGGTGCTCGGACGAACGGCGGCCCAGCACCTGTTCGCCGCCATCGACGGCCGCGCCACGCCGGGGGTGCACACGCTGCCCTGTCAACTCGTGATCCGCGACTCCACCTCACCCCCCGGGGTGTCCTGACGCCCCACCGACTGCTGGTGCGGCTCCGTGCGTGGCTGAGGTCCTTTGGGTGGAGAAAGAGGGAACCCTCGCCAGCTCACCGTCCCATGTGGGGTGGCTGGGGTCCTTTGGGGGAGATAGGAGGACCCCGGCCACGCGCCGCCGCCGCGCCTCTCCGACCGCCGGTGCGGCACTGTGCGTGGCTGAGGTCCTTGGGAGGGAGATGGGAGAAGGACCCCGGCCACGCGCTGCCGTGCTGGGCCGCCTCCGCGCGAGGGGCGCGCCGTGGGTGGAGGGCGCGCCCCGGAAGGGTTAGGAGGAGGCGCAGGTGTAGGAGGTTACCGTGGAGGTGTTGCCGCCGGGGCGGGTGATCTGGAAGCCGAAGTTGGCGGTGCCGCCGGCGCTGAGGTTGCCGTTGTAGCCGGCGTTCCGAGCCGTCACCGTCTGCCCGCTGGTCGTCAGTGTGGCGTTCCAGGAGCCGGCGATCGTGTGGCCGGCCGGCAGGGTGAAGGTGACCGTCCAGCTGGTGGTCGGCGCGGTGCCGCTGTTGGTGACCGTGGCCTGTGTCACGTAGCCGCCGCCCCACTGGCTCTGCACGGTGCCTGTGGCCGTGCAGCCGCCGCCGGGACCGCCGCCGGACGTGGTGGTGAAGGTCGTGGTGGGTGAGTTGCCCGACCGGTTGCCGGCCCCGTCGCGGGCGCGGACGTACACCTGGTACTGGGTGGAGGCGGTCAGGCCGGTGAGTGCGATGGAGTTGGTCGTGGTGGAGCCGAGCAGCGGGTCCGTGGTGCCCTGTTCGCGGTAGACGTCGTAGCCCGCCAGGCCGGAGCCGCCCGCGTCGGTGGAGGCCGACCAGGTCAGGTTGGCGCCGCTGGAGGTGATGCCGGCAGCCGAGGGGGTGCCGGGCGTGGTGGGCGCGGTGGTGTCGGTGCCGCCGCCGCCGAAGAACGTGGCCTCGCGCGAGGTCGCGGCGATGCCGTTAGCGCCGTTGAAGATGCGCTGCCCCCATGAGGTCAGGCTGGCGGCGTTGAAGTTGGTGACCATGTCGAGGTACTCGACGCCGCCGCCATTGCCGCTCCACGACCAGCCGATGTAGCCGATCCCGCGCGACACCGCCTGGGACATGATCGTGTCCTCGTCGGGGTTGCCGTCGGAGTGGTTGTGCCCGAACTCGCCGATCACCAGCGGCAGGCCCGCGGTCTGGAAGGCGTTCAGGTAGGCGTTGATCTCGGCGGCCGTGTCGAACACGCCGTACATGTGCACGGAGAAGACCGTGTTGCGCTGCGGGTCGGCGTTGGCGACGGTCTGGGCGTTGTCACGCATGGTGAACTGCCAGTCCTGGCCCCAGTTGGGCGCGTCCACCAGCAGCATGTGCTGGAAGCCCAGGCCGCGCATCCGGGTGATCGCGCTGGTCGTGGCGCTGGTCCAGGTGGAGACGTTGTTGTTGCCGATCGGCTCGTTGCCGATGTTGACGATGATGAAGTCCTCGGTGCCGGTGAGGGCGCTCCTGATGCTGCTCCAGTAGTCCACCGCCTGGTCCAGCGTGTACGCGCCGCTCTGCTCCCCGTACCCGGTGGTGTCATGGTTTTCGAGCACGCATATTAACCGGTTCTGTCGGCAGAGCGAGACCACGTTGGCCACGTCGGCGGCGTTGTTCGCGGGCCACCGCCCGCCGCTCAGCACCACCCGGACCGTGTTCGCGCGCAGCGCCTTGATGTTGGCGAAAGAGCCGGTCTGGCTGGTGTACCAGGTGTGCGCGTGGCTGACGCCGCGCATGACGAACGCGTTCCCGTTGGCCTCCATGATCCTCGTGCCGCTGACCCGGAGCCCCACCGCGGCGTGCGCGGGAGCCGGGACGATCAGCGTCGAGACCAGCATCGAGGCGACGAGCGACAGGAGCGCCGCCAGCGCGGGCCCGAGTCGTTTCCTCATAGGTAGTGCCCTTCCTATTGTTAACCGGTTAGGAACGGCCACATGCTCCGGCGAATCCGTCCCGATGTACAGCGGGCAGGGGGCGAGTGGTCAGGAATGCCTGGATCCGGGTGAAACTTTCACTCGTCCCTGAGCGTTGGCAGGCCGACGGCCAGGGCCCTGAGCGCCCGGACGAGCGTGGGCAGCAACACGGGACAGGAGGCGGCCAGTTCCGGATCCTCGGCGTACACCTGGGCCAGTGCGGGAGGCGGGTTGGCCGCCGGGTAGAGCATGCCGGCCAGGCCGCTGGCGGCGGCCACCACCTCGCCGCCCTCGCGCTGCGTCAGCTCCGTGGCGCGGGCGACCTCGGCGCCCATTTCGGACAAAAGATCCACCACGGTGTGTTTGAACGCGCGGGCTGCCGGTACTGAGACGTTGTGTTCAAGGCTGGTGGAGGTGTGACTCATCAGGTCGCAGAAGAGCGGCCGGTCCACGAGGGTCTCGGCCAGCACGGTCACCGCCTCGGCCGTGCCGTTCGTGTCGCGCAGCCGGGCGGAGACGTCGGCGGCCCACTGCCGCCACTCCTCGGTGGCCAGTTCGAGATAGATCTCCTCGCGGGTGCCGAAGTAACGCATGATGTTCGACTTCGCCAGCCCCACGGCCTCGGCGACGGCGCCCAGGGTCACGTTGCGTACTCCGGAGGCGCGGGCGAGCTCGCGCGCGGCGGCGAGGATCGCCTCGCGCCGCTGCTGCTTGTGCTCGGGGCGCCTGGCCCGGAGAAATGCCGACCCGTCCATATCGCCAAACAGCATACTGACCGATCTTAAGAGAACGCCGTTCACTTGTTAAGAAAACGGTGTTCTGTTAGCGTTCCGCTAAACCGGCCCGGGAGGTACCGAGTGACCGAGATTCGGATGAAGGTGAACGGTGACGTCGAGTCCCTCGACGTGGAACCGTGGGTCAGCCTGCTTGACGCGCTACGCGACAGGCTCGACCTGACCGGCCCGAAAAAGGGCTGTGACCAGGGCGCCTGCGGCGCCTGCACGGTGCTCGCCGACGGCATGCGGATCAACGCCTGCCTGGCGCTGGCCGTCCAGTACGACGGCAGTGAGATCACCACCATCGAAGGCGTGGCCCACCCGTTGCAGGAGGCGTTCGTGCGCCACGACGGTTTCCAGTGCGGCTACTGCACCTCGGGCCAGATCTGCTCGGCGATCGGCATGCTGGCCGAGCACGCGTCCGGCATGCCGAGCGTCGTGGCCGACTCGTCGGAGCTCACCGAGGCCGAGGTCAGGGAGCGGATGAGCGGCAACCTGTGCCGGTGCGGCGCCTACAACGGCATCGTGGACGCGATCATGGACGTGGCCGGGAAGGACGCGCGATGAAGTCGTTCGCCTACGTCAAGGCCACCAACGTCGAGGACGCCGTACGAGCGATCACCGCCGAGCCGGGCGCCAAGTTCCTCGGCGGCGGCACCAACCTGGTCGACCTGATGCGCGAGGGCATCGAGCGGCCGGACACCGTCGTGGACGTCACCGGGCTGCCGCTCAACACCGTGGAGGAACTGCCCGGCGGCGGGCTGCGGATCGGCGCGCTCGTACGCAACAGCGCCCTGGCCGCCGACCGGCGGGTGCGCACCCGCTACCCGATGTTGTCGCAGGCGCTGCTGTCGGGCGCCTCCGCCCAGCTCCGCAACATGGCGACGGTGGGCGGCAATCTGCTGCAGCGCACCCGCTGCCCGTACTTCTACGACGGGACCTCGGCCTGCAACAAGCGCGAGCCCGGCAGCGGCTGCGACGCGCTCGACGGCTTCAACAGGGGCGGCGCGATCCTGGGCGTCAGCGACAGCTGCATCGCCACCCACCCCTCCGACATGTGCGTCGCGCTGGCCGCCCTGGACGCCGAGGTCGAGGTGCGCGGCCTGGACGGCACCCGGCGCGTACCGCTGGCGGACCTGCACGCCCTGCCCGGCGACACGCCGGAGATCGAGACCACGCTGGCCCCCGGCGAGCTGATCACGGCGGTCGAGCTGCCGCCCGCGCCGGTCGCGGCGAACTCCCGCTACCGCAAAGTGAGAGACCGCGCCTCCTACGCCTTCGCCCTGGTCTCGGTCGCGGCGGCGCTGGAGGTGCGCGAAGGCACGGTCAGCCAGGTACGGCTGGCGCTCGGCGGCGTCGCGCCCAAGCCCTGGCGGGCCCGCGAGGCGGAGCGGATCCTGCTGAACGGCCCGGCCGACGAGGCGGCCTTCCGCCGCGCGGCGGAGGCGGAGCTGGCAACCGCGACCGTCAGGCAGGGCAACGCGTTCAAACCAGGGCTCGCCAAGGCCACGATCGTGGCCACGCTGCGCGAGCTGAGCCGCGAGCTGAGTACGGAAGGAGCCGGTCGATGACCGTCACACAGTCCGAGGCGGTCGAGGAACGCGCGACCGGCACCACCAAGTACGTCGGCCAGTCCGTGGACCGGCTGGACGGCCCGGCCAAGACCACCGGCAAGGCCCGCTTCTCCGCCGAATTCCCCTACCCGGGCCTGACCTACGCCGCGGTCGTGCACGCCACGATCTCCCGTGGCCGGATCACCGCCATCGACACGGCCGAGGCCAAGGCCGTGCGCGGCGTGGTCGACGTGCTCACCCACGAGAACACGCCGCCGATGAAGCCCGTCCCCAAGGGGATCCCCACCAGCATGAACGCCGTGTTCAGCGCCATGCTCTCGGGCACGTCGGTCAACTACCTGGCCACCGACGAGGTGCACTGGAACGGCCAGCCGGTGGCGGTCGTGGTCGCCGAGACGCCGGAGACGGCACGGTACGCGGCCTCGCTGGTCCGGCTCACCTACCGGGAGCTGCCCGCCACACTGGACTTCGCGGCCGAGGAGCCGAAGGCCGAGCCCCAGAAGGGCGGCCTGATGGGCGGTGCCTCGACCGACAAGGGGGACGCGCCGGCCGCGCTGGCCGCCGCCGCGCACTCGGTTGACCTCGCCTTCAGCACGCCGCCGCACAACCACAACGCGCTCGAACCGCATGCCACGACCGCCGTCTGGGACGGCGACCGGTTGACCGTGCACGACAGCACGCAGGGCATCTCTGGCCTGCGCAAGCACCTGTCCCAGCGGTTCGGGCTGCCGGAGAAGCGGATCAGGGTGCTCGCCCAGTACGTGGGGGGCGGGTTCGGCGGAAAGGGCTCGTTCTGGGCGGGCACGCTGCTCGCCGTGCTGGCCGCGCGGGCGACGGGCCGCCCGGTACGGCTCTCCCTCACCCGGGAGGGCGTCTACCACACGGTCGGCGGTCGCACCCCCAGCACACAGCGGGTCGCGCTGGGCGCCGGGGCGGACGGCCGGCTGACCGCGTTGCTCCACACCAGCGTGTCCAGGCTGGGGCAGGTCGGCGGCATGCCGGAGAACATCACCGGAAGCTCCCGGCACCTGTACGCCTGCGACAACATTCAGCTGCGGCAGAGCGTCGTCCGGCTCGACCTGCTGTCCAACACCTTCATGCGCGCCCCCGGCGAGTCCATCGGCAGCTTCGCCATGGAGTCGGCCGTGGACGAGCTGGCCTGCGAACTCGGCATGGACCCGATCGAGCTGCGGGCGCGCAACGAGCCGGAACGCGATCCGGTGGGCGGCAAGCAGTTCTCCAACCGGCGGCTGGTGGAGGCGTACCGGGTGGGGGCGGAGATGTTCGGCTGGCGCGAGCGCGACGCCCGCCCCGGCGCCATGCGGGACGGGCGGTGGCTGGTCGGCATGGGGGTGGCCACGGCCTACCACCCGCAGATGCTGATGCCGGCCAATGCCACGGTGCGGATCGACGCGGCCGGGAAGGTCGTGGTGCAGTGCGGCCTGCACGAGATCGGCGTGGGCGCGGCGACGGCCCAGGCGCAGATCGCCGCCGACGAGCTGGGCGTGCCCCTCGGCTCCGTGCGCGTGGAGCACGGCGACTCCGACCTGCCGCAGGCCCCGTTCGCCGGCGGCTCGGTCCAGACCGCGAGCGCGGCGGCGGCCGTGGTCGCCGCCTGCGCCAAGCTGAAGCGCACACTGCTCGGCCTGGCCCGCCGCTCCGCCGCCTCGCCACTGCGCGGGCGCAGGCTGGAGGAGCTGGAGGTTCGCGACGGCGGGCTGTACCACGGGGGGCGCGGCCAGACGTACGCGGAGATCCTGGCCGGTGCCGGCCGTGGCCACGCGGAGGCCGTGATCAAGGCGAACATGCTGGGCTTCGTCGCCAAGACCGTGCGTGACACCAGGCGGTACGTGAAGGCCGCGTCCGGCGCGCAGTTCTGCGAGGTACGGGTGGACCCCGACACCTTCGAGGTACGGGTGTCGCGCTGGCTGGGCGTGTTCGACGTCGGCACGGTGATCAACACCAGGACGGCGGAGAGCCAGTTGCGGGGCGGCATCGTGATGGGCATCGGCATGGCGCTGTCGGAGCAGACGCTGATCGACGGCCGCGACGGCCGGATCATGAACCCGAGCCTGTCGGAGTACCACGTGCCCGTGCACGCCGACATCCCCCGCATCGACCTGCACTGCCTGAACGAGCCCGACCCGATCTCGCCGCTGGGCGTGGTGGGGGTCGGCGAGGTCAGCATCACCGGAGCCGCGGCGGCGGTGGCCAACGCCGTGCGGCATGCTACTGGCAAGCGCGTCGTCGATCTGCCGATCACGCTCGACAAGCTGCTCTGAGCCGAGCAGGCCGGCATCAACGACGTGCAGCCCCGGGGGACGTGCAGCCGCTCAGGTGATCAGGCCACCCGGATCCACCGGGGATCGTCGTAGCGCTGCTCCTCGCCGGCCGCGGGCGGGTAGTCGGGCGCGGTGCACAACACGACCATCCCCTGCACCTCCAGGTACCGGATGAGCCCCGCGGCCACCGACAACATGGCCGGGGGGCCGCCGTCCGGCGGCGGCATGCGCTCATTGAGCACCGCCACGACGTCGGTCAGCCCGAACTCGCCCGGCAGCAGCGCGGCCACCTCCTTGACGAACCTCTCGCTCACCCGCGCCTGCACCATGACCGTGCCCGGATCCCCCTTGCCCGAGCCGCCGCAACCGTCGCAGCCGCCGCGGTCGTGCGGGTTGATGGAGATCTGGCCGGAGCCCAGGCACATCTGGCAGCGGCCCGACGCCGCGGCGTGCCGGATGGCGGCCCGCCGGTCGGGCAGCGGCTGCCCGCAGGTGCACGAGAAGGAGTTGAAGGTGCCCGTCACGTAGTCGTGGTAGCCGATCTCGTCGGGGGCGTTGATCCACTCGGTGGTGATGACATGCTCGTCCATGGGGCATCCAAGGTTAGCCAGCACGTCCCGCGCGGATCACGGGATCGGCGAAACTCGTCACACTCCGTGAAGGTCGGGCTCCTCGTGCGGCCTGCCCTTCAGCTCGTGGAAGCCCGGCGTGCCCGCCACCAGCAGCGTCCCGTCCCACAGGCGGCCGGCGTCCTCGCCGGTGGGCAGGCGGGAGACGACCGGGCCGAAGAAGACCACGCGTTCGCCGCCCGCCGTGACCCGGACGATCGGGGTGCCCACGCCGGGGCCGATCGAGCCGACGCCCTCGGCGTGCGAGGCGCGTACGAAGTCGTCGTAGTCCGTGCCGTGCCCCGCCTCCGCCAGCGCGACCGGCAGCCCGGCGGTGCTCAGCGCCGTGCGCAGGTCGCCGATCCAGTCGCCGGAGCCGGTGGTCCACATCGCCGTGTAGAGCCGCTCCAGCGCCTGCTGCCCGTGATCGCGCTGCACCGCCGCGCAGATGCGTACCGGAATCCACAGGTATCCCTCGGGATCACCTTCCGGATCGACCTCCAGCCCTTCGTTGAGCACCTTCAGGCTCATCACGTGCCAGCGCACCTCGACCGGGCGCACCTGGCGTACCTCCAGCAACCACCGCGAGGTCAGGAACGTGTACGGGCAGGACGGATCGAACCAGAAGTCGGCCACCACCATGTCGGTCATGCGGCCAGCCTGCCAGAGTCACTGGGAGATCTTCCCGACCCCCGACCCCGCCATGACCGCCGCCCGCACCCCGGCCGGGTCGGCCACGGTGTAGGCGTAGTACGTGCCCGGCTCCTGCACGGCGCCGGAGCAGTCGGGCGCGCCGGACTCGTCGGCGAACACGTTGTTCCTGGCCACGCACCTGCCCGAGGGCCCGGCGTAGGAGTTGGAGACCGGCTCCTCGACCCGTTCGAAGTAGTTGCCCTCGACCACGCACCCGGCGTTCGCCTGGCAGGCCACCCCGACGTCGGTGTTGTAGACGTAGTAGTTGTTGAACACGTGCACCGGCTCTCCGAACCGCACGCGCGGGTTGCGCTGCGGCGTCCGGTCGAACCAGTTGTGGTGGTAGGTGACCTTCAGCCGTCCGACGTCCTGGGCGGCGTTGCCGTCGTCGTGGCCGAGCAGCATGTTCTTGGTGTGGTCGTGCGTGTGGTTCCAGGACACGGTGACGTAGGACGAGCCGCGCTTGACGTCGATCAGCCCGTCGTAGCCGGCGGCCAGGTCGTTGTGGTCGATCCACACGTGGTGGCTGAACATCTGCACGTTGATCGAGTCGTCACTGGCGTTCCTGAACAGCAGGTTGCGGACGATGACGTTGTGCACGGCGTTCGCGGGCGGGGAGGTGATGGCGTCGTCCGGCGGCAGGCCGATGTTGAGCCCGCCACCGCTGATCCCCGATCCGGCGCCGACGCCGAGGATCGTCTTGTCGGAGGCGACGTCGTACATGCCGGCCGGGACGGTGACCATCCCGCGCACGCACACCGTCAGCGGCCCGCTCCGCCCGATCGCGGAGATCAGCTCGGCGGCCGTGTCCACCTCCACGGTCGGGCCGCCCGCGCCTCCGGTGGTGCCGTTCTGCCCCCAGGCGTTCACTGAGGCGAACCCGACGGGAGCGCCGGGGGAGACGCACGAGCCGGTCGGCGGCAGGGTCGGCTCCGTCGGCGGCTCGGTCGGCCCGCCCAGGTCGCTCACCAGCACATCGTCGAACGAGGCGCTGGCGTAGTAGCCGGCCAGCCCTGCCTTGCCCGAGGCGAGGCTCGTGTCGGTCGCCGTGACGAGTCGCACGTTGTCCACGAAACCGCGCAACGTGCTGCCGAACGCCTCCAGCCGCAGCGTGCGCCACGCGCCGGGGACCACCGAGGCGGCGGCGGAGGCGAGGGTCACCGGGCCGCCGCCGGTCCGCTTGCCCAGGACGACCGTGCCCGCGTTGCTCAGGCCGAGGAAGTAGTAGTTGCTGGTGCTCTGCGCCCTGGCCAGCACCGCGACGTACCGTCCCGAGCCGTTGAACGCGATCGGCTTCACCCGCGCCTGCACCGCCTGATCGCCCCATCCGCCGCCGGCCAGCGCCCTGGCGTCCGCGCTGGTGCCGGACTGCCGGTAGGCCCGGCTGCCGTCGCTGACCACCGACCAGCTGCCGCCGGAGCGCGCCCAGCCGGCGGCGTCGCCGTCCTCGAAGTCGTCCCCGAACAGTGTCGCGGCCGACGCGCTCGGCAACGTCACCACCCCCAGCAGCAGGAGGACGGCCGTGGCCGCGAGAAGCCATAAATGAGTCTTGGGTGCTCTTGTCCTACGCACTGTGGAACCTCCGGTGGGGTTGACGGCGACCGGGGTGCACCTCTTTATGCAACCGATTGCCGGGCGAGTCAATGCGTGGGCTGTGCAGGTTTGTTGCATGAGCGTGCATGCATTGCAAGCGCTTGTAGTCCAGACATAAAGCCGCCGGGAGCCTTCCACCCCGCCGGGTACTCGTGGTTCCTGTGGCTCATGCGCCCCTTCCAGAGCGTGGAGCTGGTGGCGGCGGTGCAACACGCGATGGGCCTCGGCATCGCGGTGATGGTGTACGTCCTGCTGCGCCGCCGGTCGTTGCCCGCCTGGGTCGCGGTGTCCGCCACGGTGCCGGTGCTGTTCGATCCGGCCTTCGTCCGGCTGGAGCACGCCGTGCTGTCGGACCTGCAGGTCATCTTCCTGCTCACCGCCGCCCTGCTGGCTCTCACGTGGTCTGACAAGCTCTCCGTCCGGGCGGCGGCGGTGGCCGGGCCGCTGCTCGCGCTCGCCGGCCTCACCCGCACCGCGACCGTCCCCCTGCTCGGACTGGCCGCGCTCCACCTGCTGCTGCGCCGCACCCCGTGGCGGCGGGTCGCCGCCCTGGTGCTGGCCGGCGCGCTGCCCCTGCTGGCCTACGCCGGCTGGTACGCCCAGCAGCACGGCAGGTTCGCCCTGAGCGGCTCCGACGGAGTCGCCCTGTGGGCCCGCACCATGACCTTCGCCGACTGCTCCCGCATCCGGCCGCCGCCCGACCTGGCCCCGCTCTGCCCGAACGGCACCGTGCTCGACGCCGCCTCCGAGTACGTCTGGGACCCGGCCTCCTCGCTCAACCGCCTGCCCGGCGACCGCTTCCTGCACAACGACCGGGCCAGGTCCTTCGCCATCGCCGCGATCACCGCCCAGCCGCTGGACTACCTGAGCGAGGTCGTCAGGAACACCTCACTCGCCTTCACCTGGGAGCCCGTCGCCCACCCCAAGCGGGTCAGCGCGCACGAGTCCTTCCCGCACGGTTCGTGGCCGCTGCCCGAGCAGCACGCCCTCATCGGCAAGGTCCGCAGCGAATACGACCCGGACATTCGCGGCATGAAGTCGGTCGAGCCGTACGCGTCGATCCTGGCCGCCTACCCGTACCCGTGGCCGCTGCACGGCCCCGCGTTCGGCGCGCTGCTGGTCGTGGGCGCTATCGGCGTGGCCCGCCGCCGCCCGGCCGTGCTGCTGCCGTGGTCGTTCGCCATGTTCCTGCTGGTCGCCCCGGTGGCCGCCCTGGACTTCGACCACCGCTACGTGCTGCCCGCCATCCCGCTCGCCTGCGTGGCCGCCGCCCTCGCCGTACGGCGGGAGGTCAGTGGCGCAGATCGCGGCAGGCCAGACCCAGCCACAGGTACGGCACAGGCGACATCGCCAGCCAGAACCGGTGCGCCTCGTCCCAGTGCCCGAACCCGCAGGTCGGGGGCCACAACCTGACCGCGTCCGGCAGCAGGACGGTGGCCACCACCAGCCCGAGCTGCACCACCACGGCGGCCATCGCGGCCTGCCGGCCGGCCGCGAACCGGACGGCTGTGGCGGCGGCGGCCAGCGCGATGCCCAGGCAGACGGCCATCTCGATGAGCAGGTCGCCAACCGGGAAGAGCGAGCCGTCGGGGAGCCGGTACAACGTGTACGCGAACGCGCCGAGCCAGACGGCCACCGCCGTGCCGCCCGCCAGCAGGCAGCGCAGCGCCTGGCGTACCCAGCGAGGTGTGGCCGCCGCGCCCAGGTCGGTGGACATGGCGTCCACCAGGGCGAAGGCGGCGGCCGAGCCGAGCAGGGTGCCCGTGACGCGCATCAGCAGCAGCGCCTCGCCGCCGGCCAGCGGCTCCCCGAAGTCCACCAGCGTCAGCAGGGCCGCGGCGAACACCGTGACGACGGCGAGCGGCGCCCAGTCGATCGACCTGGCCAGCGGGCGGGCCAGCAGGACGGGAACGGGCAGGGTCAGCGACATGGGTCGGCTCCTTGAGGGGCGTCGAGCGTGTGCTTGAGTCCCAGCAGCGGCAGCGCCTGGTCGATGGTGGTGGCGGGGTTCACGAGCTTGTCCCAGGCGGCGTGCACCCGTTCGCGGGCGTCAGGGACGGCGAGCAGCGCCTTGGCGTAGGCGACCTCGGCGGCTCCCCAGTTGACCAGCCACCGCCTGCCATGATCGTCGTCCACGTGGAAGTCCCGTGGTGGTTCGGGCGGGACGACCTGCCCCATGATCCAGAGCGCCACGAGCGTGCGGGCCTGACCTCCCGCGTCGCGCGTCAGGCTTGGTGTTGCTCGGCGGCGGTCGTGGAGCGTGGGGCCTGGTGCTGCTCCACGGCGGCGGCAGTACGATCCTCGTCTCCCGCGACGATGGCCTCGACCAGTTCCGCGTGCACCTCCAGACGGTGCCGCAGATAGTCGTCGGGGCGGGTGTGCGCGTCGGGGTCGGCGTGCTCGGACAGCTCCGAGATGCACTGGGTCATGGCCAGGTAGACCGCCTTGGCCAGGTGGTTCGGGGTGATCTCGGCGATGCGCTCGTGCAGTGCCCAGTTGGCGCGCATGAACCGGTCGGTGTCCTTCGTGGCCCGCCTGAGCGCGGTGAGCAGCTTGCGCAGGTCCGCGATGTCCTGCTTGCTGCGATGGCGGGCCGCGTCGGCGCAGACCAGCGGTTCGAGCGACTCGCGTACGGCGATGGCGTCCGCCACCCGTGCCGGCATCCCGCGGACGGTGAGCAACGTGTGCCGCAGCCGCACGATCGGGTTGAGCGCGGCCACGAACAGCCCGCCGCCCCGGCCTGGCCGGATCTCCACCGTGCCGCGGTCGCTGAGCAGCCGCGCCGCCTCGCTGATCGTGGCGCGGCCGTAGCCGGACAGGTCGCGGAAGCCGTCCATCGTCCCGATCAGGTCGCCGGGGCCGAGTCCGCGCTCGCCGATCATCGCCTCAATGGTGGCGGCCAGTGACTCCGCCCGGGTCTGGGGTACGCCGTTAAACACCCGAACCATTCTACGGGTTGACTGGTCATTTGCGCGGGCGGGCGATACGCTCCCGCTGAGCCTTTGGAGGACTACGTGACCCCGCTGCTGCGACAGGTCCTGAGCCAGATCGACGGGCCCGACCCCCGGGTCAATGAGGTGGTCTCGGCGCTCGTCCGCCACCTGCACGCCTTCGTCGAGGAGGTGCGGCCCACCGACGAGGAGTGGATCGCGGGGCTCGACTTCCTGATCGAGACCGGGCGCGTGTGCACGCCGCACCGCAACGAGTTCATCCTGGTCTCCGACATGCTCGGCCTGACCAGCGCGGTGGACGAGGTCAACAACTCCGGCCCCGAGGGCATGACGCCGTCGTCCGTCGAGGGTCCGTTCCACTCCCCGGCGCCCGCTCGCGAGCCCGGCGCGTGGATCAGCTTCGGTCCCGAGCGGGAGCGTGGCGTGCCGACCGTGGTACATGGCCGCGTGCTCGACTGCGACGGCACCCCGCTGGCCGGCGCGACGCTGGACCTGTGGCAGGCCAACGACACCGGCCTGTACGACAGCCAGGACGACACCCAGGAGATCGGCAACCTGCGCGGCCTGTTCACCACCGACGCCGAAGGCCGCTACTGGTTCCGTACGATCCGGCCCAGCAGCTACCCCGTCCCCACGGACGGCACCGGCGGCACGCTGCTACGGGCCATCGGCCGGCACCCGATGCGCCCCGCCCACCTGCACTACCGGGTCGCCGCCGCCGGCTACCGGCCCCTGACCACGCACGTCTTCCTGGCCGGGGATCCGTTCCTGGGCTCGGACGCCGCGTACGCGGTCAAGGAGGAGCTCATCTGCGAGTCGCGGCCGCGCGGCGACGGCGAGTGGGGGATGGACGGCCCGTACGAGGAGATCGAGTTCGACCTCAAGCTCGTGCCGCTCGACTGGAAGGACGAAGGGTGAAGCTCGCGGGGGTACGCCTGCCCGGCCAGGACACCGTGCACGTGGCCAGGCTGGACGGCGACGAGGTCATGCTGCTGGCTGAGGCAGCCACCTTCTGGGCCGACCCGCGAGGGTGGCTCACCAAGACCGATGGGCGGGTCATTTCGTCGAATTACGTGGAGTTCGTTCCGCCGGTGCCGCCGTCCGCGCGGGTGATCTGCGTCGGGCTGAACTACCGGGCGCACGCCGCGGAAGGCTCCTTCGAGGTGCCCGAGCACCCCACCCTGTTCGGCCGGTGGACGGCCTCGCTCAGCGTGGGCGGCGTGCCGGTCGCCGTGCCGTCCGGTGAGCCGGGGCTGGACTGGGAGGGGGAGGTGGCCGCGTACGTCGCCGAGCCCATCCGCGACGCCGACCCGGACACCGCGCTCGCGTCCGTGCTCGGCTACTCCACCTTCAACGACCTGACCGCCCGCCGCGCCCAGAAGTTGTCCACCCAGTGGACGCTGGGCAAGAACGCCGACCGCAGCGGCCCCATGGGCCCGATCGTCACCGCGGACGAGGTCGGCGACCTACGGGACGGGCTACGCGTGCGCACCCGCGTCAACGGCACCGTCGTCCAGGACGGCGACACCCGCGACATGATCTTCAGCGTCGGCGAGGTCCTCTCCCTGATCAGCCGCACCCTGACCCTCAACCCCGGCGACGTGATCGCCACCGGCACCCCCGACGGCGTCGGCTACGTCCGCACCCCACCATGGCTGCTGGTCCCCGGCGACGTCGTGGAAGTAGAAATCGACCACCTCGGCACCCTCCGCACCCCGGTCACCGGCTCCGCTGATGGGCTCGCTCAGGAGAAAAGGGACGCCTGACGGGCTCGCCTGTATCGGGCGAGCTTGCTTCGCGGAGAGCTTCCGATGAGTTCCACCGTCCCTTCCTCCCTCAGGATTGCCAGCCAGCGGCGTACCGTCTGATCGGTGAGCCCGGTCCGTCGTGCCAGGTCGGCTCGTGAGAGCGTTTCGTCGCCCAGCGCATCCAGCAATTGCGGTCGGCGGTCAGTGCGTGTGGTCAGCGACGTTTCCTGCGGTGAACGCCGGTGCAATCGTTCGGACAGTTCATAGCGCGCCCACCGGTTGGTTCCCGTCTGTACGACGAGTTCACGCGCCACGAGGTCGCGAAGTTCGGCCGTCGCGACACGGGAGTCGACACCGGCGGTGTTCCGGTAGGAGCGGTTGTCCAGAATCTGACCTTCGCGCAGCATGGCCAGCGCGATGCATTGGCTGTCGGTGAGCCGCTGTTCGCCGAGCCCTTCGATCCATCTGACGGTCTCCTCATCGAGCAGCGTGTGGTTCGGAAAGGTGACGGTGAAGGCGGAGATCCGGTCGTCGAACTGGGGTGGGCTCATTCCTGCGGAGCGGAGGGCATTGACCATGGCGCGAATTCCCGACCCGCGATTTTCGCACACCGTGCGCGTTTCACCAGGCAGTACTACGTCTTCCAGAATCCTCATCAGGGTGGCGTTGCGTGTGGAGGAAATTCCATCGTCGGCCAGGTTGTCCACCGTGACAGGGCCGAAGAGTCCACCGGGGCTCCGAACCACGAGCCGGTCCGGATACATTTCGAGCTGAATCTGCGCGCCGCGGGCAGTGCTGGAGAGATCTCTGTGCACGAGCGCGTTGGCCACGACCTCCCGCAGCGCCGTTTCCGGATATTCCCAGACGTCTTCTCGCCCAGCGCCGCCGACGATGGCTCGTTTGGACATGTTGCGCCTGATCACCGCCAGCGCGTCGCGGACCATGACAGGAATGGGGCCCTCGATCGTGAGGTTGTCCAGGAAGCGGGTCCCTGCGGCGGCGTCGTCGCCCGTGGGGGAAGGGAAGTGCACGAAACTGATGATGAGCTGAGGAAAGTGCTCCTGCGGATAGGTGCCGAGGGCGAGAAGCGCTGCCAAGGAGAGAACTTCGGCGCCGTCGTGGCCGGTCACCATAATCTTCGCCCGTCGGAGCAGGGCATCGCGATCACAGTCCCTGAAAGCGTACGGTCTGCTGATACGCAGCCGTTGGACAAATGTTTCCAGAGCGACGGGATCGAGTAGTTCCAGCCCGGCCCCGGGAATTCCCTGCTCGTCGTCTCGAGGTTGCCCTCGTGAGGACAGCATGATCTGGACTTCGTAGCTCGACAGATGCCGGTCTCCGTCTCCTACCCGAATGAAGCTGCCTTTCGTCATGCCGGCGCCCTTGTAGAAGCATGGCCGTCGGGCACGCTCCAGCTCTGGAACCTCCGCGACGATGACCTGAACCCCCTCGAAGTCGTGGACACGAATCAACGGGCGTAGAACGGGCTCCATATCGGTGGAGCAGAGCGAGGCCAGGTCGTTCGAGATCTTGACGGCGTTCTGCACGCCGGTAGCTGCGAAGCCCGCGCTCTCGTCCAGCCCCAGGATCAGCACGCCGCCGTGCGTGTTTGCGAAGGCGGACAGGGACTCTCGAATGGTTTTCGGCAGCTCACGCTGGGACTTCTTCACCTCGACGTCGGCTACATCCCCGCCCAGCGTGCGGAGGTTCTCGACGATCTCGGAGAGTTCCTCGTCGAGCATTGCCACCTCCGGCCACCGCAGACGTCATGCCAGCTGACATGTTAACTAGCATGACAGCTAGCATGTAGCCGAAAGCGACGAATGGGTTACACAGAATAAGGCTGCTGGAGGCGAGCCCAGCGCCCGGTGGTGTGGGAGCCGCGTGTCAGCCGGCGATGGCGCGGTGGGCGATCACGGTTTCGATGTTCAGCCGTACGAGAAATTCGCCGGGGACGGCGTTGCGGGTGCCGAACTGCTCGGCGCGGTCGTCGCCCATGTAACGCCTGCCGATCTCCGTGCTCCACGCCAGCATCTCCTCCAGATCGAGGGAGAGGGTGGCGCTGCCCTTGATGAGCACGTACGAGTACGGCGGGTTCTCGTCGTCCACGCACAACGCGGCCCGGGGATCGCGGCTCAGGGCCTTGCCCTTGAGGCTGGTCTCCCCGGTGTTGAACACCACCGCGTCCCCGTCGAGCAGGAACCAGATGGGCGTGACGTGCGGCGCGCCGTCGGCCAGGGTCACCGCCAGCTTGCCCGTACGGGTGCCCGACATGACGAACTCACGCCACTCGGCATCGCTCATTTGTTCCATGCGGCCACGCTACGCCACCGCACGACCGGCTCCCGTCAACGGCGCGGGCCCGGGGAAAAGAGCTCGAAAACTGTCGGTGGCCGGTGATAGAAAACGGGTTCGAAGCCTGACTAGCAGCGGCCGGGGGGCTGTGTCACATGAGCACCAACAGTACGGAGTTCTCAGTCTCCGGCCCACGCTACAACCGCCGTGGGCCGGTGCGCTGGCTCTGGTCCCATCTGCGCCGTCATCCGCTGCACCTGGTCGGGTTCCTCGGCGGGTCGCTCGTCATGGTGGTGCTCAACGCCATGGTGCCGCAGCTCACCGGCGACGCCTTCGACGCCGTGCTGGGCAATCGGGGCGAGCCGCTCGACGCGCTGGGGTTCATCGCGCTGGCGCTGCTGGCGATCGTGGTCGCTCGCGGCCTGTTCGACCTCTGGGCCCGCCTGTCGAGCGAGGTGCTGGCCAAACGGCTGGAGCGGGACGCCCGCGACGAGCTGTACGTGAGCCTGCTCGGCAAGAGCCAGACCTTCCACAACCGGCAGCGCGTCGGCGACCTGATGGCGCGGGCGGCCAACGACATCCGGCAGTTGTCGATCATGATCACGCCGGGCGCCGACCTCATCGTGGACTCGGGGCTGACCGGGCTGGTGCCGCTGTTCTTCATCGCGACCATCGACCCGCGGTTGCTGCTGGCCCCCGGCGTCTTCGCGGTGGTGTTCGGGTTCGCGCTGTGGCACTACATGCGGCAGCTCAACCCGGTGTCTACCCGCATGCGGGAGGAGTTCGGCGATCTCAACGCGGGGCTCAACCAGGCCGTGCGCGGCATCGAGGTGATCAAGGTGACCGCGCAGGAGGCCCAGGAACGGCGGCGGTTCCGTGCCAACGCGCGGCTCTACCGGGACTCGTTCGTACGCAACGGGCTGGTGCAGGCGCGTTACCTGCCGACCCTGCTGTTCGCCTTCGCGATGGCGGGGGCGCTGTGGCACGCGCTCGCCCTCCAGGCGGCCGGGGCGATCACCATGGGCGAACTGATCGCGTTCATGGGCCTCATGGGGATGCTCGGGTTCCCGACGCAGATGTCGATCTTCACGTTCTCCCTGATCCAGATCGGCATCGTGTCCTCGCGCAGGATCCTCACCATCATCACCTCCGACAGCGAGATCGAGCAGCGCGCCGACGGGCACGCCGCGCCGATCAGCGGCGAGATCGTGTTCGAGGACGTGACGTTCGGCTACGAGGAGGACGGCGAGCGGGCGCTGCGCGGGGCGAGCTTCACGGTACGGCCGGGGGAGACCGTGGCCATCGTCGGCGAGACCGGCTCCGGCAAGAGCACGCTGACCAAGCTCGTGCCACGCATCTACGACGTCACGTCGGGGCGGATCCTGGTCGACGGCGTTGACGTACGCGAATGGGACCTCGACTCGTTGCGGTCGCAGATCTCCACCATCGAGCAGGACATCGTGCTCTTCTCGCGCTCGGTCTCGGAGAACATCGCCTTCAGCAAGGGGCAGCGGGCCGATCACGAGGCGGTGGTCAGGGCGGCGCACGACGCGCAGGCCGCCGAGTTCATCGAGGAGTTGGAAGACGGCTACGACACCGTGATCGGCGAGCGCGGCGTCACCCTGTCGGGTGGGCAGCGGCAGCGGCTGGCCATCGCGCGGGCGCTGCTGACCGATCCGGCGATCCTCGTGCTCGACGACTCCACCAGCGCCATCGACTCCGCGACCGAGGACAAGATCCAGCAGGCGATCGGGCGCATTCTCGAAGGGCGTACGACGTTGCTGATCACCCACCGGCTCTCCCAGATCCGATGGGCGGACAAGGTGCTGCTGCTGCGGCGGGGCGAGGTGGCCGACTTCGGCACGCACGACGAGCTGATCCGGCGCAGCCGCCTCTACCGGCGGGTCTTCGCGCACTACGACGAGGCCGACGTACACGAGCCCGGCCACGAGCCCGGCCATGAAGATGGGCCGGTCCTGGCCGGCGAGCAGGGAGGGGTGCGCTGATGGGCTTCATCATGGACGGCCTCGACGCCGAAGACTACGACCGCACGTATAACGACCGCGACCTGCTGCGCCGCATCATGTCCTACTTCCGGCCCAAGCTGGGCGCGATGCTCCTGGTCGCCTCCATGATCGTGCTGCTGTCCGCCAGCCAGGCGGCCGTCCCGGCGCTGGTCAGCCTGGCCGTCGATGCCATCGCGGACGGCACGATCGGCCAGGTCGGCTGGATGCTGGCCGCCGGGATCCTGGGCACCGGAGTGTTGTCGTGGGTGTTCAACTACCTCCGGCAGAAGAACAGCGCGCGGGTCACCGGCGATGTCGTGCTGCGCCTGCGCGAGGACGCCTTCGACGCGGTGCTGGAACGCGACCTGTCCTTCTACGACGAGACGCCCTCCGGCAAGATCGTCAGCCGGGTGACCTCCGACACCGACGACTTCGCCACCGTCTCCACACTCACGATGGACCTGATCAGCCAGGTGCTGATGGTGGCGTTCGTGACGGTGCTGCTGTTCGTGCGCAGCGTCGAGCTGGCCCTGCTGACGCTGCTGGTGGTGCCGATCGTGGTGGGGTTCGCGCTGCTGTTCCGCCGGCTGGCCAGGGCCAGTACGCGCAGGGCGCAACGCTCGCTGAGCCGGGTCAACGCCAACCTGCAGGAGACCATGGGCGGGATCGCCGTGGCCAAGAACTTCCGCCAGGAGCAGCAGGTCTACGACGAGTTCCGGCCCATCAACCGGCAGAGCTACGGGGTGACGCTGCGGCAGGGTTTCGTCTTCTCGACCATCTTCCCCGTGTTGTTCTTCGTGGCCGGGCTCGGCACGGTCGCCTTGGTCCAGCTCGGCGGCTCGTCCGTCGTGTCGGGGGAGATCACCGCCGGCGACTGGTACCTGTTCCTCCAGGGTGTGGCGCTCTTCTGGTTCCCGCTGACGTCCATCGCGGCGTTCTGGTCACAGTTCCAGCAGGGACTGTCCGCCTCGGAACGGGTCTTCGCGCTGATCGACGCGCCGCCGCGGGTGGTGCAGACCGACGCGCGACCGGCCGGGCGGCTGGCCGGGCGCATCGAGTTCCAGGACGTCACCTTCGGGTACGACGCGGCGCAGCCCGTACTGCGGAACTTCGACCTGGTCATCGAGGCGGGCGAGAGCGTGGCGCTGGTGGGGCACACCGGGGCGGGCAAATCCACGCTCAGCAAGCTGATCACCCGCTTCTACGAGTTCCAGGAAGGCCGGCTGCTGATCGACGGGCGCGACATCCGCACCCTTGAGCTGGGCAGCTACCGCAGCCAGATCGGCGCGGTGCCGCAGGCGCCGTTCCTGTTCAGCGGCACGGTGGCCGACAACATCCGCTACCCGAGACCGGAGGCGAGCGAGGCGGAGATCCGCGCGGCGGCGGCCGCGGTCGGCGGCGGCGACTGGGTCGAGGCCCTGCCGAACGGCCTGGAGACCGACGTCGGCGAGCACGGCCGCGCCCTGTCGATGGGCCAGCGCCAACTCGTCGCCCTGGCCCGCCTGCTCGTCCAGGATCCGGCGATCGTGGTCCTGGACGAGGCCACGGCCAGCGTCGACCCGCTGACCGAGGCCCAGATACAGGAGGGCCTCGACGTGGTGCTGGCCGGTCGCACCTCGATCGTCATCGCCCACCGCCTGTCCACGATCGAGCACGTCGATCGCATCATCGTGCTCGACCACGGCCAGATCGTGGAGGAAGGCGACCACACCACCCTCCTGGCCCGTGGCGGCCGCTACTGCCAGGTCTACAACACCTACTTCCGGCACCAGTCACCCAACTACCGCGCAGGCACCGGCTTCGTCCCAGTCACCACATCATGACCCAACCCGCCCACTGATCAGGCCGGCCGCCGCACAGACCGTGGTTGCCCGCCGCCGCATGCGACCACGGCCTGCTTGAGGCGTCAGCCTGCCTAGGGGCAGTTCCGGGGTCGGGTTGGTCCGGGGTCGGGTTGGTCCGGGGTCGGGTTGGTCCGGGATCGGGTTGGTCCGGGATACGGTGCCCGGCTTCGGTGCGGCGCACTGTCCGGCCTCCGTGCGGCGCACTGCCCGGCTTGCCTGCGGGGCACGATATCGGCCAGCCTGCCTTGGGGTGCCGACCAGCCTGCCTGGGGGCACGACGATGCTGGCCGGCTTACCTGCGGTGCGGTGCTGGCCTGGCAGTGGCTCATTGTGGTGCTGGCCTGCCTGCGGTGTATTGCTCGCGTGCCTGGGGTCCGATGCCGGCTGGTTTGAGGCCGGGTGGTTCGAAGCCGGGCATTGGCTCGCCTGGGGAAGGGGGCGATGTGCAGGCATGGGCTTGCCTGGGGAGGTGGGTGACGTGGTGGGGCTAATGGTTGTCGCGGAGGGCGCGTAGGGTTTCGGCTTGTTCGGCGGTGACGCCCCTTGCGCGTTGTTCGGTGGCCTCCTGGGGGGTCAGGCCGGCGCCGGCCCAGGAGGCGGTTTCTTCGAAGGGGATCCCCGCCTGCCACCAGGCCCGCGCGACCGCCATCGGGCTGAGGCCGCGCCGGATGTAGCGCTTCGCCTCGGCGGGGCGCAGGCCCAGTTCCTGCCACATGCGCGCGGTCGCGGCGGGCACCTTCTGCCTGGCCCACGCGGTGGCCTCGTCGTCCACCCAGTTCTCGTCGATGTAGCCGTACAACACCACACCGTCGGCATTGCCCGCCCGCGCGATGAACCGCTGCGTCTGGTCACGCGGTTCGCCACCATCACCGCCCGCCAGGGCCATCAGACTCGAGAACGGATCGAGTTCCTCTGTGGCGTCGCGACGGCGGCGCGGTTTGTGGCCGCGCCTGAGGTCGTAGGCCTCCTCAGGGGTGTGGCCCTCGCGCTTGAAGGCGATGGCCTCGTCGGGCTCGAACTCGTACTCGTACCAGAGGAGTGCCTGTGAAGCGGTGAGCCCCGCGTCGCGGCAGGCGGCGACCTGCTCGGGGGTGACCTGGGCGATGGCCCACTGGGTGGCCGGCGCGGGGTCGGCGACTCCGGCCCGCCGCCAGGCGTCCGCCTGCGCCGGGGCGAGCCGCCACTCCCACCAGCGCCGACTCTCCTGCGGTGGGATCCCGACGGCCTCGTACGGGGCCGGGTCGAAGTCATCGTCCGGCGCGCTGAAAGTCATCGATCCTCCTCAATCAGTACGGTGTGCGCCCATGCCGGCGCCCGTCCATCCGCGTCGAGCAGGCCGACGACGACCCGGGTGCCGGCAGGTGGTCGGTCCGGCCACGGAGTGCGGCCGTCCGTGATCGCGACGATCAGGTCAGGCGGCCGGCGGGAGGCCAGGGCGGCGGCGAAACCGGCCCGCAGATCGGTGCCGCCGCCCCCGCCCAGCCGCAGGTCGGAGACCCGGCCGACGATCTGCGGCCGGTACGCCCGCGCGTCGCAGGCGGTCACGCTGACCAGCCGCCGCCCGATGCCGACGGCCCGCAGCACCCCGTGTACCTCGGCCAGCGCCTGGCTCAGCATGGTGTCCGTGATGGACCCCGAAGTGTCGATGAGCACGGTCACGCAGGGCAGGGGCCGGCGCAGGCCGGGCAGGACGACCCCGGGCAGTGCGGCGGCCCTGCGTGACGGCCTGCGGTAGGTGTAGTCCACGCCGCCCGCTGCCTGGGCCAGGCCGTGGCGTACCTTGGCGGCCAGTAGGCGGCGCCAGTTCACCGACGGTTCGAGCACGTCCTCGGCCCAGCGGCGCCAGCCGGCCGGTACGTCGTCGCGGGCGTTGAGACGTTCGCGGATGCGGCGTGCGGTGTCGAGCGCGGTGAGCCGGGCGCTGGTGGCGGAGAGCCCGGGCAGGCCGCAGTCCCACGGGCGCGGCAGGCCATCACACGCACTGCCACAGTCGCCGTCCGCCACCTCTTCGCTGGCGAGGTGCCCGTGCGCATCCTCTTCGCTGGCCTGGTGCCCGCGCGCAACTTCGTCGGTGGCCTGGTGCTCGCGCGGAACCTCGCTTGTGGCGGGTTGTCCGTGTGCGACCTCTTCGACGGTTCCGTGTCGGCGCGCAACTTCGTCGGTAGTGGGTTGTCCGTGCGAAAACCCTTCGACGGCGGGTCTCCCGCGTAGAGCGTGCCAGTACTGTTCGGCGGTCTGGCCAGCCGGCAGGCCGAGCTGCGCGGGCGTGTCAGTCCCGGCTGGTAGAAGTGGGTCGAGGTCGTCGTTGATTTCGGCGTCGGTGGCCAGGTTCCAGGTGAGTCGCTCGTCCGCGTCACCCGGATAGCGCCGGGCATGTTCCCGTAGCAGGTGGCTCACCTGGTGGATCAGCCAGAAGCCGATCTCCGGTACGCGTTGCCGCGCGAGCTCCTCGGTTCCGACGTAGATGTGCCATCCCGTGTCGGCGGGGAAGCGCCGTAAATCGGGGCGCGGGGCCGTACCGTCCGGGGAGTCGGTGAGCAGGACCGGTTCGAGCGTGAGCAGCGCGTGGGCCAGGTAGGGAGCCTGGTGGGCGGCCCAGACCCGAGCCGCGGCCCACTTCTCAAGGTCGCTCATTCGATCAGGCCCGCCGCGCGCAGGATCGGCGTCAGTTCCAGCAGCGCGACCGGGATCCGGGCCCCGGGAGGTCGCCGGCCCGCCAGTGTACGGGCCGCGAGGGTGGCCACGTCGGGCGCGGTACGGGTGGCCTTGGCGATCACCTTCCAGGCGGCGTCCCACAGCTCCGCGTCACCGGCGGCCACCGCCACGGCCACGATCGAGGTGAGCACAGCGAACGCGCGATCGCCGCGCCGGGGCAGCTCGAACGCGTCCGGGTCCGCGAGCACCGCCATCGGATCCGGCAGGTCCAGATGTTCCACCCAGGACAGAAACTCCAGCGCCGCCCCCTCACCGACGGCCCCCGCCACGAGCACGGCCAGCACGTCGGCGTGCGCCCCGGCGGCCTCGCAGGCAGCCATCAACGTGGCCACCGCCTCCCACGACCGAGGACTGGGCCACCCCCGCCCACCGCCACCGCCCTCGCCGAAGCCGCCCCCACCAGGGCCATTGCCAGCGCCACGGAAGCCACCGCCACTGCCAGGGCTGCCGATATCGACGCCGATGCCGCCGTGGCCACCACTCTCGGGAGCACTTCCACCTCCTGGCACCCGCAGCACCAGTCCGGGCCTGACCTCAAGGAACGCCGCCACGGTCGCCCGTGCCCGAGCCACCTCCTCCCGCGATGCACCCCGCTCGAACCCGGCCGACGACGGTGGCGCAAACCCCACGGCCAGCCCGCGCGCGATCTGCCGGCCATCCACCGGCCAGTCGAGGTGCACGAGCCGGTTGGCCAGTGGCGCGGCCAGTTCCCACCCGTCGGCCGCCTCCTCGGGCGGGTTGGCGGCGGCGACGATCCGTACCTTGTCAGGCAGTCGCACGTCGCCGACCACCCGTTCCAGCACCACCCGCAGCATCGCGGCCTGTACGGCCGGGGGAGCCGTGGTCAGCTCGTCCAGGAAGAGCAACCCGTGCCCGGCCGTGGCCAGCCGCTGCGCCCAGGCGGGAGGCGCCAGCCTTACGGCGCCGTCGGAGATCACCGGCAGGCCGGCGAAGTCGCTCGGCTCTCTGATGGATCCGATCACGACCTCGATCGGCCAGTTCAGCGACTCGGCGAGGGCGACGACCGCGGAGGTCTTGCCGGTGCCGGGACTGCCCCACAACAGAACGGGCACACCCGCCGACACCGCGATTGACAACGCCTCCCGAACCACACCGCCTTCGCTCACTCCGCTCCCTTCCGCTTCCCACCGAATTCCCCGCCGCTCACTTCCCCGGTGCCATCAGCCCACCAAGCCCCGGCACACCAAGCTGCCGCTTCAACAGGGCCAACTCATGCGCAGGCACCTCGCGCCGTACAGTCTCGGCGTTGTCCCGCAGTGGCTGGGCGGTCAGCCGGACCTCACCGACGGCCCGCCGGAACTCCGCCCAGTCCCAGTTCTCGGGAACCACCGCGCCGTCAGCGATCCGCGCGATGTCCTCGGGCGCGGGCTGGGAGCCGATGCCCAGCCGGGTGGTGAGCCGGTCGCCGACCAGCAGTCCGGCCAGGTAGCCGCGGGCGGCGGCCGGGCGGCGCAGGGGCCGGGGGTCGGCGCCGTGCACCCAGGCGGTGACGACCTCCGCGACCAGCCGGGCGGCGGCGTGGCTGGGCCGGTCGGACAGGCCCAGGTCGCCGAGGTCGTGCTGGTTGGCGGAGATCACCAGCGCCACCCGGTCGCCGGTCCAGCCGCGGGTGAAGTGGCTCCAGCCCCACGGGTACTCGCCGCCATGACCGATGTAGGGGTGCTCGCCGCCGAACACGTTGAACACCAGGCCGATGGACAGGTCAGGGTTCGGGCCCGCGAGGGTGCCGCCGGACGCCTGCGCGGTGATCATCTGCTCGGCCGTGGCAGGTTCGAGGATCGTGCCGGAGCCAAGGGAGCCCCCGTTGAGCAGGGCGAGCACGAACCGTACGTGATCGGATGGCGTGCTCAGCGCGGACCCCGCCGGGTAGTCGCCGGGGTACAGCTGGGGCAGCGGCAGGCAGAGGCCGGGCAGGGTCGCGTACCCGGTCGAGCGCCGGGCCAGCAGTTCCTCCGGCACGAAGTCGGGATGTTGCGCCCGCGGGAACACGGTCGAGCCCATCGCCAGCGGCGCGAACACGTGCCGCGCCACCCACTCGGAGAACGTCACCCCGTCGGGATTGAGCAGCTCCACGAGCTGCCCGACCACGGCGATCCCGACGTTGCTGTACTGGTAACGCTCGCCCACCGGCCCGCTCCAGAACGGCACCAGCGTGCCCCCGTACGCGTCGGACCGGCCCGTCTCCAGCACCCGCCGCAGATGCTCGCCCAGCGGCGGGGGCGGCACGCGGTCCCAGTTGCCCATGCCGATGCCCAGGCCGCTGCGGTGGGTCAGCAGGTCCCGCAGGGTGATCGGCCGCTGCCCGTGCGGGTTGACGACGCGGATGTGCTCCTCGATCGGGTCGTCCTGCCCGATCAGGCCGCGCTCCACGAGCTGCATGGCCGCGACGCCGGTGTACGGCTTGCAGTCCGAGCCCGTCGGACCGACCGTCTCCACCGTCATCGCACGGCCGCCGGCCAGGTCCGCGAGCCCGTACGCCCTGGCCAGCGCCACCTCCGAACCCACCCCCAGGGCGATCGACAACCCCGGCGTCCCGCAGTGCTCCATGATCTCCGGCACGAACGCGTCGAGCGCCTCTGCCAATGCCTTGATATCCATGCGTCAAGGCTCGCATTGACGTTTGAGAACTGTCAAGCAAAACGTTGACAGGCATAATGGTACGGTGCCAGAGCTACCCGACCTCACCGACCTGCTGTCGATCGTCGAAGAGCGCAGCCGGGACGCCGACGCCCTGACCCGCCTCGACGTCGCCGAAGGCGTGCTGTCCGACCTGCAAGGCATCGGCGACAGGCTGCTCGGCTACCTCGTCGAGCTGGCCAGGGCCGACGGCTGCTCATGGTCGGACATCGGCGACCATCTCGGCATCAGCCGGCAGGCGGCCCAGCAGCGTTACGGCCGGCGCTGGTCCAGTCTCACCGTCGCCGACCTGGCCCAGTCGGGCGCGTTCGAGCGTTACACCGGCCGCGCCAAGGAGACCCTGGAACGGGCCGAGGGCCATGCCCGCCGCCTGGGCCGTCCCGCGATCGACGCCGCGCACGTGCTGCTCGGCATCCTCGACGACCCGAACACCCTCGCCGTACGCGCGCTCGCCGCCCAGGGCGCCGACCCGGACGCCATCCGCGCCGACCTGGGCAAACTCCTGCCGACCGGGCCGAGTTCGCCGACGGTGGTTCCGGTCGGGACGGAGGCCAGGCGCGCCCTGACCGCCACGCTCGCCGAGACCGCCGAACTACGGCACAACTACGTCGGCACCGAGCACATGCTCCTCGGCCTCCTGCACGACAAGTCGGGCATCGCCGGAAAGGTGCTGCGCGAGCACGGGATCGTCCTGGAGCCGACGCGGGCCGCCGTTCGCGCGGCGCTGGAGGCGTTCCTGCGTGCCCGCGAGGGGTAGGGCCAGCCCCACCCCGGGCTCACCTGCGTACCGGATCGCATCCGGTATCTGACATTCCGTAGTTTTGTCCCCATGATCGCACCGCGCTTCGCCCTCCTGACCGGCTCCTCCGCACTCGCTCTGGCCGTCCTGGCCGGCCCCGCCGCCATCGCCGCGCAGGCCGAGACCGCGCCCGTCCAGAGCACCCTGCAGAGCCTCGTCACGAAGGACAAGTTCCCCGCCGCGCTGGCCGCCGTACAGACCCGTGACGGGAAGACGAAGCACTACACCGCGGGAAAGACGCAGGCGGACGCGTACGTGCGCATCGGCAGCAACACCAAGACCTTCACCGCCGTCACCGTCCTGCAGCTGGTCGGCGAGGGCAAGGTCAAGCTGGACGCGCCGGTCGAGACGTACCTGCCGGGGCTGCTGCGCGGCCAGGGCATCGACGGCCGCCGCATCACCGTTCGCCACCTCCTGCAGCACACCAGCGGCCTGCCCGACTACACCGACTTCATGGCCAAGGGCGCCCTGCCCTTCCGGCACACCCACTTCGGGCCGAACCAGCTGCTCGACATGGCGCTGCGCAAGAAGGCGCAGTTCGCGCCCGGCGCCGGATGGGCCTACGCCAACACCAACTACATCGTCGCGGGCCTGCTCATCGAGAAGGTCACCGGCCACCGGGCGGGCGAGGAGATCACCAGGCGTACCGTCGAGAAGATCGGCCTGACCCGCACGTACTTCCCGGCCTCCGGCGATCGGAAGATCCGGCAGCCGCACGCCGTCGGCTACCACCGGGACGACCCCAAGAAGCCGCTGACCGACGTCAGCGAGTTCGATCCGTCCCAGGCGTGGACCGCCGGGCAGATGATCTCCACCCCCGGCGATCTGAACCGCTTCTACACCGCCCTGCTCGACGGCAAGTTGCTCAGGCCCGCGCAGCTCAAGCAGATGCGCACCACCGTCGCGGCGCCGATGTTCGGCCCGGACGCCCGGTACGGCCTGGGCCTGAAGAGCGTCAAGCTCTCCTGCGGCGGCACCGCCTGGGGACACGGCGGCTCCTTCCCCGGCTACAACACCGCCAACGCCGCCACCGAGGACGGCCGCGCCGCCACCATCACCGTCACCCAGCTTCCCACCACGCCCGACGGCATGAAGAACGTCGAAGCCGCCCTGGACAACGCCCTCTGCGCTCAGTAGCCGCGTGTTTGGACATCGCCGTCAACGCCCGTTTGAATCGAAACCATGATGACGCATGACATCGCCGTAATCCCGGGAGACGGCATCGGGCACGAAGTGACCCCGGCGGCCATGGAGGTGGCGCGGGCGGCGGGCCGGCGCCACGGGTTCGGGCTCCACCTCACCGAGTACGACTGGTCGTGCGAGCGCTACCTGCGAGAAGGCGCCATGATGCCGCCCGGCGGCCTGGACCGGCTGCGCGCCCACGACGCCATCTTCCTCGGCGCGGTCGGCGCGCCCGGGGTGCCCGACCACGTCTCGCTCTGGGGCCTGCTCATCCCGATCCGCCGCGCTTTCCGCCAATACGTGAACCTGCGCCCGGTCCGCCTCTTCCCTGGCGTGGAGAGTCCCGTACGTGCGGAGGTCGATCTTGTCGTGGTGCGGGAGAACACCGAGGGGGAGTACAGCGAGATTGGCGGCCGGATGAACCGGGGCTTCCCGGAGGAGATGGCGGTGCAGCAGTCGGTCTTCACCCGGGCCGGCGTGACCCGCGTACTCGACTACGCCTTCGACCTGGCCGGCCGCCGCCGCGGGTACCTGACCTCGGCCACCAAGTCCAACGGGATCGTGCACACGCTGCCGTTCTGGGACGAGCTGGTCAAGGAGCGCGCGGCCGAGTTCCCCGGGGTGCGCTGGGATCAGGAGCACATCGATGCGCTCTGCGCGAAGCTGGTGCTGCAGCCGTCGCGGTTCGACGTGATCGTGGGCTCCAACCTGTTCGGCGACATCCTCAGCGACCTCGCGGCGGCCGTCGCGGGCAGCATCGGGATCGCCCCTTCCGCCAACCTCAACCCTTCGCGCGAGTTCCCGTCCATGTTCGAGCCCGTGCACGGCTCGGCGCCGGACATCGCCGGACAGGGCCTGGCCAACCCGATCGGGGCAATCTGGTCGGCGGCCATGATGGTGGAGCATCTCGGGCATGCGCGGGCGGCCGAGCAGATCGTCGCGGCCATCGCCGCCGTCCTGGCCAAGGGCGACGTACGCACACGCGACCTGGGCGGCACGTCCGGCACCGAACAGTTCACGCGTGCGGTGCTGGCGGAACTGGGCTGAGGCGCTGTGGCACATTTCAGTGGACCGGACTGGCCTGGACCGGGCGTTATGGCGCTTTTCCGGGGAGTGCGCGATGGACGGTCACCTTGTCGCCTCGCCCCGGCCAGACCATGACGAGCAGCCGCTGCCCCGCCTGTTTCTCCCCCTTCCAGCTCAGCCAGGCGTAGTGGACGCGGACGCGATAGTGCCCCTTGCCCCGCACGGCCAGGTTCGGCAGCATGACACCGCTCAGCTGGTCGGCCAGGACGAGGCGGCCTTCCGGACTCTCGTACCCGACCTCGACCACCTGATCCCAGCCCCTGGTCTCGACCGGGGGACGGCGGTTGTAGGTCTCGGTGGTGACACAGACGCGGTACTCGGTGTTGAAGTCGATGACCGGCCGACGTCAGGTGGTCGGTGTTTGTGCGCGTGGAGCCGTCTGGACTCAGCTGGCCAGCTCATCTCCCTTCGCCATTAACGGCGCTCGTTTGGGCAGCAGGGCAGAGTGGCCGAGTAGCCAGTCGGCCAGGCGGTCGCGTTCGACCAGCACCAGGTTCTGGCGTGCGGCGAGTGCCTCCGTACGTGCCTGGCGGGTGAGGTGGCCCGACGTGACGAGGACGCCGGTGTGTCCGTCGAAGGCGTTGGCCAGAGCGCCGAGGAAGTTGCGGACCTCTGGGGCGCCGACGGTCTTGCTGTATCGCTTGCACTGGATGGCGTAGAGGGTCCCGCCTGGTGCTACCGCGGTGATGTCCACACCGCCGTCGCCGGCGCGGCCCCTTTCGCGAACTCGCCGGAATCCTTCGGCGATCATGCGTTCGGCGATCAGGTGCTCGAATTGCGAGCCGGTCATGAGGTCGACTTTTGCCAGCTCGGTATTGGCGGCCAGGAACTGTGCGCGGCGGTTTTGGATGGCCCGATATCGAAGGAAAAGGCCACCGCCTAGGGTGACGAGAATGAGAAAGGCGATGCCGATCGCCAAACCCGGATATTCTGCGATGAATCTGGCCACGAGGAAGACGGCGGTGGCGGCTACTGCGAAGCCGAGCGCCCACAGCCCTTCCTTGCCGCCCGACCTCCGCCGTCGCCTGCCGCCGCCCCTGCCCCGACTGGATCGCCTCGCCATCGATCTCCTCCTGAAAGCCGCTGTGATGGCCAGTATGAACGGCGGGACCGACAAAATCAGCACCCATGAGAGATGGGCGAAATGCGTTAATCGTTCAGGTGTTGGTGGAGCGGAATCTTCGTGAAACTCTTTTTGGCGGTGCGAGGTGCGGGTTCAAGGCATAGTAGGTCTTTAGGTCGTATATGCCGGATTCCCAGGAGGGAATCTTTTCGTGGGGCTTGCGCATCGGCCAGCCATGAGCGGCGAGCAGCCGCCGGATTCCGTACGCTCCCAGCGCGGTCACGCGGACGACCATGCCGCCATAAATGGCCTCGACGGACGCCCGAGGAGCCTCCTCGAGGAATCCGGCCGTATGCGAACCCTCTCCAAGGTCGGCGGCCAGTTCCTTCACCAGGAGATTGAGTTGATCGGTGGAGGCTGACGCGCCGGCTGCCGGGCGGTTCGGCACATGGGTGGTGGAGGACGGTGTGGCGGCCGTGGGGTGCTCCGGCCCGTGGGTGAAGGCCGGTGTGGGGTTCGTGGGGTGCTTCGGTCCGTGGGCGGGGGACGGTGTGGCGTTCGTGGCGTGCTCCGGTCCGTAGGTGGGTGGGGTGTGCGTCGGGTGATTGAGTCCCTGGGTGGGGAACGGTGTGCCGTCTGCTCGTTCGATCACCCCGCCCAGTGCCCAGTCGTCCATCACGAGCCGCACGTTGTGGAGCAGCCCGCCCTCCAGCCCATACAGCCCCGCCACGTCACCGGTGGCAGTGGCGATGACCAGTGCGGGGAGCAGCACCGGGAAAGGGCGGTCCGCCAGCCCTGCCATGATTTGGGCGGTGAACGGATACACCATCTCCAATGGCGCTGGTGGGGCGTAGTAGGAGCGGTTCCCCTGCTCGACGCGGATGCGGGACCGCAGTAGCCCGGCCAGCAGGCGCACCCACGTCTCCACGGACTCTTCGGTCGGATCGGACCCATATGCCGTGTCCTCCGCGCCCACCGGGTAGGCCCCGACAGCCGTGCTCCCTGCACCCGCCAGACCGGATCCTGCGGCAGCGTCCCTTGGGCTTGCCGGGCCGGATCCTGATGTGGTGCTCCCCGTGCTGACCGGATGGGGTGGTGTGGTTGTGGGGCTTGCTGCGCTGGTCTGATCCGGTGTGGGGGCAGCATGCTTCGGGGTGGACGGATCGGGGCTGAAGGTGGCGATGGCCTCCGACTCGCGGACTGTGATGAGCCCGGCCTCGACCGCAGCGCTCCACAGATCATGCAGTACGGGCAGGTCCTTGGCGTTGCGCAGGTTCTTCATGCGGCCGCCCTCGCGCCGAGCCGCCTCCTCCTCAGCACGCCGCAGCACCCAGCCGGGGAACGAGGACACCCCCGACAGCAGCACATCGACCTCCGGCAGCAGGGTGCAGTCCAGCCCGAGGTCGGCCACGGCTCGCAACGCATCCGCCGGTTGCAGCACCTTGCCGAGCGTCACTGCACGCCCAGAGCCCACCCACGCGGCCAGTTCGTGCGCCCGCCGTACCAGAAGGCAAGCCTCGGCCTCCGTGACCAGATGCGCCACCTCGCCCGGCCGCGCCGGCGGCTCCGCGTCGTCCTCTCGTACGGCGAAGGCCGGGAACAGGGCCGTGAACACGGGGTCGATCTGGCCGGCCGGGAGCGGGAGGTCGCGTCCGAGCAGCGCGCCGTTCGCGAAGAGCACCTTGTCGAGCGTGAGACGGTCGCCCTCGCCGAAGGCGCCGACGGTGTAGTCGTCGGAGTCCTCGTCGGGTGCGCGGCCGTGGCCGGCCGTGCAGGAGGGGTAGCAGGTCTCCGGGTCGGCCGCGAAGACGTCCTCCACCTCGATCCGATGCCTCCACTCCGCGCGCAGGTCGTACACGTAATCGAGGACGACGCCACGGCGGGGCGCGGCCTGGCGCAGCCGTACGTCGTCCTCCCGGATCCTGGTGGGCCCGGGTCTGCTCAGCCGGCCCGCCATCAGCGGCTCAGGGACGTACTCGACGGAATCGAGGCAGAACTTGTGTGGGTGTTTGCCCACCCACTCGAACGCGTCCTGCAGGATGTCACTCAGCACACCCAGCGTGATCTCGGACGGCACCCGCAACCGCCGCCACACCGTGGGCCGGAAGTCCCACAAGGTGACCTTGAGCTGATGCACCTGCGCCGGGGCGAGGGAGCGGCGACGAGACATCCAACGCACTCCGTCCATGGGGGGACTGGGCTGGGCGGCAGCCTAGTCCTCCGACGTCGGAAGATGCCAAGACCGAAGTTGTATTCAACTCGCTTTCCCTGCGCGGGTACGGCCGGAACACGACGGCCCGGCAGCGTTGCCGGGCGAACTCAAGCAACGCTCAGCGTGACGGTGAGTCCTTCCTCGGCGGCGAGAACCTGCCCGCCGAACTCCTCGCAGGCGGCGGCCACGGCGGCGGCCCGGTCGTTGCCCGGCCAGAAGTGGGTGAGCATCAGCCGGTGGGCACCCGCGTGGCGGGCCCAGTGGCCGGCCTCCGCGGAGGTCATCAGGTTACGGGTGGGGCGGCCGGTCTCGCCGTCGCGGTCGGTGGCCTCGACGATGAACAGGGCGGCGTCGCGGCCGAGTTCGGCGAGAAGAGGGGTCGGGCCGGTGTCGCCGGTGTAGGCCAGCGCGATCCCGTCGGCCTCCAGCCGGATGCCGGCATTGGGTACGTAGTGCGGCAGCGACGACGCGGTGAGGGTGAACGGCCCCACCTGGTGACTGCCGGGCAGCGGATGCACGTCGAAGACGGCGTGCAGGTCGGCGTCGGGCTCCAGGCCGCCGATCCGGTCGAGCACGCCCGGCGGGCAGTACAACGGCAGCTTCGGCCCGCCGGGTTCGCCGTAGAACCGCATCCGGAACAGCCCATGCAGGTCGACGCAGTGGTCGGGATGCTCGTGAGTGATGACGACGGCGTCCAGCGCGCCGTCCGGCCAGTGCGCGAGCAGCCGAGGCAGCGTGGCGTAGCCCAGGTCGAGCAGGAGCCGGTACCCGTCCCAGTCCACCGCGAACCCGCTGCAGGCCCGGCCCGGCTCGGGAAAGGCTCCACAACTCCCGAGAACGGTCACTTGTCGCATCCGACCATGATGCCAGCCCGCCACCTGACGCCATGTTGACGCCAAGTGGCGCACTCCTCGGAGATGCATGGCGTCATCACATCTTGCAATGACATCACTGTGGTGTCATAGTGGCGTCATCGACAGGCGAGAGAGACGAGGAACGGCCATGGATGAATCTCTTCAGACCTTCACGACGCTGCCGACCGAGCGTCAGCCCGGTTGCCCGTTCGACCCGCCCAAGGAGTTGATCGAGGCCCGCGAGCAGAGCCCGATCAGCCGTTACACCTTCCCCGGCGGGCAGAAGGGCTGGCTGGTCACCGGTTACGACCTGCTCAGGTCGGTGCTGGCCGACCCGCGGTTCAGCTCGCGCAAGGAGCTCATGTTCTTCCCGTTCTATGACGTCACCGGCGTGGAGATCCCGCCGGCGGCGCCCGGTGAGTTCCTGATGATGGACGAGCCGCGGCACGGCCGCTACCGCAAGCCTCTGGTGGGCAAGTTCACCGTCCGGCGGATGCGGCTGCTCACCGAGCGGGTCGAGCAGATCACCGCCGACCACCTGGACGCCATGGAGAAGGCCGGGCCGTCGGTGGACCTGGTGACCGCGTTCGCCAAGCCGATCCCGGCCGTCGTCATCTGCGAGCTGCTGGGCGTGCCGTACGAGGACCGCGACTCCTTCCAGGAGCACATCGACAAGCTCATGAACGGGGAGGCCAGCGACGAGGACCAGTTCGCGGCCTACACCGCGGTCCAGCAGTACCTCGCCGTGCTGGTGGCCGCCAAGCGCGCGAACCCCACCGACGACGTGCTCAGCGACCTCACCGACACCGACCTGACCGACGAGGAGTTGAAGGGCGTCTCCCTGCTGCTGCTGGCGGCCGGGCTCGACACCACCGCGAACATGCTCTCGCTGGGCACGTTCGCCCTGCTGAGCAATCCGGCGCAACTGGCCGCGCTGCGCGCCGACCCCACGCTCATCGACCGGGCCGTGGAGGAGCTGATGCGGTACCTGACCGTCGCCAAGACGTTCCAGCGGGTGGCGCTGGAGGACGTCGAGCTGGGCGGCCAGACCATCGAGGCCGGTACGACGGTCATCATGTCCCTCAACACCGCCAACCGCGACCCCGAGCGCTTCGCCGACCCGCACGTGCTCGACCTGCGCCGGCAGGACGGCGGGCACCTGGGCTTCGGCCACGGCGTCCACCAGTGCCTGGGTCAGCAGCTGGCCCGGGTCGAGATGCGGGTCGCGTTCAACGCGCTGATCAGGCGTTTTCCGACGCTGCGGCTGGCCGTACCGGCTGAGGAGGTCGTGCTGCGGCCGGAGATCGCGGACATCTACGGGATGAAGAGCCTCCCGGTCACCTGGTGAGCCAGGAACCACTCAGAAGCCAGAGAACGGATATCTGATGACGACACAGCACGTGATTCACGTAAAGGGTCTGGAGAAGTCCTACAAGGAGCTGCGGGTGCTGCGCGGGGTGGACTTCTCCGTGGTGCGGGGGAGCATCTTCGCGCTGCTCGGCTCGAACGGGGCGGGCAAGACCACGGCCGTGAAGATCCTGTCCACGCTGCTCAAGCCGGACGCGGGCAGCGCCGCGGTGAACGGCTTCGACGTCGCCACCCAACCGGCGGACGTACGCGAGTCGATCAGCCTGACCGGCCAGTTCGCCGCCGTGGATGAGATCCTCACCGGGCGGGAGAACCTGATGCTGGTCGCCCGGCTGCGTCGGCTGAAGAACCCCGGCGAGATCGCCGACGACCTGCTGCGCCGCTTCTCACTCACCGAGGCGGGCGCGCGCAGGGTGGCCACCTATTCCGGCGGCATGCGCCGCCGCCTGGACATCGCGATGAGCCTGATCGGCGACCCACCGGTGATCTTCCTCGACGAGCCGACCACCGGCCTGGACCCCCAAGCCCGCATCGAGGTCTGGCAGGCGGTCAGGGAACTCGCCGCCAACGGCACCACCGTGCTGCTCACCACCCAGTACCTGGACGAGGCCGAACAGCTCGCCGACCGGATCGCGATCCTGCACCAGGGCCGGATCATCGTCAACGGCACCCTGGAGGAGCTCAAGCAACTGCTGCCGCCCGCGAAGGTCGAATACATCGAAAAACAGCCCACCCTCGAAGAGATCTTCCTCAGCCTGGTCAGTGACCACGGCAAGCACCGCGTAAAGGACCCCCGATGAGCACGCACTTCTTCGGCGACACCACCGCCCTGCTGGGACGCTCGCTGCGGCACATCTCGCGCAGCCCGGACACCATCATCACCACCACGATCATGCCGATCGCCTTCATGCTGATGTTCGTCTACGTGTTCGGCGGCGCGATCAACACCGGCTCCGGCTCGTACGTGAACTACCTGTTGCCCGGCATCCTGCTCATCACCATCGCCTCAGGCATCTCTTACACCGCCTTCCGGCTGTTCACCGACCTGAAGGGCGGCATCTTCGAACGTTTCCAGTCCATGCCGATCTCCCGCTCCTCGGTGCTCTGGGCGCACGTGCTGACCTCCCTGGTGGCCAACCTGATCTCGCTCGTGGTGGTCGTGCTGGTCGCCCTGCTGATGGGTTTCCGCACCCCGGCCGGAGTGGCGGCGTGGCTCGGGGTGGCCGCCATCCTGTTGTTGTTCACTCTGGCGCTGACCTGGGTCGCGGTCATCCCCGGGCTGACCGCGAAGACCGTGGACGGCGCGAGCGCGTTCTCCTATCCGCTGATCTTCCTGCCGTTCGTCAGCTCGGCCTTCGTGCCCACCGACACCATGCCCGGCCCGCTGCGCCTCTTCGCCGAGAACCAGCCGGTCACCTCCATCGTCAACGCCATCCGCGCGCTGTTCACCCAGCAACCGGTCGGCGTCGACCTGTGGATCGCGCTGGCCTGGTGCGTGGCCATCCTCCTCGCCGCGTACGCCTTCGCGATGAACATCTACCGCCGCAAGATCTCCTAGGGCTTACGCACGAAGGCGCTCACCTGCGCCGCGAACTCCTCCGGGCTCATGATGCGCACCCCCAACGTCTCGGCCTTGGCCCGCTTGGAGCCCGCCTTCTCCCCGGCCACCAGCAGCGACGTCTTGGCGGATACGCTGGAGGAGGACTTGCCCCCGGCCCGCTCGATCAGCTCGTTGACCTCGTTGCGCGTCAGCTCCGCCAGCGGCCCGGTCATGGTGCCGGTCACCACCACCGACATCGAGGCCAGCGGCAGCTCGACCACCGGTTCCCCTTCGGCGGCGGTGGCGGCGGTGGGGGGTGTGGCGCCGGGCTCGGTCATGTTGACCCCGGCGAGGATCAGCTTGTCGATGAGCGGGGCCAGCTCGTCCAGCTCGTCCACCACGACCGGCGCCTTCTCCGGGCCGATGCCGTCCACCTGCTGGATCGCCTCGGCGTCGGCCGCGCGGATGGCGTCCATGGTGGCGAAGTGCCGGGCGATGCGACGGCTCATCGAACGGCCGGTGCCACGCACGCCCAGCGCCGCGAACACCCTGCTCAGGGGGCGCGTCCTGGCCTGCTCGATGGCGGCCAGCAGGTTGTCGGTGCTGGTCTCGCCCATGCGTTCCAGGCCGAGCAGTTGCTCGCGGGTCAGGAAGAACAGGTCGGCGAAGTCGGCGATCAGGCCGGTGTCCAGCATCTGCTGGATGCGGTTCTCGGCCAGGCCCTCGATGTCGAGCGTGTCGCGGCCGACCGCGTAGGTGATGGACGCGATCGCGCGGCAGGCCCGGCCGCGCACGCACCGCCACCGCTCCTGGGAGCTGTCGATCGCGTCCCCGCAGGACGGACAGACCTGCGGGATCGGGATCGGCTGCTCCTCCCCGGTACGCAGGTGCACCACCGGCGCCTCGACCCGGGGGATGACGTCGCCCGCCTTGTAGACGGTGACGCTGTCGCCCAGCATCAGGCCACGGCGGGTGATGTCGGCGACGTTGTGCAGGGTCGCGTAGGTGACGGTCGAGCCGTCCAGCTTCACCGGCTCCAGCACGGCGCGCGGGGCGATGATGCCGGTGCGGCCGGTGCTCCACTCCACGGCGAGCAGCTTGGTGATCTTCTCGGTGGCAGGCAGCTTGTACGCCACCGCCCAGCGCGGCGCCCGCGAGCTGAACCCCGCCTCCGCCTGGTCGGCGGCCAGATCACACTTGATCACAATGCCGTCGATGCCGAACGGCAGCGTGGCACGGACCGCCGCGATCTCCCCGACCCGCTCCTGCACCCGCTCCAGCGTCCGCGCCACGATCCCGGCGACCGGCGTGGCGGCCGTGGTCTGCACGCCCTGCGCGGCCACCCAGTCCATGATCTGGCTGTGCGGCAGCTCGCGCAGGCGCACAGCCAGCTCGGAGTCGTCGCCGGGCGGGGGCAGCACGCCGTACCCGAAGAAGGTCAGCTCGCACACGTAGGGCCGGTCCTGCGCGCGCAGCGTGCCGGCGGCGGCGCTGCGTGGGTTGGCGAACGTGGTGCCGTCGTGCGCCTCCCGCTTGGCGCACGCCTGCTCGAACTGGGAGGCCGTCATCATCACCTCGCCGCGCAGCTCGACGGTCACCGCGTCGGCCAGCCGGTCGGGCAGCCCCACGATGGTGCCGATGGCGTGCGAGACGTCCTCACCCGCGGTCCCGTCGCCCCTGGTCACGAGCTGCGCCAGGCGGCCGTGCCGGTAGCGGGCCGAGATCGCCAGCCCGTCGAGCTTGGGCTCCACACTCCACTCCGTGACGGGCCGCCCGAGCCTGCGCTCCAGCCCGGCCGCCCACTCCACCAGCTTCTCGGGGCCGAACACGTTGTCCAGGCTGAGCATGGGCACCGTGTGCGGCACGTCGCCCACCACGGCGCCCCCGGCGACCTTGCCCGTCGGCGAGGACGGCAGCACCGACTCGGGATGCGCCTGCTCATAGGACTCGATGCCGCGCACCAGCCGGTCGTAGGCGTCGTCGTCGAGCGTCGAGGTGCCGTCGGCGTAGTAGGCGGCGGCGGAGTCGACGGCGAGCTGGACCGCCTCGGCGTAGGCCGTGTCGTCCGCCAACTCGGTGAAGGGGGGTGTCTCGGTCATGGCATCATCATGTCGTCCGGCACTGACATTTTTGTGCTCCACGCAGACTGGTCAGGATTGGAGAAGCGCTCCCCACACCCCCGAAACTAGCGTGACCGGCATGGACATCAGCATCCAGGCCAGCTTCCTGCCGCACGACGACCCGGACGCGGCATTGACCTTCTACCGGGACGTCCTCGGTTTCGAGGTGCGCGAGGACGCCGCGTACGACGGCATGCGCTGGATCACGGTCGGCCCCGCGAACCAGCCGGGCACGTCTATCGTCCTGCAACCGCCCGCCGCCGACCCCGGCATCACCGACGACGAGCGCCGTACCATCGCCGAGATGATGGCCAAGGGCACCTACGCCGGTATCCTCCTGACCACCGACGACGTGGACGGCGTTTTCGAGCGGCTGCAGGCCGGCGACGCCGAGGTCGTCCAGGAGCCGATCGACCAGCCGTTCGGCGTACGAGACTGCGCTTTCCGCGATCCGGCGGGCAACATGGTCCGCATACAGCAGCACCACCCATAAACCGGACATATTGTGCTCAAGCTGGGCAGATCCAGTCAGGCGACGCCTATGACAAGTATGGAGAAGTAATGAGTAAGGACACTCCCGCGCCGCACGTCGCCGACAGCCACGATCTGATCCGCGTGCACGGCGCCCGCGTCAACAACCTCAAGGACGTGGACGTCGAGATCCCCAAGCGCCGGCTGACGGTGTTCACCGGGGTCTCGGGGTCGGGCAAGAGCTCGCTGGTGTTCGGCACGATCGCCGCGGAGTCCCAGCGGATGATCAACGAGACGTACAGCGCGTTCGTCCAGGGCTTCATGCCGACTCTGGCGCGGCCCGAGGTGGACGTGCTGGACGGGCTGACCACCGCGATCATCGTCGACCAGCAGCGGATGGGCTCCGACCCCCGCTCCACCGTCGGCACCGCCACCGACGCCAACGCGATGTTGCGCATCCTGTTCAGCCGGCTCGGGCAGCCGCACATCGGCTCGCCGGGGGCCTTCGCGTTCAATGTGCCTTCCGTACGGGCGAGCGGCGCGATCACCGTCGAGAAGGGCGGCAAGAGCAAGGCCGAGAAGGCGACCTACACCCGCACCGGCGGCATGTGCGTGCGCTGCGAGGGCCGCGGCAACGTCTCCGACATCGACCTCACCCAGCTCTACGACGACTCCAAGTCGATCGCCGAGGGCGCGTTCACCATCCCGGGCTGGAAGTCCGACAGCTGGTGGACGGTGCGTACGTACGCCGAATCGGGCTTTCTCGACCCGAACAAGCCGATCCGCGACTTCACCAAGCGGGAGATGCAGGACTTCCTGTACAAGGAGCCGACCAAGGTGAAGGTCGAGGGCGCGAACCTCACCTTCGAGGGGCTGATCCCGAAGATCCAGAAGTCGTTCCTGTCCAAGGACAAGGAGGCGATGCAGCCGCACATCAGGGCGTTCGTGGAGCGCGCGGTCACCTTCACCACCTGCCCCGAGTGCGACGGCTCGCGGCTCAGCGCGGAGGCCAGGTCGTCGAGGATCGCCGGGATCAACATCGCCGAGGCGTGCGCGATGCAGATCAGCGACCTGGCGGACTGGGTCCGCGGCCTGGACGAGCCGTCGGTGGCGCCGCTGCTCACGACGCTGCTGCGGACGCTCGACTCGTTCGTGGAGATCGGGCTGGGCTACCTCTCCCTCGAACGCCCGGCCGGTACGCTCTCCGGCGGCGAGGCCCAGCGCGTCAAGATGATCCGCCACCTCGGCTCCTCCCTCACCGACGTCACCTACGTCTTCGACGAGCCCACCATCGGCCTGCACCCGCACGACATCGAGCGCATGAACGACCTGCTGCGGCGGCTGCGCGACAAGGGCAACACGGTGCTCGTCGTGGAGCACAAGCCGGAGGTGATCGCGATCGCCGACCACGTCGTGGACCTCGGTCCCGGCGCCGGTTCGGCGGGCGGCAGCGTCTGCTACGAGGGCACCGTCGAGGGGCTGCGGGCCGGCGACACGATCACCGGCCGCCACCTGGACGATCGTGCCTCGCTGAAGGAGAAGGTACGCACGCCGGTCGGCAAGCTGGAGATCCGCGGCGCCTCGACGCACAACCTGCGCGACGTGGACGTCGACCTCCCGCTCGGCGTGCTCACCGTCATCACCGGCGTGGCCGGCTCCGGCAAGAGCTCGCTCGTGCACGGGTCGATGCCCGCCCGCGCGGGTGTGGTCTCGATCGACCAGAGCGCGATCAAGGGCTCGCGGCGGAGCAACCCGGCGACGTACACCGGGCTGCTCGAACCCATCCGCAAGGCGTTCGCCAAGGCCAACGGCGTCAAGCCGGCGCTGTTCAGCGCCAACTCCGAGGGCGCCTGCCCCAACTGCAATGGCGCCGGCGTCGTCTACACGGACCTCGGGTTCATGAACACCATGTCCGCCACCTGCGAGGAGTGCGAGGGCAAGCGGTTCGAGACGTCCGTGCTCGACCACCACCTCGGCGGCCGGGACATCAGCGAGGTGCTCGCGATGTCGGTGATCGAGGCCGAGCAGTTCTTCGGGTACGGCGAGGCCCGCACCCCGGCCGCGCACGCCATCCTGGAGCGGCTCGCCGACGTCGGCCTCGGCTACCTCACCATCGGCCAGCCGCTCACCACCCTGTCCGGTGGCGAGCGGCAGCGGCTCAAGCTGGCCGTCCACATGGCCGAGAAGGGCGGCGTGTACGTCCTCGACGAGCCGACCACCGGCCTGCACCTCGCCGACGTACAGCAGCTGCTCGGCCTGCTCGACCGGCTGGTCGACGCCGGGAAGTCGGTGATCGTCATCGAGCACCACCAGGCGGTCATGGCGCACGCCGACTGGATCATCGACCTCGGTCCCGGTGCCGGCCACGACGGCGGCAAGATCGTGTTCGAGGGCACCCCGGCCGATCTCGTCGCCGCCCGCTCAACCCTCACCGGCGAGCACCTTGCGGCTTATGTGGGGGGTTAGCGTTCTTCGAGGCAGTCCGGATCGCGGCGGAAGGTGGTCGTGGCGGTGGCGGAGGCATTGCCCGAGCTGTCCACCGCCCGCACCCCGATGACGTTGTCACCCACGGGCACCACGGCGATGCTGAAGGTTCCGGCGCCGCGCGCCCAGCCCTCGCGTACGCCGTTGACGAACACCTCGTAGTCGATCGCGGGCTGCGGGTCGGTGTTGTCGCTGGACTGCGCCCAGGTCACGTTGGGGGAGAAGCACGCGTACACCGACTGCCTCGCCCTGACCTCGGTCGGAGCGGACGGCGCCACCAGGTCCGTACGCGGGGGCGTCGTGAGGGTCAGGGTGTTGGACGTGGGGGAGACGCCGATGGCCGGGCGGACGGCGCGTGCCGAGTAGGAGTGTGACGACTGCGGCGCGAGCTCCCGTACGTCGAGCGTCACCGTCGGGCTGCCGACCCAGGCGAAGCCCGGGATCGAGGCGATCCGCGAGGCGCCGTCGAAGACCTCGTAACGATCGACGTCCCAGCTGTCGTCGGGCTGGTCGAAGACGAGACGGACGCGGGCGGGCGCGTTCTCGGCGGCGCTCAGGTTCGCCGGACCCGGCGGGATCACGCCCGGCCCGCGGGTGGTGACCGTGAGGGTGCGGCTCGGCGGTGAGGTGTTGCCGACGCTGTCGGCGGTGACGACATGGAAGGTGTACGTCGCCCCGGGGACGAGTCCGCTCGCCGTGTAGCGGATCAACGGGGTGGTGGCGACCTGCGTACCGTTCTGGAAGATCCGGCCGCGGATGGGCATGACGGCGCCGCTGACGTTCTGCGACCAGGCGAAGGAGACCTGGGTCGCGGTGACGTTGGTGACGCGCAGCCGCTCCGGCGCGAGCAGCGCGGCGGCTGTGGCGGGTGAGGGCGATAACGCTGTGATCAGGCACAATGCTGCCAGGATGGTGATCATTCTGCGCATGTACGTTTTTCCCTTCTTGAATGGCACGTCGCCGAAGGGTCCGCTCGTATGTTAGGCATCGGTCGTAAAGGATCGGTAGATTACCGCGGCTGATCTGTAGGCCGCCTACCTATCTCTGCCGTGTCATCTAAGGAGAGCCGATGCGGAACGAACTCTTCGACTACAGCCCGATCATCGAGCGCGAGCCCGTGGCCTGGCCGGACGGCGCCCGGGTCGCGTTCTACGTGGGGCTCAACGTCGAGCACTTCCTGATCGACCGCCCCTCGACCAGCCTCAACCCGGCGACCGCCGCGCTGGTGCCCGACCCGCTGAACTACGGCTGGCGCGACTATGGGGCGCGGGTGGGCATCTGGCGGATGATGGAGATCTTCGACCGGCACGGGATCCGTCCGAGCGTGTTGCTCAACTCCGACGTCGCCGGCGAGTATCCGCAGATCATCGAGGCCGGGCGGGCGCGGAACTGGGCCTGGCTGGCGCACGGCAAGAACAACTCCATCCTGCAGTCGGGCATGAAGCCCGACGAGGAACGCGCTTTCCTGACCGACGTCGTCACCACCATCGAGCAGGCCACCGGTCAACGGCCGCGCGGCTGGCTGGGGCCGGCGCTCACGGAGACCTTCCAGACGCCTGCGCTGCTGGCGGAACTCGGGTTGAGGTACGTGCTCGACTGGACCAACGACGACCAGCCGTACCGGCTGAACGTGCCGGGGATGTTGAGCGTGCCGTATTCCGTCGAGCTCAACGATCTCGGCCTGTTCACGATGAAGAGCTTCACCGGGCCGGATTTCGTGCAGATCGTCAAGGACCAGCTCGACCAGCTCCACGCCGAGGGCGGCCGGGTGATGACGCTGGCCCTGCACACCTTCGTCACCGGCCAGCCGTTCCGCGCCAAATACCTGGACCAAGCCCTCGAATACATCGTGAACCACCCCGGCGTCTGGGTGACCACGAGCGACGAGATCGCCGACCATTACCTTGGTGACAGCCGCTGACAGAGATCTGGCAGAGCCGCCTGGCACGGTCGGGTGCGTGAACGACAAAACGCACGTACTCATCGTCGGCGCCGGCCCGACCGGCCTCACCCTCGCCGTGGACCTGGCCCGCCGGGGCGTCGCCTGCCGCATCGTGGACCAGGCTCCGGAGCCGTCCGGCGGCTCCAAAGGCAAGGGTTTGCAGCCTCGTACGCTGGAGGTCTTCGACGATCTCGGAGTCGTCGGCCCGATCCTGGCGGCGGCGACGCCGTACCCGCCGGCTCGGTTGAAGGTGGGCAGGGTCCCCTTCTGGCAGGTGCGCATGCACAAACCGGTCGCGGCGACGTACCCGCTGGTGATGATGCACCCGCAGTGGCGTACCGAGGCGGTGCTGCGGGAGCGGCTGGCGGAGCTGGGCGGGAAGGTGGAGCAGGGCAGCACGTTGACCGGCTTCGAGCAGGACGCGGGCGGGGTCAGCGCGCGGCTGGGGACGGGCGAGACGGTGCGGGCGCGTTACCTGGTCGCGGCGGACGGCGGCAGGAGCACGGTGCGCAAGGCCCTCGGCGTCGGCTTCAGCGGGGAGACGCGCGAGGAGGAGCGGATGGTCCTGGGGGATGTGCGGGTCGAAGGGCTGGGGAGGGAGCACATCCACGTCTGGGTACGGCCGGGCAAGGGGATGGTGGCGCTGTACCCGATGGCCGGGACCGACACCTTCCAGTACCTCGCCTCCATCAAGCCGGGTCTCGCGCCGGACCTGACGCTGTCCGGTTTCCGGCGGGTCTTCGCGGAACGGTCGATGTTGCGCGGGGTGCGGCTGACCGAGTTGTTGTGGTCTTCGCTCTACCGGGTCAACATCCGCCTCGCCGAGCGGTATCGGGTCGGGCGGGTGTTCCTGGCCGGAGATGCCGCGCATGTGCATTCGCCGGCGGGCGGGCAGGGGCTCAACACCGGGGTGCAGGACGCGTACAACCTGGGGTGGAAGCTCGCGCGGGTGCTGGCGGGGGCGCCGGAAGAGCTGCTGGAGACGTACGAGGAGGAGCGGCGGCCGGTCGCGGCCCGGGTGCTCGGGCTCAGCTCGGACCTGCACGACAAAAGGTCCATGAAGCGGGACGAGGAGACCTACCAGTTGAGGCTCAGCTACCGGGGTGGCTCGCTGGCGCTGCGGGGTGGGGAACGGGTGCCGGACGGGCCGTTGCCGCTGGCCGACGGGACTTCGGCGCGCATGTTCGACCTGCTGCGGGGGCCGCACTTCACGCTGCTGTCGCCGGACCCCGCGCCTCGGGTGGGGCCTGAGGTGCGGGCTTATGCGCCTGCCTCGCCTTATGGCGGGGAACGGCACACCCTCATCCGGCCGGACGGGTACGTCGGGATCGCCACCTCTTCGGCCGAGGAATTGTCGGACTACCTGGCTATGGTGTGAAGCATTCGCCACTATCGAGGATGAGTTCGAATGAGCCAGACGATCACCTATGTCATCACCTACGAGCAGGAGAGGTGGGTTTCGCGCTGCCCGACGGGGGAGATCGAGGGCGTGGGTGTGGCCAGTTCGCTGTCGCAGATGCTGCGCGACCTGGCGGAGGTCCATGCCTGGACCTGGCCGGACAACACCCCGGGCGTCGAGTTCGCCTTCGGTGCGGGCTAGGTTCAGCCGTTTGGAGGTTGGTCGCCGGTGGGATCGGGCTCGGCGCGCTGGCCCACGAAGCTACCCAGGTGCGGAACCGTGTAGAGCAGTCCTTCTTCACGAAGGGCGCGCACTGCCTTGCGGGCCGTGTCACGGGCGACACCGAACTCTTGGACGAGTGAGAGCTCCGAGACCAGGTGCTTGGGCGGATAGGCGCCGGACTGGATGCGCTGCCGGATGACGTCCGCGATCTGCTGCCATCTCGGACGGTCTGGCTCGAACTCGAACATACCTCAACGATAGAAAGCCCTGCCGACCCATCTCCGACCGCCTACGTGGGTAGACAGGGGTAGACGTACAGCACTACTCTCAGCGGCATGTGCTACGACCTTGATGTGCTACGGGCGGCATTCCCCGGCTGGTCGGTCTTCCGCAGTGACGCGGGAGTGTTCTACGCGACCCGGCGCGGCATCCACCTCCGGGACACCGACATCGACAACGGCCTGCGTCAGACGATCAGCGCCGAAGACGCCCAGACCTTCGTATCCCTGCTCCGCGACCAGGGGGAACTGGCGGTGAATCCATGAACCCGCCACCCTCCCACTTCGACTACCACGGCCTCCACGTGGCTGTCCCGCAGGAGCAGGCCGTGCGGGTGCGGTGGGCGGAAAGCACGAAACGCGCCGCCCGAATCCGGATCAAGGAACACACCTGCTTCTGCACACACCCCACCTACGAGTTCTGTACAGCGGGCGGCCTGTGGTTCGTACGACGCCTCCCGGAAGAAGGCACCACCATGGAAAGCCCCTGGCTACCCGCCGACACCGCCCGCGCCCTGTGGCTGCGAATCGTGACCGGCCAGGCTTACTAGGAGACGGTGAAGCCGTTCGTAGCGTTACGGCAGAAGTCGCGGAAACGAGCCAGCCACTCCGCCGACACCGAGTAGTTGCGCGCGAGGTCGTCCCGGTGAAACTCGTACGTGTCCGGCTCCGTGGTAACCGACCCGTTGAGCAGCACCCGCCCCTCGGCCGGCACGGATGTCGTCAGGTAGCCATCCAGGAAGACGGCGATGCGCCGAGCCTCGTCGCCGGTCAGCTCGATTGCGCTGTTGAAGCCCAGCAAACCCGCCGTCTCCGCGTCCAGCACACCGGCCTCTTCCAGCAGCGCCAGCGTAGGTCGCCAGTTCCACGCGTTGACGTCCAGCGAACGACCGTCGGAGGTCTCCAGCGTCCAGGACACCGCGCAATCGTACAGCGCCGACCTTCGTGCAAGCCTGTCGGCGGCTGAAGACCACTACTGCGGAAGGCTACGGATCATGTGTTCGCGAGTTGTCGGTGATGCACCGTCAAAGGCTCGATTTCGGTGGTGTCATCGTCGATGACGAGTTCGACGCGGAACCGAACCCCCATTGCAGCGCCGAGGCGCAGCAGTGTCGCTATATCCGGAATGCCGCCACCACCCTCGATGCGGGACAGGGCGGGCTGGGACATCCCAGAGCGCTCCGCTACAACTTTCTGAGACAAGCCTCGGCGCCTGCGGATCTCACGCAACTGGTCTCCGACTTCCAGGTCGCGGCCCGCCTGCTCGTATTCGGGGTGGGGCTGTGCATCCGCTTCCATCTCGCGCAGACGCTTCGCCTTGTAGGTTTCCCAACGGCTGTGACCCATCATGCGCTCCTCTCGAACACGTGCGTGGTGCTTAGGTCGTGCTCTGCGGGCGCGGGGGCCGACACCGCGCCATCGTACCGAGTAGATGATTCTCGCTTGCAGGCAATCACATCGTGCTCGTACGGTTACGGTGAGCAATGGCATCGGGCGGGGAGAACGGCATGGGTGATCACAAAGGCGAGCCCACGGACCGGCCTTTCGACAAGGAAGAGGACGGAAAGAAGCAGGGCAGCACCCATGACCAGGCACCGGAGAGCCCCGGCGGCGCGCATGGCAAGGATGGGGACGAGAAGTAGTGGACGTGCCGGTCGGCTACATGGAGCGGCTTATCGCTGCCCTGGATCCCCATGGGTCGGGGGACCTCGCCGAGTGGGTCGGCGACGCAGTCCGCGCGGTGCCCCGCCACCAGTTCGTCCCGGATGTGGGCCTGATCGCCCCGAGGGACAGCGAGCCGTACCTGATCGACCGCGTCGCCGACCCCGCAGCCTGGTGGGATGTGGTCGGCTCGACGGCGGCCATCGTCACCCAGCTCGACGACGGCGCGACCCCCTTGACCGCGCTCACGGGCCACTACACGTCCTCATCCTCCTCGCCGGCCACGGTCGCGGACCTGCTCAACGTGCTCGCCCCCGAGCCGGGCATGCGGGTGCTGGACATCGGTACCGGAACCGGCTGGACGGCCGGGCTGCTGTCCCACGTCGCCGGACCGGATCGGGTCGTCTCGATCGACGTCGACCGGCGCGTGTCCGACCAGGCCGCCAAGAATCTCGCGGCGGTCGGTCTCCAGCCTCATCTGGTCGTCGGCGACGGCGCACGTGGCTGCCGGGACTTCGCGCCGTACGACCGCATCCACGTCACCTGCGGCATCCGCGATATCCCCTATGCCTGGGTCAAACAGTGCCGGCCGGGCGCGATCATCGTCCTGCCCTGGCATCCCGGCTTCGGCACCGGCCACTGCCTGCGCCTGGAGGTGCGGGCGGACGGTACGGCGCGGGGCCGGGTCGTCGGTTTTGCCGGGTACATGATGATGAGGGCGCAGCGGCTTCGTCCGGATGAGAGACCGGAGCGCGACGAGGAGCGGCGGCGGTACTGGACGGCTCTCGATCCGCGCGCACTCGACGCCCTGTCCGCGAGCGCGGACCTGGCCGTCTCCGCGCTGACCGGACTCTGCTCGCACACCGAATCGGGCGTGGACGAGGACGGCGAGTGGCTGTGCATGCGGGTGTCGGACCCGGCGGACCCTGGCTCGTGGGCCACTGTCATGCGGCGTCCGGGTCGCACCAGACATGTCGTCCAGCAGGCCGGCGATCGGCCGGTGTGGGATGAGGTACTGCGGGCGTACGTCCGGTGGGTTGAGCAGGGTGAGCCGTCCTGGAGCGACTTCGGCGTCACCGTCATGGCGGAGGGGACGCGCGTTTGGCTGCATTCGCCCGACAACGTCCTCTGAGAATATGCCGGACTTCGATCGCATCGACTCTCAGCCGGGCAAGCTCGAGGGCAAGCCCACTATCCGTGGTCTCCGTATCACGGTTGAGACGGTGGTACGGCTCGTCGCCGGTGGATGGACCTTTGACGAGATTCTCTCCGACTACCCGCATCTTGAGCGCGTGGACATCAAGCAGGCGCTTGAGTACGGGGGTCCGAATACCCATGGACGATGAGCGCAAGTCGAGAAATGCTAAGCAAACCGATCAAGGAGCGGCCATGCGCCTGCGATTCCTCGGAAGCAACAGCGAGCAAGGCACCTGTCCCGCCGTCTACGAGACGGATCGCGGCACGATCGCAGTCCAGGGAAAGGCGATCACCGACCCCGATGCCCTTGACGATGCCGTCAACCTGGCTCCCGACGAGATCATCGTCGAGATTCCCAAGGACCTCCTGCCACACTTTCCTCGGGGGTGACCGTGCTTCTGCCCGAGGCAGAGCTGGGCAACCTGCTCGCCACCTTCACCACCACCGCATTCCGGTTCGAAATCCGCGAGCGCTACAACAGCGCCGTGGGTGCCGAACCGTTCCGCAAGTGGCAGGCCGGCGAGTTGGACGACTACGCGTGGCATCGGTCTTGGATGGAAAAGATCAGCCGTGACGTCGCGTCAGGGAAGACCTGGCAGCGAGTCCGCATCGTGTCCGTGCCGCCGTCGGACTACACGAGGTACGGCATCAAGGTGGCTCAGCTCAGCGTGCGGGCCGGGGAGGACATTCGTTATTTTCGCCGTGACGTGGCCGCGCAACTTGGCCTCGACCCGTACGACGCGTGGCTGCTCGACGACTTCCGCCTGATCCGGTTGCACTTCGACGACGCCGACGACACGTTCGCCGGAGCCGAACTCGTCTCCGATCGCGAGGCCATCTCGCGTCACCGGGCGTGGCGTGACCTGGCCCTCAAGCACGCCAAGCCGCTGGATGAGTTCGTCGCGCATCTTCTGTGAATCAACCCCTCCTCGGCCGGCAGGCCGTTCAAGCGCTCGGTATCCGCCTGCGAGATTTGCGGCGCGATGCCGGGCTGACCGGTCGCGAACTCGCCGCCGCGTGTGGATGGGTGCCATCGAAGGTGTCGAAGATCGAGCTCGGGAAGCAGGTTCCCTCAGAGGACGACATCCGGGACTGGTGTGTTGCCTGCCAGTTCCCCAGCGAGATCAGTGACCTGATCGCGGCTGTCCGCTCGATTGACGCTCAGTACACGGACTGGAGGCGCTCCCTCAAGACCGGTACGCGGCGTCGTCAGCGCGCCAACATCGACGCGTACGAGAAGACGCAACTCATCCGGGCCTGGGAGCCCACAGTCATCCCCGGGTTGCTCCAGACGGCCCCGTACGCGCGTGGCATCCTGACGACGATCATCGATTTCACGGCATCCCTGACGACGTCGAAGAGGGTGTAGAGGCCCGGTTGGAAGCTCAACGGGTACTTGACCGCGCCCATCGCCGGTTCCTGTTCCTCCTCGGCGAAGCAGCGCTGTATACCGCCGTAGGCGACCGCGAAACGATGGCGGAGCAGCTACGCCGGCTACTGAATGCCACTCGTGCGCCGCGTCTCAGCCTCGGCATCGTGCCGCTGGCAACGCCGTACACGGTGCCGAGGAACAACGCGTTCACCATCTACGACAGCCGCATGGTGACCGTGGCGACGTACACCGCAGAGCTGACGCTGCGACAGCGCCACGAAGTCATGATCTATGAGAAGGCGTTCGATCGTCTGATGGCCTTGGCAGTGCGTGGCGAGGTTGCACGCCGCCTGATCAATCGCGCGCTTAGCGATCAAGTAGAAATCTGACGCAACTTCGTTGAGCTTCATGTTGCTCGGTTCGTAGCTTTGTGTGCATGGACGGTCACGGATCCGAACGCCTCTCCCCATGCTGGATGACAGGCGCCAGATCTCACCCCGGCCACCGCACCCACGAGAGGAGACGGCAGTGGGCCGACACGAGGACCCGAACAGCCCTAAGGGCAAGGAGGTCGATGGGACGGAAGGTGGCGCCGGCAGCACCAACGACCAGCAGCAGAAACCCCAGGGCGACCACGCCGACGGAAAAGGCAAGGGGAAGTGAGCGCCACGCCCGAGCGGCTCGCGCGACTGATCGCCGCCCTCGACCCTGAGGGATCCGGAGACATCGCCGAGCCCATCGCGGACGCCGTCCGTACCGTGCCTCGTCACCTGTTCATTCCCAACCTGGGCCTGGTCGTCGAGGAGGAAGGGTCACCGTACCTGATCGACCGCGACGCCGACCCCGTCACCTGGTGGGACACCGTCTACTCGCCCAGCATCATCGTCACCCAGCTCGACGACGGTGCGACCGGTCTCGACGAGTTGCGGGGCCACTCCACATCGTCTGCGTCCGCGCCCAGCACGGTCGCGGATCTGCTCAACCATCTGGCGCCCGAGCCCGGCCACCGGGTGCTGGAGATCGGCACGGGTACCGGCTACACCGCCGCGCTGCTGTCCCATCTCGTCGGAGATCAAGGGGAGGTGACCTCCATCGAGGTGGACGCGGCGGTCGCTGAGCAGGCGGCGAAGAATCTTGCCGCGTCCGGGGCCCAGCCGCGACTGCTCGTCGGCGACGGCGCGCTCGGCTGCACCGATGGGGAGCCGTACGACCGAGTTCACGTCACCTGCGGCATTCGCACGATCCCATATGCTTGGGTGGAGCAGACTCGCCCCGGCGGCGTGATCGTGTTGCCGTGGCATCCCGGGTATGGCACCAGCCACGCCCTACGCCTGGAGGTGCAGGACGATGGGACTGCGATCGGGCGAGTGGTCGGGTACGCCGGATACATGATGATGCGATCCCAGCGTCCGGAGCCGGGTGAAAACCCGCCTTCGGGGCAGGAGCGGCGGCACTATCGCACGGCCCTCGATCCACGGGCGCTGGACCGACTCGGCGCGGGCGCGGACCTGGCCATCGGTGCGCTGACGGGTCTGCGCTCGAACACCACCGAAGGTGCCGATGAGGACGGCCAGTACGTGCGCATGTGGGTTTACGATCCGAACGACGGCGGCCGCTCGTGGGCGGTGGCCACGTGGAGGCCCGAGAGTGTGGATCACGGGGTCCAGCAGGTGGGCGACCGGCCCGTGTGGGATGAGGTGGTCCAGGCGTACGCGCAGTGGGTGAGTCGGGGCGAGCCGCACTGGCGGCGGTTCGGTGTGACGGTCGCACCGGAGGGACAGCGGGTGTGGCTGGATACGCCGGAACAGGTGCTGGTCAGCACCTGAGTCCTGAGGGGGCGCGCGGCCGGGTCTCCGCCGGGTCGTGCGTTACCTCGTGTTCGTGTGCTGTTCGCCTTTGCGTCATGGGGCTTCCTCATGATCGAGGGCACGCCTTCGACGAGCCCTCGGAGATGCCTTGATCGCCTTACTGCGCGTTCTGCTCGTGTCCGCGATGACCCTCCTCGCTCTTCCCGCCTTGCCCGCGCAGGCCGCGGCGCCGGCTGGTATGCACCGGTTCGTGGTCGCCATCGGCGGGTTGAAGACCAGTTCCCGCGAGAACTGGGTACGCCTGGCCACCTACAGCCTCACCGCCGACGGGAAAGCCTACGAGTCGCATTTCCACTGGTCGCAGCGGGTCCGCGTGTCCCGCAGCTACACGGGTGTCACCGGGGCCGGGTGTGGGGCGCGGGCGTGTCAGGTGCAGACGGGGAACGGGTTCCAGGCGACCAGTTTTCCCAAGGAACTCAGCGGTACGTACACGGTCACCGGGTCTGTGTTGCGGATCTCCTGGACCGGGAACGGGTGGGAGGAGTGGACGGTCAGTGAGCCGATTCCGGGGCAACTGGCCAAGCTGACGTATCGGGGGAGTTCGTTCGGGGCGACGCATGGTTACGGGTACGGGAGCAACGCCACCTGGGTGACGCGCGCGTCTATGGCCCAGATTGCCGCCTTCGATCACGCCCGGCTGAAGCACGATTACCACCTGTGGAAGACCGACGCGGGCACGCCGTACCTGGATGAAGGGGCGGGGGAGCCGTTCTGGATGCGGGATTGGCAGCGGTGTTCGAGTGGACGGTGTCTGGGTGGTGTGACGACGGGCACCGACTACTACCTGGCCACGGCGAACGCCACCTCGACCGACCGCAGGGACACGATCTGGCATTGGCGGCGTTCGCTGGCCGATGGGCGGGGTGAGCACTGTTACACCGGGAACTCGCACGTCAAGCCGATGTTGCAGATCATCGACAACTCGGGCGGGTTCCATGGGTGGGTGGCGGTGGAGGCGTCGCTCAACCAGACGTCGCCGGCTCAGGGCACCTCGGCGGATGACATCGGGGTCTTCGAGATCAGCGAGTTCTGAGCTCGTACCAGCGCGATTCCGTACACGGCGATCCAGACCACCCACAGCAGCCACCCGGCGAGACCGATCAGCCCGAGCGGGCCCTCCGACCGCATGACCAGGTGAGCCAGGGTGGCCGAGGTGAACTGGAGTGCCGCCGCCAGGAAGCCGAGCGTGCCGTGCCACGGGCGGATGAAGCCGGTGCGCAGGCCGGCGACCGACAGGCCGACCAGGGCGATGGCGAGGAAGGTGCCGTTGAGGGTGAAGAAGCCGTCGTGCAGGGCCCAGAGCGCGGCGGTGCCGTCGGGGGCGGTTCTGGCCAGGGCGAGGCGGGTCGCGATGATGCCGGTGAAGGTGAGGTTCTGCATGAGCAGGCCGGCGAAGCCCACCAGCGACCACGCCTCGCCGCGCTCGCGTTCCGGCGGCCACAGTACGGCGACCGCGCCCGCCCCGAACAGGGTGGCCAGCATCCAGACGGCGGGCGTGAACGCGGAGGCCAGGCCGACGATGCCGCCGTTCGCCGCGTAGAACGCGTTGACCTCGTCGATCGGCGCGCCGGTGAGTGGCAGGCCCGCCGGGACCATGATCAGGTTGGCGCCCACGATCGTGGCGGCGAAGCCGATGGCGGCGATGCCGGTGATCCGGGAGAAGCGCATAACGAAGCTCCTTTACGTGGCCTATATCCAATATAAGCCACGTAAAGTTAAAGCGCGTCAGGCCAGGCGTGCCGGGAAACCGCCGGTCGCGATCGGTCCCCAACGGTCGATGTGCAGGCGGATCAGCGACTTGTCCTGGTGGCGCATGGCCTCCCGGTACTCGTCCCAGTCGGGGTGCTCGCCGGCGATGCACCGGTAGTAATCCACCAGCCCCTCCAGCGCCTCCGGCATGTCCAGCACCTCGGCATGCCCGTCCACCTGCACATACGGGCCGTTCCAGTCATCGGACAACACGCACATCGACACGCGGTCGTCACGCCGGACGTTGATCGCCTTGACGCGGTCGGGGTAGGTGGACACCACGATCCGCCCGTCGTCGTCAACGCCGCACGCGACGGGTGAGAGCTGGGGACGGCCGTCGGCGCGGGTGGTGGACAGCAGGCCGTGGTGCCGGGGACGCAGGAAGTCGAGCAGTTCGGGCAGTTCGACGCGGCGCGCGGTCGCGATGTTCGGAGCCATCTCGATATTGCCTTTCAAGGTCAGACTGTTGCTCCGATCCTTTCACTAACGCTGGAGCAGCAGCCCCATGTAGTACTCGTCCACGCGGTGGCCGTCCACGTCCAGCGCGGAGCGGCGTAGTCCCTCCACCTGGTAGCCGCACGACAGGTACAACCCGAGCGCTCGCCGGTTGTGGCTCATTACGGTGAGTTCCAGTCGCGCCATCCCGGCCGTCCGTGCCTCCTGGGTGGCCGAGTCCAGCAGGCGCCGTCCGAGTCCCTGCCCGCCGTAGGCGGCGCGGACTCCCATCACGACATATCCGGTACGGCGGGCGCGGGCGTAGGGCAGCACCTCCACCTCCACATACCCGGCCGCTTCGGTCGGCGTCATCGCCAGCAGCCGGAAGGACGGCTCACCCAAAAACCCTGGTGACGGGTCGCGCTCGCCGGGCTCCAGCAGCATGAAGCTGGACTCCTCATCCAGCGCCAGTTGCAGGTCGAGCAGGGCGGCGGAGTCCTCGGGCGTGGCGCGGCGAAGGGCGATCGCGTCGATCATGTCGATGAGCCTGAAGCCGTGGTCCGCGCACGGTCAAGTCCGTGCCGAAAACTCCGGGAAACACGGGCGAAACGGTCGTGATCGAGGATCGGCGTCACAACGCTTGCTAGGAGAAGATCATGACTACGCCGAAGAGCCCGGGCGAGATGCGAGAGACCCTGATCGCGAAACTCGGACGACGGAACTTCCTGCGGGTGGCGGCGGCCCTGAGCGGGGGCGCGGGCGTCACCCTGGCCGCCGGCACCCGGCCCGCATCGGCCCTGCCCCGTGAGATCCTGCACTCCGGCAAGGGCCCGATCCACGGCAGGCACTACCTCCCGTCCACGCCCGACCAGGTCAGATGGGGGTACGTCCCGTCCCTGACCAGCGAACCGGTCCTGCGGATGAGGTCGGGCGAGACGGTCACCGTCGATTCGGTCTCGCACGAGGGCATCCTGGAGGACCAGGGCCGCGACCCCGTCGCGTACTTCGCCGGACACGGCGTGCCCCGCGCGAACGTGCTCCAGGACGCCATCGCGATCGCCCGCGACTACTCCCGCACCCCGCGCGACTTCGACCGCGACGGCCCCCACGTCGTGACGGGCCCGATCCACGTGGACGGTGCGCGGCCGGGTGACGTGCTCAAGGTCGAGATGCTCTCGATGTTGCCGCGCGTGCCGTACGGGGTCGTCTCCAGCCGTCACGGCAAGGGCGCGCTGGCCAGGCAGGCGGGCGGCGGCGCGCCCGACGGCATCACATTGGAGGAGGTCATGCCGCCCGTGGCCACCGACGGGCGGCCCACCGGCGACCCGATGAAGTACGGCAACGTGTCGGTGTTCACGCCGGTACGCCGGGGGCGCAAGGGTGTGGCGAGCGGGGTTATGAAGCGCGGCAGGCGTGAGGTGACGTTCCCGCTGAACCCGTTCATGGGGATGATGGGTGTCGCCTTCGCGGAGGCCGGCGAACTGACGGACCCCGCGCTGAACTCCGTCCCGCCCACTCTCGGCGGCGGCAACATCGACATTCATCATCTTGGCGTGGGCGCCACCTTCTACCTGCCGGTGTTCGCGGAGGGCGCGTTGTTCTACACCGGCGACCCGCACCACGCGATGGGCGGCGGCGAGGTGGCGCTGACCGCGATGGAGGGGTCGTTGCGCGCCACGTTCCGCCTCACCGTGTGCAAGAAGGGCGACGCCCCCTCGGTGGCCTTCCGCTACCCGTTCGCGGAGACGCGGGACGCCTGGTTGCCGATCGGCCTGTCCGACCCCGACGGATCCAGGAACGGCCAGGGGAGCGACCTCGACGTCGCCATGCGCCGTGCGGTCGTCAACGCTCTCGACTTCCTGGAGCACGACCAGGGGATGGAGCGCGCCGTGGCCTACGCCTACCTGTCCGCCGCGACGAACTTCGAGGTGTCCCAGGTGGTGGACAGGACCACGGGCGTGCACGGCGTCATACTCAAGGAACACTTCACAGCCCCGTGAGCCCCACCCCGACCAGGACGAGCCCGGCGGCGCACGCCACGGTGCGCAGCGTGTTGAAGGCGGTCCACCTGGGCGAATAGTCCTTGAACGTCATGTTCCCGGCGAGCAGCGCGTTGTTCATCGGCACGTTGATCGCCACGGTCACCAGGAACGAGCCGACGAAGTTGACCCCGGCGGCGGCGAAGAACCAGAGGGAAGCGGGAGCGGGCGCGAGGAACCCGGCGACCAGGGCGGCGATCGGAGAGCCGAGGAACACCAGGTACAGCCAGGGGTTGAGGATCTTGCGGTTGATGCTGCGCATGGCCTCTTCGGCCTGGGCGGGCTCGATGGCGTTGAGGCCGGGCATGACGGACATGGAGAAGGTGTAGAACAGGCCCGTGAGGGCGCCGTGCAGCAGGAGCGTGATGAGAGCGAGGATTAACATGCCCCTATCGTGACGCCGGACGCATGAGACGGTCCATGGCCATGACGCTCGATGCCATAAGTGAGCGTCTACTGTCGCAATTGCAGCAGCCGCAGTTGCAGCCAGGTGGCCAGCAGATGGTCGGGGCCGCTCAGGTCGATGCCGAACATCTCCTGCGCCCTGCGTACCCGGTAGCGGACCGTGTTCTCGTGAATGACCAGCTCACTGGCCACCCGCAGGCTGTCGCCGAGCGCGCCGAAGTAGGCCAGCAACGTCTGCGCGTACGCGGTGCCGTGCAGCGCGTCGTGCTCGACCAGCGCCGTGACGGGCTTGAGCCGCAGCTCCTCGACCAGTTCGGGCAGGTCGGCCAGCGCGTGCAGCAGGATCTGGCTGCGTACCCGCTCGACGTCGGCCACCCCGCCCCCGGACGCGGACAGCACCCGCAGCACCCGGTCGGCCATCCGCCGCGACGTCGCGACCTCGGCCAGGCCGTTCGCGGGTGAGCCGATCGCGACCAGCACGTCCATGCCGGTGGAGCGGCGGATCGTCGAGGAGAGGTCGTCGGCCAGCTTCATCAGGCGGGCGCTGGGCTCGGCCGCGCCGTCGGTGGGCAGCAGCGCGTAGACGGTTCCGGAGTCGGCCACGCAGGTGGCGCTGGAGTGCCAGGACTCGCAGTAGAGGTTGACCAGGTCCACGATGCGGGCCGCGCCGAGCAGCGGTTCGAGCTGCCGGTCGGCGAGGGTGACGGCGAGCACGACGGTGGGCGCGTCGGCGCGGATGGCCAGGCGGGTGGCCATCGAGCGCGGGTCGCGTGAGCCGTTGAGCAGGGTGCGCAGCGCGTCGCAGCGGGCGGCCCGCTCGGGGTCGGCCTGCGTACGCGTGCGCAGCAGGTGCAGCGCCGCCGACCGGCCCGCGTCCTCCAGCACCTCGGCGGCCTCCTCGACCAGCGGCGGCCGGTCGCTGATCACCCAGATCGTGCCCAGCACCTGGTTGCCCGCCCTGATCGCGATGCCCAGCCGTTCGGCGTACTCGGGCCGTTCCGGCATGACGTGCACCGCGCCCTCACCGCCCAGCACCTGCTGGTAGGCGTTGCCGGTGCTCGGATAGACCGGCGCCTGCCTGCCCAGGATGCCCATCCGCCGCGCGGAGTCGATCTCCTGGCCGGGCAGGTTGGAGTAGGCCAGCACCTGGCCGCCGGTGTCCTCGATGGACACCGCCCCGCCGACCGCCGAGGCGATCGCGTTGGACAGCGCGAACAGGTCGCCCGCCACCACCTCCGCGAACCGGCCGCCCAGCGCGCCGGCCGCCGCGATGGACCGGCTCGCGGTCAGCAACGCGTCGAGCTGGCGCCAGGTCATCTCGTTCGGGGTACGCAGCAGGGCCACGCCGACCTCGCCCGCCGTCACGGCCAGCGCGTCGAGGTTGTCGCCGAAGTCCTTCACCACGACCGCGCGGTAGCCGGACCTGCCGGCCTGCCGGATCGTCTCGTGCACCGGGCCGAGCGGCGCGCCGCTGCCGGTGAGCAGGAGCAGCGGCGCGGTCGCGGTGGGGAGGGGCTCGCCGGGGCCGCTCACCACGATCTCGCCGATGCGCGCCTCCAGCCGGCCCGCGTCGGTGACCAGGCGCAGCGCGTGTGAGCCGAGTGTGTCCAGGATCGTGGACAAGGTGGGACCTGGTGCCGGTTCCATCTCCTTCGCCCAGAAAACCGCGTGATCCATCTGCATAGGGTACGGGCTGTGCGAGGGGACAATCCGGGCGGGGCGGGGTGATGCCGTCCGGCATTTCCGCAGGTAGGGCTCACTTGCCGGACTCGGCGATGTGAACGCGTAACCCTGTGGTCCGGCCCTGGCAGGCGCATCGGCCGAAAAGGTGGAGCTACATTGATCTCTCAGCGGCCGGACCGACCTGACGAAGACTGGACCGGCCTGACGAAGAGAGGAAGCACCAATTGGCGCTGGAATCCATCAATCCTGAGGAGATAGAGCCGCCGGTGACCTACAGTCACGTCATTATCGCCACCGGCACTCGAATGGTTTTCATCGCAGGTCAGGTGGCCGAGGACAAACAAGGCAACATCATTGGGCACGGCGATATGACGGCTCAGGCCCACCAGGTTTTCACCAACATCGGCCACGCGCTCGCCGCCGCCGGCGCCCGGCCCGACCAGGTGACCAAGCTGACAATCTTCGTCGCCGGCTACAGGCGTGAACACCTCGCGCAGATCGAGCAGGGCAGAGTCGCGTTGTTCGGCGACCACAAGCCGACCGACACGCTGGTGGGAGTCGCCGCGCTGTCCAGGCCGGAGTATCTCCTCGAAGTCGACGCCGTCGCGGTCATCGACGACGTCTGACCGATTCTAAGGCTGTGTCCAGCCGAACTCGCCGTCCACGGCCGTGCCCAGCACCGGGATGGCGGCGATCTCGGACACGTCGGTGTCGAGGGGGTTGCGGCCGAGCACGCAGAAGTCGGCGTAGAAGTCGGGCGCGATCCGGCCGAGCACCCGCTCCTTGCGGGTGATCCACGCGCCGTGCACGGTGAACGCCTCCAGCGCCTCCTGTACGGTGACCCGCTCGCCGGGACACAACTCCCGGCCGGAGTCGGAGCGGCGTTCGGCCAACGCCTGTACGGCCCGCAGCGGATTTCCGGGCAGTGGCCGGTCGGTGCTGCCGACCAGCCGGACCCCGGCGTCCAGCAGCGAACGCCCCCGGTAGAGCCACGAAGCCCGGGAAGGCCCGAGCAGTTCGGTGTAGCGGTCGCCGAAGTCCCACAGGAAGGACGGCTGGGTGACCACAGAGACGCCCAGCTCCGCGATCGCGGCGAGGTGGTCGGGCCTGATCGCGCCGCCGTGCTCGATGCGGTGGCGCGCGTCGGGGCGCGGCAGCTCCCGCTGCGCCCTGGTGAACGCATCGACGGCCAGGTCCATGGCCGCGTCGCCGATGGCGTGCACGGCCATCTGCCATCCGGCCAGGTGACCGTCCACGATCGCGTCCCGCATCGCGGCGGGGTCGGCGCGCCACGTGCCGGTGCCGTCCAGGCCCGTGAACGGCTCGGTCATCCTGGCGGTGCCCACGCTCATGCCGCCGTCGAGCACCACCTTCTGCCCCGCCAGGAACAGCCGGTCGGAGCCGAACCCGCTGCGCAGCCCCAGGTCGATGCCCCGGCGGTAACGGTCGTCGCGGTGCACGGGCAACTCGCGCAGCACGTCCATGCTGGGCATCAGGCCCATGCGCACCGGCAGCCGCCCGGAAAGGTGCAGGTCCAGGTAGGCCGCGCCGTCCACAGCGCTCAGGCTGCCGACCTCGCCGCCGTTGCCGGCGTCCACGCAGAAGGTCACGCCCTGCCCGCGCGCCTCCCACGCCGCCGCCACGATGATCTCGCTCAGCTCGTCGTTCGCGTACGGCAGGCGCTGCCGCCGTACGAGATTCTGCTCCAGCTCCTCCAGCAGCCCGGACGCCAACCTGAGACGCAGCTCCCGGTCGGGCTCGTCGGCGAGGACCGAGGCCGAGACGACGGAGGCGTGGCAGGAGATGTGCCGCACCCACACCTTCCTGCCGCCGCCGGCCACCTCCAGCTCGGCGGCGTTCAGGTGCCGGCCGATGGCCGCCTGGTCGTAGCCGCTGACCTCGATCCAGGCGTCCCCCGGCCGGTCCGCCGCCGCCTTGGCGATCAGGTCGAGTGCGGCCTGCGGGGTGCGGCAGGCGCCGATGTTCACCGCCGCCATGGCCTGACCGCGCAGCTCCAGGTGGGTGTGGGCGTCCACGAGGCCGGGCAGCAGGCAGGCGCCGCCCGCGTCGAGGCGTTCTGCGGCGTCCCAGCCGTCGAGGTCGTCGTCGAGGCCGATGATCCTGCCGTTCCTGACGCCCACCCGGTTCGCGCGGGGGCGGGCGGGGTCCATGGTCAGGATGTCGGCGTTTTCCACCAGGAGGTCGAGCCTCATGCCAGGGCGCCCATCGGGTCCCAGGCCGGCAGCACGAGAGGCGCGGTGTCCAGGGCGGCGAGCAGTTCGGGGGAGAGGCGGTCCTTGCGTACGACGACCTCGAAGACGTACTCGTCGAACCACGAGTCGTTCATCGTGTAGAAGCCGCCGTCGCCCTTCTTGGTGCCCCAGCTGTTCTCGACCCGCCAGCGCCTGGGCGCGCCGTCCACCACGTGCACGCCGGTGAAGAGCATCGCGTGCGTCATCAGCGAGTCGTGGTAACGGACCCTGGCCTCCTTGTCCAGGTCGTGGCGCGTGCCGTAGACGCCGTCGTAGTCGTACAGCCGGGCGTCCCAGATGCCCAGCTCGCCGTCGGACTGCTGGCCGGTGTCGCAGCCGAACCAGACCGGCTCCCCGTCCACGATCGTCTCCATGGCCAGCCGTTTGGCGGTGGCGATGTCCACGTTCAGGTAGAGCACGGGGTCGCCCTCGATGACGTTGCCGAGGTGCTCGACGGTCAGGGTGGCGTTCTTGGGGTGCTCGGGGCGGGGGTCGTCCACGAGGCACACGTACGCGGACAGGTCGAGCTCCACGTACCTGGCCATGAACTCCTGCGGCGTCAGCTCGCCGTCACTGTGGAACTGCTTGTCGCGGTCCGTCCACTCCCAGGTGAAGGAGTCCGGCGGGGTGCCGAGATGGATGTTCAGGATGGTGTGCACCTCGGCCAGCACCTCCGTCTTGACCTCGCGCAGCCGATCGGCGGCTCCTGCCGCGGATAGTTCGCGCAGCCGCTTGGCGCCGTGGCGCAGGGCCACGCGCAGCCGCCGGTTCATCTTCGCGCTGTCGGAGGACGACTGCGTCTCCGGCATGACGGACTTGGGCACCACGCCGTGCTTGGCGAACACGCTGACCGCCATGTTCCACTGGCCGCCGTCGTTGACCGGCATGCCCAGCAGGAAGGCCACGATCCGGTCGTCGATCGGCCGCTCGGCGGTGGCGATGATGGATTCGAGGAAGTAGTTCGCCCGTTCCAGCTTGTCCCAGTACATCGCGTGGGCCTGCGAGAACTCGAAGTCCTTGACCCCCAGCCGGTCCGCCGTGCCCGGCCGCATCAGGTTCAGCGCGGCGAACAACCAGCAGCGGCCGGTCTTCTTCTGGTCGGTCGCCTTCCAGTCGTCGATCCGGTGCGACATGGTCGGCCCGACTCCGACCGCCACCGAGTGGTCCAGCGCCACCTGGTCCACGCTCACGTTGGCGATCGCGTTCTGCATGCGCTTGAGCTGCGGATCGGCCGCGAATCGGCGTGCGAAGGCGGCCAGATCGGAAGGGGAGATCGAGGACATGTACTGAACAGTAATCAGCGTTCCCGCACCACGCACATGTGGTCGCAGGACAGGAACCCCTCTCCGATTTGTTCACCGGGACAAGACGATCGTCGTTAGCTGGTGGCGATCGCTCTGGCCCAAAGCGGTCCGGGACCCGCAAACTTGGAGGTAGGAAAAGGGAGGAAACGCGCAGTGCTACCCGAATGGCTGGAAAGCGAGCTCGACCTGGTTCCGGACTTCGACGCCTTCGCCGGCGTGGACGAGCTGGAGGACCTGCTGGAAACGCTCGCGTCGGAGTACCCGGACGTGGCGGAGCTGCGGGAGGTCGGTCGCTCCAGGGAGGGCAGCAGGCTGCTGTGCCTGACCGTCGGCCCGCCCGGCGCCCCCGACGCGCTGGTCTTCGGCCTGCCGCACCCCAACGAGCCGATCGGCGGGCTGACCGCCGTGCACCTGGCCAGGCGGTTGTGCCAGGACGCCGGGCTGCGGGAACGGCTCGGCCACCGCTGGCACGTCATCGCCTGCATCGACCCCGACGGGCTGCGGCTGAACGAGGGCTGGCTGCGCGGCCCGTTCACCCGCGAGCACTACGCGCGCCACTTCTACCGGCCGGCCGGCGGCGACCAGATCGAGTGGACGTTCCCGCTGGACTACAAGGACGCCCGCTTCGACACGCCGCTGCCGGAGACGCGGGCGCTGATGGAGCTGATCGACGAGCACCGGCCCGCGCTGGTCTGCTCCCTGCACAACAGCGAACTGGGCGGCGTCTACTACTACATCAGCCGTCAGGAGAGCGCGCTGTTCCCGGTGCTGCAGGCGGTGCCGGAGCGCCTCGGCCTGCCCCTGCACCGCGGCGAGCCCGAGGCGCCGCACATCGTGCGGCTGGACGACGGCGTCTTCCAGACCGGGTCGGTACGGCGGGCCTACGACCGGATGATCGCGATGGGGCAGAAGTGGAGCGGCGACTCCGGTGACAACACCGCCTCCTACGCCGGCCGGCACGGCTCGCTCACGCTGATCAGCGAGCTGCCGTACTGGATCGACCCGACGGCCGACGATTCCACCCCGACCACCACGTCCTACGCCGACGCGCTGGCGGCCAAGGCCGAGGCGGTGGCCGAGCTGGCCGTACTGCTCAACGAGAGCCTCGACGCGGTCGGAGATCACCTGATCCTGGCCGGCTCGCCGTTCTGGCGGGCCACCCGGTTCTTCGCCCGCATCATGGTCAGGGCCGCGGAGACCACGGCGGCGCGCGCCCGCATGCCCGAGTCGGACAGGCCCGCGACGGTCGCCGAGGTCAGCTCGCTGATCGGCGACGGGCACAGCTTCCGGCTGCGGTACGGCGGGATCCTGCTGCGCGGGCTCGACGCCGAGCTGGCCGCGGGCAACCAGGCGGCCGTCATCGGCCGTACGCGGGAGCTGGTCGCGGAGCGGTACGAGCACTGGCTGGCCACCGACTCGGCCGCCGAGCACGAGGTCATCCCGATCAGGTCACTGGTGGCCACCCAGTATTCGGCCACGATCGCCGCCGCGGCCCACCTGGCGTCCCGTCTGTAAAGCCGCGGACCGTCTGTAAAGCCGCGGGCCGCCTGTAGGGCTGCGGGCCGCCTAACGTCCCGTCTGTAAATCTGCACAAGGGACCCCGGCCGAATTTACCCTCGCCGACAAAGCCCCGATCATCCCGGACGGCCAGGATGAACAGCCATACCCGCAGGTTGTCCAACTCCGGAGGCTATCGGATGAGACGTGTCACCTTTGGGCTGCTGGCGGTCTCCCTCGGCGTGCTCAGCGGATGCGGCGGCGCGGGAGCGGTGGATGCCGACTCCTACGTCGCCGCCGTGCCGGCCTCCATGGTCGAGAACATGCTGCCGGGGGCCAGCCAGGCCAGCAACGTGGACTACGCGTTGTTCACCCCGCTGACCAGGATCGACACGAAGACCGGGCAGGTTCAGAACGCCGTCGCCGCCTCGATCGAGAGCACCGACCAGAAGGTCTGGACGATCAAGATCGCCGACGGGTGGACCTTCCACGACGGCAGCCCGGTCACCGCGCAGTCCTTCGCCGACTCCTGGAACGTGACGGCGCTCGGCTCCAACGCGCTGACCGGCAACGCGCTCATGTCCGTCTTCGAGGGGTACGACGAGCTCAACCCCGAGTCGGGCACCGCCAAGGCCACCACGTTGTCGGGCGTGAAGGTGGTGGACGACAAGACCCTCGAAGTCACGCTCAACGAGCCCAACAGCATGTTGCCGTACACGCTGACCTCCAGCGCCTTCGCCCCCATCCCGGCCGGCGCCGCCAAGGACATCAAGGCGTTCGCCACCCACCCGATCGGCAACGGCCCCTTCAAGGCCCGCGACGGCGGCTGGGAGGTCGGCGCGCAGGACGTCTACCTCGACCGGTACGACAAGTACGCGGGCCCCGACAAGGCCGCGTCCCCGTCGGTGAACCTGCGCGTCTACCAGAACAACCGCACCTACTACACGGATTTGCAGGCCGGCCAGGTGGACGTCGCCCTGGTGGAGGGCGAGGACCTGGTCAGCGCCAAGGGCAACGACGCGGTCTCGACCGTGGACGTCAGCCTGCCCGCCGTCGTCTACCTCGCGCTGCCCGTCTACGACAAGCGGCTGACCCCCGACATCCGCAAGGCCATCTCGATGGCCATCGACCGCGAGGCCATCGTCTCCTCCCTGCTGTCCGGCACCGCCGAGGCGGCCAAGTCGCTGGCGCCCACCGTGCTCACCGGCGCGGACCAGGTGACCTGCGAGGCGTGCGCGTTCGACCCGGCCAGGGCCAAGGACCTGCTGGCCAAGGCGGGCGGCTGGAGCGGCGAGCTGAACCTGCAGAGCTACCAGGGCGGAAACAACGACAAGGTCCTCGAGGCGGTCGCGAACCAGCTGCGCACCAACCTCGGCATCCAGGACGTCTCCTTCGACACGATCGAGATCTCCCAGCTCTGGACCGGGCTGCGGGCCAAGAAGGCGAAGGGGCCGGCGCTGCTGTACTCGGGCGTCCCGTACCCGCACGTCTACGCCATGGCCAACGCGTTGTTCACCGCGGGCGCGCCGCTGAACGCCTCCAGGTACGACAACTCCTCCTTCGGCGAGACCCTGGCCAAGGCGGCCTCGGCCGCGAAGCCGGAGGACGCCGTGAAGTACGCCGCCCAGGCCGCCAGCGCCGCGCTCGCCGAGATGCCGATCGCGCCGTTGTACTACCCCAAGGCCGGGCTCGTGCACAGCGACCGGGTCTCCGGCGTGAGCGCGGAAGTGCTCGGCGGCGCGCACCTGTCCGGCATCAAGGTGCAGGCCGGGTAGCGTGCTGGGTTATCTCGTCCGCCGCCTGGCCGGCATGGTCCCCATCCTGATCGGGACCACGTTCCTCATCTTCGCCGCCGTGTACGCCCTGCCCGGCGACCCCATCCTGGCCCTGGCGGGCCCCGACCAGGTGGTGTCGGAGTCGATGCGGGCCGAACTGTCGGCCAGGTACGGCCTGGACCAGCCGCTGCTGATGCAGTACTGGAACTACCTGAGCGGATTGTTCGTCGGCGACTTCGGCATCGATCTGCGGGGCGTCGAGGTCTCCACGCTGATCTCGCGCGCCTGGCCGTACACGGTCGTGCTGGGGCTCACCGCGTGGGCGATCATGGCGGTGGCCGGGGTGGCGCTGGGCACGCTGGCCGGGATGCGCGCCGGCGGCCCGGCCGACTGGACCGTGCTCGGCACCACGACGCTGCTGGTGGGCGTCCCGTACTTCGTCGTCGCCTACGTCTCCCAGATCGTCTTCGGCCTGCAACTCGGCTGGTTGCCCACCTCGGGCGTGCGGGCCGGCTGGCCCATCTCCTACCTGCTCCCCGCCACCTGCATGGCGATGCTCGCGATCCCCGAGCTGGCCCGTCTGACCAGGACGAGCATCGCCGAGAACCGCAGCGCGGACTACGTCAGCACCGCCGTCGCCAAGGGCCTGTCCCGCCGCCGCGTCGCCCTGCGCCACGTGCTGCGCAACTCCCTGGTCCCGGTCGTGTCCGTGCTCGGGCTCAGCCTCGGCGGCCTGCTCGGCGGCAGCGTGCTGACCGAGGGGATCTTCAACATCCCCGGCCTCGGCCACCTCATGTTCACCGCGATCAACCAGCACAACGGCCCGGTCATCGTCGGCGTCGGCACGCTGCTGGTCCTGGTCTTCCTCGCGGTCAACCTGATCATCGACCTCCTGTACGGCCTCCTGGACCCGAGGATCAGCCTTGCCCGGCAAAATTAGTGTGCGCCTCGCCCTCCCGTCGGCGCTCGTGGGCCTCATCCTCCTCGTCGCCGCCTTCCCCGGCCTGTTCGCCGGCCTGTTCGGCAACGGCGACCCGCGGGTGTGCGACCTGCGCCTGGGCAAGCAGGGACCGACGGCCGGCCATCCGTTCGGCTTCGACATCCAGGGCTGCGACCTGTACGCCAACGTCGTGTACGGCGCCCGCTCCTCGGTGCTGATCGGCCTGATGGTCACGCTCGGCTGCGTGCTGATCGCGATGGTGCTCGGCGTCGTGTCCGCGTACTACAAGGGCTGGGTCGACATGCTGATCGGCCGCCTGATGGACGTCATCTTCGGCTTCCCCGCACTGGTCGGCATGATCGTCATCCTGACCACCGTCCAGCGGCGCGACGCCCTCACCGTGTCCGGGGTGCTGATCCTGTTCACCTGGCCCGGCGCCACCCGCCTCATGCGCGCCAGCGCGCTGAGCTGCGTCGACCTCGACTACGTACGCGCCGCCGTGGCGCTGGGGGCCGGCCCGGTGCGGGTGATGACGCGGCACGTGCTGCCCAACTCACTGGCCCCGCTGCTGGCCGTCACCAGCCTGAACGTCGGGGTCGTCATCACGGCCGAATCCGCGCTGACCTTCCTCGGGGTCGGCCTGAAGACGCCGGCCATCTCGTGGGGCGTGCAGCTCAACGTGGCCCAGGACTCCTTCCTCAACCACCCGCACCTGCTGCTGTTCCCCTCGTTGTTCCTGTCCGTGACGGTCCTGGGCTTCGTGCTGCTGGGCGACGCCGTACGACACCGCCTCGACCCCAAGTCCCGCTGACCGTACGACACCGCCTCGACCCCGAGTCCCGCCTGAGGCTTGCCAACGGCAGGCGATCAGGAGACGGTGACGACGTGCGCGACATCCCGGGACCTCCTGCCCAGTCCGACGGCGGTCTGAGCGCCATCGCCGACGCCGGCGGCCTGCACACCTACCAGCTCCACCTGCACGAAACCTACGGCCCGCTGGTCCGCTTCCAACTCCCCGGTGCTTCGTCGGCGATCTCGGTGGCCGACCCCGTGCTCCTGGAGGCCACCGCCGCGACCAACAAGCGCCCGGACAAGTTGTTCGAGTTCCTGGCCCCCCTGTGCGAGGCCGGCAACCTCCAGACCCTCCCCGCCGACGAACACGCCCCGTTCCGCCGCGCCCTCCTGTCCGTGCTCGCCGGCCGCCCCTCCCACGAGGCCCACTTCCCCGCCTTCACCACCCTGGCCACGGACCTGGCCGACCGCTGGGCCGGCCACGCCGGCCCGGTCGCGTTGCAGCAGGACCTGAGTGAGTTGTCGCTGCGCATGATCTGCCAGTACGCCCTCGGCGGCGGCATCGACGACCCCTCCCGCGTGGTGAGCGCGTTCGAGACCGTCCTGACCGTCTATTTGGGCCGCCTGTACAAACACGAGGACGACCTGGAACGGGCGGGGCGGGCGCTGGCCTACCTGCGCGAGGTCGTGGACGGCGTGCTGGCCGCCGACGGCAGCGAACTGGTGACCGCCCTGGTCAAGGCCGGCCTGAGCCCCGCCCGCGTCCGCGACTCCGTCCTGATGATCATGCTCGCCGCCCACCACACGACCGGCGTCGCCGTCTCCTGGACCCTCCACCTCCTGTCCCGCCACCCCGCCCACGCGGTTCGGGTGACCGAGGAGGTGGACGCCGTCCTGGGCGACCGGCCCACGCCGTCATACGCCGACCTCAGGCGCCTGCCGTACCTGGAGATGGCCCTGAAGGAGTCGATGCGCCTCTACCCGCCGGGTCCGTACGGCGCTCGCGAGACCACCGAAGACCTCACCCTGGCCGGCCACCCCATCCCAGCCGGAACCACCATCTTCTACCCCTTCTGGGCCATCCACCTGAACCCGGCCTACTGGCCAGACCCCCTCACCTTCCTCCCCGACCGCTTCACCCCCGCAGAGCAGGCCAAACGACCCCGCTACGCCTACGTCCCCTTCGGCCTGGGCCCGCGCAACTGCGAGGGTGCCTCCCTGGCCATGATCGAGGCCGAACTGGTGCTCGCCGTACTACTCAAGAGGTTCCACTTCGACCCGGTCGCCCACCACCCCGTGACACCGGTGGAACGCTTCGTCCTTTGGGCCGAGCACGACATCCACATGCACCTGACCGCCCGCCACGCTGCCTGATCTCAGGCAAGCGCCGGATCTTTGCCTGACTGACGCCGTAGAGTGCCTTCTGCCCCCGAACATGGCTGTGCCCCGGCTGCGTGCGATGCAGAGGCAGAACCGGGGCTTATGACTTCGACGGTACCACGCGCGGGCGCACTGCCACGATCAGGTTGGAAGGACGCCCCCGATGGAAGAAGCCGAGGCCAAACGGCTGTGCACCCTTCTCTCGCCCCTGCGCCTGGCCGACTACGAGCTACGGTGTGGCGGCGATCCGATCGCCGCACTGCGTCTGCACTGCTGGAACACCGAGATCAGCGAGGCGTTCTACGGTCCCCTGCAGTATCTGGAGGTGGCCATGCGCGGCTGCATGACCCGGGAGCTCACCAGCTATTTCGGACGCGCAGACTGGTGGAACGATCCACGACCTCAGCTCACCTATGGGGGGCGTCAGCGCATCGACGAAGCCGTACAGCAGATCCAGCGCATCGGCTTGTCTCCCACGCCGCACATGGTGGCCGAAGAACTCGCGTTCGGCTTCTACGTCTCCTTGCTTGGGTCAGGCCGTGGTTACGACCAACGGTTGTGGCGTACTGCGCTGTACCGAGCATTTCCCGGCTATCGCGGGCGTCGGCAGGGCCTGCACCGTCAGGTCGACCATCTAAGGATCTTTCGCAACAAAATTGCTTACCATGGATCGATCCATCATCGTCACCTAGTCGCCGACCATGACGCGATTCTGCTGTGTTTGGGCTACATCGACGCAGGTTTGGCGGCCACGGTGCAGCGGCACAGTCGGGTGCCCGAGGTGCTCGGCCGACGCCCCTGACCGCAGCTTTCCGGTTCTCTTCCACGTGAGCAGAGTTCAGGTGGCGGCGAGCGCGGCGAGGTCGCGTTCCATGTAGCGGCGGTGTTCGCACTCTTCGCCCATCACCACCCGCAGGCACTCGCCGACCGAACGCGGCTGCTCGGGATACCCGGGCGCGGGAGGGCGGGTGCAGGGGCGGGCGAGTTCGGCGTCGGTGAGGTCATCGACCACGCCGCGCACCAGGGCCAGCCGACCGGCGCGCACCTCCATCACCTCCCCGTACGTCGGGCGGGCGGCGAGGTCCATGCCGAGTTCGGACGCCTTCGTGGGCGGATAGGCGGTGTGGGTGAGGCCAAAAGGGTGGAAGGGCAGCGGCTCGTCGAAGATCGTTCGGCTCACCCAGGCGTCGGTGGCGAAGACGAGGTGGCGCAGGGTCTCGACGAAGGACCATTCGTCGTCGAAGCGTTCGTGGCGGCGGGCCTCCGGGAGACGCTCGGCGCGGGCGACCGTTTCGGCCCAGAGCCGTTCGACCGTGGCCCACATCGCGCGGAAGTCGTCCGGCGTACGCATCTCGCGCAGTTGTACGCGCTCAGGGTTCCGCCGGTCCAGTTCCGCCTCGACATAGGGGGTGACGTCCACGTCGTTGACGATGAAGTTGCCCACGATGCCGGACACGTTGACGTCGACGAGAAAGGAGTCGACGACCTTCAGCCCGGTCAGGTCGCAGTCGCGGAACTTGGCCCCGGCGAGGCTGGAGCTGGTGAAGCTGGCCTCGCGGAAGGCGTCGGTGTTGTCGTAGTGGGCGGCCATCGCGCCATTGTTCCCCATCGGCCGTGAAAGCCCCAGGGCCCTGACCCGATGAGGAGTTACGGCTCTTCGGGCCACTTCTCCTGGGGAGCCACGAACGTGCCTCTGCCCTGGATCGTGACCACCCAGCCTTGCTCGCGCAGGAGTTCCATGGCACGCCTGACGGAACCACGAGCGATGCCGTGCTCCTGTTGGAGCGAGCTTTCGGAGGGCACGAGCTGCCGCTCCCGCAGGTCCCCTCCCTTGATCTTTTCGCGGATGATGCGTGCCAACTGCTCGAAGATCGGCGTCGGGTCTAGCTGGTCGACTATCACAAGAGAGACGTTAAAGACGAGCAGTCATAGCATTAACGTTGGGTATGTGCTAGACGGGCTAGACAGGCTGTACGAGTTAAACGTATTCTCCTGCCAGGCAGTTCGACAGGAGGTCCGGCTCATGGGCAACCCGACCACGGATGCGCGATTCAGAAACCTCGTCGAGATCTTCGAGGGAAGGACTGCGTGACATGACAGGAATCTCCGACTTTCACGGTCCACACGCAGAGCCTCCGCAAGATGGCTGCACCAAGATCTCCTGGTACGAACCAACCCGTCGCGTGAGGCGCATCCGAGTCGTGGCGCACTCGTGCGAGTGCCCCGACCTCCTGTTCGAGTTGTGTGCCGCTGGTGGTCAGGGGTTCATGCGCCGGATGGATCGCGCTGAGGGCACCACGAGTGAAACCGCGTGGATGTTGACGGCGGTGGCGAGGGATCTCTACGGCCGGATCCTGCGGGGCGAGGCTCGCTAGGTGGTGGGTGTGCGGACGGCTGGGCACTGGCCGGAGCGTGGTCGGTGGGTGGTAAGGGAGTTGAAAGTCGGGCCGGCTTTTCGCAAGCCGGTTGAAAACGGTCCGTCGCAAAGTGCGGTCATTCCCCCTAGAAAGGACGAGCCTCCCCATGACAATCTCCCGCACCCTTGCCAGTTTGACCCTCGCAGCGGCCGCCGCCCTCGCTTCCGCCGCTGCCCTCGCCCCCGCTGCTCAGGCTGCCCAGGCTCCGGCTGCGGCGAGTGCCGCTTGGGGGCCGGTGCACGCTCCCGGACGCGGCGCCACGGCCTCCGGCGCCCTGACCGTCACCGGTGAGGACCACGCCGACCTGCCGACCGCCGACCGCGTGCGAATCTGGGGCAAGGTGACCGACAACACCCGTGGCGCCAAGTGCGGTTGGGCGGTCTTCCGGATCACCTATCGCTCGGGGAACAACCTGCCCAACAGGAACCACGCCGTCCGCGACTGCTCCTACCGCACGCCCAAGCACTTCTCCGTCAAGCACCGCGACGTCTACCAGGTCGAGCTCAAGGTCTGCGCCGAGGGCAAGGCCGCCAAGCCGTCGCTCAACTGCCTGTACGCGGGCACCTGGAAGACTCTCTACCTGTCGAAGTAGCCGAGCAGGTCGGAGAGCGGGGCCATCTCGGAGACGAAGCCGAAGCGGCCCGCGCGCATCTCCTTGGCCCCGTCCAGGAATGAGCGCAGGGCGAGCCGCGACAGACCGCCGCCGATGCTCACCCTGCGCACACCGATCCCGGCCAGTTGCTCCAGCGTGATCGCGGGATCGGCGAAGCCCATCACGATGTTGACCGGCTTGCCGACGGAGGAGACGACGGCGCGCATCTGGTCGAGGGTGCGCAGGCCCGGCGCGTACAGGACGTCCGCGCCCGCCTCCTCGAACGCCCGCAGTCGCCGGATGCTCTCGTCGAGGTCGGCGACGCCGTACAGCAGGTTCTCGGCCCTGGCGGTCAGGACGAGCGGGACGGGCAGGGCGCGGTTGGCCTCGACCGCCGCCTGGACGCGTTCGACGGCCGGGCCGAAGTCGTAGATCGGCGAGCGGGGGTCGGCGGTGGCGTCCTCGATGGAGACGCCGGCGACGCCGCAGGCGAAGGCGTCCGCGATCATCTTGGCGGCCTCGGCGGGGTCGTCGGCGAAGCCGTTCTCCAGGTCGGCGTTGACGGGCAGGTCGGTGGCCCGGCAGATGACGCGGCAGTTGTCCAGGACGTCCTGGCGGCCGGCGCGGGTGCGGCCGAGCACGTTGGCCACCCCGAGGCTCGTGGTGGCCAGGGCCTCGAAGCCGAGGCCGGCCAGGATGCGGGCGGTGCCGGCGTCCCAGGGGTTGGGGAGCAGCAGGGGCTCCGGGCGCTCGTGCAGGGCTCGGAAATGAGCCACCTTGGCCGTCTGATCAGTCATGATGCCCAGTCTTGCGGGCCTCGGAAAATAGGTCCAATGCATAGTGAGGATTGTCGGCATCAGGAATACTGATGGATTGTGACGGTGGAGGAGATCGAGGCTTTCGTCTGCATCGCGCGGACGGGTGGGTTCACCGAGGCGTCCAGGAGGCTCAACCGGTCCCAGCCCGCGATCAGCCGCCGGATCCACGAGCTGGAGCGGTCGCTGGGGGCGGCGCTGTTCGAGCGGGCCGGGCGCCGGGTGGCGCTGACCGAGGCGGGGCGGGCGCTGCTGCCGTACGCGGAGGCCGTGCTGGCCTCGATGCGCGACGGGGAGCGGGCGGTACGGGAGGCGTCCCGGGAGGGGATGGGCGCGCGGGTGCTCAGCCTGGCGATCGTGGGCACGCTGGCCGACTCGCACATCGTGGACGCGCTGCGCGCGTTCGAGGCCCGCTTTCCGCAGGCGGAGGTCGAGTTGCGCACGGCGACGAGCCGGGAGGTGAGCGCCCTCGTACGCGGTGGCGAGGCGTCACTGGGCCTGCGCTATTTCGAGGAGGGTGATCCGCAACTGGAGTCGATCCCGCTCGGGACGGAGAAGCTGCTGGTCGTGGTGCCCGCCGGACATCCGGTGACCGCTTCCCGGCTGCCCGACCTGCGGGCGTTCGAGGGGGAGCGGTGGCTCGGCTTCCCGCCCGAGCGGGGCAGCTCCGACTCCTACGGGCGGCTGCTGGAACGCGAGTTGCTCGCGAACGGCCTCACCGACCCCTCGATCACCCGCATCGACAGCCTCACCGCGCAGCGGCGGCTGGTGGAGGCCGGTTTCGGCGTCGCGCTGATGCCCACGAGCAGCGTCCGGGAGGAGTTGCGCATCGGCAGTCTGCGGGTGATCGAGGTGGCGAACCTGGATGTGGGCCTGCCCGTGGTCGTCGTACGCAGGAGAGGGGGCCACCGCGGCCGGCTGGCGGCGGCCCTCCTCGACGTGCTGCGCGAGCACACGTCCGCGGGGCTCAGCTAGGAGGGACGCCGCGACGCGCTGTGGAACTCTGCGGCCGTGACGCGCCGTGGAGCTCCGCGCCCCTGACGTGCTGTGGAGCTCCGCGCACCTGGGGCTCAGCCGGAACTGGCCGCGAACGGGACGGTGTCCGGGCGGCACTCGGCGCCCCGCTCCGGCAGCTTGTCCTCAAGCAGGTAAGCCGAGATGGCCTTGATCGCGCAGGTGGACTGCTGGGTGGTCACGTGCCCCCACCCCTCGTTGACCAGCAGGCGGCTACCGGGCAGCAGGCGCTGCACACGCTCGGCCGACCACACCGGCGTGGCCGGGTCGTGCCTGCTGTTCAGGATGAGCACCGGCTCGTTCGTCTTCGCCGTCCACGGCCCGCGGTGCCGCTCGTCGCTCTTGCTCTGCCAGAACGAGCAAGCACTCGTCTCGTACGCGCGCAGCGACCCGAACGGCGCCGCCACCTTGTCCCGCTCGGCCGCCACCTTGGCCAGCGCCCGCGCGTTCGCGGGATTGTCCGTCTCGGGGCAGGTCACGGCGTGGAAGGCGGCCTCGATCGGCGAGCCGTACCCCGCCACACCGATCCCCTGCTGCTGCAACAACTCGATCTCCTGCGCCAGAGCGGTGGCCTCGGACCCGGCCGGATCCTTGATCGCCGCGCCGACCGCCTTGAGGAACGGCGCCCCGCCGAGCTGGTTCCAGAACATCGGCTGATACAGCCACGATCCGGTCCACGAGACCACGTAGGAGTAGGTCAGGGCGACCTTCTTACCGGCCGGGTTCGTGAGCTGGATCGACCCCTTGCGCAGGGCGGTCAGGATGTCGTCGAAGGCCGCCGCCGGGTCTCCGTTCCCGAATGAGCAGCGGTCACCGGCCTCCTCGCAGAGCCGGAAGAACTCCGCCAGCGTCCGCTTGGTGCTGATGTCCGTGCGGTTGCGGCTGGAGGCCGTGCTGAGCGGATGTCCGGAGTCGCGCTTCCCGGGGTCGATCACGCTGTCGAAGACGAACTTGCCGGTCTTGTCGCCGAACAGGTTGGCGTAGACCATGCCGAGGTAGGTCCCGTAGGACTGGCCCAGGTAGTTGAGCCGCTTCTCGCCCATGGCGGCGCGTACGGCGTCGAGGTCGCGGGCCATCGACACGCTGCTGATGTGGTCGAGCAACCCGCCGCTGCGCTCCCGGCACAGGCGGGCGAAGTCGGCGTCGGCCTTGGCGCGCCGCTGCCGGTCTGCCGCCGTCACGGGCGCGTCGGGCACGTCCTTCGCGAACGCCGCCGCCTCGGCCGGCGTCTCGAAGCAGCGCACGGCGGGCGTGCTGCGGCCACTGCCGCGCGTGTCCACCCCCACGATGTCGTACGCCTTGCGCACCTCCGCGTCCACCGGACTGGGCAGCGTGCCCGCCACGATGCCCTGGAGGTATTCGACGGTCGAGTACCCGGGTCCGCCCCTGTTCACCACCAGCGACCCCTTGCGCGCGGCCGAGTCGGTGGCCTTGATACGGGACAGGGCCAGCGTGATCTTCTCGCCCTTCGGCCGGTCGTAGTCGAGCGGCACCCGTACGGTGGCGCATTCGAGCTGCGGCGCCCCGGCGCACGCCCGCCAGTCAAGTTCGGCCGCCTTCGCGACGGCGCTCGGCGCCGCCGCGCACACGGCCATCCCCAGGGCGCTCATCAGCACACCGGTACGACGCCACGCTTTCCAACTCACCAGGGCTCCTCGTCAGTTCGTTCCCCATTGCCGGGACCAACTGTGGTGGTTCAGGAGGAGCGCACGTCAGTGGCCGATGTCATCAGAAAGCCTGACATATGTCATGAGCCGGCGAGGGCAAAGAGTTGGTGAGAACCGCCCGGATGTCCCGGCCCTTCGGCGGGTGGCCGCGTGAAGCTGGTGCAGGCAGATTCCGGTCCTGGGCGAGACGGCGGGGTTCCATGATGAAACGACTGGTCGGACGGTCTGCGGTGGCTCTGGCGATCGTTCTGGCCTATCCGGCTCCGGCGCACGCCGTGACGCTGGCGCAGAAGCTCACCGCGCTCTCGGCGCTCACCCAGCCCACCGCCCGCAGCGCCGCCGCCTGGCGGGTGGCCTCGGGGAGGCCCGGTACGTGGGCCGATTACGCCTTCGACTGGAGCACCGATCTGTGCTCGGGCAGCCCGGATCGGCCGCTTGGGTTCGACTTTCGGATGGCGTGCCGGCGGCACGACTTCGGCTATCGCAACTACAAGGCCGTCGGGCGGTTCGTGGGCAACAGGGAGCATGTCGATCGGGCGTTCCTGTTCGATCTGCGGCAGGTGTGCGCGGCGTACGAAGGTGCGATCGGGCGTGGGTGTGAGCGTCTGGCCTGGTCGTACTACACGGCGGTGCGCCGGTTGGGCGGGCTTCCCGATCTCGAACGGTCCGATCGCAGATAATCCACGTCGGAACTAGGCTGGACGGCATGACTGCGATGGCCCCCGCCCGTACCGAGACCGACCTGTCCTACCTGTTCGACCACACCGGCCACGTGCTGCGCTCGCAGATGACCGCCTCCCTCGCCGAGATCGGGCTCACCCCGCGCATGCACTGCGTGCTGGTCCACGCCCTGGAGGGGGAGCGCACCCAGATCCAGCTCGCCGAGCTGGGCGACATGGACAAGACCACGATGGTGGTGACCGTGGACGCCCTGGAGAAGGCCGGGTACGCCGAGCGCCGCCCCTCCACCACCGACCGCCGGGCCCGCATCATCGCGGTCACCGAGTCGGGCGCGGAGGCCGCCGCGCGCAGCCAGGAGATCGTGGACGGCGTGCACCGGGCCGCGCTCGGCGCGCTGCCGGACGACGAGCGCGAGGTGCTGGTCCGCGCGCTGAACCGGCTGGTCACCGGCCATCTCGCCACGCCGGTCGAGAGCCCCGCGCCGGTACGCAGGGCACGGGAGCGCAAAAATTAGGTCCGAAGAATATCGTCTGTAACAGAACCATCTGTTACGGTCTCTCCTGTCGGCTTTGGAGGCTCGCTCCGAAGGCCGGCTTCGGAACGGGAGAGACTGTGTCGTACCTAATGAAAAGCTCGCGCTGGACGGCGCTCGGCGTGTTGTCCGCGACCGGACTGATGACCGTCCTCGACGGCAGCATCGTGACCGTCGCGCTGCCCGCCATCCAGCGGGACCTGGGCTTCTCGCCGGCCGGGCTGAGCTGGCTGATGAACGCCTACCTGATCGCCTTCGGCGGCCTGCTGCTCCTGTCGGGACGGCTGGGCGACCTGATCGGCCGCAGGGCGATGTTCCTGGCGGGCAACGTGGTCTTCACCGCCGCCTCCTTGCTGGCGGGCGCGGCCACCGGCCCGGGAATGTTGATCACCGCCCGGTTTCTGCAAGGTGTGGGCAGCGCGCTGGCCTCGGCCGTTGTCCTGGGCATCCTGGTGACGCTGTTCACCGAGACGCGTGAGCGGGTCAAGGCCATCGCGATCTTCAGCACCACCGGAGCCGTCGGCGCCTCGCTCGGCCAGGTGCTGGGCGGCGTGCTCACCGACCTGTTGAGCTGGCCGTGGATCTTCTTCATCAACGTGCCCATCGGTGTGGTGACCATCGCGCTGGCCGTGCGCGTCCTGCCCGCCGAACGGGGGATCGGCCTGGCCGCCGGGGCGGACGTCGCCGGAGCCGCGCTGGTCACCGCCGGGCTGATGCTGGGCATCTACACGGTGGTCAAGGTGGAGGAGTACGGCTGGCTCGCCACCCACACGCTCGGCCTCGGCGCGGTTTCGCTGGCCCTGCTCGCCGCGTTCTTCGTCCGGCAGGCCACGGCCAAGGCGCCGCTCATGCCGCTGCGGGTCCTGCGCTCGCGCAACGTCGCCGGGGCCAACCTCGCGCAGATGCTGGCGCTGTCCGGCATGTTCGCCTTCCAGGTGCTGGTCGCGCTCTACATGCAGCAGGTGCTCGGGTACGGCGCGCTGGACACCGGCCTGGCCATGTTGCCGGCCGCGGTCGGCATCGGCACGATCTCGCTGTTCGTCTCGGCCCGGCTCAACGCGCGGTTCGGCGCCAAGGTCGTGTTGCTGGGCGGGCTGGTGATGCTCATCTCCGCGATGCTGCTGCTCACCCGCATCCCGGTGGACGCGGACTATGTCACCCACCTGCTGCCGGTGATGCTGCTGATCTCGGGTGGCGGGCTGGTACTACCCTCGCTGGCGACTCTGGGCATGTCAGGGGCCCGGGAGAGTGACGCGGGGCTGGCCTCGGGGCTGTTCAACACCACCCAGCAGGTGGGCATGGCGATCGGCGTGGCGGTGCTGACCACGATGGCCGCCGGGCGTACCGAGGGGCTCCTGGCGGCCGGCCTGAGCCAGGCGGAGGCGCTGACGGGCGGCTACCGGCTCGCGTTCGGGATCTCCGCCGGACTGCTGGTCGCGGCCCTTGTCGTCGGGCTGGTGGTGCTGCGCCGGCCGGTCGCTGAGAAGGAGGACGTCCAGGAGATGGTGGCCGCCTGATCCGCGTCGTTTCTATACAAGACGCCCCCAAGTGCCGCCCTCTAATCTTTGACTCACGTAACCCGATGTTGAGGAGAGCCATCATGGCCAGGATCGTTTCGAGCTTCTTCATCTCCGTGGACGGCGTCGTCGAGTCGCCCGACGAGTGGCACTTCCCGTACTTCAACGAGGAGATGGGCACCTGGGTTCAGGCGGGCATGGCGAGTGCGGCCGGATTCCTGATGGGCCGCAAGCTGTACGACGAGTGGTTCGCGTACTGGACGTCGCCGGAGGCCGAGGCCGGGATCGCCGAGATGTTCAACGCGGCCCCCAAGTACGTCGTCTCCAACAGCCTGGAGAAGGCCGACTGGGCCAACACCACGCTCATCAACGGCGATGTCGCGGCGCGGCTGCGTGAGCTGAAGGAGCAGACGGCCGAGGGCGACTTCCAGGTGTCCGGCTCCGCCACGACCGTGCGGTGGCTGCTGGCCAACGGGCTGCTGGACGAGCTGAACCTGCTCGTACACCCGATCGTCGTCGGCCGTGGCCAGCGGCTGTTCGAGGACACCCCGACCCACCCGCTGAAGCTGGCCAAGTCCGAGACGTGGACGACCGGCGTGCTCAACCTCTGCTACGTCCCGGCGACCGCCTGAAGGGATCCTGGGCGGTCGGGCGGTGATCGCCTGAAGGGGTCCCGGGCCGGGCGGTGATCGCCCCAAGGAGTCCTGGGCCGGGCGGTGAAGATCATGTATGGTGAGCGCGGTATATCCGTTGAACGGCCTGGAGCCCGCCGTGCCGTACATGTCCCGTCGCCAGGTTCTCTCCCTGCTCCCCGCCGCCGGCCTGCTCGCCATGACCCCGCCGGGGCGAGCCGCCGCGGCGGCGGTCGACCACCCGCGGCTGATCGCCAACACCCTGGCGATGCTGGCGGGCACCCCTGAGGTCAACACCCGCCCCGAGGTGGCCGCCAAGCTCGCGGCCGTACTCGGCGCCGCCAGGCAGCGGCTGACAGCCATGGACCAGGCCGGCGAGGGAGAGTTGTTCGCCGGCCTGAAGCTCGGCACGGACGACGTCAACCTGCGCCTGGCCTACCAGTACCTGTACGAGATCGCGCTGGCCACCCGCACCCCCGGCAGCGCGCTCGAAGGCGACACCACCGCCCAGCGCCGCGTCACCGACGGCCTGCGGTGGCTGCACGAGCGCTATTTCGGCGACCAGGCGGCCGGCTACTACGGCAACTGGCACAACTGGGAGATCGGCATCCCCACCCATGTCAGCAGGACGCTGGTCCTGCTGGCCGAGGGCTTACCGCAGGGCCTCGCGGCGACGTACCTCGCCTCGATGGACGCCTACCTGCGCAACGGCGAGAACGGGGACGTCGATCTCGACTCCCGCTTCCACACCGGCGCGAACCTGGCCGACATCACCGCCAACCGGATCCTCCAGGGCGCGCTCACCGGCGACGACGCCCGCGTCACCAAGGCCATCGCCGACCAGGCCACCGTTTTCGCCACGATCGACCCGTACAACCTCAAGCACGGGGTCACCGACGGCTACTACCGCGATGGCTCCTTCATCCAGCACCATTCGGTCGCCTACACGGGCTCCTACGGGCGCGCCCTGCTCACCCGGGTCGTGCAGACGCTCAAGACGCTGGAGGGCGCGACGATCGGGGTGGCCGGGGACCTGCCCGCCGTGGTCCAGCGCTGGATCACCGACGGCTTCGCCCCGCTGATCTACGAGGGCTGGATGATGGAGATCGTCAAGGGGCGGGCGGTCTCGCGCACGAACACCGGCTACTCCGACGTCGGGGTGGTCATCGAGGCCATCGCCGACCTGGCCGACCACGTCGAGGACGCGCGGCCGCTGAAGGCGTACCTCAGGTTCCTGCCCGCCGCGGACACCACCTCCTTCGTCTCGCCGGTCAGCATCGCCCGCTACGCCGCCGTCCGTGCCGACGCGAGCATCCCGGCCGCCGACCTGAACCCGGCCGAGCGCACCGTGGCCTACAACGCCATGGACAGGAACGTGCACCGGCGGCCCGGCTACGCCTTCGCGCTGGCGCGCAGCTCGGAGCGGATCAGCAAATACGAGTACATGAACGGCGAGAACCTCATGCCCTGGTTCCAGGGTGACGGCGCCTACTACCTGTACCTGGCGGGCGAGGACCAGCGCGAGGTGTTCGGCGTCGACTACTACACGGCCGTCTCGCCGTACCGGCTGGCGGGGGTCACCGCGCCGGTGGAGGAGCGGCGCACGGTGCCGGACCTGTACGGCCGGTTCTGGTACGAGAACCCGGGCCACCCGCTGAACTTCACCTCCTCCTCCGAGTCCCAGAACACCTACGTGTACTTCCCGCGCGCCACGAACGCCTTCTCCGGCGGCGCGACGCTCGGCACGTACGCCACGGCCGGCATGGTCCAGTCCGACGACGCCGCCTACGCCGCCAAGCAGGCGGGCACCCTGCCCGACGACTTCGTCGCCTACCGCAACGCCCGCGCCACCAAGTCCTGGTTCATGCTCGACGACGAGATCGTGGTGCTGGCCGCGGACGTCTCGGGCGAGGGCGGACGCGCCGCGGTGACCACCGTGGACAGCCGCATCGCGGCCCCGGGCGACGCGGTCACGCTCACCGGCGAGCGCTGGAGCGGCGGGGCCTGGCAGACGGGCGACAACACGCCGCCGCGCTGGTTGCGGTACGCCAACGGCACCCGCGGTACCGCGATCGGCTACGCCTTCCTGTCCCGGCAGCCCGTCGCGGCCGGGATGGAGACGGTCACCCGCAGTCGCAGGGCCGTCCGCGTGGCCAACCCCGACACCAGCGTCACCAAGAACGTCTTCACCGCCTCGATCGGCGATGTCTCCGCGCTGGCCTACGCCCTGGTCCCGAACGCCACCGAGGCCGATCTGCGCCGTTACGCCCGCGGCCCCCTGACCGTCCTGGCCAACAGCCGCCACGTACAGGCGATCAAGCACAGGTCCCTGGGCATCGTCGCCGCCAACGTCTTCGCGCAGGGCCCCCGCCACGTCGAACGCCTGATCGTCGACGGCCCCGCCTCGGTCATCGTCAGGACGTCCGGCGGGCGCACGGTCGTCGCCCTGTCCGACCCCACGATGGAACGCGACCGCGTCAGCGTCGTCCTGCTCGGCGGCCACCTCAGGCTCGACACGGCCGAGGAGGGCGTGACGGTGCGCCGCGTGCCCGGCGGCACCCTCGTGCAGGCGACCACCCGGCACGCCTACGGACGCAGCTTCACCGCCCCCCTCCGCTGAGAAGCGACCCCACTTGACGCGCCAACCGTCACTTCCGTTATGTTGCTCATATGAATACCTCTTCAGATGAAGGCGTGTTGACGTTGGACGGTTGTGCCGTCCGGGTGGTGGACGCCGATCGGGTGGCTCTGGTGCACGAGCGCATGCCGCCCGCCGAAGACCTGGCCGACACGGCCGACGTCTTCGGCCTGCTGTCCGACCAGAACCGGCTGCGCCTGCTGGTCGCGCTGCTGGACGGCGAGCTGTGCGTGTGCGACCTGGCGGCGGTGACGGGGCAGAGCGAGTCGGCCGTCTCGCACGCCCTGCGCCTGCTGCGCGCCCACCGCATCGTGGCCGCGCGCCGTTCCGGCCGGATGGCGTACTACCGGCTTGAGGATCCGCACGTACGGATGTTGCTCGATCTGGCGCTGGCCCACACCGAGCACACCGAGGCCATCCACCCGGAGCGGGAAGGGAACGCCTGATGGGCGCCGGGCACGGGCACGGCCACGCGGCCGGCAAGCACAGGTGGCGGCTGGCGGTCTCCTTCGCGCTGATCGGCGCCTTCTTCGCGGTCGAGCTGGTGTTCGGACTGTTGTCGGGCTCGCTGGCGCTGCTGTCGGACGCCGGGCACATGGCCGCCGACGTCGTCACCCTCGGCGCGGCGCTGGTCGCCACCCGGATCGCCACCCGCCCCGACACCACGGGCCGCCGCAGCTACGGCTCCTACCGGGCCGAGGTGTTCGCCTCGCTGCTGGCCGTGGTGCTGATGCTCGGCGTCGCCCTGTACGTGGTCATGGAGGCCATCGGCCGGATCGGCGGGCCCGCCGAGGTCTCCTCCGGGCCGATGCTGGTGGTCGGCGCGATCGGCCTGGCGGTCAACCTGGTCGCCCTGCTCCTGCTGCGTTCCGGGGCGAGCGAGAGCCTCAACGTCAAGGGCGCCTACCTGGAGGTCGTCGCCGACACGGCGGGCTCGGTGGGCGTCATCGTGGCCGGCTGGCTGGTGGCCGCGACCGGCCAGGCGTACTGGGACACCGTCGTCGCCCTGGCCATCGGCGTCTTCGTCGCCGTACGGGCGATCTCCCTGGGCCGGCAGGTCTTCGCCGTGCTGGGCCAGCACGTCCCCGAGGGCATCGACGCCTCCGCCGTCGCCGCCGACCTGGGCAACATCAAGGGCGTACGCGACGTGCACGACCTGCACCTGTGGACGCTCACCTCAGGCATGAACGTCGCCACCGCCCACCTGGTGACCGGCGACCAGGACGACAACCACGCCGTGCTGGACGAGGCCCGCGACCTGCTGCGGCTGCGGCACGGCGTGGCGCACGCGACCCTCCAGGTCGAGCCCGCCGACCACAACGGTTGCGACGAACTCGGCTGGTGACGCCTCCTCGACGCGCCGACCGGGCGGGCATACCGTCGATGCATGCCGATCGTCGTGGGTGCCGCGGCCGCGTTGCTGGGATTCGTCCTGGTCGGAAGCGTCATGGCCGCGCTGGGCGTCAGGGGCGGCGTCGAGATCATCATCAGCACGGTCGCCGGGGTGACGGCGGGGGTCATGGTGGCCGTCTGGGAAGCCCGGCGCCGCAAATAAAAGTGCTCAGTTGGTGAGCACTTAACCGAGGAGGATGGACATACCGACCTGAGAGAGGAAGCGGACATGCTTCGAGGACTCACCACCGTCACGTTCTACTCGCCCGACTTCGAGGCGACCAAGCGCTGGTACACCGAGCTGTTCGGGATCCCGCCGTACATGGACACCCCCGGCTACCTGGAATGGCGCATCGGCGACTACCAGCACGAGTTCGGCGTCATCAACAGCGCCTACGCCGGAAGCGAACTGGCCAGGACCCCATCGCCGGACACGATCGGCGGGCCGGCGGGCGCGGTGGTCAACTGGCACGTGGACGACGTCCCCGCCACCCTCGAACGGCTCGTGGCGATGGGCGCCAAGGAGCACGACGCGCCGCACGACCGGGGCGAGGGCTTCATCACCGCCTCCGTGATCGACCCGTGGGGCAACGTCCTGGGCATCATGTACAACCCGCACTACCTGGCGATCCTTGAGGGGCGGCGGTCGTGACGGTCTTCGCCGACGCCGCCGCCTGGCGGTCCTGGCTGGCCGGCCACCACGACTCGGAGACGGAGGCGTGGGTGGTGCTGGCGAAGAAGGGCACGACGGAGCCGACCAGCCTGACGTACGAGCAGGCCCTGGAAGAGGCGCTGTGCTACGGCTGGATCGACGGGCTGACCAGGAGCCGCGACGCCGCGACCTACCTCCAGCGCTACACCCCGCGCCGCCCGCGCAGCGCCTGGTCCGCGCGGAACATCGCCCGGGTGGCGCGGCTGCGGGAGTCGGGCCGGATGCGGCCGGCCGGGCTGGCCGAGGTCGAACGCGCCCAGGCGGAAGGCCGCTGGAACGCGTGAGTGGTTTCCGCCATAACCGAGCGAAAATTCGATGAGAGATGAAGGACCAGAAACTAACATAAATCCCGTGTCTCCGATTCCGGGTAAGGCGTTGCGTTTATGGCCGTGAGCATGCACGACGTAGCTCGTGCAGCCGGCGTTTCCCAGCGAACGGTCTCCAACGTCGTCAACAACTACGAGTTCGTACGCCCGGAGACCCGTCAGCGCGTGCTCGACGCCATGGCCGCGCTCGGATATGTGCCCAACGCGGCCGCCAGAAGCCTGCGCTCCGGCCGTACCGGGCTCATCGCGCTCGTCGTCCCCGATTTCCGGGCCCGCATCTTCGCCGACCTCACGGGCCCGGTCGTCCGCGAGGCCGAGGCGCTCGGCTACACGGTGCTGATCGAGCTGACGGAGACGGACCGGGACCGCGAGCTGAAGGTCCTCACCGGCGGCAGGACCCAGCGCACCGACGGCGCGATCATGATGGCCCTGTCGCTGCGGCCGGAGGACGGGCATCGGCGCCGCGCCGACTATCCGATCGTGCTGATCGGCGATGAGGAGCTGGAGGGCGACGTGCCGCACCTCGCCTGGCCGAACAGGGAGGCGGTCCAGGCGGTGGTACGCCATCTGGCGGACACCGGCAGGCGGCGGCTCATGCTGCTCGGCTACGCCATGGGCGGGATGCAGACGGCGCGCATGCGGCAGCACGGCTTCTTCGACGGGCTGGCGGAGGCCGGGCTGCCCGTGCACGACGAGCTGCTGGTCAAGGCCGGATGGACCCGCGCCGATGGCCAGCGGGCGATCGAGGAGCACCTGGACGCGGGCCGGCTGATGCCTGACGGCATCTTCGCCATGAACGACTCCCTGGCCCTCGGCGCGCTACGGGCTTTGCACGACCGCGGGGTACGGGTGCCGCAGGACGTCGCGCTGGTGGGCTTCGACGACGTCGAGGAGGCGCGGTACGCGACGCCGTCGCTGACCTCGGTCTCCCTCAACCTGGAGTCCATGGCGGCCAAGGCCGTCGCGATGTTGCACGAGGAGATCAGCGGCAAGCCCGGCGGGCACGAGCCGCACATCCTGATCGACTTCCACCTGAAGGTGCGCGAGTCCAGTCAGTGAGCCGGGACCGCGACCCTGCGCCCCGTTTCGTACGCCTCGATGATCCGGTACGCCACCCGCAACGCCCTGCGCCCGGCCTCGGCGGGCACCGGCGGCGCGGCCCCGGCCCGCAGCGCCGGCACCAGCGCGTCGAGGTGGGCGTCGAACGTCTCGTGGAACGAACGCCCCCGGTCGTTGAAGTAACCGGCCTCCCAGACCGTGCGCGACTCCGAGCCCGCGGCGGAGAACTCGTACCGCCTGGCGGTGTCGTCGATCAGCAGCCGGCCCAGGTCCCCGTTGACCTCGACGTGATGGGTGCGCGGGTAGGCGTAGGAGGAGTCGTAGGAGCCGACCAGGCTGCCTACCGCGCCGCAGGCGAAATGGGCGGCCACGACCAGCGTCGAGCCGCCCCGCGTCATCTCGGCGCTGACCGCGTCGATCGGGCCCAGCAGGTGTTCCAGCAGGTCGATGCCGTGGCACTGGGTCTCGATCAGGTTGGCGTGCGGATGGTGGTCCGAGTTGCCCTCGCCGCCGAACCGCCAGGTGGCGAAGGACAACTCGCCCAGCCGGCCGGCGTCGAGGTCGCGCCTGGCGCGCAGGACGGGCTCGGCGTAGCGGTGGTTGAAGTTGATCGCGAAGAACAACTCGCGGGCGCGGGCCTCGTCGATCAGCCGGTCGGCCTCGTCCAGGTCGAACACCAGCGGCTTCTCCACCAGGAGCGGGATGCCGTGTTCGATGAGCGCGAGCGTGGGCGCGTAGTGCTCGGTGTTGGGCAGGCAGACGCTGATCAGGTCGGGCCCGGTCTCGTCGATCATGCGGCCGATGTCGTCGTACCCCCTGGTGGACCAGCGGGCCGCGCGTTGCTCCGCGCGCGCCAGGTCGCGGGAGAACACCCCGGCCACGCGCGCGTCGGCGCGGGCGGAGAAGGCGCGCGCGTGTTGCTCGCCCCACCCACCGGCGCCGACGATGGCCACCTTCAACGGCTTGCTCACTCCGCCTCCTGGGTGCCGACGGTGGCCGCCTTCAGTGGCTCGCTCACTCTGCCTCCTGGGTGACGACCACCTTGCCCGATTCGCCGGACAGGAACGTCTCGAACGCCAGCGCGGTCTCGCCGACGTCGAAGGTGTGCGTCACGATCTGCCCGAGGTAGTCCTGGTTGTGCAGGAGGAGTTCGAGGTTGCCGGCGAAGTCCCCGTACGGGAAGTATTCGCTGCCCAGCACCGCGCGCCCGGCGGCGATGAGGTCGGGGGAGACCTGCAGCAGCAGATCCTCCCCGTGCCCGACGCAGACCAGCACGCCCCGCTTGGCGAGCCGGTCCAGCGCGGAGCGGCGTGCGGCGGCGCGCCCCGAGGCGTCCACGGCGACGTCCACCGGGGGCAGGTCCGCGACGGAGTCGGCGTGGACGGGGATGCCGCCGAGCGACTCGGCGAAGGACAGCCGCCAGCCGGAGACGTCGCTGATGTGGATCGGCACGTCCTGGCCCAGGCGCAGGCGGGCGACGGCCAGCACGCCGATGCCGACCGGGCCCGCGCCGGTGATCAGCAGCGACTTGATGTCCGGCCGCACGGCCAGCGCCCGGTTCAGCGCGGCGCCGCTGGTGCCCATGACGTCCAGCAGCATCGTGGCCAGCGGGAACGGAAGGTCGTCGCCGATCGGGAAGAACATCCGCTCCTCGACCAGCTCCAGCGGCCCGAGCCCGCCGTCGCGGTTGAAGCCCATGTCACCGGCCTTGTCCAGGCACAGGTTGGTCGCGCCCGCGCGGCAGCTCCTGCACCGCCCGCAGTACCCCATGAGGTAGATCACCCCACGGGTGCCCACCGGTGTCGTGGCGCCGGGACCCGCGGCGACGACCGTGCCGGCGGCCTCGTGGCCCGCGACGACCTGGCTGCCGTCGCGGAAGAGGCCGTGGTCGCTGCCGCACAGCGCGTTGGCGCGCGGGCGGATGAGCAACTGCCCCGCACCGGGCTCGGGATAGGTGTGGGCGCGGTGCTCCACCCGTCCCGAGCCGATGAGGAACGGCGCCGTGGTGGCGACGGCCATGTCACTGACCTCCGAGGCCGGTGGTGGCGATGCCCTTGATGATCTGCCGCTGGAAGAACAGGAACACGATGATCAGGGGCAGCGCGGCCAGCACGGAGCCCGCCATCTTCAGGGCGAACGTGATGCCGTAGCCGGGCGTGACCGTCTCCAGGCCGACGGGCAGCGTCATGAGGTCGGGGTCGTTGGTCACGATGTAGGGCCACAGGAAGTTGTTCCACGCGCCCACGAACGTGAAGATCGCCACCGCCGCGATGATCGGCCGCGACAGCGGCAGCACGATCTGCAGGAAGATGCGGAACGACGTCGCCCCGTCCACCCGGGCGGCGTCCTCCAGTTCGACCGGGATGCTGTCGAAGAAGCGCTTCAGGATGAACACCATCACCGGCGCGACGATCTGCGGCAGGATGATGCCCCAGTAGGTGTCCACCATGTTGAAGGCCAGCATCTCGTCGAACAGCGGCACGATGAAGATCGTCCCGGGCACCATGATCGACGCGACCGTGAGGCCGAGCAGGAACTTGCGGCCGGTGAAGTCCAGGCGCGAGAACGCGTACCCCGCCAGCGTGGAGATCACCAGCGTCAGGATCGTGACGCCGACCGCCACCACGAGGCTGTTGACCATCCAGGTGGGCACGTCGCCCGTCCTGAAGATGTTGGCGTAGGTGTCCCAGGTGTACCCGCCGTCCGGCAGGATCGTCACCGGCGAGGCGCCGGCGTCCTCCTCGGTCTTGAACGAGGTGTTGATCGCCCACAGGAACGGCGTCAGCATCAGCAGGCTGAACAGGGCCAGCACGGTGACGCCCATCACCCGACCGGCATTAATGCTTCTCATCGCTGGTCAGACCTCCGGGCGAACTTGAACTGCAGCAGCGACAGGATGAGGATGATGGCGAAGAAGACGTACGAGATCGCCGAGGCGTAGCCGAGCCGGTAGTTGGTGAAGCCGGTGTCGAAGACGTACATCAGGATCGAGCGGGTGGAGTCGTCGGGGCCGCCGGCCGTCATCTGGTAGATCTGGTCGAACACCTTCAGCGAGGCCAGGAGCTGCAGGATCAGGATGAGCACGGTGGTGTTGCGCAGCAGCGGCAGCGTGATCGAGAAGAGCTGGCGCCACTTGCCGGCACCGTCGATCGAGGCCGCCTCGTAGACCGTGGCCGGGATGTTCTGCAGCGCGGCCAGGTAGAGCAGGAAGTTGAAGCCGAGCGTCCACCAGGTCGTGGTGAGCGCGATCGCGCCCATGGCGGTGGCCGGGTCCTGCAACCAGCTCTTGCCCTCGATCCCGAACATGCCCAGCACGGTGTTGATCAGCCCGAGCTCGGGGTTGTAGAGCCACTCCCAGAACAGGCTGACCACGGTCGAGGCCAGCAGGTACGGCAGGAAGAACGCCATCCGCCACACCCACTGCCCCGGCAGCCCCATGTTCACCAGCAACGCCGCCACCAAGGACAACACGACCAGCGGGATCGTGGTGAGCACGGTGAACAACACCGTGTTGCCGAACGTCGTCCACACCATCGGGTCGGTGAGGGCCTCGGCGTAGTTGGCGAGACCGACGAACTCCGGGTCGGCGCCGGCCGCCAGGTCGCGGTCGGTGAAGCTCATCCAGACGCCGTACACGATGGGCCAGAGCAGGAAGAGCGCGAACGAGACGAGGAACGGCGTCACGTACAGGAGGCCGATCCGGCCCTTGCGCGGGCGCTCGGATCGGGTCGTGGGCGCCTTGGTCGCGGCGCCCTTCGCGAGGGTGGCCGAGGTCATCGCTTCACCGCCTTGGACATGAAGACATTGACGCGTTCCTCCCATTGGGCGACGGCGTCCTTGACGGGGGTCCGGCCGGTCAGCACGTTCTGGAACACGCCGCCGAACTGGTTCATGAAGCTCGAGCCCGAGCCGGTGAACGAGGACGGCGGGTCGTAGTTGATGTACGTCGCCGTCTCCGAGTAGTCGCTGTTCGGCCGCAGCTGCTTGAACTCCGGGGAGTTGACGACGGGCTGGTAGGCGGGCGTGTGCCCGGCCCTGCCCCAGGACAACGAGCCCTTGAGCATCTTGGAGACCATCTCGTAGACCAGCTCGCGCACCTCCTCGTCCGGGTTCGCCTGGTGCGGCAGGACAAAGGTGTGCGAGTCGCCCCAGTTCGCGTCGATGCCGGTGCCGAAGAGGTTCGGCACCGGCATGGCGCCCAGCGGCATCTTCTTGTCCTGGTACTGCGGCAGCTCCCAGACACCCGAGAAGACCAGGCCGGTGTCGCCGGCCAGGAACGCCGAGGTGGCCGTGGCGTAGTCAGTGCTGTTGGAGGCGACCTCGCCGTCCACCAGGCCGCGCATCGCGTCGATCGAGGCGGCGAACGCGTCCGCGTCGTAGACGAACTTGTCGCCCAGCAGGTCGAAGGTGGCGCCATGCTGGCTGTAGAAGGTCCAGAACAGCCGCCAGAGCTGGGCGCCGTCGCCGAGGAAGCCGAAACCGAGCCCGTACTTGTTGCCGGTGACCTTCTTGAACTCCCTGCCCAGGTTCTTCAGCTCTTCCAGGCTCTTGACCTCGGGCAGCTTGCCGTTGGACTGCAGCAGCCCGGCCTTGTTCGCCAGGTCGGTGTTGTAGAAATTGACGAACGTGTGGGAGTCGAAGGCCAGGGCGTAGACCTTGCCGTTGACGATGGAGCTCTTCCACGCCGGGGCGGTGAACGAGGACTCGCTGATGCCGTACTTGGCCAGCCGGTTCAGGTCCCAGGGATCGAGCAGGCCGCCGGGGGCGTATCCGGCCAGGCGGGACATGTGCGCGATGCCCAGGTCGGGGGAGCGGCCGCCGGCGGCCGACATCGCGAGCTTGGTGTAGTAGGGGGCGCCCCAGGCCAGGATGACCTGTTTGATGTGGGCCTGGGGTATATCGGCGTCGGCCTTGGTGACGATCTCGTTCATACGATCGCCGTCGCCGCCGGTCAGGAGATGCCAGAACTCGATCTCCCGGGTGCTTTGCCTGGCGGGGCCCGTGCCGCAGCCGGCCAGCAGGGCGGAAAGTCCCGCGATCTGCAGCACCCTGCGGCGGGAGGGCCGGTAATTAGGCCGCTTGCTCATACGTGGTTCCTCGCAGAGGTCCGGCCGGTCCTCACAACGGGGGCTAGCCGGATGTTGACTCCGGTTGGAGGGAGTGTGGCACACTCTGCTACGTAGCAAAAGGTCTTGACTTATCCCCATTTCTGCGATTTCCGAAAGTGCATAGATGCAGCGTTCCGCGCCTCATGACGTCCCTCGTCCGGAATACCCCCGCCCGCAGATGGTCCGCGAGGACTGGCTCAACCTCAACGGCCAGTGGCAGTTCGAGATCGACGCCGCCGACTCCGGCCTGGAGCGTGGCCTGCGCGAGCGCGACCTGTCGGGCACCATCACCGTCCCCTTCGCGCCCGAGTCGGAGCTGTCCGGCCTCGGGCACACCGACTTCATGGACGCGGTCTGGTACCGCCGTACCGTGACGATCCCGGCAGAGTGGGCGGGCCGCCGCACGCTGCTGCACTTCGGCGCCGTCGATCACGACGCGACCGTGTGGGTGAACGGTGTCGAGGTGGCCCGCCACCGTGGCGGCTTCTCCCCGTTCACGGCCGACCTGTCGGCGGTGGCGCGGCCGGGTGAGGACGCCACGATCGTCGTGCGCGCCCGCGACTCCCGCCAGGGGCCCCAGGCCAGGGGCAAGCAGTCCACCAGGTACGGGAACTACGAATGCCTCTACACCCGTACGACGGGGATCTGGCAGACGGTGTGGCTGGAGCCGGTGCCGGAGGCGTACCTGCTGCGTCCGCGCATCACGCCTGACGTCGCCTCCTCCTCCTTCACCGTCGTCACCCCCCTGTCGGCCAACCGCCCCGGCACCTCCGTCCGCGTCACCGTCTCCGACGCCGCCGGCACCGTCGCCACCGCGACCGCCCGCGCCGACGTGGACCTGGCCCCCTCCGTCCGGCTGGAGCTCCCGGCCGACCGGGTACGCCTGTGGGAGCCGGGCGAAGGCTTCCTCTACGACGTCAAGGTCGAACTGCTCTCCTCTTCGGACGCCGTCACGGACACCGTGGACAGCTACGCCGGGCTGCGCTCGATCGCGATCGACGGCAAGCGCGTGCTCATCAACGGCCGGCCCGTCTTCCAGCGGCTCGTCCTGGACCAGGGCTACTACCCCGACGGCCTGATGACCGCGCCCAGCGACGCCGCGCTGCTGCGCGACATCGAGCTGTCGGTGGCCGCCGGCTTCAACGGCGCGCGCCTGCACCAGAAGGTGTTCGAGGAGCGCTTCATCTATCACGCCGACCGGCTCGGCTACCTGGTGTGGGGCGAGTTCGGCGACTGGGGCGCCCACAACGGGACCGAGCAACTCCCGACGGCCTCGTTCATCACGCAGTGGCTGGAGGTCGTGGAACGGGACTTCTCCCACCCCTCGATCATCGGCTGGTGCCCGCTCAACGAGACCTCCCAGCTGATCCACGACCGGGTCAGCCAGCTCGACGACGTCACCCGCGGCATGTTCCTGGCCACGAAGCTCGCCGACCCGACCCGCCCGGTCCTCGACGCCTCCGGCTACAGCCACCGGGTGCCGGAGACCGACATCTACGACTCGCACAACTACGAGCAGGAGCCCGCCGCGTTCGCGGACCAGATGAGCGGCCTGCACAAGAACGAGCCCTTCATCAACACCGGCGCCGAGGACCGGCCCATCTCGGTCGCCTACCGCGGCCAGCCGTACTTCGTCAGCGAGTACGGCGGCATCTGGTGGAACCCGGAACTGGCCGGCACGGAGCAGGACGCGGCCCGGGTCGGCTCGTGGGGGTACGGACAGCGCGTGCGGAACGAGGAAGAATTCCACACCCGCTTCGCCGGCCTGACCGACGCGCTCCTGGACAACCCGGACATGTTCGGCTACTGCTACACGCAGCTCACCGACGTGTTCCAGGAGGAGAACGGCATCTACCGCTTCGACCGCACGGAAAAGCTCGACGTCGCCCGCGTCCGCACAGTCCAAACCCGCCAGGCCGCCTCCGAACGCTGACCTGTTGGAGGTCACCCCCGTTGCCGTCGGCAGCGGGGGTGACCTCGACACCCGGATCCGGCGGGCCTACCGTCGATTCATGCCGGACTTGCATCCGAGGCTGATCCAAGAAGGCCGCCAGGTCATCGAGCATGGGCTGGATGCCGTGGCTGATCCCGATCTGGTGCCGTTGTCGTTCGATGTCGTCGAAGGCGATGTCGCAGCGGTGCTTTTCTCGCACGACGGCGCTCGGGCCTGGGTCATATACGAGTACGCCACCGAGTGGTCGCATATCGGCCTGACCGCGATCCGCGCCGGAGTGGGCCCGCCGAGTACGGCGGAGGTTTCGGTCGAGGTGCACTGGATCATCCGCGAGCGCAGCCGCATCAGGCGCTGGAGCTTGAGAGGCCGGCACCTCGTCCATGGGCAGGTGCTGCGTACGAAAGGGATAGCCCGGTTGCACGTCGACTCGAGAATCGTCGCGACGCCGCACGACTGGGCAATCATGGTCTGGCGTGGCCGTGACATGCCCGCTTACGCGGTCCCGGACGTCTAGCAGTAAATGCGCACGGGGTCGGAGTAGGCGTGTTTCCTTGCCACCGGAACACCCTGGGCGAATCCGTCGATGACCCAGCGGTATTTCTCGCTGCCGGCACCGGTGCACGGCCACGGAGGTTGTGACTCCACGAAATAGCTCCGGGACCAGGCGAGAGTGCTGCGATGCACGTTCCGCCAGATTCCGAAGGCCCGGTAGCGTTGCAGGGTCAGCCGTACTCCTTGCGGTACGTAGCCGGATCCGGTGCACCACTGGCGGCCGACGCCGTGGATGTGTTTGACGCCGCTATACCTGACGAATTTCGGATTGCTGACGTACATATAACAGTGCCACGCCGCCGCGCTCTGCTTTGCGCCTGCGTGGGCGGGCGAAACGACGGATCCCGCCGCTGTCAGAGAAGCTAACAGCATGGGTAAGAGAATGCTTCTGCGCATGTGCATGATGCCTCCGCGGGCTGATACGTCTAGGTATGGCCCAGGCGGCTGGTGGGCCTGCGGAAGCGCTTCCTGATCTAAATGACACCGGATGCGGGGTGCGGGCTTCAAGGAAGATGCAGAACTTCGCATAATCCCAAGTCGCCGGGGCCTGCCCGAGGCGCCGCTTCCTGTGGTGAAATGTGCCGATGGAGCGGGCGAGGCAGTTGGTGGGCGAGATGCTCGTCTACTGTTTTGCGGTTGCCTTATGCACGGGGGTTTTCTGGCTTTTCACTACATGCCGGACGATCGCATGGTGCCGTACAGCGGCAGTTACCAGCCGCTGTACGGCACCATGATGAGCCCCGCGTACGAGTCGACCCTGCGGATCAGCATGGACGTCCGTGGGGGGCTGCTCATCCGCCAGTTGCACATCACCTCATCGACGCTGCTCGTGCTGGGTGCCGTCGTCTGGGTTCTGCTCGGTCGTCTGCGGTATCTGCCGGCTCTGCTGGGTGTGGGAGTGGTTCTGCTCGGCGTGCTGAGTGGTTATGGCTCGGTTGATGATCTGCTGAGTGGCACTGTTCTGGGCAGGGTGCCCATTGTCGTCTGGTACGCGCTGCATGTGCTGGCCGCGTTGGCCCTGGCCGTCACCCTGGTCGTCTCCTCGTATCGGGAGGCCGTGCGTAGTCCCAGGACGCCGGGGTTCGTGGCGCTGGGACTGGTGCTCACCGCGCTGCTGTTCCTGTGGCGCTGACGCCGAACGGGTTGTCGATCGCGTACCGCCATCGCCCGTCAGGGCCGCGTCGGGCGACGTCGGTGGCGGTGCCCTCGATGTGGAGGTGTTCGCCGTCGCCGTTCGTGCCGTCGATTTCCCAGTCCACGATCAGCAGGGCGAGGTCGCCGGTCGTGTAGACGTGACGTGGGCGGACGGTGATCGGCAGGCCGAGGCCGGCGAAGGCGGCGTTGGCCTGCCGGGCTTGGGTGCCGGTCAGCGGGGTGCCGGGGTTGGACACGAAGATCGCGCCGTCCTCGTACACCTCGTGAACCGCAGACAGGTCACCGCTGTTGAAGCGGTCGGCGAACACGGCCGGCACGTCCTCGGGTCGCTGCGCGAGATCCCGCATTGTTCATCCATTCTCTTCAGGCGGTAGAAAGATGCGGCAAACGCTAGGAGGTGCCATCGTGGCTCACCAAACGGTTGGTCAGGCGGGCCTGCCCGACGATCCCCGGGCGGCCGTCACCGAGCCCAGCCCGTCCTGTCCGGTGGAGATCACTCTCGCCGCGTTGCGCGGGCGCTGGACGACCCTGCTGGTACGCGAGCTGTTGCGCGGCGAGCGCACCTTCTCCGAACTGCGCGACGCCCTGCCCGCGCTGTCGGACAAGGTGTTGTCGGACCGGCTGGCCCAGTTGACGGAGGCCGGTGTGCTGGATCGGGAACGCCGTTCCGGCTGGCCGCCCCGCACCTGCTACCGGCTCACTCCGCAGGGACGCCGCCTCGGCCCCGTACTGCAGGCGTTGTGGGACTGGGGTGCCGAGCGCCTGTGACGCGGCGCACCGGTAGCGCCCAGCCGGTGGCGGGGGCGGACAGGTGCAGGCGGCCCCGGCTCGCCTGCCAGGAGGCGACCGTTACGAAGGTGACGCTGACCAGCAGCGCCCAGGCGCCGAACTTGGCCGGGTGCACCAGCTGCCAGGTCTCGCGCTGGTACGGGTACTGCCAGGCACCGAGGTAGGTCGCGATGTTCTCGGCCACCCACAGGAAGAAGCCGATGAGCGTGAGCGACAGGGCCAGCGGCATCTGGTACCGGTGCCCGCCCACGGTGAAGTGCACCACCGTTCCCCAGGTGACCAGCACGAGCAGGAGCGCCAGCGGGATGCGCAGGTCGATCCACCAGTGCTGGGTGATGAAGTTCGCGTAGATCGCCACCGCCACCAGGGTCACCGGCACCGTACGGTAGGACACCAGCCGCAGGGAGAAGATCCGCCAGGCCGCGCAGACGTAGCTGCCCACGGCGGCGTAGAGGAACCCGCTGTACAGCGGCACCCCGGCGACCTTGGTGAATGCCTCTTCCGGATAGCTCCACGATCCGAGCCGCACTTTGATCATCTCGAAGACCAGGCCGACCACGTGCAGGGCGGCGATGACGGCCGTCTCCTGGCCGGTCTCCCAGCGCAGCGTACGGAAGAGCACCGCCACGGCCACGGCGTAGAGCAGCAGCGCGTCGTAGCGCGGGATCGGCAGCGGCAGGACCGACGCGGCGGCCAGGCCCGCGAACAGGGCGACCGCGAACGCGCACGACCTGGCCTCGGCCCAGGCGAACCGGAACAGCTGAGCGATGAAGAACCTCACGTCATGTCCGATCGCCGGGAGCGGCCCGGGGTTCGCCGGATTATGTCGAGGTTGCGTGCATAAAGGGCCCGTATTCGTACAGGTCCACTCTTCGGATGATGGAAATCGGTGTGGCACTCATCACGGCTGATGTGTGGATTCCTGCACAGATGATCGTGGCGGGTCTCCGTAATGTCCCTGTCACAAGGAAACACCGACCTGACAGGGAAAGGACCCCGACAATGCGTAAGACCCTCGCGATCGCCGCTCTGGCCGGTTCGACCGCCCTCACCGGCCTCGCCCTCAGCCCGGCCACCGCCCAGGCGGCCACGCAGTCCGCCACGCAGTCCGTCACCGCCGCCACCACGACCCCCGTGGTCAAGTGGGGCAAGTTCTTCTCCAGCGACCACAAGGCCTACACCTTCGGCAAGACCTGGAAGTCGTACGGCAAGGTGTACACGAAGTGGTACGGCGTGGACAAGCCCGGCGGCAAGAAGGGCTGGGTCTGGTTCGAGGTCTACAAGAACGGCTCCTGGCACAAGTTCAACAAGTCCTGGGACGGCAAGGTCACCGGCGCGTGGAGCGGCCACGGGATCAAGAAGGTTTACACCTTCACCTGCTGGGCCGGCAAGTTCGACAACTGCGGTAAGAAGTACCGCATCTACTGATTTGAGTAGAGGGTACTCATGCCTCCGGCGGAGTCCCGCCTTATCACTGAAGGACACCAGAAGACGAGACATGAACGTTCTCGCTCAAGGAGTCCCATCGTGAATCGCACCATCCGTTCTCTCGAAGTCGCCGCTGTCGCCGGGACGATCGCCATAGGCGTCCCGGCCGTGAGCACCGCGGCGAACGCGTCGAGCGCCGTGGCGAACGCGTCGAGCGCCGTGGCGAACGCGTCGAGCGCCGTGGCGAACGCGTCGAGCGCCGCCGCCTCCTGCAGTGCCGCGGCGGCCTATTACGACGCGGCACCCACCAGCGCCAACCTCGCCATGATCCGCACAGCGGTCTACTGCCTCATCGACGCCGAGCGCGCCAAGGTCGGGCTCCGCCCGCTGACGCGTACCGCGTCGCTGGAGAGCGCGGCGATCTCGCACGCCGCCGCGGCCGCGAGCATCAGGTGGTGGACGCCGGGCGCCAACTCGCACAACAACCCGCGGACCGGCTCGACACCGCACAGCCGCATCACCGCCGCCGGTTACTGCCCGAACCCCGTGTCCTGGGCGTACGCGGAGACCACCTACACCGGCTGGGGCGGCGGGGGCACGCCCAGAGCCGCCGTCAACTGGTGGGTGAACGTCAGCACGTACGGCCACCGCCAGATCGTCCTCAGCCCGACCCTGACCGACGACGGCGTCGGCGCGGCGGTGGGCAGCGCGAACCCGGCAGGTGGCAGCGGCGGCGGCACGTACGTCGTCGACTTCGGCCGCTGCCAGCGGTAAACGGCGAAGTGCGCCCGCCCCCGCGATGTACGGGGACAGGGCGCACCGCCCGTACTACCAGCGCACCGGCACTTCCCGAAGCCCGCCCACCAGCAGCCCCTCGACGCGGCGCAGGTCCTGCTCGGGCACGGCCAGCTCCAGGGTGGGCAGCCTGCGCAGCAGCGTCTCCAGCACGACCTGCAGTTCGGTGCGGGCCAGGGACTGGCCCAGGCAGGAGTGCGGGCCGGCGCCGAAGGTCAGGTGCGGGTTGGGGCTGCGGCCGAGGTCCATGTCGTCGGCGCCGGCGAACACGTTCTCGTCGCGGTTGCCGGCGGACATGCTGCACAGGACGGTGGTGCCGGCGGGCAGCGTCTCCCCTTCGACCTCGATGTCGTCGGTGAGATAGCGGCGCAGGCCGAAGCCGTTGTTGGCGTCGAAGCGCAGCGACTCCTCCACGGCGGTACGCACCAGCCGGGGCTCGGCCAGCAGCCGCTCATACCGGGTGCGGTCCACCAGCAACATGGCCATCATCTTGCCGATCATGTTGGCGGTGGTCTCGTGCCCGGCGACCAGCAGGCCCATCGCGGTGCTGACCAGCTGGGCGTCGGTCAGGCCCTGGCCCTCCTGCTCGCTCTCCCCGATCAGCATGCCGATCAGGTCGTCGGTCGGGGTGGCGCGCTTGGCGGCGACATGTCCGGACATGTACTGCGTGAACTCGGTCAGTCCCTGGGCGGTCTCCTCGCGGGAGTACCTGGAGGTGCTGAGGAACATGTCCGACCAGCGGGAGAAGCGGTGGTGGTCGTCGGCGGGCACGCCGAGCATGTCGCAGATCACGTACACCGGCAGCGGGAAGCCGAGAGCGGCCTTGAGGTCGGCGGGCGCGCCGCTCGCCACCATGTCGTCGATGAGCCGCTCGGCGATCTCGACCATGCCGGGGCGCAGGGCGGCCATGCGCTTGGCGGTGAAGTACTTGCCGACCAGGCGCCGCCAGTGCTGGTGCCCCTCGCCCGTGGCGGGGACGGCCAGCGCCATGTCGCCGTTGGCGGCGGCGCCGCCCGTACCCTCGGGCGAGACCCGGGCGGCGTTGTCACCGGCGCCGGGGCGGGCGAAGCGGGGGTCGGACAGCAGGCCCTTGACGTGCTCGTGGCGGGTGAGCAGCTTGGCGTGGTCGCCGCTGGGCAACTCGACGGTGGCCACCGGGCACTTGGCACGCAGCCGCTCCCACTCGGCGGGCGCCGACAGGGCGGTGTCGTAGGGCAGCGGGTAGGACAGGACTTCCTCGTTCTGGCTCATACGGGGTCTCCTTCGGTCATGAGTCGCTTGGTTGCGGGCTCGGTTTCCGTGATGGTCAGGGCCGGGATCGAGGTCGTACGGCGGGGGATGGCCAGCGTCACCAGGGCCGCCACCAGCGCGACCGCCCCGCCGAGCACGAAGACGACCTGGAAGCCGGCCTCGGTCGGCACCGGGACGCCGCCGGCGCTCTGGGTCAGCTGGGCGAGGACGACGCCGATGATGGCGCTGGAGACGGTGATGCCGATCGAGCGCATCAGCGAGTTGAAGCCGTTGGCGGCGGCGGTCTCCGAGCGCGGCACGGCGCCCATGATGAGGGCGGGCATCGCGCCGTACGCGAAGGCCACCCCGACGCTGATCACGCAGCTGAAGACGAGGATGCCGACCGCGGTGCCCATCAGCGGCAGCGCCAGCGCGTAGCCGGCCGCGATGATCAGGGTGCCGGCCAGCAGTGAGGTACGGGGTCCGTGGCGGCCCGACACCCGGGCGCTGATCGGCGAGACGACCATCATCATCAGCCCCGCCGGGGCCATCCACAGGCCGGCGGCCAGCATCGACTGGCCCAGGCCGTACCCCAGGGACTGCGGCAGTTGCAGGAGCTGGGGCGCGGCCAGCGACTGCGCGTACATGGAGAAGCCGACCACCACAGAGGTGAGGTTGGTCAGCAGGACCTGGCGGCGGGCGGTGGTGCGCAGGTCCACCAGCGGGTCGCGGGTACGCAGCTCGAACCAGCCCCACAACAGGAGCGCCACGGCCGCGGCGGCGAACAGCCCGAGCGTGGTCGCGCTGCCCCAGCCCCAGTCGCCGCCCTTGGAGACGGCCAGCAGCAGGCAGACCAGCCCGGCGGCCAGCCCGATCGCGCCGGGTACGTCGAAACGCCCCCGCGTGGCGGGCGGCACGTGCGGCAGGAACACCGCGATCGCGATCCCGATCAGGGCGGCGATGACGGCCGAGGCCCAGAACAGCACGTGCCAGTCGGCGTTCTCGGCGATGGCCGCCGCCACCGGCAGCCCCAGGGCGCCGCCAATGCCCAGCGACGAGCTCATCAACGCCACCGACGCGCCCAGCCGCTCGGGCGGTACGACGTCGCGCATGGTGCTGATGCCGAGCGGGACGATGGCCATGCCGATGCCCTGCAGCCCGCGCCCGATCAGCATGGGCGCCAGGGAGTCGGACAACGCGCAGATCAGCGAGCCCGCCACCAGCAGCCCCACGCAGAACAGCAGCAGGCGCCGCTTGCCGTGCAGGTCGCCGAGCCGCCCGACGACGGGAGTGGCCACCGCGCCGGTGAGCAGGGTCATCGTGATGACCCAGGACGCGTTCGCGGAGCTGGTGTCCAGCAGTCGCGGCAGCTCACCGATGAGCGGGACCAGCAGGGTTCCCATCACCGACGCCACGATCCCGGCCCCGGCCAGCGTGGCCACGATCGCCCCTGAGCGTCCCTGGGACGCGGAAGCCGTCATGATTTGCACCCTACACATCGTATGCATGATGCACAAAAGTTGCATGATGCCTACATTGAGCAGCATGCACATTGACGTATCGTTCAGGTGAACACCAGGCACGATCGGGAGGCGGCGCGGATGGATGCCGAACAGGCGGGCGCGCACGTCGAGCGCGAACTGCTGATCCTCACGCGGCAGCGCGAGCTGACCACGCCGCAGCCCAGCGACGACCGCCTGGAACGCAGCGCCTACGTGTTGCTCACCCGGCTTGAGACGCAGGGTCCCATGTCGATCGCCGACTTCGTGGACGCCTTCGGGCTCGCCGCCTCCACCTTCAACCGCCAGACCGCCGCCCTCCTCAAGGACGGCCTGGTCGAACGCACCCTCGACCCCAGCGGCGGGATCGCCCGCAAGTTCCGCATCACCAAGAAGGGCACGGAACGGCTGACCGCGGAGCGCGGCAGGCTCGCGACCGGCATCGCCAAGGTGCTGGCCGACTGGCCCTCGGAGCGCCTGGAACGCTTCGTCGCCGACCTGCGGCAGTTCAACACCGACGTCGAACGACTCAGCGGGCGGCCCTGGCCGCGCTGACCCCACGTGCGTGGTTCCGAAAGCGGATCAAAAGCGGCTTTGCCTAGGGTCTGCTATCAGCGGACCGCCGGACGGAGCGCGGTCCGCCTTCGGGGAGAAACCAGCAAGACTCACGATTTCGGGGTAATCATGCGCAAGGTACTGCTCACTGTCGGATTCGTCGTGGCGATGGTGGTGGGGGCCGTCGGTGCCGCCTCCGCCGCGCGCGAACCGGTCAAGTGCGATCCCGTCGTACCGGTTCCGTGCGACACGAGCTTGACTCCGGGCGATCCGAGCCCGACCCCGGAGCCGCCCGAGCACGACTGGGGATGAGACCCGGTGAGGATCTGCGCGGGCGAGCGTGTTGCGGCAGGCGTACGACGTTGCGGTCGGGCAGCCCGGCCGTGTGATGCCGGCTGGTGATCAGCACGCCGCAGGGCGCGCCGCCCGGGAGCAGCGGCCAGATCTGCTCGCCGGAGCCCGCGTTGTCGAGCAGCAGGAGGACGCGCCGGCCGGCGACCGTACTGCGGAACAGGGCGGCTCGTTCCTCCGTCCGGCGCGGCACCGCGGAGACGTCCAGAGCGCGCAGGAACCGGCTCAGGACGTCGGCGGGCCGCAGGTCGCCGCCGCGCAGATCGACGTAGAGGTGCCCGTCCGGGTACGCGGGAGCCAGCCGGTGCGCCGCCTGCAGGGCCAGCTCGCTCTTGCCTTCGCCGACGACGGCGACGATGGGCAGTTCGCAGCTATCCCCGGCGTCCCCGAGCAGTGAGCAGATGTGCCGCAGCTCGGCCGTGCGTTCCGCCAGGCGGGAGATCATCGGCGGCAACTGCCTGGGCACCGGCATCGGGCGCGCCACCGCCGGGCCGTCAAGCTGGGCCTCCTGGTTGAGTATGGCCAGCTCCAGCCGGCGCAACTGCTCGCCCGGCGCCAGGCCGAGCGTGTCGAACAACATCGTGCGGTAGGCGCGGAAGACTTCGAGCGCGTCCGCCTGCCGCCCCGAGCGGTAGAGCGCGAGCATGAGAAGGCCGTGCAGCCGCTCGCGCAGCGGGTTGTCCCGTACGAGCGCGCGCAGCTCGGCGACCAGTTGCTCGCGGCGTCCCGCGGCGAGTTCGAGCTCGACGCACTGTTCGTGGGCGAGCAGGCGGCGCTCCTGCAGGCCGTGCGCGATCGTCCGCACGAGATCGCTGCCGACGTCGGAGAGCGCGGGCCCGCGCCAGAGCGCCAGCGCCTGACGCAGGGTCCGCGCCGCCCGCCCCGGCTCCTCACGCCGGGCGCGGGCGGTCAGCGCCTCGAAGTCGGCCAGGTCGAGCCGCCCCGCGCCGGCGCTGATCAGGTATCCGGGTGGCGCGGTGCGGAGCAGTTCGTACGGCTGCGCGGTGTCGCCCAGCGCGCGGCGCAGCTGGGAGACCCTGATCTGGATCTGGTTGCGCGCGGTCTCCGGCGGGAACTCGCCCCAGGCGGCCTCGATCAGCCTGCTCATCGGTACGGCCCGGCCGGCGTCGAGCAGCAGCATGGCCATCACGACGCGCTGGAGGCTGCCACCGAGATGGAGCTCGTTCCCGTCGTGGGTCACGCTCAGCGGTCCGAGAATCCTGAAGTACATGATCTCCTCCGCCACCGATCTTGCCTGAGGCGGGTTGCAGGACATTCGCAATAAGGCTGCAAACACCGCCGAAACGGCTTATTGCCTCCCTGCGCGACGGCTCATAGCCTCCCTGTGCGACGGCTCATTGCCTTCCTGCGCGATGGCTCACAGCCTCCCCGAGCGCCGCTCCCGGAGGAGCAACCAGCCGAGGTACACGCCGCCCAGCACGCCGGTGAGCACGCCGACCGGCATGATGGCCGAGCCGAGCAGCCGCTGGGTGGCCAGGTCGGCGCCGCTCACCAGGAGCGATCCGACGAAGGCGGCCGGGAGCACGTTCGGGCCCGGTGTCCTGGTCAGGCGCCTGGCCAGTTGCGGGGCGGCCAGGGCGACGAACGGGATGGGCCCGGCCGCGGCCACCGTCATCGCCGTGATCCCGGTGCCGACCAGGAGCAGGCCCAGGCGGTTGCGCTGTACCCGGATGCCGAGGCCGGCCGCGAGCTCGTCGCCCATCTCCAGCAGGGTGAGCCGCCGGTTGGCGGCCAGCGCCAGGGGCAGGAGCACCACCAGGCCCACGCCCGCGATCCAGACGTCGTTCCATCCCCGCCCGTTGAGCGAGCCGATCATCCAGGTGGCCGCCTGGGCGGCCTTGCCCAGCTCGGCCCGCAGGAACAGCAGGCTGGTGGCGGACCCCAGCACCGCGGAGGCACCGATGCCGACCAGGATCAGCCGGTAGCCCTGCACTCCGCGCTGCCACGCCAGCAGGTACACCGCCACCGCGGTCGCCACCCCGCCGCACACGGCTCCGAGCGCCGTCTGCAGGGGCCCGGCGTTGAGCAGGATGATCGCGACCAGGGCGCCGGCCGAGGCGCCGTTGCCGAAGCCCGTGATGTCCGGGCTGCCCAGCGGGTTGCGTGACAGGGACTGGAAGATCGCGCCCGCCACGCCCATGCCGAACCCGACCAGTATCGCGTCGAGCGCTCGCGGCAGTCGCAGGTCCAGGACGATGAACGCGGCTCCGCGGGGCCCGTCGCCGGCGAGGGTGCGTACCACCTCCAGCGGGCTGAGGGCGTAGCGTCCCGTGCCGATGGACAGGATGGCGACGGCGGCGGTGAGCACGGCGAGCACCAGGCACACCAGCACGGCCCTGCGGTCCACCCGCCACGACCAGCCGCGCCACCGGACATGACCGCGCGGGCGCCGCGCGCCGTGCGACACCGTCACAGCCGGGCCACCTTCCGCTGCCGGACCAGATAGATGAAGATCAGGCCGCCGAACAGGGCGGTGACGATGCCCACCTCCACCTCGGCCGGGCTCATCACGACCCGGCCGATGACGTCGCAGCCCAGGACGAGGACGGGCGCGTACAGGGCGCAGTAGGGCAGCAGCCAGCGCGGATCGGGGCCGCAGAACGCGCGTACGGCGTGCGGGATCATGAGCCCGACGAACCCGATCGGGCCGCACACCGCGGTCGCACCGCCGCAGAGCAGCGTGATCGCCACGATCGACAACGCGCGGGTACGTGCGGGCACGGCGCCCAGCGCCCGCGCGGAGTCGTCGCCCATCGCGAGCGCGCCCAGCGACCTGGACAGCGCGAACGACAGCAGCCCGCCCGCGACCAGCAGCGGCAGCACGGCGGTCAGCAGGGCCGGGTCGCGGTTGGCGATGGTGCCGACCGACCAGTGCCGCATGGCGTCCAGCGCTTCGAGGTCGAACAGTTGCAGCCCGTTGACGTAGCCGAAGAGCGCGGCGTTGGCGGCGGTGCCGGCGAGCGCGAGCCGTACGGGGGTCGCCGCCCTGCTGCCGCCCAGGGCGATGACCAGGACCGTCGCGGCCGCCGCGCCGCCCAGCGCGAACCACAGGTACCCGTGGAACGAGCCGATGCCCAGCACGCTGATGGCGGTGACGACGGCGGCCGAGGCGCCGGCGTTCACGCCGAGCAGGCCCGGATCGGCCAGCGGGTTGCGCAGGAGGGTCTGCATCACGCCACCCGCGATGCCCAGCGCCGCTCCCGAGGCGGCGCCGATCAGGGTGCGGGGCAGGCGCAGCTCGCGGATGATCGCGTCGTCCTTCGTGCCGGCGGGATCGAAGAGCCCGCTCCACACGTGGTCCAGCGAGATCTGCTTGGCGCCGACCGCCAGGCTCGCGAGCACCACCAGGACCAGCAGCACGAGGCCGAGCAGCAGTCCGGCCGTGCGCCTTGAGGCGGGTTTGCGTGGCGCGGCGATGGCGGTCGCGCTCACAGCGGCCGGGCTGTGTCGGTACCGGTGCCGGTACGGGAGCTACGAGGCATGGAAGTTAGCTTAGGCTAAGCTAACTCGGCCGGGTCGGAAGGTGGCTTTTGTGACAGTACTAAATGGGGATCCCGCTCCTCGCATCATGGCCGGGCCGTGCGTCGAACGCCTGGCCGCCGACCTGGCACAGGCTTCCGTCGCCGATCGGGAAGCGGTTGTCGAGCGGTTCTGGGCGGAGGTGGAGCGGCGCGGTGCTCCGGTGGTCGAGGCGATCGACGGTGCGGACGAACACCGCGCCGTCACCTTTCTGTGGCGTGGGGGATCGGCGGCGGGTCAGGTGTTGCTGATGGCCAACCGGCTCACCGACCGGCGGAACCTGGCCGGGGCACTGCTGCGTCACCTGCCCGGTACGGATGTCTGGCATCTGACCTTTCGGTTGCGGGCCGATCATCGCGGCTCGTACAAGATCGCGGCCGGTCCTTCGGCGGATGTCCTCCTCTCCGACCAGGAGGGACTGCGGGTGCTGGCCGCGTCCGCCGTCGCCGACCCGCTCAACCCGCACCGCCTGCCCACCCGCTGGAACGGTTCCGACTCCTCACTCTTCGCCCTGCCCCACGCGACCCCCCAGCCCTGGGCCGCCCGCCGCCCGGAGATCCCCCGAGGCCACCTGGAACGCCACCGCCTCCCGACCGGCATCCTGGGCGCAGAGCGCGACGTCTGGACATACCTCCCCCCAGAAGGACAGCGGCCTGACTTGCCCGTGGTGGTCGTTTGCGACGGTGACATGTGGTTTGGCAGTCTCGGCCTGCACGACACCCTTGACGCGCTGATCGCCGACGGCGCCCTGCCGCCCCTTGCCGTCCTGGCGCCGGACAGTGTGGACAACGCCACCCGCTGGCGGGAGCTCAGCGCGAACGACGACTACGTCACCTTCCTCGCCGACGAACTGCTGACCTGGGCGGCCGATCGGTGGCCGCTGTCCGCCGACCCGGCCCGTACCGTCATCGCAGGCCAGAGCCTCGGCGGCCTGACCGCCCTGCACGCCGGCCACACGAGGCCGGATCGGTTCGGCAGGGTGCTGGCCCAGTCGCCGTCCCTGTGGTGGCGGCCGGGGCTGCCGGCGCGAGTGCCGGAGTTGGCGGAGGACGGCGTGCCGTGGCTCGTCGCACGCTATGCGGAAACCGTCCCGCCGCGCCCTCTGGAACTGCGCCTCGACGTGGGCCTGCACGAGGGAGCCATGGTTGACTACGCCCGCGCGCTGCACGACGTGCTCCGCTCGAACGGCCACCCGGCCACCCTCGTCGAGCACAACGGCGGCCACGACTACGCATGGTGGCGAGGCGCCCTCGCCGACGGCCTGATCACCCTGCTCGCTGACTGACCTTTCACGGCCCAGCCACCCTGCTCGCTCACTGACCTCTCACTGCCGGCCGCCTTGCTCGGCCACCGACCTCTCACGGCCCGGCCGCTCTGCTCGCTCACTGACCTCGACACACCCCGTTACCTAGGAGCCACATCCATGTCCTCACCATCCAGCATCCGCCCGACCAGGCTGGCCGCCGTCCTGCTGACCGGCGTACTCGCGCTCACCGCCTGCGGGGGCGGCCAGGAGGAGAGCGCCGCAGCGGCCACGCGGACCGTCACCGACGCCGGCGGCAAGGCCGTACAGGTGCCCGTGACCCCCGCGAAGGTGGTCGCGCTGAGCGAGCCGACGCTCGACGCGGCCCTGGCGCTCGGCGTCAAGCCCATCGCCGTCACCGCAGGTAGAGGGCAGAACGGCGTGTCCACGTATCTCGCCGCCCAGTCCGGCGACGCCGAGGTCGTGGCCACGGTCGCCGAACCGGATCTGGAGAAGATCGCCGCGCTGGCGCCGGACCTCATCCTCCTCGACGAGACAGTCGGCGCCAAGCGCGTGACGGACAAGCTGGAGGCCATCGCCCCGACGGTGATGACCGCCAAGCTGAACGAGGACTGGCGCAAGGCGTTCACCGCGACCGCGGACGCGCTCGGCAAGAAGCCGGACGCCGAGAAGTGGCTCGCCGACTTCGACGCCGACGTGGCCACGGCCAAGTCGGGCCTCGGCGACAACGCCGGTGCGGTGACCAGCGTCATCCGCTGGCAGAACGGCGCCCCCTCGGTCGTCGGCAAGGGCGTCGGCCACGTCGGCTCCACCCTGTCGGCGCTCGGCCTGACCCGTCCCACGGGCCAGCAGGGCGCGAGCAGCGGCCACAGCGAGCCGATCAGCCTGGAGAAGCTCGACACGATCGACGGTGACTGGATCTTCTTCGGCGCCCTGGGCGACAAGGCGGCCAGCCAGACCGCCTACGAAGAGGCCAAGAAGGTGCCCAACTTCAGCAAGCTGAAGGCCGAGCAGGACAAGCACGTGATCGTCATCGAGGGCTCCGCCTGGAACAGCTCGGGCGGCCCCGTAGCAGCCAAAACCGTCCTCACGGACGTCACCACCGCCCTGAACAGCTCCTCCTGACCAACCCGCTCCACCTCAACCGGCGAACTCTGGCCACCCGACCCGCCGGTGCGGGCGAACTTGTGGGCGTCCAACCAGCCTGAGCGGGCGCGCTTGGGGTGTTCGGGCTGCTCTGGCATTCTCGTAGCATGCGCAGCGTGTACGAGGCCGCGGGCGGCAGCGCCGGCATGCTCCGCCTGGCCAGGGCCTGGCACGCCAGGGTGATGGCCGACGACGTGGTCGGCCACGCCTTCAGCCAGGGCTTCCACCCACAGCACAGCGAACGGCTGGCCGCATACTGGGGCGAAGCCCTCGGCGGCCCGGCCACCTACTCCGAGCAGTACGGAGACGAGACCTCGGTCGTACGGATCCACAGCGGCAACGGCCCGCACGAGGAGATGGACCGCCGCGCGATCGCCTGTTTCGACCAGGCCCTGGAGGACGTGGGGCTGGGCAGCACAGACGAGCCACTTCGGTCCCACGGATCCACAGCCGAAACGGCCCGGCTCCGTCAGGTGCTGCACGACTACTTCGCCTGGGCCACCACGACGACGATGGCCCGCTACCCTGACTCCGCCGACGACGTCCCCGAGGGCCTGGAGATTCCCCGCTGGTCATGGAACGGCCTGCGCTGAGCCCATCTGATGTACGTCACTGCTGGTGGGTGGGTGACGGGGCGGATCCGGCAACTGCCCCCGTTGGCTAGTTGCCGGATCGTCCGGGGCGGTCCGGTTCGGTCAATGGGCGGGGCCGTGGAACTCGCCGGTGTTGTTCGCCCGCGCCGGGAGCAGCAGGGCCGTGATGACCACGACCACCGACAGCGCGGCGCCGATCACGAAGGCCAGCCGCATGCCCTCCAGGTTGGCGAGCACCTCACCGACCTCCGCGGCCCGAAGGGTGTCGGCACGCGCGCTCATCACAGTGATCACCAGCGCGGTGCCGATGGCCGCGGCGACCTGCTGCAGCGTGCTCAGGATCGAGCTGGCGTGGGAGTAGAGCGAAGGCGGAACCGCCCCGAGCCCGAGGGTGAACACCGGGGTGAAGGTCGCCGCCAGGCCCACCATCAGCAGCGCGTGCATTCCGAGCAGTTGCCAGAACGGCGTGGTCATCGTGACCTGGGTGAAGCCGGTCAGCGCGAGCGTGATGCCGATCGCGCCCGGGATGACCAGGACCCGGCCGCCGTACTGGTCGAACAGGCGGCCGACGGTCGGACCGAGCAGCCCCATCGCCAGGCCGCCCGGCATGACGAGCAGACCGGTCTCCAGCGGGCTGAGCTCGCGCACGTTCTGCAGGTAGAGCGGCAGCAGGATCATCGAGCCGAGCATCGCCATGAAGGCCACCGACATCAGGACCAGCGCGACGGTGTAGGTGCGGTGGCGCAGGGTGCGTAGGTCCAGCAGCGGCACGCCGCGTCGTTGCAACCGCAACTGCCGGACGACGAAGACGGCGATGGCGACCAGACCGGCCCCCACGATGGCGGCGGCCGTGGTCACGTCGCCACCCTCGAACCGGCTGAGCCCGTACACCAGACCGCCGAAACCCGTGGCGGCGGTCACCACGCTCAACCAGTCGATGGTGCTGACCTTGGGCTCTCCCACGTTCTTGAGCTGCCGCAACCCACGCCAGGTGATCAGGCCGGCGATGGGCAGCACCACGGCGAACAACAACCGCCAGGACCCGAAGTGGAGGATCACGCCCGAGACCGCCGGACCCATCGCGGGGGCGACCGAGATGGCCAGCGTGACGTTGCCCATCACCCGGCCGCGGTCCGACTCGGGCACCACCTGCATCAGCGTGGTCATCAGCAGCGGCATCATCACCGCCGTCCCGCTCGCCTGGACGATGCGGGCGCCGAGCAGCACCTCGAACGTCGGCGCGACGGCGGCCAGCGCCGTGCCGAGGAGGAACAGGCCCATGGCGGCGGTGTACGCACGGCGGGTGGACACCCGCTGCAGGAACCAACCGGTGATCGGGATGACCGCGGCCATGGTCAGCATGAAGGCGGTCGAGAGCCACTGCGCGGTCTGCTCGGTGATCTGCATCGCGCTCATCAGCCGAGGGATAGCGTTGATCATGATCGTCTCGTTGAGAATGACCACGAACGTGGCGAGCACCAGCAGCCGGATCACGGGCGGGGTGCGGCCGGAGGCGGCGGCGGGCGCGGCCTTGATGGGTGGATCGAGCTGTGAAATGGACACGGCTCCTCGATCTGGGTTGTCGGAACTGGCGTGGTCATGGCCGCCGGCGTCCCGGCTGCGGGTCTCGCAAGAAGTTGTCGTCATGTACAGAGTGACCGGCGGCACCGACAAAACTCATCGCCCGCCGCCAACCTCAAGCCAGCCTCGCGCCAGCCCACGCAGAACCTCACCCGCCCCGTACCCGCAGCACCACAACCTCACCCGCCGCACACCCCAGGCACCACAACCACCCGACCGCGTCCGTCCCTTTGGTGACGGTCTGGGGGCCGTTGTGGTCGTTGAGGTCGGTCGCCGTGTAGCCGGGATCGGCGGCGTTCACCCGGATGCCGGGCAGCGCTTTGGCATAGTGCGTGGTCAGAAACTCCGCCTCGCCACAGTCACCGGCCCCTGACCACCACCAAACACGGGTGAGCGGCTGGCCAGTTTCTGAAACAAAGTTCTAGTATCGCCACAGAGGAGAAATCCCTCCCAGGAGAGGACGGCCATGGGCGTACTGGAAGGCAAGGTCGCAGTCGTCACCGGAGCGAGCAGGGGGATCGGCGCCGCGATAGCCGTACGGCTGGGCGCAGAGGGCGCGAAGGTCGTTGCCGCCGCACGTACCGTCGAGGCATCCCAGAGCCGCTTCGAGGGGACGATCGCTGACACCGTCGCGCAGATCGAGAAGGCGGGCGGCACCGCCTTCGCGCACGCCACGGACCTGTCGCGCGAGAAGGACAGGCGGGCGCTCATCCGGGCGGCCGAAGAGCGGTACGGCCAGGTCGACATCCTGGTCAACAACGCGGCGGTCACCTACTTCACGCCGGTGGTGGACTTCGCGGAACGCCGTTACGACCTGATGTTCGAGGTGCAGGTCAACGCGCCCTTCCAGCTCGCCCAGCTGGTGGTGCCCGGGATGCGGGAGCGCCGCCGGGGCTGGGTGCTCAACATCTCCTCCATCGCCGCCCGCCATCCCACGTTCCCGCCCGGCCCCTTCGCCGGCCTTGGCGCCACTGTGTACGGCATGTGCAAGGCCGCACTCGAACGCTTCACCACCGGCCTGGCCGCCGAACTCTACGCCGACAACGTAGCCGTGAACGCCTTGTCGCCGAACCGGGTCGTCCCCACTCCCGGAACCCTCTACCACCGCCTGACCAGCGACGACGACCCCAACGCCGAGCCTCCCGCGATCATGGCCGACGCGGCACTGGCGCTGTGCCACCGACCCGCCGCCGAGCTCACCGGCCGCATCGCCTACTCCCAGGACCTGCTGGCCGAGCTCAAACCCGAATAGGTGACCGCGACCCCACGGGGAGGGTCAGCCGCCAGGCCCCGGCCTCGACAGTCCAGGTCCGTGCGGTGATGGGGCCGGTGAGTTCGCCGTCGGCGTTCACGTGCGTGGGAGGGCCGGAGATCCGGATGCGTCTGCCGCGTACGGTGGTCACTTCCGGTCTGCCGGTGTGCCGTCCCAGCCGCAGCAGCACGCCGTAGAGCAGCCGCTGGAGTGGGCTGGTGGCGAAGGAGACGATCACGTCGGCGAGACCGTCGGCGGGGCGGGCGTCGGGGGTGAGCGGGGTGCCGCCGCCGATGGAGGTGCCGTTGCCGATGCCGACCATCAGCACCCCGCGCCGTCCGTCGGCGATGGTGCGGTCGTCCACCCGCACGATGAGCGGAAGCCCTCGCATGCGAACACCCGCGATCACGCTGCCTGCCGCGTAGGCGAGCCGGTGCAGCACCGGTTTGAGGGGCTTGGCGGCTTTGGCAGCCTCGACGCCCACGCCGAGGTGCACGGCGTTGATCACGATGTCGCCGATCTCGTCGCGGAGCAGGTCGAGCGGCCGGGGCTCGCCCAGGGCCGCCGCCCGCGCCGCCTCAACCGGGTCCAGCGGTACGCCCAGTCCGCGGGCCAGGTCGTTTCCGGTGCCCAGCGGGATCAGTCCGACGGTGCGCTTTTCCAGTTCGCCCTGTTTCGCGAGGGCCGCGATGAGGGTGTGCAGCGTGCCGTCGCCGCCCAGGGCGACGGGGTCTCGCTCCGGGTGTTCGGCCAGCGCGGCCGGCAGGTCGGCGGGGTCGTCGATGCGGGCCTCCACCGTGTCGGCGTGCTCGGTCAGTACAGCGAGGACCTGGGACACGACCTCGTCGCCGGCGCTTCCTGCCGATGAGTTGACGATCGCCAGCAATCGGCGCATGTGCCTTCATCCCTCTCCGCCGCCTCTTCTGGTGCTGGCGTCTACCCGTCGGCCCGGCGGCAAACCAAGGGCGTGAGCGACCGCCGGCGATCGGCCGGTTGTAACTACACCGACCAGTCGGTACATTTACGAGCATGAGGCCGAGTTCGAGAACAGCGATTCTGGAGGCCGCGCTGCGCGTGGCCGGGCGCCGTGGCATCGGTGGCCTCACCCTCGACGCCGCCGCCCAGGAGGCCGGCGTGAGCAAGGGCGGCCTCGTCTACCACTTCGCGAGCAAGGAGCAGTTGATGCTCGCCGTGGTGGAACACCTGATCGCGGGCTGGGAGCAGGCGATGCTGACCGAGCTCGGCAAGCCTTTCGACGAGGCGACCGCGGCCGAGCGGGTGCGGGCCTACACCCGGGTGATCACCGGGCTGACCACGAGCAGGGCCGATCTGGCGATCCTGATCGACTCCGTGCATGAGGAGAGCCTGCTGGAGCCCTGGCGGGGACTGTTGCGCCGATGGCTTGAGGAGGCTCCGCCCGATGTCAGCGCGGTTGACAGGGCGGTGGCCAGGCTGGCGGCGGACGGGTTGTGGCTGGCCGACGCGAGCGACACCTCGAACTACGACGCGGACATGCGCGCGGCGATCACCGCCAGGATCGACCGGCTGGCGGAGGGGCCGGCACTGTGACCTTGCTCACCTGAACGATGTTCAAGCTTGAACGTTGTTCAGGTTGCGTGCGAGACTCCACGCATGCAGTTGAAGCGTGCCGACGTCGTGACCGGGGCCCTGACCCTGCTCGACACCGACGGCCTCGACGGGTTGACCATGCGCAAGCTTGGCGCCCTGCTCGGCGTACAGGCCGGTGGCATCTACTGGCACTTCAAGAACAAGGAAGCGCTGCTCGGCGCCATGGCCGACCGGATCGTCGGCGAGATCACCGCGACCCCGCTCGACCCCGGCCCCTGGGACGCGCAACTGGCGGAGGTCGCCCACCGCCTGCGCCGCGCCCTGCTCGCCCGCCGTGACGGCGCCCGCGTGGTGGCCGGCACGTACGTGGTGGAGCCGAACCACGTGCGCGGCGGCGAGCAGACCGCGCGCATCCTCACCGACGCGGGTTTCCCGCTCGACCGGGCCGGCTGGGTGCTCTTCTCGGTCCTGTACTACGTGCTCGGCCACACGATCGAGGAGCAGGCCCAGCGCGCCGCCGGCGACTGGGAGCAGCGCGGGGCGGCGCTGCCCGACACGGAGCTGAGCCGCGCGATGGACGGCGTGATCAAGGCCGACCCGGACGAACGTTTCGCCTACGGCCTGGAGCTCTTCCTCGATGGTGTACGCGTGCGGCTCGCGGCCGCCCAGGCGACGATTGGCAGGAGACAAGCATGACGAAGGTGATCGGCACGGTTGCGGAGCTGCGCGAATACGTGAAGCCGCCGCCGCGCGTCATCGCGGACAAGGCCATCGACCACATCGACGCCGAGTCTGGGCGCTTCATCGAGTTGAGCCCGTTCTTCCTGCTGGCGACCTCGGCGCAGGACGGGACCTGCGACGTCTCACCACGCGGCGACCCGCCGGGGAACGTCCTGGTGCTCGACGAGCGCACGCTGGCCTTCCCCGACAGGAAGGGCAACCGCCGCCTGGACAGCTTCGAGAACATCCTCCAGCGCCCGCGGGTCGGCATGTTGTTCCTCGTGCCGGGGATGGGCGAGACGTTGCGGGTCAACGGCAGCGCCCGGATCGTGGCCGAGGCCCCTTACCTGGAGCGGATGGCCATGAAGGGCGTCGCGCCCCAGCTGGCCGTGGAGGTCACCGTCGAGGAGCTGTACCTGCACTGCAGCCGGGCCTTCTTCCGATCCTCGTTGTGGGACACGGACAGCTGGCCGGAGCGGGGACAGGTGCCGAGCGCGGGGAAGATCGCGCGCAGCCAGGCCGGCCTGAAGGTCGGGGCCGCCGTGTTCGACGCCGTGCTGGGTCGCGCGTCCCGCAACCTGTACTGAGACCTCACGCGCGGACGCGGGCGTGCAGATGCATGTCGTGCCGGCCGTCGTCGTGCACGGCGGCGCTGCGCATCGTGCCTTCCAGGAGGTAACCGGACTTCGCGGCGACCCGGCAGGAGGCCGCGTTACGCGTTGAATGGTCAAGCTTGAGCCGGTAGAAACCGATCTCGTGCAGCGCCCAGACGGTCAGCGCGGTGAGGGCGCGGGTGGCCACGCCTTCGCCGCGGGCGGCCGGGAGCACCCAGTATCCGGCTCCGGCGATGCCGTCGTCGAAGTCCAGGCCGCCCAGTGCGATCCGGCCGAGCACCTCGCCGGCGTCGCGGGTGATCGCCCACGAGCCGCCCTTCTCCCGTGCCCAGTTCTGGCGATAGGTGTCGAACCACTCCAGCACCTGGGCCTCGGTCGAAGGGCGGCGCGTGTGCCAGCGCCTGATCTCCTCATCCTGGTACGCCGAGAGGAACGCCAGTGCGTCGGCCGATTCCCAGGGACGCAGCAGCAGGCCCCCGGCGGCGGTAAGCACGGGCTGACGGGTACCGGCGAGGGTGCCGGCGGCGATGGTGGGCGGGGTCGAGAGGGCGCGAGTCACGCACCATGATCGCCTGGCGGTGACCGCGCCCGTCAAGCAGTGATCACCTGGCGGTGGCCACGGCTACCCCCGGCGCATCAGCAGGCGGCCCTGCCGGAATGGGCGCTCGTTGCCGTTCGCCTCGCGTGAGATCCGGCCGATCTCGGCGAACCCGGCGTCACGGGCCAGCGCGGCCAGGTCGTCGATCGGCCACCGGTAGGCCGTCGTCACCTTGTGGTCGAAGGGCGTCACCGGCCCGCCGTCCGACTCGAAGAAGCCGAGCAGGAGGTGCCCGCCCGGGGCCAGCACCCGGCCGAACTCACCGAGGTAGGCAGGCAGCTCCTCCGGGGGCGTGTGGATGAGGGAGTACCAGGACATGATGCCGGTCAAGGCGCCGTCGGCCAGGTCCAGGGCATCCATCGAGCCGACCTCGAAGCGCAGGTCCGCGAACGCCTCCCCGGCGATGTCGATCATCGCCGGCGACAGGTCGAGACCGAAGACGTCCAGCCCGAGCTTGTGCAGGTACGCCGTCATATGTCCCGGGCCGCATCCGAGCTCGGCCACGAGGCCGCCGCCGGCGGTCCGTACGAGCTCGGCGAACGCCTCCAGCGCCGCGCGGTCCAGCGGCTGGTCGTCGAGCGCGTCCTTGAAGAGGCCGGCGTAGAGGGGGGCTACGGAGTCGTAGGCGTTCGCCGTCACGGTGAGATGGGAGGCAGAGTCAGTCACGACGGGCCACCCTAGTCCCGCAGCCGGGTGAGGAGGGCGTCGAGGGCCTCGCGGAGTGCCGTGGAGTTGGACTCGTCGAACCAGGTGGTGCGGATGCGTTCGTTGGAGCCCTTCGGGGTCTCGTGATCGGCCGCGAGCTGCCGCAACGAGCGGTTCTCCGCGCTCAGGGAGCGGCCGACGCCCTGAAAGAGGTCGCGTACGTAGCGGTCCGCGTCGTCGGGGGCGATGCCGTGCCCGGCGGCCCAGGAGGTGAGGGTGGTGAGGTACCAGTAGTGGGTGCTCAGGGTGGCGGTCAGCGTGGAGAAGACGGCGTAGGTGGCCTCGTCGGCGACCGGGAGCACCCCGCCCAGACGCTCGAAGAACGGGTCGACCACCGGATGGGACGGATAGGTCACCGTGACGGAGCGGCGTTCGCGGATGGCGGGCAGGGGGATGGCCCGTACGAGGGGCGCGTCGGTGGCGAGCAGGTGGCGCAGTTCGTCGTTGCCGACCCCCGCCATCACGTTGATCACGATCTTGTCGCCCGGCACCTTCAGGCCGGTCAGCGCCTCGTGCCGGTCATGGGGGCGTACGGCGATGAGAAGCACCTCGGAGCCGGTCGCCACCTCCTGGTTGCCCGCGCACACCCGGACACTTTCGTAGCGCTCGGACAACTCCGCGGCCGTGCGGGCGCCCCGGGGCGACAGCAGCACCTCGGGCGCCTCGTCACTCCCCTCGCACAGGCCCGTCACGATGGCCCTGGCGATCTCGCCCACTCCGATGATGCCGATGCGCACTGCTGCTACCTCCGTGCCGGGTGCCGTCAGACCCATACTGGTCTAGCAGGTCAGGTGGCGAACCAGCCGGCCACCCTCTCGTACGCGGCCTCTTCGGTGCCCGCGTCGAGCACGATCTCGGGCCCGATCAGCGGCAGCACGTCCTCGAACCTGTCCCCGTGCCCGGTCAGCCGCCAGCCGCTCCATCGCCCGGCCAGCTCCCGCAGGTCCAGCGGGCAGTCGAGCGACCAGTAGTCCAGCGTCCGGTTCTGCGCGTCCAGGTAGACGCCGCTCCAGGGAACGGCGTCCAGCGCGGCGAACGGGACGGCCTCGTCCTTGGGGGACAGGAGCCTGTCTGGCCCGGCGAGCAGCGGGGTGTCCAGCCCGGTGGCCCACCAGCCGGAGAAGGACAGGGCCCCGCCGGCGTCGCGGACGGCGATCACGACCTCCGCGACCCGCGACAGGTCGTTGTCCTCCGTGGGGGCCTGGGCCCAGCCGGTGGGCAGTTCCGGCGGGGGATCGTCCAGGTAGAGCACGGTGTCGTACGGCAGCCCGAGGTGTTCCATGACCTGGTGCAGCCCTCGCGACGCCCACGTCACCCGCCAGCCGGGCCACGCGGAGGCGACGAGCCGCAACCACGCGCGGATCTCGAACACGGAGGTCGGGCGGCCGTACTCGGCCATCTCCTGGTCGGTGTGCACGAGCAGATGGCGTTCACGCAGGTCGAGCAGTGCCACGCCCTGCCACCAGACCGAGTTCATCCAGAAGTCGCGATGCCCGCCCTCCTGCTCGTGAATGAAGGCGATCATGCGTTCCGGGCCCTTGAGAACGTCCTGATAGAGGCTCAGGGCGCCCCGATGCCGCGACCAGACGCGGTGGCCCGCGCCGTCCACGATGACGTAGTGGGCATGCCCGCCGCTCATGCCCGTCAGGATAACGATTGCCGCAGGGCAGACCGTCGGAAGTTGCGCTATTCCGGGCTCTCCGGGTCGGTTTCCGCGCGCTCGGCGAGGCGTTCCGAGCGCTGCCTGGCGGCCTGCGCGGTGCCCAAACCGAGCCCGAAGGCGATCTCCTGCCAGGTCATGCCGCGTCCGCGCGCCATCCGCAGCAGCCCGGCCTCCAGCGCGTCCATCTCGCCGCGAACCAGCGGGACGAGGCTCAGCGCCGCGGTGATGTCGGCGTGGTCCACCTCCGGCTCGCCGTCGTCCAGCGTCGCGGCGCCGCTGAGCAGGAACGTCACGAGCCTGACCGCCTCGTGCGGGCCGATGGCCGATGGGTGGACCTGCCGGCCGCGCTGCTCGTCGGTGGCCGCGTGCCGTTCGGCGATCCGGAACAAGGACGCGTACACGCGTTGTACGCGCGCTTGTTCCGGATGCGGCGGCGTGAAGGGATCAGTGCCTGAGGTCATGCAAGCAAGCTGCCGCAAGAAGCAGCACGTTGTCAACAGCTTGTTTTAAACAAACTGTTTAAGCGCGCACTCCGGACGACTCGACGGGAAGGCCGGCCGCCACCCAGTCCTCGATGCCCTCGACGTATCGGCGCACGTTCGTGTAGCCGAGCGCGGTCAGGCGATTGGCGACGGCCTTGCTGTTGTTGCAGGACGGGTTGGTGCAGTACGTGACGACGGCGGCGTCCTTGTCGGGCAGCAGCGTGCCGACCCGCTCGGCGACCTCGCTCTCGACCAGCGAGAGTGCGCCGGGCAGGTGCTGCTGCGCGTAGTACTGGCCGCCGAGCGTGTCGAGCACGACGACGCTGCCCAGGGTGGCGCGCAGTTCGTCTCGGGTGATGGTGGTCATTGCCGCTCCTCGTGGAAATGGACTACAGTCCGTTTTGTGGATAGCTCGGAAACTAACGGACCACGGTCCGGTTCGTCAAGGGAGCCGCTCGAACTGCTGCGCCCCAACCCGCCCAAGGAACGGGCCGACGCCGCCCGCAACCGGGAGAAGGTGCTGGCCGCCGCGGCGCGGCTGTTCGCCGACAAGGGCGTGGATGCGGTCTCGATGGACGCGATAGCCGCGGATGCAGGAGTCGGAAAAGGAACGCTATTCCGCCGGTTCGGGGATAAATCCGGACTTGCGGTGGCGTTGCTGGACGCCCGCGAACACGACCTCCAGGAACGCATCCTGTCCGGCCCCCCGCCCCTCGGCCCCGGCGCACCCGCCACCGCCAGGCTCACGGCGTTCGTGGACGCCTACCTGACCTACCTCTTCGCCCACCTGGACCTGGTCAGAATGTCGGAAACAGCCAGCCCCGGCGCCCGCCACCGCATCGGCGCGTACCGCTTCTGGCACCGCCACGTGTCGATCCTGCTGGCCGAATCCCACCCCCACGCGGACCCGAGCCCCCTCTCCCACGCTTTGCTCGCATCAGTGAGCGCGGAGACGGCAGGACACCTCAGACAGGAGTACGGCGAACAGCGGGCAAGACAGGCGATCATGACCCTGACGGCCGCCGTGACGACCGCCTAACGCGCCCGGACGGTGCCGTCCCACTGCCAGTGTGTTTGGCGGGTGAGGCCGGGGAGGGTGGTGCGGCCGGTGCACCACAGCAGGACCTCGGTCGCGTCGTCTCCGTCGAGGGCTTGCGGGAAGAGGCGGTGGACGGCGGGGGCGCACAGGTGGTCGGGTGGTCGCCAGTCGAGGTCGAGGCCGCGGCTGATGTCCATGCCGTGGACCAGCAGTTCGACGATCGCCATGGCGGCGAAGCCCGGGCCGTCGGAGTGGCCCCAGGGGTGCCAGGCGCGTACGTCGCCGTCGGCCTCGCGTACGGCGGAGGACAGCATTCTCGACGCGATCCTGACACCCTCCAGGCAGTGGGCGATGGGAGCCTGCGGGTCGAGCGAGGCGAAGAGGGTGATGTAGCGGTCGGTGGGGCGGGCGATGAGCAGGCCCGCGTAGCCGACGACGCCCAGGGCGAGGTGGTCGAGGGTGGCGCGGCAGGTCCAGCCCAGTCCCGTGGCGTTGCGGGACCAGTCCCGGTCGGCGGCCTTCTCCAGGATCGCGGTGGTCTCGTCGGCCGCCTCGATGACGAGCGCGGCCCAAGAGGCGGCGCTGGGCAGTAGGAAGGGGGTGGTCATGCGGGGGTGGGCCTGAAGTGGTCGATGATGCGGGCGTAGCTGTCCAGGGCGTGGCCGCCGGCGACGGCCTCCGTGAGGAGGCGCTCGGTGTACTCGGCCAGGGTCGCGTCGATCCCGCGCAGCCGGCTCTCGTGGATGAGGTGGCGGACCGGCGGGATCTGGGTCTCCAGCGTGGCGTCCTCGGCGGCGAAGGAGCCCTCGTCGATCTGGTGCGCGTACGCCGTCAGGAACGACGCCACGCCCTTGAGCCAGTCGGTGGCCATCGGCAGGAAGTCGGTGGCCGCGATCTTCTCGGTGCCCACGAGCGCCGCGCCGTGCATGAAGCCGTTGAACGTCGACCACATGAGGCCGAGCAGCGCGACGTCGTACAGGGATGGCAGGGCGACGTCGGAGCTGATGAGCGTGGTGCCGCCGCCCAGGACGGTGAGGGTCTGCTCGTGGGTCTCGTAGAGCGACGGCGAGCCGCCGTACAGGATGACCGTCTGTGGCGCGCCGATGCCGGGAGGGGTCATCATGATCGCCCCGTCCAGGTAGCCGGCGCCGCGCTCCGCCGCCCATCCGGCCAGCGCGCGGGCCTCGTCGGAGGCGCCCGAGGTGAGGTTGACCAGTACGCGGCCGGAGAGGGCCGCTTCGGCGGGGGCGAGGAGTTCGCGTACGGCGTCGTAGTCGCGTACGCAGACGATCACCAGAGGAGCGGCGGCGACGGCGTCAGCCACGGTCGGGGCCTGGCTCGCGCCGGCTTCGACGAGGTCCTGGGCCTTTCCCGGGGTGCGGTTCCAGATGGTCGTGGGGTGGCCGGCCCGCACGAAGGCGGCGGCCAGCGCGCGGCCCATCAGGCCCAGGCCGATGATCGTGACCGGGGTTCGCGTCATTTCTGGTACTTCCTGTCTGTTTCGGATGCGGCGGTTCACCACGATGGCAGCGGGCGACGCCGGCCGACACTGGCAGGAGTGCCTATATCCACCAAATTGCTGCCATAGAGTGGGCGCATGAATGCCGGCTCCGTGGCGCTGGTCGTGATCGACGACGCCATCGCGATGTGGGACATGTACGAGCTGGGCATCGCGACGGCGGTGTTCGGCGTGGCCCACACCGATCTCGCGAACCCCTGGTACGACCTGCGCCTGTGCGGGCTGCGCCCGGGGACGTCCTCGTCGGCGCCGGGATTCCGGCTGAACGCGCCGTACGGGCTGGAGGAGCTGGAGAAGGCCGACACCGTGATCGTCCCGGTGGTGCCGGAGTCGTACACGAACGGCGGTCGCGAGCTGCCGGAAGAGCTGCTCGACGCGCTGCGCAGGGCCGGTGCGGCCGGGGCGCGCATGGTCTCGCTCTGCAACGGCGTGTTCGCGCTCGCCGCCGCCGGGCTCCTCGACGGCCGCCCCGCCACCGCCCACTGGGAGCACACCCGGGAGCTGGCGGAACGGTTCCCGCGGGTGCGGGTGGACGACTCGGTCCTGTACGTCGATGACGGCGACGTGCTCACCAGCGCCGGCCTCAGCGGCGGGCTCGACCTGTGCCTGCACATCGTCCGCCGCGACCTCGGCGCGCGGGTGGCCAACCAGCTCGCCCGCCGCCTCGTGGTCCCCGCGCACCGGCCGGGCGGTCAGGCCCAGTTCGTGGAACGCGCCGTCGAGGTGGGCGACGACGGCATCGCACCCGTGCTGCACTGGGCCCTGGAGCACCTCGACCGCCCGCTCACCGTGGACGACCTGGCCGCCCGCGCCGGGATGAGCGTGCGCAGCTTCCACCGCAACCTGCGGGCGGCGACCGGCACGAGCCCGATGAAGTGGCTGCTGCACCAGCGGCTCGCCCGCGCGCAACAACTCCTGGAGAGCACCGACCTGCCCATCGACCAGATCAGCGAACGCAGCGGCCTGGGCAGCTCCAACAACCTCCGCCACCATTTCGCCGCGCATCTCGGGGTGGCGCCCACCGAATACCGGCGCGCCTTCCCCAACCGGCAGACCGGGGAGGCGCTCAGAGCGTCTTGAGCAGCCCGCCGTCGATCACGAGTTCCGAGCCGCTCATGTTGGGGACCAGGCCGGACGCGAGGAACACCACCAGCGCCGCGACCTCCTCAGGCTCGGTGAACCTGCCGGTCGACATGCCGACGAACGCGGGAAGCTGATCGGCGAGGTTCTCCCGCGCGATGCCCGCGCGTTGGGCGAGCACGTCACCAGGCCCGCCGGGGGAGGTCCACACGTCGGTCCATACCGGGCCGGGGGAGATCGTGTTCACCCGCAGCCCACGGCCGCCGAACTCCTCGGCCAGCGCCTTGCCGAGGTTGGACAGCGCCGCCTTGACCGCCGACTGGGCGACCAGGCGCGGTTGCGGCAGCCGGGAGTTGACCGAGCCGATGTTGATCACCGCGCCGCGGCGCTCCAGGAGGCTCGGCAGTGCGGCGCGGGTGGCGCGCACCGCCGACATCAACGTCAGGTCCACCGTGTGACGCCAGGCGGCGTCGTCGAGTTCGAGGAAGCCCCCGGCCGGTGTGGAGGTGCCCGCGACGTTGTTGACGAGGAGGTCGATGCCGCCGTGCCGGTCGATCGCGTGCCGCACGAGGTGGCCGGGGCCGTCGCCGGTGCCCAGGTCGATCGCCAGCGCGTCCGGTGTCGTGTCCTTGAGCGCGCCGGTGATCGTACGGCTGCCGGCGACGACCGCGTACCCCTCCTCGACCAGCGCCCGTACGGTCGCCAGCCCGATTCCCCTGCCCGCTCCGGTGACCACGGCGACGCGCTTCTCATCCTGGTGACTGTTCACCTCGCTCATCATTCAGGTTGAACTAAGGTTCAAGTCAATGAACGAGCTGACGATATCCGAGCTGCGGGCCCGCACCGGCGTGGCGTCGTCCGCGCTGCGCTTCTACGAGCGCAAGGGCCTGCTGTACGCCACGAGGCGCGCGGGTGGCAAGCGCGTCTACGACGAGGTCGCCGTCGAACAGATCGCCCTCATCGACCTGCTCAAACAGGCCGGATTCACGCTGTCGGAGATCGCCGCGCTGGTCGGTCCCGATGGCCGTACCGCACTGGGCTGGCGGGCCGCGGCGGTGGCGAAGCTGCGTGAACTCGACGAGCGGGTGGAGCGGATCCAGCGGGCGCAGAAGGCGCTACGGCACACCATCGAGTGCCGGCGCGACCACCTCGACGACTGCCCGGTGCACCATCGCATCCTCCGGGCACACGCCGACGCACTCGCCGCGGCCGCGGCCGCGGCCACCAAGAGGACCGGCGCGGACGTCTGAGCAGTGGCTACGCGTCGTGCTGCCGGCGCACCATCTCGTTGATCCAGATGGGCGCGAAAGGCGACGTGCAGCCCGGGGCGGTCGGGTAGTCCTTGAGCACCTCCAGGCGCTCGCCGATGTCGAGCGCGCGGGCGCGGTGCCCGGCGTGCTCGATCCCGATCTGCGCCAGGCAGTGGTTCATCGCCCACTGCAGCCGATCGGGAGCGTCCTTCATCTCCGCCTCGATGACGCCGAGCAGCCCTTCGAGATCGAGGCCCTCGGGCTTCTTGGCCACGCGTTCGGTGGTCAGCGCCCAACCGGCGCTCGCGACCACCGGATCCGGATCGGTGAACCAGGCCAGGCGCAGCTCCTCGACGTGCGGGTTCTTCTTCACCACGTAGTTCACCAGCCAGTCCTGCACCTTGGGCGCACGCGCCTGGCGCAACATGCGGTCCAGCTCGTCACGCTCGAACGCCTTCGGACGGCAGATCAGCAGCGCCAGCAACCGCGCCGCGGTGTCGTCGGTCTCCCAGAGCCGGTACGCGAGCTCCTGCTGCGTCTTCAGCCGCTTGGCGATCGCGCGCAGCTTGCCGAGGTTCACCCCGTGATCGTCGCCGTGTTTCTCGTTCACGGCCCGTGCCTTCGGATCCTCCAGTTCGGCCAGTTCGGCCATCACCTCGGTCAACGTCGTCCCGGCCATCTTCACGCCTCCTGTCCGTTACGTGCGCAATGCAGCCTACGACGGAAGCCGGTCATCGGGCGGCCCGGGCGGTGAGAGCCCCGAGTCCGCAGATGATCGCGATGCCGAACAGCGAGTAACGCGCCGCGTCGAGCATCGATCCGCCGCCCAGGTTGACCAGGGCCCCGCCGACCGCGGTGCCGAACGCGATCGACAGGCTCGTCACGGTGGCGATCGCCGCCGCGGCCCGCCCGCCCTCCTCCGGGTCCTGGGTGCTGGACATCGCGGCCACCGACAGGTGCGGGTAGGCCAGGCCGATGCCCGCGCCGGCGACGTACAGCACCGGCACCCAGGCGATCACCAGCCAGATCGGCGCGTTCTCGGCCTGCAGCAGCCCCTGGACGGCGAGGCCGGCGGCGAGCAGCAGCGGGCCGAGCACGCGCAGCCGGCGCACCGCCCGGGGTCCCGTCACCGACGAGCTGCCGATCTGGGTCGTCGACCAGCCGAGTGAGATGGCCGCGGCGAAGAACCCCGCCACCAGGGGCGGCAGCCCGGCGAGCCGCTGGCCGAACAGCGGCAGGAACGACTCGACCGAGACGCCGAAGGCCAGCAGCCCCAACGTCAGGTAGATCCACTTGAGCGACGAACCCCGCTGGTAGGTCGTCCGGGGGAAGACGCGCAGCTCGCTGCGCCGCTCGTGCGCGACGAACCCGGCCATCAGCAGCAGCGACGCCACGATGCAGGCGACCTTCGCCGGCGTGCCGGCCACGACCCCCGCCATGCTCACGGCCGCGGCAGCCGCCGTGATCAGCACCAGCGACCCAACCGGAACCGGAACCCGCTCGCCGCCGCCCCGACCGCCGCCGCGCTCGCCGCCGTGCCCGCTTCCGCGATCACTGCGCGGCAGTACGCGGGGCACGAGCGCGCCGCATCCCGCCCCGATCACCGCCATCGCGACGAACGCCAGCCGCCACGACCCGAACTGGGCGAACAGGCCGCCGAGCGCCGGACCGGCGAAGTTGCCGACGCCGTACATCGCCGACATCAGAGCCGCGCCGCGCGTCCAGAGCCTGGCCGGCAGCGCCGACCGGAGGACGGCGAACCCCAGCCCGGACAGCAGCCCGGCGCCCAGCCCCTGGACCCCCCTGGAGACCAGCAACACCTCCATCGCCGGGCTCAGCGCGCAGGCCAGCGAGCCCGCGACGAACGTCGCGAACCCGGTGAGGTAGGCGCCGATGTTCCCCCACCGGGACAACAACCGGCCGGCGAGCGTCGTCGCGATCACCATGGCGACCAGATAGGCCGTCATGTTCAGGGCGTAGAAGCCGGCGCCGCCCAGCTCGGCCACCGCGCTCGGCAGCAGGCTCGCCGCCAGGTAGATGTTGATCGCCCCCACCAGCACCCCACCGGCCAGCACGATCGCCGACCCGAGATGCCGCCGGCCCAGCAGTTCCCCCCACGCGGGTGGACCGGGCGATGTCGCGATCGGGGACCTCGTGGAGCCGGGTCCTCCCTGCTCGTCAGTACTCATGACTTCGAGCTTGTCGCTGAACCGATCCCGGAACCTTCCGGCCGCCCCACCGCTCACGATGCCGGTGAAAGCTTCAAGCGGCGGTACAACCACCGCATACCGCGGCCATACCGCCGAGCCCTGGCGTCGGCAGCCCCGACGATGCTCGTGAGCCGGTCGCCGAGCGCCCCTGGCCCGCGATGTCGGAGCCGGGGGCGCACCCTTGTCTACGGCGTCAGGCGTAGAGGAAGTAGTAGTGGTACTGGCTCTTGTACTCGCATCGCCAGCCGTCCCACCAGCCTTGTTGGTCGCCGTAGTTGCCGACTCGCTGGCATTCCGGGAGTTCCCGGTAGATGCCGTTCAGCTTCTCGGCGTGTGCCGGGGCGGCGCCGATCGTCAACGACATTCCGGCGGCCAGAACGGCCGAGACGAGAACCGCGCGTGCCTTGCGCATCAATCCTCCTGCCACTGGGTGGATCTTGGCGGTCAAGATTAGCACTGACCGCGCGCCAGGAAAGGGTGTCAGCCATTCGGGATCAACTTTGACTTTCGATGATTACTTTGACGATCATCAGCTATCTGTCATACCGACACCCCACCCAGAATGACCGGAGGCGCACGATGCGCGTTCGTACCCGCATGCCCGCGATTCTCGGCATGGTCATGACCATGCTGGCCACCCTCACTGCGTCGCTCGTCATTTCGCCACCGGCTCAGGCCGCGCAGGTGATCAGCGACATCGCCTACGCGCCCGCGCAGCCGGCCGGCTCCCGGGGGCACCTGCTGGACTTGTACCTGCCATCCGGCGGCATCACCCCGCGTCCGCTGGTCATCTGGCACAGCGGCTCGGCCTGGTCGAGCGACGACGGCAAGAGGGGCGCGGACGCGATCGCCGCCGAACTCAACGCCAGGGGGTTCGCGGTGGCCGGAGTCAGCGTCAGGTCCAGTTCGCAGGCGGTCTTCCCGGCCCAGGTGCACGACGTGAAGGCGGCCATCCGGTGGTTACGCGCCAACGCCGCCACCTACCAGCTCGACCCCAACCGCTTCGCGATGATGGGCGACTCCTCGGGCGGCTGGCTGACGGAGATGGCCACCTTCACCGGCGGCGTCTCCTCGCTTGAGGGCACCGTCGGCACGACCGGCGTCTCCAGCTCCGTGCAGGCGGGGCTCGCCTTCTACAGCCCCACCGACTTCCTGCAGATGAACGCGCAGAACCTGCCGGGCGGCGGGCTGGACCACGACTCTCCCGTCTCGCCGGAGTCCCAGCTGATCGGCTGCGCCATCCAGACCTGCCCCGCCAAGGTGGCCCTGGCCAACCCGATCAACTACGTCGACAGCGCCGACCCGCCGCTGCTGTTCCTGCACGGCCAGGCCGACTTCCTGGTGCCGCACGGGCAGAGCGTGCTGCTCTACAACAAGATCAAGGCGAGTTGCGGCAACGGCCAGTTCATTTCGGTCCCCGGCGCGGACCACGGCAAGAGCGACGTCATGGACCCCGCCCGCTTCGGCACCCAGACCGTCTACACCACCACCAACTGCGGCGGGACCACCCAGGTCGGCTCGCCCAACCCCACCTGGGACACCTTCGCCGCCTACCTGCGCGGCGCGCTCAAGATGGGCACCTCCTGCCAGGTCTCCTACGCCACCACCACCTGGAGCGGCGGCTTCACCGGCAGCGTGACCATCAGGAACACCGGCACGACCCCCATCGACCGGTGGACCGTGACGTGGGGCTGGCCGGGCAACCAGCAGGTCACGACCGCCTGGAACGCCGTGGTGACGCAGTCCGGCACGCAGGTGACCGCGCGCAACGACGCCCACAACGCCGTCATCGGCGCCAGCTCAAGCACCAGCTTCGGCTTCGAGGCGACCTACAGCGGAACGAACGCCGTGCCGGCCGAGTTCAGGCTCAACGGCATCGTGTGCGCCAGGGTCCTCGGCTGACAATTTCGGAAACGCACTCTGGACCCGTCCAGGAGGCAAAACCGCAGCTCGCCGCAGAAAAGTGCATTTCATAATTCAACACGTTCCGACGGGATCCGATCACGGAATGACGTCATCCAGATTTCGGGGCGTTATATTGCTTTACCCGATGGTCGGATCTATCCTTTCCTCTGGGACGGCCGGTGAGAGAGTGACCGGCCGAAACATCGCCTCACCGCCGATATTCCGTCTGCCGGCCGCGTGCTATTGACTGTGTTTCCAATATAAGGCTTCGGATGCGCGTCGCCCATCCCGCCTGATTCTCCTCACCCGCCTGCCGGAAACCCCACCGGCGTCTTCGCCGACGCCGTCTCCCATGGTGCTCCGTCGGTCCGACGGTGCCCTCCCACCGTTTGACGAGTTAGGGGACGTGTGCGTACATCCAACATGTTCGTCAGGAGCCTTGGCGTCTTCGTGCCGGACATCGTGAGCGTGGAGCAGGCGGCCAGGGAGGGCAGGTATCCGGCCGAGGAGGTCGAGCGGTTCCAGCAGATCGGCGCGGCGGTCGCCGGCGACATGCCCGCGCCGGAGATGGCGCGGCGCGCGGTGCTGGACGCCTACGACCGCTGGGGCGAATCCTCCCCGCGCGACCTCGACCTGCTGCTCTACCCGTCGGTCTGGCACCAGGGCCCGAACGGCTGGCAACCACAGCACTACCTGCAGATGCATCTCCTCGGCGGGGACGTGCCGGCGTTCGAGATCAGGAGCGGCTGCGTCGGCATGATCAGCTCGCTGCAGCTCGCGGCCAGTTACCTGCAGGCCGACCAGGGCCGGGACACCGCGATGGTGGTCTCGGCCGACAACCACGGCACCCCGCTGGTGGACCGCTGGCGCATGACGCCGGGGGCGGTGATGGGCGACGCCGCGTGCGCGCTCATCCTCGGCAAGGAGTACGGCATGGCCGAACTCCTCTCGGTGAACGTGACGACGATCCCCGAGGCCGACGCGGTCAACGACGGCGCGTACCCCCTCTTCCCGCCGGACGCCACCGTCGGCAGAGGGCTGAGCTTCGGAGACCGGCACGAGGAGTTCCGCCAGCGGTTGCTCAAGGAGCGCGGCACCGGGATCCATCTGACGATCCAGAAGACGATGATGCAGCAGGTGGAGCAGACCCTGGAGGAGGCCGGGATCGGGCCGGACGACCTCGGCAGGGTGGCGTTCCCGCACGGCCGCCGCGAGGACCTGGACGGGCAGATGTCCTGGCTCGGGATCGAGCTGGAGCAGACGACCTGGGACTACGGCCGGCGCGTCGGCCACTGCGGCGCGGTGGACCAGTTCATCGCCTTCGAGCACCTGGTCGCCACCGGCGGGCTCTTACCCGGCGATCACCTGCTCATGGTGGGGTTCGGCTCGGGGACGTCGGTCGCCGCGGCCGTGTTCCGGGTCCTCGCGACCGCTCCCAGGACGAGAGAGGCACTCGCATGACCGCGTACCGGCTCATCGCCTTCATCCAGGAGAACCTGGTGCCGGACGATCTCGACCTGGAAGTGGACGAGACGACGCCGCTGCTGCTGTCGGGGCTGCTGGACTCCCTGCGCACGGCGCGCCTGCTCAACTTCATCAGGAAGGAGCTCGGCGTCCCGGTGCCCGCCGCGAGACTCGACCCCGAGAACTTCAGGGACGTCGCGACCATCGTCGCGATGCTCGAAGAGCTCGAATCGGCGCGATCCGCATGAAGCAGGCGGATACCTACATCGGCGGTGTGGGAGCCTTCGTTCCCCGGACGGTCAGCGTCGAGAAGGCCGTCGCCAAGGGCTGGTACCCGGCCGAAGAGGTCGAGCTGCACAACCTGGCCGGGGCGGCGGTGGCCGGTGACCTGCCGGCTCCGGAGATGGCACTGCACGCGGCGCAGAGCGCGCTCAAGCGCAGCGGCCGGGCGCCGGCCGACCTGGACCTGCTCCTGTACGCCTCGACCTGGCACCAGGGTCCCGACGGCTGGCCGCCGCACTCCTACCTGCAGCGCAACCTGGTCGGCGGGGACGTCCTGGCCACCGAGATCCGGCAGGGCTGCAACGGGATGTTCATCGCGCTCGAACTCGCGGCCGGCTACCTGGACGCCGCTCCCGGCCGGCAGGCCGCCCTGCTGGTCTCCGCCGACAACTACGGCACGCCGCTGATGGACCGCTGGCGGATGGGCCCCGGCTACATCGGCGGTGACGCCGCCGCCGCGCTCGTGCTCACCAAGGAAACGGGTTTCGCGCGGCTGACGTCGATCTGCACGGTGACCGTGCCCGAGGCCGAGGAACTGCACCGGGGCACGGAACCCCTGTTCCCGCCCGGCGTCACCGTCGGCCGCCGGATGAGCTTCGGAACCAGGAACGAGCAGTTCCGGCAGCAGGTCATGCCCAAGGGGGAGAGCACGGCGGCGCTGTTCAAGATCCAGCGGGCGCTGATGGAGGTCGTCGAGCGCGCGCTGGCCGAGACCGGGATCGAGGCCCGCGACCTGGCCCGGGTGGCCTTCATGAACTACTCGGAGGAGATCGTCGAACAGCGCTGCATGGCCGCGCTCGACCTGCCCATGTCCCGCTCGACCTGGGACTACGGCCGCACCATCGGCCACTGCGGGGCCAGCGACCAGGTTCTCGCCCTCGACCGGCTGCTGATGACCGGGGAACTGGGCCCCGGCGACCACCTGCTGATGCTCGGCACCGGCCCCGGGGTCACCGTCTCCAGCGCCGTGATCCAGATTCTCGACACACCTCCATGGGCCTGACCTCGAAGGGAAACGAACGCAGATGGTCGTGGAACCAGTGGCGGTGGTCGGGATCGGATGCCGCTTTCCCGGCGACGCCGGCTCACCGGAGGAGTTCTGGGACCTGCTGTGCGCGGGCCGGAACACGACCGGGCCGCTGCCCGCCGAACGCTGGCGCCCGTACGAGAACCGGAGTCCCGAGTACGCCGCCGCGCTGCGCGACGCCGTACGCCATGGCAGTTTCCTGAGCGACAGCGAGGGCTTCGACGCGGAGTTCTTCGGCCTGTCGCCCCGCGAGGCCGAGCTGATGGATCCGCAGCAGCGGATCCTGATGGAGACCGCGTGGGAGGCTCTGGAGCACGCGGGCCTGCCGCCGCACGAGCTGGCCGGCACCGACGCCGGGGTGTTCGTCGGGGTCTGCACGGCCGACTACGGCAGCCGCCTGCTGGAGGATCTGCCCCAGATCGAGGCGTGGACCGGGATCGGCGCGGCGACCTGCGCCGTCGCCAACCGCATCTCCTACTCCCTGGACCTGCGCGGGCCCAGCATGGCGATCGACACCGCCTGCTCGGCGTCGCTGGTCGCGCTGCACCTGGCCACGCAGAGCCTGCGGCTCGGCGAGAGCGACGTCGCCCTCGCCGGCGGGGTCAACCTGCTGGTGACCCCGGGCCAGACCATCACGCTCGGCGCCGCCGGAGCCCTGGCGCCCGACGGGCGGTCCAAGTCGTTCGACGCCACGGCCGACGGGTACGGGCGCGGCGAGGGTTGCGGCGTGGTCGTGCTCAAGCGGCTGTCCGACGCCCGCCGCGACGGCGACCGCGTGCTCGCGCTGGTCATCGGCAGCGCCGTCAACCAGGACGGGCACACCAACGGCATCATGGCGCCGTGCGGGGAGGCCCAGGAACACGTGATGCTCAGGGCCTGCCGGCAGGCGGGCATCGCGCCGGCCTCGGTCGGCTACGTCGAGGCGCACGGGACCGGGACCCGGCTGGGCGACCCGCTGGAGGCACAGGCGCTGGCCTCCGTGTACGGCGCGGGACGCCTGCCGGACGACCCGTGCCTCATCGGCTCGGTCAAGTCCAACATCGGCCACCTCGAAGGCGCCGCCGGCATCGCCGGGATCATCAAGGCGGTGCTCGCCCTGCACCGCGACGAGATCCCGCCGAGCGTGCTGACCACCCCGAACCCGGCCATCTCGTGGGAGACCTCAGGACTTCGCGTGGTGACCGAACGTTCGCCGTGGCCGGATCGCGGGCATCCCAGACGGGCGGGCGTCTCCAGCTTCGGGTACGGCGGCACCGTCGCGCACATCCTGCTCGAACAGGCTCCACCGGCTCCGGCGGCAGCCAGCGGGGAGGAGGGGACGGGGGAGCGCCTGTTCCCGCTGTCGGCCGCGTCGGAAAAGGCTCTCCGGCAGTACGCGGGCAGACTGGCCGACCAGCTCGATGGCAGCGACCAGCTCGACCGGCTCGATGGCCGCGACCGGCATGATGGCAGCGACCAGCTCGACCGGCTTAATGGCCGCGAGCAGCTCGACGACCTCGACCGGCCCGACCGGCTTGATGGTCTCGATCTTGCTTCGGTGGGGCACACGCTGGCGTTGCGGCGCTCGCACCTGGGTCGGCGAGCCGTCGTGATCGGCGGGGACCGGCAGGAGTTGGCGGCGGGTCTCCGCAGGCTGGCCGCCGACGTGCCGTCCGAGGCCGTCATCACCGGCGATGTGTTGCCCGAGCCTGGCCCCGGGCCGGTCTGGGTGTTCTCCGGGCAGGGCTGCCAGTGGCGTGGGATGGGGCAGGAGCTGCTGGCCACGGAGCCGGAGTTCGCGTCCCTGGTGGACGAGGTGGAGCCGATCTTCGCCGAGGAGATCGGTTTCTCCCCCAGGAAGATCCTGGCCGAGGGCGAGCTGGAGGGGATCGACCGCGTACAGACCATGATCTTTGTGATGCAGCTCGGTCTCGCCCGGCTCTGGAGCTCGTACGGGGTGAGTCCGAAGGCGGTCATCGGCCACTCCGTCGGCGAGATCGCGGCGGCGGTGACGGCCGGTGCGATGACCGTCACCGATGGCGCGCGGCTGATCTGCCGCCGGTCGCGGCTGCTGCGCCGGGCCGAGGGCAAGGGCGCCATGGTGATGGTCGGCCTGCCCTTCGAGGAGGCGGCCGAGCGGCTGGCCGGCCGTACCGACCTGGTTCCCGCCATCTCGTCGGCACCGGACTCCACCGTGTTGTCCGGCGACGTCGCCGCGGTCGAGGCGGTGCTGAACGAGTGGCCTGCCGAGGGCATCGTGGTCCGCCGGGTCGCCTCCGACGTCGCCTTCCACAGCCCGCACATGGATCCGCTGGCCGTCGAACTGGCGGCCGCCGTCACCGACCTCTCCTTCGGCGCGCCCCGCATCCCCATGTACACGACCGTGCTGGCCGACCCCCGGTCCACGCCGGTCCTGGACAGCGCGTACTGGGCGGCGAACCTCCGCGACCCGGTACTGCTGGCCGCGGCGACGACGGCGGCGGCGCAGGACGGCCACCGCGCGTTCCTGGAGATCTCCCCGCACCCCGTGGTCGCGCACTCCATCACCGAGACGCTCGCGGAGACCGGGTTCGAGGACGTGTTCGTCGGCACCACGTTGCGCCGGAACCAGCCGGAGCGAGCGACCTTCCGCACCGCGCTCGGCCTGGCGCACTGCCACGGCGTCGAGCCGGACTGGAGCCGCCTGCAGCCATCCGGCGGCCTGGTCACCCTGCCGCCGTACGCCTGGCAGCACCGCCGCCACTGGCGTGAGGCCCCGGGCGGCGACGAGAACCGAGGGCACGAGGCGGACTCCCACACCCTGCTCGGCGCCGGGACGAGCCTCGCGGGCAGCAGGACCCGGGTGTGGCGGACCAGCCTGGAGGACGCGAACCGGCCCTATCCGGGCAGCCACGCGGTCGGCGGGGTCGAGATCGTGCCCGCCGCCGTGCTGGTCAACACGTTCCTGCGTGCGGTCGCGGACCTGGACGGCACCCTTCCCGTCCTCGCCGACGTGGAGATGACGCATCCGCTGATGACCGCGGAACGCAGGCAGATCCAGGTCGTCCACGAGCCTCCTGCGATACGGATCGCGGCGCGTACACCGGCCGGCCCCGACGAACCGGAACCCGCCTGGCTGATCCACGTCACCGCAGCCACAGCCCCTCCGGTGGCTACGGCCCCCCAGGCGGCCCCGAGCCCCGTGCTGCCGGACGCGACCGGTCTCACCCCGATCGACCCCGGGTTCGTGCACCAGCGGCTGGCCGCGGTGGGTGTGCCCACGACGGGCTTCGACTGGACGATCGAGACGCTGCTGAGCGGGGACGGCGTGTTGCGCGCCACGGTCCGTACGCCGCACCCGGACTCCGGGGCCACCTGGGCGTCCGCGCTGGACGCGGTGATGTCGGTCGCTCCCTGCGTCTTCCCCGGCGATCCGGTGCTGCGCATGGTCGTGCACATCGACGAGGTGAAACTGACCGGCACGCCACCGGAGACCGTGATCATCGACGCGGCCGTCGATCCGGCGGCCGCCGACACCGTGCTGGCGCTCCTGGCCGACGCCGACGGCCACGTGGTGGGGCACCTGTCCGGCCTGCGCTATCCGGTGATCGACACCCCCGCGACGGCCGAGGACGATCTCCAGGGGCCCGCGGAGTCGTTCGCCGCCCTGCCGCCGGAGGAACTGCGCGAGTACGCCCTGACCGAGGTCCGCGCGGAGATCGCGGCCGTGATGCGGCTCGCCCCGGAGGACCTGGCGCTCCGGCGTCCCCTGGTCGAGCAGGGGCTGGATTCGGTGATGACCGTCATGGTCAGGCGGCGCCTGGAGAAGCACTTCGGCCGCCGCCTACCGGCGACCCTCCTGTGGCAGCAGCCCACCATCTCCGCGATCGCGGACCACTTGGTGGACCTCCTCTGAAACCGGACCCGACCAGGCCGGACCCGACCAGGCCGGACCCGACCAGGCCGGACCCAACCAGGCCGGACCCGACCAGGCCGGACCCAACCCGGCTGCCCGACCCGGCGGCTCTACCCGGCCTTCTCTGAGGCCGGGTCCTGCCCGGCCGCGCCAGGGCCGGGCAGCAGGTCCACGTCACCGGCGTGCATCGGCTCGCCGCAGTGGTCGCAGCGCAGATCGACCCGGGCGATCTCGCCGCACGCGTGATGGCGATACAGCACCGGCGGCCCCGCCTCGCCCGCGAGCCACCGATCCCCCCACCCGGCCATGACCATGAGCAGGTCGACCAGCTCGGTGCCCTTCAGGAAGTCGGCGTGGGCTGACTCGCGGGTTGACTTTGGGTCTTGTGGCGCGGCCTCGGTCGTGCCACCATCGCAGCCACAACTCATAGGAAACTTTCCTAAGAGATGACTGCGAAAGGAAGTTCCGGGTGCGACGAAGCCTGACGTCGGTGGCCGCCGCCGCGTTGATCGCCGGAGGCACGATCTCAGTCACCCTTCCCGCCTCACCGGCCTCCGCGACAGCCTGCGACTACCCGAACTGGGTGGCCGGGAAGTGGTACGCCGTGGGCAACATCGTCCGATACACCGACGGCAAGTACTACATCGCCGTGAACGAGAACCCTGGCTACGACCCGGTGATCAGCCACTGGTACTGGGATCCGCACAACTGCGGCGGGACCAACCCGCCCAACCCAGGCGCGGCCGTGGTGAGCCAGGCCCAGTTCAACCAGATGTTCCCGAACCGCAAACCGTTCTACAGCTACAGCGGCCTGACCACCGCCATGGCCTCCTTCCCCGCGTTCGCCCGTACCGGCAGCGCCACGGTCAAGAAGCAGGAGGCCGCCGCCTTCCTGGCCAACGTCAACCACGAGACGGGCGGCCTGGTCCACATCGTGGAGCAGAACACCGCCAACTACCCGCACTACTGCGACCCCAAGCAGCCCTACGGCTGCCCCGCGGGACAGGCCGCCTACTACGGTCGCGGGCCGATCCAGCTGAGCTGGAACTTCAACTACAAGGCGGCGGGCGACGCCCTCGGCGTCAACCTGCTGGCCGACCCGTGGAAGGTGGAACGGGACTCGGCGATCGCGTGGAAGACCGCGCTGTGGTACTGGATGACCCAGCGTGGCCCGGGAACCATGACCCCGCACAACGCCATGGTCAACGGCCGCGGGTTCGGCGAGACGATCCGCAGCATCAACGGCAGCATGGAGTGCGGCGGCAAGAACCCCGGCCAGGTCCAGAGCCGGGTGAACGCCTACCAGAGGTTCACCGGGATTCTCGGCGTGAGCCCTGGAGGCAACCTCTCCTGCTGACGCTCATCTGATTCTCGTTCATCCCGTACGAACTCCTCCCACCCCCAGGAGTGCAAGATGCGCAAGAGCACGATGGCCGCCGCGGTTGCCGCCTCCGGACTGCTGGCCCTGCTGCCGGCGTCGGCGGCCAACGCCCACGGCACCATGTCCAACCCGCCCAGCCGGGTCTACGTCTGCAAGAACGAGGGCCCGGAGTCGCCGAAGTCCGCCGCCTGCAAGGCCGCCGTCGCGGCCGCCGGCACGCAGGCCTTCTACGACTGGAACGAGGTCTCCCTGCTCGAAGCGGGCGGACGGCACCGCCAGCTCATCCCGGACGGCAAGCTCTGCAGCGCGGGGCGCGAGAAGTACCGTGGCCTGGACCTGCAGCGCGCCGACTGGCCCGCGACCAAGGTGAGCTCCGGCAACTTCCAGCTCACCTACCACGCCACCGCCCCGCACTCCAACAGCAACTTCGAGTTCTACATCACCCGCGCGGGCTGGAACCCGACCATGCCCCTGAAGTGGTCCGACCTGGTCCACATCAAGACGTTCAACGGCCAGAACCCGACGACGTTCACCAACTGGAGCATCAACCTCCCGCAACGTAGCGGCCGGCACATCCTGTACTCGATCTGGCAGCGCGTGGTCGGCAGCAACGAGGCGTTCTACACCTGCTCCGACGTGGACTTCGGCGGCGGCGGCACCCCGACGACGCCGACTCCCACGCCGACCCCCACCTCGCCCCCGAAGCCGACGCCCACCCCCACGTCCAACCAGCCCGGCGGCACGTGGAGCGCCGGCACGGCCTACCGCGTGGGCGACAGGGTGACGTTCGGCGGGCAGACGTATGAGTGCCTCCAGGCACACACCGCGCTCGCCGGCTGGGAGCCGTCGAACGTGGCCGCCCTCTGGAAGCGCGTCTGACAACCGGCACCTCGTGGCGGCGACCGGCGGGAAGCCGGGCGCCGCCACACCCCCGGGGCTACGGTTGATGGCGGCGCGGCAGCCAGTACGGGCGGATGACGTTCTCCACGAACTCGTCCAGCCGCGCGTCTATCCTGGTGCCGGTGTCGTCGATGTCGTTGTGGATCTGGAACACCCGGCGGTTCCAGTGCGTGTCGGCCTTGAGGTCGTCGATGTTGTCCTTGGCGTAGATGGCCTGGTTGGCCGAGGTCGGGAGCAGATGGTTGTCGCTGGTCCTGATCGTGATGTCCGTGCCGGACACGATCACTTCGAGCGGTTCGACGCGGCGGTTGAGCCGCTCGGCCCGCAACCGGTCGGCGGCGCTCACGTACACGACCCGGCTGTTGGACCTGAGGTCCTCGAACTCCCGCAGCGCCGACAGCAGGTTGGGCCTGGCGAACTCGACGAGGGCGACCTTGCCCCGCTGCTTGACGTTGACGCGGACGGCCTGGGCCAGCGCCTGCAGCGCGGGCCCGAGGACGGCGGTGTCGCTCACCTCGAAAGCTCCGGCGGAGTGCGCGATGAAGTCGCCGCCGCGGGCGGACTCCAGCTTGATCGCATCGCGCACGTAGTCGCCGTAGATGAAGCTGTAGTCGGAGAGCTGGGCCGTCTGGATGCCCATCGTCTCCAGGTGTCGTGCCAGCGAGCGGCGTACGAGTGATTTGCCCGAGCCCGGCAGCCCGAGGATGAACACCACCTGACAGTCGTTGCCGAAGGCCAGGTGGGGCAGCACCTTGGCCCCGTCCCGCAGGTCGATGCCGAGCAACCGCTCGGTCTTCCGCAGCGCCTGCCGCACCTCCGCCGCGTCGCCGTGCCCCGCGACATGGCCGCAGATCATCTTGGCGAGCACCGCCTCCAGTGGTTGACCGCCGTCCCAGACCCTCTCGAAGTACTCACCCAGGATCTGGGTCGCCGCGAGCCCGTCCTGCCTGGCCGGCCGGTCCTTGCCCTCGACGCGGTGGTTGACGATCAGGGTGGACTCCTCGGCGGGCTCGCGGGAGAACAGGTGGAAGCTGAAGTTCCCCATGCCCAGCTCCGGCTGGGCGACCCGGACCTGGATGCCCCGGTTGAGCAGGTCCACGCCGCCGCGGATGTTGTCCTCGGAGTCGTGGGTGACCACCCGGACGCAGCCGTCCCTGTTGATCCGCTCCCAGGTCTTGCGGATGTCGATCGTGCGCTTCTCGGTGGCCGGCGCCAGGCCGAAGGCCACGACGTCGATCCGCTGGGTGCCCTTCTGCGCGGACTCGTTGCCCACCGTGTTGAGGTAGTTCTTGCGGCGGACCCGCCGGGAGACCACCTTGGGTACGCGGCGGCGGGTCCACATGGCCCGCATGCCGCCGATGAGGGCGGTGACGAAGATGCCGCTCGTGATGGGGACGACGAAAACTTCCCATCCGGCACCGAACATCTCCGCTGCGATGGTTTCTATGGTGCGCATCGGATCGGGTCCTCTCATGTGACCCAGTCGCCAGGAGAATCTCAACTGATGTTAAGATCTTTGCCGCTTGATATTCATAGAAGTTATAGGATCAGCTTGGATGGACACCGACCGGTTGTCAACTCATGTCAGGGCGGATGCGGTACGCTCTTCACAGCAGTTACCGCCGAGCGGTGGGAGGGGCCGGCATGACGGACCAGGGGTCAGGGCAGCCACCGATGACGCTCGCCGAGAAGCTAGAATTTCTCTTCCAGACCGTTCACCCGCCGGGCAGAGGCCCGTACAGCAACGACGAGGTGGCCGCGGGCCTCAAGGATCGAGGCGGGCCCACCATCTCCGGCACTTATATCTGGTACCTGCGCAAGGGCGAGCGCGACAATCCGACCATCAAGCACATCGAGGCGCTCGCTCGCTTCTTCGGCGTACCCTCGCAGTACTTCCTTGAGGACGATCCTGCCCTCATGGAGCAACTCAAGCTCCTCAACGCGTTCAAGGATGCCGGAGTTAAGTCGATGGCGATGCGGGCAGCGGGGTTGTCGGCTGAGAGCCTCGCCTCCATCAGAGAAGTCGTCGAGCGGATGCGCGAGCTCGAAGACCTGCCCGACGGCGAGGCGGGGCCCGACACGGCCGGCGGTCCTTAACCCCCACGGCCCTCAAGAGTGCGAGGCGGGACGTGTGTCGCAAAGATATCTGGTACGAGTGCGGGCGGCTCGTGCAGGAGCTGAGGCTTCCTGTTCCGTTCAGCGCGCGCAAACTGTGTGAACAGGTCGGCGCGGCACGAGGGCGCGAGATCAGGGTGATCCCCATGGTGGAGCTTCCCAGCCGCCTCTATGGGCTGACGGAGATGCGCGAAGAGCTCGACATCATCCGCTATCAGCCGTACACCACGGCCCTGCACCAAGAGCACATCATCCTGCACGAACTGGCGCATCTGCTGCTCGGCCACGACCCGGCGCGGCTGCACCGCATCGTGTTCCCGTCGCTGGATCCCAAGATGGTGGCGACGGTGCTCGGCCAGACCAACTACCTCGGCAGGACCACGTACGAGGAGAGGGTGGAGTACGAGGCCGAGTACGTCGCCACGCGGATCCTGGAGAGGGCGCGCCGTCTCCCCGACCGCTCCCCGGCGGAGTACCCCGGCCGCAATTCTCGCCTTGAGCGCACTCTCGGCCGCCGCCCGAGGTGATCGGTGAACGCGGCGCTCTACATTCCCAGCGCGGCCCTGGTGTGGCTCGTGGCGATACTCAAGATCACATACGTGGTCAGGGGCGGTCGCAACCCCGGATTGATCACGTTGTCGGTGGCGCTGCTGTTCCTGGCCGTCACCATGACCGTCGCCATCCCCGCGGTCTGGACCTGGCTCGACCTGAGCCTGGACGCCGCCAACGTGTCCGCGCTGATCTCCCAGGCGTCGGCCATCGGGTTCGCGCTCGCCGTACACCTGCTGGTCCTGTTGTGGCTCGTCCCCGAGGAGCGGGTCCGGGCGGCCATCTGGTGGCATCTCCTGACCTGGGCGCTGATCGTCGGCGTGATGACGGTCCTCTTCCGGCGGATCCCGCCGCTCGCCGAGGAGCCCACCAACTTCGTCGTCAGGTACGCGGGCGACCCCCGGGTCGCCACCTACCTCGCCGTGTACGTGATCGTCTTCGGCGTGGTGCAGGTGAGCAACACCCTGTTGTGCTGGCGCAGCGCGTACAGCGACGGGCCCGGATGGCGGCGGCTGGGGTTGTACCTGGTGGCCGCCGCGTCCTTCCTGGGCCTGGTCTACGCGATCATCAGGGGCATTGACGTGCTCGGCAAGCAGGCCGGACTCCCCGTGCACGGCCTGGAGCCCGTCGCCCGGCTGGTGATCTGCGGTGGTGTGGTGCTCGCCTCCCTCGGCTGCACGGCCTCGTCATGGGGCGCGCGGGCATCGGCCGCGGCCGCGTGGCTGCGTGACTACGTCTCCCGTGTCCGCCTCTACCACCTGTGGACCGTGTTGTACGAGGCCGTGCCGAACATCGCGCTCGACCCCCCGCCCCGCTCCGCGCTGCACGACCTGCTGACGGTGCGGAACACCGGATACCGGATCACGCGCCGGGTCGTCGAGATCAACGACGGCTTCGTGCTGCTGCGTTCCCGGCTGGGCCCCGAGGCCTGGGCGGAGGCGGAGGCGTACTGCCGGGGCCGCCGCCTGACCGGACCTTCCCTCCAGGCCGCCGTCGAGGCGTGCCTGCTGCGACGTGCCCTGATGATCGGGTCACCGCCCGCCACGCAGCCGGCCCCGGCCCCGCCCCCCGAGCACACGCGCATGCCCGGCGAACTCGTCGCCGCCGAGGTCAGGAGGTTGCGGCGGATCGCGCGCGCCTTCAGCCGGTCACGCGCGGTCCGCAACTTCCCCTTGCGGGAATCCCGGCCGGTTTGAACGTGGGCGCCGGGTGCCACCGGTGGAGATGAGCGCCGGGCCCTCATGCGTCAGGCGGCGTCGAGGGCCTCGGTGATCTTGCGGGCCATGTCGGTCAGGGTAGGGCTGGGCTGACCCTGGTGGATGCGGGCGGCGGCTTCGAGGGCGACGATGACGGTGGCGCGGAAGTTGTCGGCCTCGGCCGGGTCCTGCTGCTTGAGCAGGGTCATGGACGCGGTCAGGGCGGGCAGGACCTGGTCGGCGAGGTCGGCGACGGTCTTGCCGTACTTGATGCCCTTGGGCGCCTTGGCGATGACGTGCCCGATGGGGCCGGTGGCGGAGGTGAGGGCGATGGATCCTTCGGTGGCGGTCTTGTGGGCCGAGCCGGCGGCGCCGGCGGCGGACATCAGGGAGACGGCGCCCCAGGCGGCGACGCGGAGGGTGAGCTGGTCCTGGTCGGTGAGGTTGATGGCCATGATGGTGTGTCCTTTCACAAGGGTGACGCGTGCCGGCCGCCTTGTGGTGGCTGCGTTCGCTGTCCCGTTCATGGCGCCAACTCTCGCCGACCGTGCTGATACCGGGCCGTCGCCGTCCTGACGCGGCCACTGACACGCCGACCTGCTGTCAGGCAGCGGTGAGGCGGTCGAGGGCGGTGGCGGTGGCCTCGTCGGAGGCGAGGTAGACGACCAGCCGCCGCTCGTCGGAGTCGGGCAGTTCCAGGCTCTCGTACGCCAGCCGCAACTCCCCGGCCTCCGGGTGCGCCCACCGCTCGACGCCGGTGCGCGCGGGCAGCGCGGCCGAGCCCTCGAACCGGTCGCGGAAGCGGGCGCCCACGGTGATCGTCAGCTCCTCGGCGAGCAGCGCCGCGTGCGGGTCGCCGAGCGCGGCGGCGGCCCGCAGCGCGGCGGTCCGCTCGCCGGCGACCGCCTCCCAGTCGGGATGGACGTCGAGCGCGCGCGGGTCGGTGAAGACGTACCGGACCAGGTTCGGCAGCGGGACCTCCAGCAGCCCGGCCGGGCCGGCGAGCCGCGCGAACCCCTCCGTCCACGCCAGCAGGTCGCCCGGCCGGTTGACGACCAGTGCCGGCGCGGGTTCGAGCCGGTCGAGCAGCGCCCGCACGGTCGGGCGCACCGTCAGGGGCCGCGCCGCGGCGGTCCCGTCGCACGCGCCGCCGCCGGTGGCCTTCGCCAGCCGGTGCAGGTGGATCCGCTCATCGCGGGACAGGCCCAGCGTGTCCGAGAGCGCGGTGAGCACCTGGGCGGACGGGCTGCGGTCGCGCCCCTGCTCCAGCCTGGTGAGGTAGTCCACGCTGACGCCGGCGAGCGTGGCCAGCTCGGCCCGGCGCAGCCCGGGGGTGCGACGCCGGTTCCCGTTCGGGAGCCCTACCTCGGCCGGCGAGACCGCCTCCCGGTGCGCGCGCAGGAACGCGCCCAGCTCTGTCTCTGCCATCAGCGCGAGTGTACGCGCGGCGAGTCCGGCCCTGCCAGGGCTGGGGAACCGCATCCTGGCCCTGCCAGAGCCAGGAAAAGCGCAGCCTGGTCCCGGTCCGTCCGGCGCTGGGACGCTCGCAACATGAGAGTAGAGATGTACGGCGACATAACGTGCCCGTGGTGCCGTCTCGGCGCGCACCAGTTTCATCGCGCGGTCCGCGAGGCCGGTGCGGAACAGGACGTCGAACTCGTCCATCGTCCGTACCAGCTCATGCCCGACGCGCCCGACGACCCCCGGCCGCTGATGGACGCGGCGGCCGAGTTGTTCGGTCCTGAGCAGGCCGAGGCGATGCTCACGGGGATGACGCAGGTCGGCGCCAGAGAAGGGGTCGAGTACCGGTTCGACCGTGCGGTGGCGGTCAACACCCTGACCGCGCACCGGTTGTTGTGGCTCGCCCTGAACGAACACGGTCCCGCGGTGCAGGCCGCGCTGGCGACCGCCCTCTTCGACGCCTACTTCCGCGACGGCGTGAACATCGCCGACCACACGCGCCTCACCGACCTGGCCGAGCGGGCCGGCATGGCCGGCCGCCGGGTGCGGGACTTCCTCGCCTCCGGGGAGGGCTTCGCGGAGGTACGTGAGCAGGTGGCCGCGGCACGGCGGGAGGGCGTCACCACCGTGCCGCGATTCGTCTTCGGGAACGGCACGCAGATCGTCGGCGCGACCGGCACCGAGGCCCTCCGCGACGCGCTCGGGCTCTCGGCGCAGGGCGTCCACCGCGACGGGTAGGGATGCGCAAGGCGCGGCGGTGCCCGTGGATGATGGAACGCTGACGTGCGGATGGTCGAATCAGCCGCGGTCAGGTCCCTCGGCCGATCGCAGTCGCGTGGCCACGGAGCGCAGGTGCTCGATCATCGCGACGGCCGCGGGCAGCCGGTGCGCCTGTGCCGGTGTGGCGGTCAGCACGGTCCTGGTCAGCGACGGTTCGCTCAAGGGGCGTACGACGAGGTCGGGGGCGGTCGCGGGGAGAGTGAGGAAGGGGGCGAGCGCCACCCCGAGCCCCGCCGCGACCAGCCCTCTGACCGTCATCTGGTCGTCGGTCCTGAAGGCGATGACCGGCTCGAACCCCGCCTGCCGGCAGGCCCGGGGCAGGACGTCCACCGTGGATCCCCGGCGCACCCCCTGGATCCACCGTTCGCCGGCCAGGTCGGCGAGCCGGATGCGGGCGCGACCGGCCAGGCGGTGGCCCGGCGGTAGCGCGATGTGCAGCGGGTCGGTGAGCAGCGGGCGCACCTCGACGTTCGCGGGCAGCACCAGGGGCACGGCGGGGAACTCGTACACGAGCGCCAGGTCCAGTTCGTGCGCGGCGACGGCTGCCATGGCCTCGTCGCGGTCGGCCTCGACCAACTCCACCGACACTCCCGGCCGCTCGCGCAGGAAGGCGCGCACGGCCAGGGGCATGAGCGTGGCGTTGGCCGTCGTGAACGAGCCGAACCGCAGCCTGCCGCCCTCCCCGGTGCGGATCGCGGCCAGCGTGCTCTCGGCGGCACGCAGTTCCGTCAAGATCCGCTCGGTGTGGTCCAGGAGCGCGCGCCCGGCCTCGGTCAGGCGGACGCCCCGGGCGTGCCGCTCGAACAGCCGGGCCCCGGCCTCCCGTTCGAGCACGGAGATCTGCTGCGACAGCGCCGAGGTGGTGTACGACAGCGCGGCGGCGGCACGGGTGAGCGACCCGTGGCGGGCCACCTCACGCAGCACGCGGAGCCTGGCCAGGTCGAGCATACGGAAACGCTAAACCGTTCGTTAAGGAGCTGTCGATTGTGCTTAATGCTCGGCTCCGCCCATTCTGACGGCATGCGATTCGGAACTCCTCGCGGCACGCGCCCGTAGCCGGCCATCCCCGCCGTGAGGCCATCCCGAATGGACCACCCCCGTGTACGGAGCCGCATGATGCTGACCACACTGAACGCCATCCCGCCCATCCTGGTCTGGAAGGACGTCCTGGCCCGCGTGATCCAGGGCGAGCAGCTCACCCTGGCCGTCGTCGAGCTGCCTGCGGGCGGCCTGGTCCCCGAGCACCGCCATGCCAACGAGCAGATCGGTGTGTGCCTGCAGGGCACGCTCACCTTCCGCGTCGGGCAGGAGACCCGTGATCTCGGCCCCGGCGGCTCCTGGCGGATCCTCGCGCACGTTCCCCACGAGGTTCAGGCGGGGCCGGAAGGGGCGGTCGTGGTGGAGGCGTTCGCCCCGGTGCGGGAGGACTGGGCCGACCTGGAGCAGGCGGATCCGGCCACGCCACGCTGGCCATCCGCACGCTGAAGCAGGCGGGCGGTCAGGCTTTTCCCGGGCGTTCCGTGCGGGTGGGGTTGCCGCGTACGAGTTCGTCGTGGATGTGCCAGCGGTCGGTGATGACGGCGCGCTCGGCCGCGTCGTCGTCGTGTTCGATGCGCTCTCGCAGCAGCCGCATGGCGATGCGGCGGTTGAGGCTGAACTGGCGCTCGGTGTCGACCACGACGACGATCCCGGTGGGCCGGTGGGTCGCCCGCACGGCCGTGCTGGCCTTGTTGCGGTGCTGGCCGCCGGGACCGCCGGTGCGGCAGGCGACGACGTCGACGTCCGTTTCCGCGAACGTCGTGCGTTGGGTGCCGACCTGGCACGGCCGGGCGATGACGTACCAGTTCTTCCGGCTGGTGGCGGGCCGGTATGGGCTGGGGGCCTGCCAGCACAGGGTTCCGGTCCACGACGCGGCAAACGCCTCGGCGCCGGCTCCCGTGATGCGGACGAGGGCCGATCGGTAGGTGCCGGGACGGTCGCCCGGGACGGTTTGCTCCCGATCAGTCCGCAGGTCGTGCCGGGTGGCGTCGGTTTCCAGGCGGTGCAGCAGCTTGGCCAGCGCCCACGCGCATTCCTGCGGGCCCCGCCCGGCCGACAGCAGCAGGTGCACGCTCACGACCGCCGCCCGGGCTTGCGCCTGCCCTTGGACCCCAGGTCGGCGGTCTTGTAGGTGACCAGCGGGATCGTGGTGGCCACGGGGGTGGCCAGGCCGTGCTCGACGAGATCGTCGATCACCTGCTCGATGCGCTTGTACGCCGTCGGCGCCTCCTCGAAGAGCAGTTGCCGGTCGCCGCACACCACCAGCGACCCCACCGGCGTACGGCGCAGTTCCTCGACCGTGTGCTTGGCCCGGCCCCGGCGCAGCGCGTCGGCCCGCGACATCTTGCGGCCCGCGCCGTGCGCCACCGAATGACCGGCCTCCGGCCCGGCGTGGCCGGCCACGAGGTAGGAGGGGGTGCCACGGGTGCCGGCGATGAGCACGTCGCGGCCGTCGCCCGGCGCGGCGCCCTTGCGGTGCAGGTAGCTCCCGTCGCGGATCTCGACCAGGTTGTGGCACTGGTCGACGATCGGCTCGGTGGGCTCGGCCCCCAGGGCGTGGGCGACCCGGGCGGCCAGCAGCCGCCGGTTGAGCGACCCCCAGCGTACGGCGTCGTCGTGCATGGCCAGGTAGGCGCCGGGATCGGGGGCGGGGCCCGCGCCGTGCAGCTCGGTGTGCGCCCGCAGGATGCGTTCGCCCAGACCCCGGGAACCGCTGTGGACGACGAGGACCAGGTCACCGGCGGCGAGTCCGAGATGGCTCGCGTGCTCCGGCTCGAAGACGGTCCCGATCCGGGCCAGCTCGACGAAGTGGTTGCCCCGGCCGACCGTGCCGAGACCCTCGACGTGACCCGCGGGGATGTCGCCCTTCAGCACGTCCCAGGCCGGGTCGTCGGCGTCCTGCTCGGGGTCCAGCGCACGATCGAGGTCGGGGAAGCGGGCGGCGAGCTTCTCGGGTACGGCGCGCCGGAGCCTGATGGGGAACACGGCGATGCCGCAACCGATGTCGGAGCCCACCAGGAACGGGTACAGGATCGTCGACGTCATGGCCGCGCCGATGGGGGCGCCCTTGCCGGGGTGCAGGTCGGGCATGCCGGCGACGTGCGTCATGCCGTCGAGGGCGGCCACCTGGTGGCACTGTGCGACGGCATCGGACTCGATCCAGCTCGTGGGGGAGGCGAACACGGTGACCGTGGCGGAGGGCCGGGAGTGTTGCTGAGACAAAGACGCTCTCTCTTCGCTGAACGTGGGTATGGGCGGGCGGCATCACGGCGCGGGCGGGCGCCGTACCAACTCGAAACAGCCTCAAAGCCTCATGGACACCACGTTCCCCGAGTTTCACCACGCGGGGCAAATGATTTTCGGGGTCAGAGCGAGATCAGAGCCAGCAGGAAGAGTGCGAACGCCGCCCAGGTCGTCCCGAACTGGATCCAGTTGATGGCGAAGTAGCGCTGCCGTCCCGCTTCCCAGTCCGCCGGCATGGCCTCGGGGTTCCAGGCCAGCATCACCTTGTAGTGCGGTGTCTTCCACACGTTGGAGACGATGAGGATGCCGACGACCACGACACCCAGGCCGACCGCCGTGAGCACGAACGAGGCCGAGCCGAGATCGTCCCGGAGGAACGCGAGCGCGACGATCGCCGCGACGCTCGTCCCACCCGACCAGGCGTAGTTGTACGCCTTGCCCCAGCCGTTGTTCGCGTACCGGAGGAACGTCTCCATGAAGTTCCTGAAGTCCCGGCCGCTCATCGCCGCGAGCGTGGGACGGAGGATCACGCACAACCCGCCCAGGAAGCCCGCCGCGAGCCCCGCGCAGAAAACAGCCGCCGCGAGCGCCCATTCCTCGGCCGTCATGTCCGCCCCCTCCACGCTCGAAGCAGGGTACGGAAAGATGGTAACCGGAGAGGCGTCTTCCTCCCCAGGTGACGTCCGCGCGGAGCCTCAGGTGGCGCCCGCGCGAAGCACCTCGCTCAGCCGCCGGCGCCGGCGGAGCGCCGATTCGACGGGCACCACGACGGCGACCGCCGCCGGGAACGCGACCGCCACCAGGCCGAGGCCCCACCACGGCAGCGCCGGGGCCGGGTCGGCGCCGGTGATCAGGCGCAGGGCGAGTGAGCCGAACGTCAGGCGGGCCAGCAGCACCCCGAGCAGCGAACCGGCCACGGCGGCGACCAGCACCGGCGGCAGCAGTTCTCCCACGGCGACCCAGCGGGCCTCCCGGGGCCGCAACCCGAGGGTGCGCAGCCGGGTCAGGGTCTGCCACCGCTCCGGCGCACCGGCCGCCGCGCCGAGCGCGAGCCCCAGCAGGCCCAGGGCCGGCAGGGTCACGGCCGAGGCCCACGCCAACCGCAGCAGCCCCGAGGCCAGCGGTCCGTCCGCCGCCCCCTGACCGACGGTGGCGCCGAGGATGAGCGCGTACGACGCCAAGGCCACGGAGGTCACCAGCACCAGCAGCGGCAGCACCCGAGTGGAAGCCGCCCTCGCGGCCCCGAACACCGCCAGCGGCCGGCGCGACCGCAGGAGCCGCCCGAGCACGAGGCGCGTCCCGACGGGCAGCGCCCACACCAGCACCAGCGCTCCCGCGAACGCGCCAAGCGTGGGCGCGCTCGCGGGCAACACCCCGCCGGCGACGATCCCACGCTGGTACAGGGAGACGAAGGCGGCGACCGTGACGGCCAGCACGCCGGCCTCGAGAACGGCCCGCCGCAGCCGTACGGTATGGCGGAGCCACCGCCGCGCACTCCGGTTGGCCGGGACCCGCCGATCCCGGGTGGCACGGGCGGCGGCGACCGTGCCGAACCCCGGCCCGGCCACGACGGCGGCCACCACCACGGGAGAAGCCCACGCCCAGGAGACCCCCGGCGCGAGGTACCAGGCCAGGCCGAGCCCTGCCGCCGCGCCCGCCAGCGCCACCACGGCGGACTCCAGCAGCAGCTCACCACCGATCACGGGCAACGACATCCCCCGCTGCCGGGCGGCGGTCAGGGCCGGGGCGCGGCGGCGGGCCAGCAGGTCGGCGGCGAGCAGCAGGACCAGGACCGCGACCGCCAGCAGGGCGGTGAGCAGGACGGACGCCTGTGCGGAGGCGGCCTCGACCTGGGCGCGCACGTCCCGCAGCATCCCGTCGAGCCGCGTCTCCCACTTCAGCGAGCCGTCCCGGGCGCCGGAGGAGCCGGAGGCCGCCTTGAGCGCGACCACCTTCGCGTGGACCGACGGGACGGAGTCCCAGGTGAGCCGGGCCGGGTCGGGCGTGAACCAGACGGTACGCCGCAGTTCGTCCTGGCCGAAGGCGAGCCGGGCGTCGGGCAGGGAGTCGCGTGACAACAGCCCGGCGAACCGGGTGCTGCCCGCGCCGTCCGCGCCGGAGGCGGGTCTCAACAACGACGGGACCAGCCGCCAGGCGGGATCGGCGTTGTCACGAGGCCGGAAGACGCCGCTGACCTGGACCTTCTTGTCGTTACCCTGATCGTCGGCCAGCGGGATGGGGTCGCCGGGCCGCAGCCGGAGAGCGGCGGCGTCCGCCTCCGACAGGCCCACCTGCACCGGCCACGGTGGCGCGCCGTAGGGCAGCTCCGCCGTCTCGGAGCCGGTGGGTTCCGGCGGGCCGCCCGCGACCCAGGTCACCTCGGGCCCGCCTTCGCGGGCCAGGTAGGCGAGCTGGAACGTACGCAGCACACTGCCGTCGGTGATCTTGAGGATGGGGCTGGTGACGGTGGCGACGGGTGGACGCAGCGCGGTGCGCAGGCCGGGGCCGAGCTCGTCCGCCGCCCTGGTGCGGAAGTCGTCCACGTCTCCGGCCAGTCGGGGATGGCGGATGCGGCTGCCGCCGTTCCCGTCGTCGCGTTCCATGAGGGCGTGCACCTGGAGGTCGCCGCCGGTGCGCACCCCGTCTCGTACGGCGTCGTCGGCGGTCGCGGACAACATCGGCGGGACCGCGCCCGCGAGCAGCGCGACGACCGCCACCACGGCGGCGACCAGGAGCAACGGCCCGGCGTCCACGCGGGCCCGACCGGCGACGCTGGGCCAGTGCGGTGCCGGGGGCCTCATGACGCCGGGCCAGTGCGGCGCCCGGAGCCTCACGACGCCACCCGCAGGTGCGCGGCATCGACCCGCCGGGCCTGGACGGCGACCACCGCGCTCACCGCCAGCGCGCACCCCGCCAGCAGCACGGCGAGCAGGACGGACTCCGCGGCCCACGGCCAGACGGGCAGCACCTCGGGCACGGGCGCGGCGCCGGTGTCGGAGCGGACGAGCAGGGGCGCGACGACGCGGGTGGCCAGCGCGCCGACGACCGCACCCGCCGCGAGCAGCGGCAGCAGGATGCCGACGTGCTGGCCGAGCAGCACGGTACGGATCTCGCGCCGGGTCATCCCCAGCCCTCGCAACCGCGCCACCTCCACCGCGCGGGCCCGCAGATCGAACGTCACATGCAGCACCAAACCGGCGATCATCAGCAGCACCGCGGCCGGCACGAGCAACCGGAGCACGGCCGGCAGCCCGGCCCGCAGCGGGCCCTCGGCGAGCCGGGCGGTCTCCGACTCGCGCGTGGTGACGCCGCCGAGCCGGAGATCGGCCGCATCCGCCCTGGTGGGGTTGCCGACCCACCACGCGTCCACCGGAACGTCGAAGTCGCCGCCGACGGCCAGGGCGCGGGAGAGCGCGTCGAAGTCGGCCAGGATGGCCCCGGCACCCGGCGCGGACGGTACGGCCGGCAGCACCTCGGCCACGCTGACCCGGACGGGGGTGAGGCCGACGGTGAGGTCGAGCGCGGAGCCGCGCCGGACGCCCACCTCGTCGGCGAAGCGCGCGGAGACGGCGACGGGCATCGGTCCGGGGGCGGGGAACGCGGTGGCGATCAGGTTCCTGGCGGCGTCCGGCGGGCCCTGCAACTCGACGGTCGTCGTCATCCTCAGCTCGGTGCCCGCGGAGGTGCCGATGAGGGCGACGGCCGGTTCGCCGAGTTGTCCTGGAGCGGGAGCGGCGGAGGTGGCGGTCCACGGCGGGCCGGGGGTCGTGCCCGGCATGGTGAGTGTCACCTCGACCCGGCTGTTTCCCGCAGCTGGGTTCGCCGACGTGAACGGAAGGGACACCGCGACCAGCCGCAGCCCCTCGGCCGTCGCGCAGTCCGGCAGCGGACGCGCCCTGCCGTCGAGCGGAACGGGCGCACCCGTGCAAGGGGTACGCAACCCCGTCGCATCCTGGAACAGCAGCCGGGGGGTCACGGTGAGCGGCGTCGTACCGGTCGCCTTCCCGACCAGGGAGAGCGCGGCGCCGGCCGGGACGGAGACCCCGGCGGCCGGAGCCGCCGGCGCGAGTCCGGCACCCACCTCGGCCCACGTGCGGCCCTCGGCCGTCCGCCCGCGCAGCAGCGCGCCGGCGCGGGTGGTGTCCACGGCGACCAGCCGCGGCGGGTCGCCCGCGCCACCGAGCCACTGACCGACCGCGATGCCCCGATCGGTGGCCGGGCTCACCTCCCCGCCGGTGGCCGCGCCGACCGCCGCACCCTGCCCGGCCGCGGGCGGGGCCGCGAGGGTGAGCGCGAGGTCGGTGCCGACGGACAGATCGGCCTGATCCTGCTGGGAACGCTGCCAGGTGGCATCGAACCCGATCCCGTACGTGGCCGCCGCGCAGCCCAGCCCGATCAGCAGCCCCGCCGCGACCGCCTGCGGCCTGCGGGCGGCCTCGAACGCGGCCAGCGGAACCACCAGCCCGCGAGCCCGGCCGGCCAGCCGCTCCACCCCACGCAGCGCGGGCCACACCAGGCGCAACGCCAGCGCGGACCCGGCGATGAGCAGCAGCGCGGGAGCCAGCACGCGTACCGCGTCGATGGGGGACCCCGAGCCGGTCGGCTGGTCGCGCAGCTGCCACCAGCCGACGGCGGCGAACACCACGAGCAGCAGGTCGGCGCCGGAGCGGGCGAGCAGTTCGCGCCGGTGGCGGAGGCCGGAAACCCGCCGCAACGAGGGCACGACGAGCACCACCGCCAGCGCCAGCGCGCCCGCGGCGACGGACAGCACCTGCGCGCCGTTCACGCCGGGTCGCGCGGCGAGCCCGGCCCCGGCCATGGGCGGCAACCGGGTCAGCACGGCGTGCAGGGCCGACGAGGCGGGGACCGCGATCGCGGCGGAGAGCACGGCGAGCGCGCCGGCCTCGGCGAACGCGGCGGCGGCGAGCCGGCCGCGGCCGACGCCCAGCGCGGACAGCAGGGCGGTCTCCTCGCCGCGCACACCGGCGCTGAGCCGGCCGGCGAGGGCGAGGGCGGTCGCGGTCAGCACCAGGCCGATGGCGGCGACGGCGAGCACGGCGGCCGTGGTGACCTGCTGCTGGTCGCCGGCTGCCAGGAGGGTCGAGGGCAACTGGGAGGCGACGCGTTGGATCTGTACCCGGTCGCCGAGGGTGCGTCCCAGTTCGCGGTCGGCGGCGAGCACGGCCCGGGTGGCGGTGTCGAGGCCGTGGCGGGTGGGGGCGGACAGGTCCGGGTGGGCGGTGATCTCCAGCCGGTCGATGGTGGAGCCGCCGCCGAGCAGGTCGCCGAGGTCGACAATGAACGGTCCGTACGCCTGGACCGGTTGTGCGGAGCGGCCGTCGCGGTAGGACAGGTCGTATCCGGCGGCGGCGAGGGGGTCACGGTCCCAGCCGGCGCCGGGCAGCGGGCGTACGATGCCGACGATGTCCACCCGGGTCGCCTGGGCGGGCTCGTCGGACAGCTCCGCGCCCAGGCGTACCCGGGCGCCGACGGTGAGGCCGAGTTGCCGCGCGGTGGGCTCCAGGACGACGGCCTCCATCGGCGTTGCCGCTCCGGCGCGCGGCCAGCGTCCGGTGGCCAGCCGGGCGCGGGCCTGCAGGTCCTCGACCCCCGACAGGTACGCCACGGCGGCCCGCCCGTCCGCGAGCGATGGTTGCCCGGACGACGTGCGATCCGCTGGGAGCGAGCGCAACGCCGACGACGCGCGTGCGGCCGTCGTCGTCTCGAACGGGGCGAGGGCCGAGGTCAGCACGTCGCGGGTGTCGTCGGCGACGGATCTCGCGTCCCGGCCGCGTACGGTGACGGTGTAGGCGGTGACGTCGATCTGCTCGGGGGTGGCGCGGGAGGCGGCGGTTTCCAGCGCCTGCTCGGCGGTGCGGGTGAGCAGCAGGGCGCAGGTGCCCAGCAGGGTGGGGCCGACCACGGCGACGGCGAGGAGGGCCGCCAGCAGCGGCCATTGCGCGCGGGCTCGGCGGGCGACCAGCTTCAGCACGGGCGACTCTGACCGATCACGAACCCGCCTGCCCGTCCAGGTGCCCGTCGTTGATCTCAAGCACCCGATCCGCCAGCGCCAGCATCGTCGGATCATGCGTGGACACCAGCGCCGTCACGCCCTCGGACTCCACCACCCCGCGCAACAACGCCATCACCGACAGCCCGGTCTCGGCGTCGAGCTGCCCGGTCGGCTCGTCGGCGATCAGCAGCCGGGGCGAGGCGGCCAGCGCCCGCGCGATCGCCACCCGCTGCTGCTGCCCGCCGGACAGCTCACCGGGAAGTTGTTCGGCATGGCCGGCCAGGCCGACCAGCTCCAGCAGCAGTGCGACGCGCCGCTCGCGTTCGTTCGCCGGCATGCGGGCCAGCCGGAGCGGGGCGCCCACGTTCTCCGCCGCCGACAGGACCGGGATCAGGCCGAAGGTCTGGAACACGTACGAGACCTTCTCCCGCCGTAACAACGACAGGCCGTCCTCGTCGAGGGCCGTGACGTCCGTGCCGTCCACGAGGACCGTGCCGGAGTCCGGGCGATCCAGGCCGCCGATGACGTTGAGCAGGGTGGTCTTGCCGGAGCCCGACCGTCCGACGAGGGCGGTCATGGTTCCGGGCGCGAGCTCGAACGTGACATCCCGCAACGCGTGCACGGCGGTCGCCCCGCTGCCGTAGCGCCGGTGCACGCCACGCACGCTGACCAGCGCCCTGCCGCTCATGCGGCTCCGCCGTCGCCGTCGGGACGGATCGCGACGTGATCGGCCTCCAGCACCAGCCGGACCCGCCGCGTCAACGCCAGCGCCTCCCGGTAGTCGCGCGGCACCTGGATCCGCCCCGCCCGGTCCATCACGGCGTACTCCTCGGCGATCACCCGCGGGTCGCCGTCGTCTCCGGTCGCGGTACGGCGCAACACTTCGCTGCTGGTACGCCCGTCGCGAATCGCCACGGTTCGCTCCACCTGCCCGCTCACCGCGGGATCGTGGGTCACGATGACCACGGTGACCCCCAGCCGCCGGTTGACCTCCCGTAACATCCCGAACACCGAGGCCGAGGTGGCGCTGTCCAGCTCTCCGGTCGGCTCGTCGGCCAGCAACACCCGGGGCTCGTTGGCCAGGGCGACCGCGATGGCGACCCGCATCTGCTGCCCGCCTGACATCTGCGCGGGCCGCCGCTCGGCGCACTCGGCGACGCCCAGCGTGTTCAGCAACTCGGCGGTGCGCCTGCGGCGAACGCGGGCGGGAGTCCGGGCCGCCGTCATCGGCAGGTCCACCATCTGCCGAGCGGTCAGGTACGGGATGAGGTTGGCGGCCGTCTGCTGACGTACGAATCCCACGGTGTCGCGCCGATACCGGACACGATCGCCCCGCGACATGGCCAGCAGATTCCACCGATCGACCCGCACCCGCCCGGCGGTGGGAGCGTCCACCCCGGCCAGGATGGACAACAACGTCGACTTCCCCGACCCGGACGCCCCGACGACGGCCACCATCTCCCCGCCGTCCACGACCAGGTCAAGCCCCTGCAGCGCCTGCACCTCGACCGACCCGGACTGGTAGATCCGCACCAGGCTCTCGCACACGATCAACGCGTCCCGCCCGAACTCCGGCGCCTTCGGAGGAGGCTGCGGCAGGGACAGCGGCGTGATGGACATCCTCCTCCTCAAGATCTCTGACCAGACTCTACAATCCCCGCCGGTGAGGGTGGGGCCGGGCCGGTGGGCTGCGGCCTAGGGAAAACCCCGAGTCAGGCCCTGAGGCCCGGCGGGCGGTGCGGGCGGACACTGGGGCCTCAGTGGCCCGGTGCGGGGGCCGGGCCGTAACCGACAAGGCGAACCGGCCGAATCGAGGCAACCATGGCCAAGCCAGAGTTCTCCCCGCCCTCCGGACTTCCCGAGCCCTTCCCATCCGTAGCGGACGACGTCATGTCCCGCGCCGCCAGTGCGGTCACCGACGCGGGTCTGCGGGACGTGGCCGCTCCCATCCGTGACGCGCATGGCGAACTCGAGAGCGCCCTGATGCGCATCCACCGCGAAGGCCGTCCCGGGGCCCAGGACGTGGACAGCTTCCTGACGCCCAGCGGCGCCGTGCAGGGCGTCGCCGTCGGGCTCGGCGAACCCGGATCCCCGATCGCGCCCGGCGAGCCGGCGCTCACCGTGTACGTGGCCGAGCCCACCGAGATCAGCAGGGCACGCGAGATGGTCGTGGACGGCCTCGGCGTCTCCTCCGCCCGGGACGTGCCGATGATGGTGCGCCAGGGCGTGTTCGACGCGCAGCCGCACCGCTTCCGGGCTCGCCCGGCGCCGGGCGGCATCTCCACCGGCCACACCGCGGTCACGGCGGGCACGCTGGGCTGCCTGGCCGTCGGCCGCAGCGCGCCGCGCAACTCGCGCCTGATGATGCTGAGCAACAACCACGTACTGGCCGACGAGAACAAGGCGTCACTGAACGACCCCATCGTCCAGCCGGGGTCCTTCGACGGCGGCACCTCACCGGCGGACCAGATCGCGGTGCTGGAACGGTTCCGCCCGATCGCGTTCGGCGGCGCCCCGAACCTCGTGGACTGCGCGGTCGCCTGGTGCTGGCCCGACCGCGTACGCAGGGAGCTGACCTACGTCTCGGGCGGCGGCCAGTCCTTCTTCCGCATCGCCGGCGCCCCCGTCGCCCCGGCACTCAACATGGTCGTCGGCAAGACCGGCAGGACCACGCAACTCCGGCAGGGCGTGATCAACGGCCTGGCCTGGTCCGGCTTCGTCAACTACGACAGCGGCCCGGCGTTCTTCACCAACCAGATCGCGATCCGCCCCATCGGCTCGCCCGAGTTCAGCGCGGGCGGCGACTCCGGCTCCGTCGTCTGGGCATGGAGCGGCGCGCTTCCCCCGGTCGGCCTGCTGTTCGCCGGCAGCACCGCGCAGACCCTGGCCAACCCGATCCAACTGGTCCTGGACGCCCTCGACATCAACCTGTACACCTGACCCATCCGCCGTACGATGCCTGGGTAGGGCAGGCGCCTTCCGAGCTGAGGAGCCGCTCGTGGCAGACGACGAGAGTTTCGAGCCCCCCGGGCAGGTGGAGGGCGGATTGCCGGAACACACGGTGTTCACCGCATCGATGCCCGCCGCCACCCCGATCACGGCCGCGGTCGAGCGGGTCGCCGGGGAGTGGCTGGAGGTACGCGGCGTCGAGGCGGTCGCACACACCATGGGGCCGGCCGGCGAGGACGTCGTACAGGTGATGGTCACCGACCAGGCGACACTGGACCGGCTCGCACCCCGGCTGCCCGCGGAGGTGGACGGCTTCCCGGTCACCGTGCGGGTCAGCGGCAAGTTCCGGGCACAGTAAGAGCCGATGGGGGACGAAGACGGGGCCAGGCGACCCGGTCACCTGGCCCCGCCCCTCGCGTCCGGCCAGGCCGGCGTCTTCACGCGGCGGGCAGGGTAAGGAATGACGGCCGCGTCAGTGCCGTCCGAGCACGCAGAACTCGTTGCCCTCCGGGTCGGCCAGGACCTTCCACGGAACGTCGCCCTGGCCGACGTCGGCGGTGGTGGCGCCCAGGGCCCGTAGCCGGGCCACCTCCGCCTCCTGCGCTTCCATGGGGTGCGGCACCAGGTCGATATGGACCCGGTTCCAGACGGACTTCGCGCCGGGCGTCGTGCGGAGGAGCTCCAGGTACGGCCCGGCACCCTTGGGGGAGCGCAGCCGCGCGTGATCGTCGCTCACCTCGTGCACGGTCCAGTCCACCGCCTCGCCCCAGAACCGGGCCAGGGCGCGCGGATCCGCGCAGTCGATCACCACCGCGGCGATCGGCCCGGCATCCCGGTAGATCGGCCGGGGCTCCAGCACGCAGAACACGTTGCCCTCCGGGTCGGCCAGGACCGTCCACGGGACGTCGCCCTGGCCCACGTCGGCGGGCGTCGCACCGAGCTCCTTCAGGTGCGCGACCAGCTCAGCCTGATGGGCGTCGGAGGTGGTGGCGAGGTCGAGGTGCACCCGGTACCTCACCGTCTCGGGGTCGGGGACGGCGACGAAGTCGACGTAGAAGGCGTCGGGGTCGGGCCAGGTGAAGCCCTCCGGTTCGAGGTTCGTCACGCCGGGGCCCTCGCTGGAAACGCTCCAGCCGCCGAGCGCCCGCGCCCAGAACCGGCCGAGCGCCGAGTCGTCCCTGGCCTTGAAGTTCACCTGAAAGAGTCCCAGCGCCATGCCGCCGATCTTATGCCCGTCAGGGTTCGAGGCCGCCCGTGGTTCCCGCGGGGAACTCTTCGAGGCCGAGCACCCGCAGCAGCTCCAGCCGCTCGCGGGTGTCGGCGTCCGCCGGGGTGAACACCAGCAGCTGTTGCCCCTGGTCGGGCGTGAACAGGGTCTCGCAGTCCATCACCAGGCGGCCCACCCGGGGGTGCAGCAGCGTCTTGCGGTTGGTGCGGCGCACCGCCACCTCGTGCTCCGCCCACAGGCGCCGGAAGTCGGCGCTCGCGGTCAGCAACCGTTCGACGAGCCCGGTGACCGCCGGGTCCCCGGACCGGCGGCCCGCGACCGCGCGCAGGTCGGCCACCATCTGGCGGGCCTGGTGCTCCTGGTTCTCCGGTGGGTGGACGGCGCGGGTGGCGGGGTCGGTGAACCACCGGTACACGATGTAGCGCCGGTCGCCGGAGAAGCGGGTGTGGTCGCCCATCAGCAGGAGGGCCGCCCGGTTCTGGGCGAGGGCCTCGCCCAGGTCGGACAGCACCACGGCCGGCGTGTCACTGAGCAGGTCGAGCATGCGCATCAGGCCCGCGCGGGCCAGGCGGGCCGTTCCGTCGGCGGGCGGGGGCTGGTGACCGGCCAGGTGGAACAGGTGATCGCGCTCGTCGTCCGACAGGCGCAACGCCCGCGCCAGCGCGCCGAGCAGTTGCGTGGACGGCTGGCTGCTGCGGCCCTGCTCCAGGCGTACGACATAGTCCACCGACATGCCGGCGAGCATCGCCACCTCCTCCCGGCGCAGCCCGCTGGTGCGGCGGCGGGCGCCGTCGGCCAGACCCACCTCGGCCGGGCGGATCGCCTCGCGGCGGCGGCGCAGGAAGTCGGCGAGTTGCTCACGTTCCATGACTTCATCCTGCCGTCTGTCCTGCGGGCCATGCCAGGGAGCGGCTCTCCCATGATGAACGCTCCGCTTCCGCCCGCCCCGCCAGGCGCCCAGCATGAGAGCGACAACGAGGGAGAACATGATGCAGACAAGAACTCTGGGCCGCACCGGACCGGCCGTCTCCGCGCTGGGCCTGGGCGCGATGGGCATGTCCGGCGGGTACGGCGTGGCCGACCGCGCGGAGAGCGTCGCCACCGTGCACGCCGCGCTGGAGGCCGGCGTCACGCTGATCGACACCGGCGACTTCTACGCCATGGGCCACAACGAACTGCTGCTCGCCGAGGCGCTGCGCGGCCGGGACCGGGACGGTTACCGGCTGAGCGTCAAGTTCGGCCAGCTGCGGGGCCCCGGCTCCGAGCACGGCGGGCAGGACGGCCGCCCCGAGGCGGTGAAGAACTTCCTGGCCTACTCGCTGAACCGGCTGGGCACCGACCACATCGACATCTACCGTCCCGCCCGGCTGGACCGGAGGGTGCCGATCGAGGAGACGGTGGGGGCGATCAAGGAGATGGTCGACGCCGGGTACGTGCGGCACATCGGGCTCTCGGAGGTCGACGCCGAGACGATCCGCCGGGCGCACGCCGTGCATCCCATCGCCGACCTGCAGATCGAGTACTCGCTGCTCTCGCGGGCGGTCGAGGCGGAGGTCCTGCCCACGCTGCGGGAGCTCGGCATCGGCCTGACCGCGTACGGCGTCCTGGGCCGCGGCCTCATCTCCGGGCACTGGGCCGCCGGCCACAACGCCGGCCCCGGGGACATGCGCGGCTTCAGCCCGCGCTTCTCGGGCGAGAACCTGGAGCACAATCTCGTCCTCGTGGACGCGCTGCGCCGGATCGCCGAGGCGAAGGACTGCACCGTCGCCCAGCTGGCCATCGCCTGGGTGGCCGCGCAGGGTGCGGACATCGTGCCGCTGGCGGGCGCCCGTACGCGGGAGCGGCTGGCCGAGGCGCTGCCCGCGATGGACCTGACCCTCACGGCGGATGATCTCGCCGAGATCGAGAAGGCGGTGCCGGCGGGCGCGGCCAGGGGCGACCGGTACCCGCCGGCGTTCATGGCCGACCTCGGGGTGGGGAACTGAGCGGCCGTCAGTCGATGGCCTGGTAGAGCGTGGTCCAGAAGTCGCTCATCAGGTGGGCCGGGCTGGGCACGGTGTAGGCGAGCTGGCAGAGCAGGATGCCGGTGAGGCCGTTCTGGGGGTCGGCGTAGGAGGAGGTGCCGCTGCCGCCGTCCCAGCCGAACTGGCCGATGGGTGCGTAGTCGCCGCGGTAGGTGCGCACCGCCATGCCCATGCCCCAGCCGCCCTGCTGGCCCTGGCCGAAGGAGATGTGCACGCCGTCGGTGGCCATCTTGGTACGCGCGGCGTTCTGCTCCGGGGTCAGCCGGTTGGTGGTCATCAGCTCGACGGCGGGCCGGGACAGGATCTGCCGGCCGTTGTGCACACCGCCGTTGAGCAGCATCCGGAAGTAGGCGTGGTAGTCGTCGGCGGTGGAGACCAGCCCGCCACCGCCGCCCGGGAACGCCGGCGGCCTGCTCCACCGGCCGTCCTTGGCCTCGTCCCACACCAGGAACTCGCCGCTCTGCGGGTCCGGCGCGTACAGCGGCGGCAACCGGTCGATCTTGGTCTCGGGTACGTGGAAGGCGGTGTCCTTCATGCCCAGCGGCTCGAAGATGCGCTCGCGCAGCACGTCCTCGAACGGCCGGCCGGTGACCCGGGAGACGAGCACGCCGACCAGGTCACTGCTGATCTGGTACTGCCAGCGCTCGCCCGGCTGGTACTGCAGCGGCAGCTCACCCAGGCGGCGCATCCACTCATCCGGCTCGGGCACCTCCACCGGCAGGTTCGGGGTGAGCCCCTTCTCGAAGACCGCGTTCAAGATCGGGGTGCCCAGCGACATCATGTCCATGCCGAGGCCGAAGGTGGAGGTCAGCACGTCCCGCACGGTGATCGGCCGCCGCGCCGGCACGGTCTCGTCCAGCGGGCCGTCGGGCCGGGTGAGCACCTTTCGGTCGGCGAGTTCGGGCAGCCACGGATCCACCACGTCATCCAGCCGCAACCGGCACTCATCCAGCAGCACCAGCGCCGCCGCGATCGACAACGGCTTCGACGTGGAGGCCATCCGGAAGATCGTGTCCCGGCTCATCGGCGCGCCGCCGTCATGCCGCATCGTGCCGATCGCCTCGACGTGCGTCTGACCACCCCGGCTGACCAGAGCCACCAGCCCGGGGATCTTCCCCGACTCCACATGCCGGGTCAGCACCTCACGCAACCGGCGCAGCCCACTCGCGGAGAAACCACCGTTACCGTGTTCCATCGTCCATCTCCCTGCTCGGTGTGTGACCTGTTGATGACCACCACCATGGACGACCCCCCTGACACCGGACCGTCATCACCCTGACGCCGCCACTGATATCGGTGGTCAGGCCGATCGGCTCAGCTCCCGCTCCGGGCGCACCGGTGCCATCCGCTCATGGAATCCGCCGTCGGGGGAGCGGGTGATGATCCCGGTCTCCCTGCCGTGCTCGGCCACGTCTCGGTCCGAATGCTGGAGTGCGAGGCAGATCCACCGGGTGATGACGAAGGCGACGACGGGGCCGATGAGCACGGCGTACCGGAAGAAGATCGTCACGGCGTTGACGGTGAGCTGGAACTGATGGGCGATCTGGTCGTTGGCCGCGGCCGCCCACAGCAGGCCGTAGAACGTGATGCCGGCGGCGGCGATGGCCGTCTTCACGGGCGTGTCGCGCGGCCGGTCGAGCAGGTCGCGGGCGGTGCGGCGGGCGCTTCTGGTGCGGTTCGACGCGTCGCGTCGTGCCAGGAAGAAACGTTCGGCCGACGGGTACGCGGCCAGCGCGGTGAAGAAGATGCCGGGGATCACCACCGTGGGGACGAGGACGGCGAGGCTGAGCGTGTGGTTCCCGAGGGTGAGCTCCCAGCCGGGCATGATCCGGAGGGCGCCGTCGAGGAAGCCCATGTACCAGTCGGGCACCGAGCCGGCCGAGATCTGCGTCGGCTTGGCGGGGCCGTACAGCCAGATCGGGGCGATCTGGAAGCCGAACGCGAGGATGATCAGCATGCCGACCGTCGCGGCCGCCATCAGCGGGCGGGCCCTGCGCCGCGCCGGCAGCGAGGCGACGAACCGCGAGTGGCCGTGCCGGCGTACCAGCAGCTCGCGGGTGAGCAGCAGGGCGGCCATGAGGGCCGCGAGCAGCAGGTGCGCGCCGTACATGACCGGAATGACGGTGTCACCGGGGAAGCCCGAGCCGAACAGCAGCGACATCAGCCACGCGCCCGCCACCGGGATGGACTGCACGACCGACATCATCAGCCACAGGCTCCCGCCCGACAACATGTCATCGGGCAGGGCGTTGCCGGTCTCGCCCGCGAACATGCCCAGCGCCAGCAGCGCCACCCAGATCAGCCACTGGCGGATCCGCGGGCGGCGGAACGCGCCGGTGAGGAACATGCGCAGCAGTTGCAGCACGACGGCCGCCACGAAGACGAGCGCCGCCCAGTGGTGCAGCTGCCGGATGAGCAGGCCGCCGCGCACCTCCAGGCTCAGGTGCATGGTCGAGTCGAACGCCTGGCTGACGAGTAGCCCGCGCAGCGGGGCGTACGAACCGTCGTAGGTCACCTGGGTCATGCCGGGGTCGTAGAAGAACATGAGCATCGCGCCGGTCACCAGCAGGACGACGAACGACCAGACGGCGATCTCGGCGAACATGAACGACCAGTGGGAGAACTGGAACGAGCGGCGTATGGCCGGCAACGAACGCATTTTGGGCCCCCTAACCTTGCCTACACACAAGACGAGGTGGGGCCGGCGGATGTGACGCCGTCAGGGGCCCCGGCGGACGTGAATCACGTCACTACGGGGGTCACCTGCTCCCGCCCAGGAACATGTCCACCTCGGGGTCGCCTTCGAGGTAGTACCTGGTCCACGCCGCCCGGTACTCCTCGCGGGAGACGACGTCGTCGCCGTCGGCGTCGATCTTCCCGGCGGTCACGCCGGCCTCCTCCGCCGTCAGGCCGGCGCTCTCCAGGGCGGCCCGCAGTTCGGCCTGGTCGATCCGGCCGTCGTCGTTGGCGTCGATCACCGCGAACTCCGCGTCCATCGCGTCGTCGAGGCTCCGCGTGAACTGTCCCGCGCTGCTCAGCCCGTTGCCCATGGCCTCGATGAACTCGTCGCGGGTGATCCTCCCGTTGGCGTCCGCGTCGGCGTACCGGCGGAGGATCTCCCAGAGCTGCCGGTACGCGTCACGAAGCGCCCGGCCCTTGGCGGAGTCGTCGGGCAGGTTGTGGGCCTGCGCGATGCCGGTGGCCAGGGCCGCCATGTCATCCGATCCGATCGCGTTGTTGCCGTTGACGTCGAACAGGTCGAAGGTGCGGCCGTACCGGAAGGTCGTGACGTCGCTCATGGTGACCTCTTTCGTAAATCTTGACCTACTACTTAAGGTCACCATGAATTGCTCTACGTAGTCAACCGTGAGAGATGGGCGGGTTCGCTGATGAAGCGGGTGCCGAGCGCCGAGAGCAGGCACAGTGCGGCGGACACCGCCACGATGGGCCAGGTCTGGCCGCCGGACCAGTCGTCGAGCCAGGCCGCCACGAAGGGGATGCAGCCGCCGACGACGGCCCCGGCGATCTCCCGGGTGAAGGTGACGCCGGTGTAGCGGTAGCGCACGTCGAACAGCTCCGACATCATCGTGGCCTGCGAGGCGAGCGTCAGGTCGTTGCAGAGCGTGAAGATCATCACGAAGGCGGCCCAGATCACGACGGGCGTGCCGGTGTCGAGCATGAAGAAGAAGGGGTAGAACAGCACCGCCGCCGCCACCGACCCGGCGACCATCACCGGGCGCCGCCCGTACCGGTCGCACAACCAGCCCGCGGTGGGCACGGTGACGAGCTTGACCAGGTTGGCGATCACCACGCCCATCAGGCCGACCCACGACTCGGCCCGCACGTGCGTGGTCAGGTAGGTCAGGGCGTAGACGGAGGGCAGGTAGCTGATCACGTTCGGCGCGATGCTGATGAGCATGCCGGGAATGATCTTGTGGCGGGAGGAGGCGAACAGCGCCCGCAGCGGCGCCTGCACCTGCTCGCCGCTGTCGCGGGTCGCGCGGAACTCCGGGCTGTCGGAGACCTTCATCCGCACGATCACGCCGGCCACCGCGACCAGGACGCTGAGCAGGAACGGGATGCGCCAGCCGTAGTCGATGAACGCCTCGTCCGACATGAGCGCGGAGACCAGGAAGAACACGCCCGTCGCGACCAGCGAGCCGACCGCGTTGCCGAGCGTCGGGGCGCTGGCGTTCAGGCCGCGTGAGCGGGTCTCGGCGTGCTCGGCGGACAGGAGCATGGCGCCCGCGTACTCGCCGCCCGCGCCGAGTCCCTGCACCACGCGCAGCGCCACGAGCAGGATCGGCGCGGCGGGGCCGATGGCGGCGTAGGAGGGCAGCAGGCCGATCAGCGTGGAGGCCGCGGCCATCAGCATCAGGGTGACGAAGAGCATCGTCCGGCGGCCGACGCGGTCGCCGAGCACGCCGATGACGATGCCGCCCACGGGCCGGGCGAAGAACCCGACGGCGAAGGTGGCCAGCGAGGACAGGGTCGCCGCCACCGGGTCGTCCGAAGGGAAGAACACCTGTGGCAGCACCAGCGCGGCGGCGGTGCCGTAGAGGGAGAAGTCGTACCACTCCAGGGCGGTGCCGACGGTGGAGGCGATCGTGGCCCGGTTGACCCGTTGCGTCATCCTGAACTCCTCAATTGCGTCTCAACGTCTAGCCCATTAACGTTAATGTGGCCGTAACAATATGATTGGCCTGGTTGGCAGGTCAAGGCTTTCGGTCATCGAGCCGACCACATGAGCGTTAATGAAGGGACTGCGTATGGAACCCGCCAGTGTCGGGCTGTCGAAGTACGATCCGCTGGGCCGGATCCTGTGCTTCGACCGGTTCGACTCCACCACCCACGGCTGGACCGAGCTGATCGGCAACTACAACGGCCGGGGCGACCTCGGCACGGTCGACGACCACATGCGCGACTTCCGGCCGCCGCAGCTGTCCTCCTGCTCCTTCTTCGACGTCGGCACGCACGGCACGCTCAGCGGGAACTACGCGCTCAAGCTCGCCACCCGCCCCTACCGGGGGCACACGGCCACCGGCATCCGCAGGCTGACCATGGCGGGGCGCGGCCGGGTGCGGATCGAGACCTACTTCGCGTTCAAGGCGGAGGCGACCCTCGGCCACGACCTGCCCGCCAGCGTCGCCTGGGACGGCAACCGGCACCCCTCGGAGGCGCAGTTCGGCGCGTTCACCGTGGCCACCGACATCTGCGCGGACAACGGGACGCGCTACCACAACGTGATCCGCTACCAGAACACCAACCTGGCCGGCGAGATGACCCAGCGGTGGATGTACCCGATCGTGCCCGAGCCGACGCCGCGCGACCACCAGGAGGGCAGGTTCGCCCTGCCGTACGCGGCCGACTTCACCGCGCCCGACCCCGACGACTGGCGCACCTTCGACGAGCCGCTGGAGTTGTGCGTCAACGAGGTGCCCACCAAGATCAACTGGCACTACCTGCGCTGGGACATCGACACGGCGACCCGGTCGAACGTGGAACTGCGCCTCAACGACCGCGTGATGGACATGAGCGACGTGCCCGTGCCGATCTACCCCGACCGCTACGGCACGCTGGACAACCTGCTCAACTTCTACTTCTCCGTCCGCACCCACGCCGACATCCGCAACTTCCTCTTCCTCGACTCCGTGCTCATCTCCGTGGATTGGTGACGACGATGCGATCGACCATGACCGCGGTGCTGGAACGCGCCGCGCTGGTGAACGACGAGCTCGCCACCGAGCCGTACGAACTGCCCTGGGCCCATGAGGCACGCTTCTTCGTCCAGGTGCACGAGCTGACCGGCGGGCTGGAGCTGACCACGGAGATCTCCCCGGACGGCCTGACCTGGTGCCCGGCCGACGTGCCGGCCGTCCGCGTCGAGACGCCCGGGATGGCCAGCTGGCTCGTCACCGGCTTCGGCCAGTGGCTGCGCGTACGCTGCCGGGTTTCCGGCGACACGGCTCCGGCTGCCAGACTGCGGATCTACCTGGTGGGCAAGAGCTGAGCCGGAGGATGACGGGATGGCACGTTCGCAACGGGTGACGCTACGCGATGTCGCCGACCGGCTGGGCCTGTCGGCGAACACCGTGTCGCGCGCGCTGGCCGGCAAGGACCAGGTCAGCGAGGCCACCAGGGACATGATCAGGGCCGAGGCCAAGCGCCTCGGCTACGTCCCGAACAGCCACGCCCGCTCGCTCGTGTCCGGCCGCACCATGGTCGTCGGGCTGGTCATCACCAACCCGTCGAACCCGTTCTACGCCGCGCTCATCTCCGCAGTCGAACGGCAGTGCCGCGCGGCCGGCTACTCCGTGCTGCTCCTGGTGACCGAGGACTCGGAGGACAACGAGGAGCGCGCGGTCCAGCAGTTGCTGCGCACCAGCGTGGACGGCGTGCTGGGCGTCGCCACCGAGTGCAGGAGCGACGTGTGGGACGGGCTGAGCGGGGCCGGCATCCCGGTCGTTCAGCTCAGCCGCGACATTCCCGGCCGCGGGATGGACTTCGTCGGCATCGACGTGGAGTCGGCCATCCACGAGGCGGTGGTCCGGGTGGCCCGTACCGGCGTGCGCCGCATCTGGCTGCTGGAGGAGGACCTGCGCGTCAGTACGGTCGCCGCCAGGACCGCGGGTTTCCGGCGCGCGCTCGACGACCTGGGCATCGCCCACGCGCACTCCCTCGTGCTGAAGGTGCCCACCCGCCGCACCAGCGGCGCCACCCTGCCCTGGCGTCCCGACGACGCCTACGCCCTGGCCGCCAACCTGATCACCCCCGGCAACCACCCGGACCTGGTGGTCACCGCGAACGACTACTTCGCGCTGGGCGTCTACCAGGCGATCAGGGAGTGCGGTCTGGCCGTACCCGACGACGTTCGCGTCCTCGGGTACGGCGACCACCCGTTCGCCGGTTACCTCCAGCCGGCGCTGAGCACGATCAGGCTGCCGGCCGAGGAGGTGGGCACGGCCGCGGTCGATCTGCTCCTGCGCCGCATCGCCGACCCGGACCGCCCCCGGACCAGCACCCGCCTGCACGCCGGACTCGTCGAACGCCAGTCGACGGGGTGAATCACCTGGGCGTCCCCGCGAGCCGGAGGTCCGCGTAGGACATGTTGTGGTCGGAGCGGAGCAGTTCGTCCACGGCGCCGGACGTCTGGAGGGTCTGCGGGATCTGCGTCCACCGGCGGACCTGGGTTCCCTTCCTGACGAAGATGTGATCGATCTTCTCCCCGGCGGGAAGCGGGATCTTCCCGCCGTTGAACGAGGCGTACTCGTCGCCGGCGCGGCGTTCGGCGACGGCGTGCGCGTCCACGAAGCCCACGTCGGAGAAGGCGTCCACCGCGCTCGCCGCCTCGGCGGCGGAGCCCGAGTTCATGTCGCCGGCGAACACGATCGGCAACTTCCTGGTCTCCGGGTTGTGCAGGACGAGTTCCTCGGCCGTCCGCCGCGCGTCGCCGTACCGCACCTGGTCCCAGTTCTTGGTCCAGCCGTTGGGGTCGGTGGCGCCGTTCGCCCGGTACTCCAGGTGCATGTCCACCACGACCAGCCGGGCTCCCGTCGCCTTCTCGCGCAGGACGTTCCAGGTCATGGTCTTGCCGTAGATCTCGGTCGAGTCGGGCAACCAGAACAGGTCATGGGGCAGCTCACGGCCCCGCGTGTCCAGATGGGAGTAGCGGGAGGCGTCGTAGTAGGTGAAACGGCCGGCGCCGGACTTGAGCGGGTAGCCGTACCACGGATGACGGGCGCCGGCGTAGTCCGCGGGCGCCTCGGCATAACCGTGCTTGGCCAGCGCGGCCGTCAACGGGGCGCGGAAGGACTCGACGTCCACGCCCACCTGGGTCGGGGTCGGGTTGTTGCCGATCTCCTGCGTGGCGACGATCCCCAGCCCGGCCTCGTCGATGTCGGCGGCCACGGCCTCGGCGCGGCCGTCGGCCCAGGGTTTGAGCTTGGTCGCGCAGTCGCGGCCGATCACCCGCTCGCACTCCTCCTTGGTCGGCAGGCAACCCTGGCCGCACACGTTGTACGTGCCCACGCGGACGTCGATGCCCCGCCCGTGGCCGTCGGCGGCGATGGCCACGGGCGCGTTCCCGAGCGCCAGGAAGGCGACGGGAACGGCGATCATCATCCTGCTGGAACGTCGTCTCAAAGGCATGTCAGCACCTAACATTAACGTTAATGTGGCCTTGTGGGACGAAACGGTACAGGTGATGCCGGGGAACCGGAAGAGGCACTACGCCGCGCCGCTCACCTCGATGTAGCAGAGCGCGTACTCCGGACCGGCGGCATGAGTGAGCAGCAGCGCCCCCGAGCCGGACGGGCCGGCGGTCACCGGGATCTCGATCCGGCCGTCCTCATCGACCACGGCGGGACCGGAGACTCCCGTTCCGCCGAAGGCTGCCACGCTCACCCGGTCGGTGGCTTCCCACGGGGTCAGATGGGCGTTGACGGTGCCGGGCCTGCCGGCCTCCAAGGTGGTGGGCTCGCAGCTCAGGTCATGGCCGCTGTAGACCTCCAGCTCCCAGATCGACATCCCGTACCGGGTGGCGGGGACGCCCTCGACGCGCACGTACCTGCCCTCGACGGGAGAGCGGCCGATCGTGTCCGTGAGCTGGCTCTGCGGCTTGCGCACGTGGGCGAACTCCGTCCACCGCACGCCGTCGGCCGAGACCTTGACCGTGTAGTCCGTGGCGGTGGCCGCCTCCCAGAGGATCTTCACCTGGCTGACCGGGCGCGGCTGGCCCAGGTCGATCTGCGCCCAGCGGGGGGTGATGGGCGGGTTCTCGCGCTGGGAGGCCCAGCGGGTGGTGGCGTCGCCGTCGTTGACCAGGGCCGCGCGGACGGAGTCGGCATGGGCGGAGTCCACGGTGACCGGCCGGTTCAGCGCCAGGTTCTCCCGGGGCGCGGCCGGCGGTCCCGGCAGTTGCTCCTCCGCGAACGCCTCGACCTCCCAGAGCGAGGGCCCGTACTGCGCGTTGTCCCGCTGCAGGGTCTGGATCCGCAGGTAGCGGCCGGTGGCCTGGACGGGCAGGACGTCGCGCCCGCCGTCGCTGCCCGGCCCGGGAGTGCGGTAGACCTCCGTCCAGGTCGTGCCGTCGTCGGAGACCTGCAGCGCGTACTGCCTGGCGAAGGCGCTCTCCCAGCTCAGCCGTACGGTACGCAGGGTCCTGCGCGAGCCGAGGTCCACCCGCAGCCAGGTCGAGTCGCTGGCCGGGCCCTGCCATCGGGTCGTCATGTCGCCGTCCACGGCCATGCCCGGCGTACGGTCTCCCGTGCTGCCGTCGGCGGTGGCGGGCCGGCCATGGGCGAGGTTGACCACACTGGTGGCCGACATCTCGGCGACGTCGTAGCCGCCGCGGCCCGAGAGCATGAGCACCCGTGCGAACCGGGCCCGCGTCCCGCCGACCGGCGTGTTCACCTCCGCGCCCGTGCCGTTCGTGACGAACTCGTGGTCCCGCCAGGTCACGCCGTCGAGCGAGCTCTGCACGACGTACCTGGTGGCGGCCCGCCCGCCCCATGTCAGCCGGACGCCGGTCAGCAGGGATCCCCTGGGCAGCTCGTACCGCAGCCACTGGTAGTTCCGGCGGTCCGAGCGCCAGCTCGTCCTCGGGTCGCCGTCGCCCGCGAGCGCCGGCGCGGTCGTGGCCGTGCTGGCGGTGAGCCGCAGGTCAGGGGCCTCGGGGGTGTCGGTGAACCCCTGGGTGACCGGCTTGCCGAGCTCGGTGCCCGAGCCCAGCTGGAAGACGGCGTACCGGGGCTTGCCCGCTCCGGTGAGCGTGACGGTGAGGGCGGCGTCGGGGACGTCGGGGACGGAGACGGTCACCTTCGGGTTCGCGCCCTTGCCGTCGAGCATCACCAGGCTCGGCCGGTCGGCCGACAGGGTCCGGCCCCGGCCGAGATCGAGCGTGCCGGGCTTGGTGAACACGGCCATCGTGCGGCCCAGGCGATCGTGCGTGACGGCCTGGACGTCGGCGTCGTTACGGAGGATGCGCACGGCGGGATGCCGGGCGTAGGCGCGGGTCTTGGCGGGGGAGGCGTTGGGCAGCACGATGTAGGCGTAGCCGGCGCCTTCTGGCTTGACCCCGTGGTCGAGGTAGAGCGTGAAGGCGTTCCTGGTGACCGGCTCGTGGCCGATCCAACTGCCCGTCTGCGCCTTGTTGGAGACGCGCAACGCGCCACCGGTCGGCAGGACATATCCGGTTTTGTCGTTGTATGCCCAGCTCGCGCCGTCCCGGGCCTCGCGGTCGGCGCCGTGCGGCACCGCAGCGCCGTTCACGGAGGTGGTGCCGCGGGCGACCGCCTGGTTGAGCGTGGTGTAGACCGGCCCGCTCGCGGCGGAGGAGATGCCGGTGCCGAGCGCCACCATCTCGTCGTCGAAGGTGAAGTAGCTCTTGGTGCCCTTGGTCTGGCCCTTGTCGAGCTGGAGGGTGGTCGCGCCGTACCTGCCGTCGGACACGCCGCCGACAAAGCTGCCCGCGTTCCTGCTGACCCCGGGGGTGGTCTTGAGCTGGTACGGGTTGGTCACGCCCGGGTACTGGTACCAGTCGAAGGCGGGATAGAGGCCGGTGTACTCGTCACCGTCCACCTGGATGGCGGTCACTCCGGCGGAGTTCCACTCGATCTCGTTGCCGATCTCCGGCCGGAGCGTCGATCGGTACTCGCCCGGTACGGTCCGCGCCGAGTTGAGCCTGGTGTAGATGGAATAGCCGGGACGGGCGTGGCCGCTGAACTCCGACCGCCAGAAGTACTTGTCGCCGTCCGTGCCGTTGGAGGCCGCCGTGCCCATGATGTTGTCGAGCATGCGCCGGTAGGCGGCCGCGTTCAGCGCGTCGGTCCTGATCATCGCCTGGAGGGGCTCGATGAACTCCGCGGCCCCGGTCGAGATGCCCTGCACCGTCCTGGCCGGCCGGTAGCCCAGGTACAGCAGGCCGAACTCGCGCCGCACCATCCACCGCGTGCCGCCCAGGATGTAGCCGGCCACCGCGTCCAACTCGGCACGGTCGAAGGCGAAGGACGTCTCACGGGCGAGGTCCGCCCAGATGGCGACGCTCTTGAAGAGGATCATGCCGTAGCCCTCGCTGTACAACTGCGCGCCGTGCGCCCAGAAGCTCCCGTCCACCTGGACGGCCTCGACGGGCGCCCCCGTGCGGTCCACCGCCAGGGCCTTGGCCATGGTTCGCAGGCCCGCGTCGATGGTGGTCGCGTCCTGCTTGCTGAGCGCCTCGAACAGGTAGTTCTGCGTACGCCAGGAGCCGTTCGCCCCGATCGGGTCGGCGATGCCGGTGTTGTGCTTGAACGCCAGGTCGAGCGCTTCCGGGGCGAGCCGGTCACCCGTCAGGACCGAGACGCGGCCCATCACCATGGACTCGCCGATCTCGGTGTCCCACCAGTTGGTGCCGTCGGGATCGGCCTGCTCCCAGTACGTGAGAGACCGGTTGAGCGCGTCCAGCAGGGCGGGATCGTCCGCACCCGGATGCCCCGGGGTCCGGTACGCCTGCGCGATCGCGTTCATGCGGCTCAGCGCGATCGACGGCTTCCACGTCGCGCCGTTGGCGGAGTTGGTCCTGTCGGCGTAGTCGACGTCGGCCCACGACCCGTCGGGGCGCAGCGAGGCGACGTAGTCCTGCGCCTGCGAGGCGCGGGCCATGACGTTGCCGTTCCAGATGTGGATGTCGTCGCCGAGGGAGATCAGATAGTCGCGGGCGCGGGTCGTCATCGTGGAGATGTCCTGGTCCACGGTGGCGGCCTGGGCAGGGGTGGCGATGAGGGGAAGCAGCAGCAGGGCGATTAAAACGGGCATGCGAAATCTCATCAGTGCCTTCTCAGGGGGTGCGTTCGAGGCGGGCGATGCCGATCTTGGTGTCGGCCATGCCGTAGAAGACGTACAGGGTGCCGTCGATGTCGGCGGCGGTGGTGGGGAAGACGACGTTGGGCACCGTCCCCGACACCTCGTCGTCAGTCTCCGGGCTCAGGAGGGGCTCCTTGGACCTGGACAGGACACGCGCGGGGTCGTCCGCGTCGAGGATCATGGCTCCGGCCGAGTAGACGGCGCCCTGCTGCTGCTCGAACGGGTTGTCGCCGATCGTGCCCGCCGCGCCGTGATGCAGCATGAGCCAGCCCTCGGGCACGCGGATCGGCGCGGGTCCCGCACCCAGTTTCAGTTCCTCGTACGGGTACTCGGGCAGGGCCACGAGGCGGTGACCGCGCAGCCGTACCAGGGTCGAGGCGTCGGCCACTACCTCGGCCAGCGGCACGTAACTGATCCAGATCCCCGGCCGGTCGTCGTGCAGCCCGGACGGCAGCGGGGAGCCCTGACCGGGGCGGATCGTGCCCAGATCCCACATCGGCCGGTGCAACATGGCCAGACTGGACGTCCCGTCAGGTGCGGACACCGGCTCGGGGAAGAACACGGCGTCCTTGTTGGGATAGAGGTTGAGATCCACGTCCAGACCGTCGTCGTAGCCGAACTGCACCGGTCCGAGCCGCCGCCACTCCCGCAGGTCGGCGGAGGTGGCCAGGGCCAGCCGGGGGCCGAGCGGCCCGAAGGCGACGTACGTCATCACGTGCAGCCCGAGCACCGGCAGGTACGTGACCCGCGGATCCTCGACGCCGGCGTTGCCCGCGCCGCGCTCCCAGCCGCGCTCGGGCGCCAGCACCACGCCCTCCCGCCGGACCCCGGCGGGAACCCCGTCCACCACCTCGACCCTGGCCAGGCCGATCCGCGAGACGTTGCCCCGCGCGACCAGCCGGGGGAGCAGGTAGAGCCGTCCGTCGGGCCCCCGGCCGCAGGCGGGGTTCAGCACGCCTTCGGCCTCGAAGGGCTCGTCCTCGTCGGGGGCCATCAGCACGCCGGCCCTGACCAGGCGGTATGGAAAGGTCATCCCTTGATCCCGTCTTCGATGACGCCACGGACGAAGTAGCGCTGGAACGCGACGAACAACACGATCACCGGCACGGCGAGCAGCGTGGACGCGGCGGTGACCGTGCCCCAGTAGTTGCCGCCCCCGGCCGTGGCGTGGGCGCCGGAGCCGAGAATGCCGACCGCCACCGACAGCGGTTGCCAGTAGGTGTCGCGGACGACGAGCAGTCCCCACAGGAAGTCGTTCCACGGCCCGATGAACGTGATCAGCGTCGCGATCAGGAACGCCGGCCTGGTGAGGGGGATCGCGATCTTCCACAGGATGCGCAGGTTCCCGGCGCCGTCGAGGTAGGCGGCGTCGAACAACTCCTGCGGCAGCCCGCGGAAGAACTGGCGGAAGATGATGATCGCGGTCGCGTTGACGGCCATCGGGAAGATCAGCGCCAGGTAGGTCTCCGGGCCCGGCCTGGCCCAGCCCCAGTCGCTGACCATGATGAACAGCGGCACCATGAGCAGCTGGAACGGGAGCGCGAGCGTGAAGAGGATCACCGCGAACAGCGTGTCCCTGCCGCGGAAGCTGAGCCGGGCCAGGGCGTAGCCGGTGATCGAGCCGATCGCGAGCGTGATGGCGACGACGCCCAGGGTGTAGACGACCGAGTTGAGCAGGTTCCAGCTGATCGGCAACTCGGCGAAGATGAACGTCCAGGTGCTGAAGTCCAGGGACGGCGGCACGAGGGAGCCCGTCGAGCCGGGTGGCGACACGCTGGTGATGATCATGAAGTAGAACGGGAAGAGGAAGATCAGCCCGCCCAGGGTCAGGATCGTGTAGCGGACGATACGCGGGATGCGCGTCATGTCGTGCGTTCCTCCAGGAAGCGGCGCTGGAGCAGGACCACCGCGACGACCACGAGGGCGACCACGATCCCGATGGCGGCGGCGTAGCCGAAGTCGAGCGACTGGAAGCCCTTCTGGTACAGGTAGAGGACGGGGGTCATGGTGGAGTTGAGCGGCCCGCCGCCGGTCATCAGGTAGGGCTCGGCGAACACCTGGAAGCCGGTGATCGTGGACAGCGCGATCACCAGGGCGATCGCGGGCCGCAGGCCGGGCAGCGTGACGTGCAGGAAGCGCTGCCACCAGGTGGCGCCGTCGGTGACCGCCGCCTCCTCCAGCGACCTCGGGATGGTCTGCAGCCCGCCGAGGAACAACAACACGTAGAAGCCGAGCGACTTCCACGCCACGACCACCGCGATGGAGGGCATGGCCAGCCACGTGCTCGTCAACCACGGCAGCCCGTCGAACCCGAGGGTCCTGAGGAAGCCGTTGAGTATCCCGTCGTCGGTGGACAACATCCACTTCCACAGCAGCGCCACCACGACGGTCGAGGTCACGTACGGCAGGAAGTAGACCGTGCGGAAGAACGCGCGGCCGGGGAAGCTCGCGTTGAGCGCCACGGCCAGCGCGATCCCGCACACCAGCGTCAGCGGGAGGTTGACGGCCAGGTAGAGCAGGGTGTTGGCGAGCGAGGTGAGGAACAGCGGATCCCGGAACAGGGTGAGGAAGTTGCCCGGGCCCACCCACGGCCGCTCGGCGGAGATCAGGCCCCACTCGTGCAGGGACATGTAGATGGCGAAGCCGAGCGGGTAGGCGACGAAGGTGAGGAAGAAGATCGCGTACGGCAGCGTGTACAACCAGGAGCCGCGGTTGTGCGGCTTGTGTCTCTTACCGCCCACGGCGGTTACTTCCCGACGAGCTGGTCGACCTGGTCGGCGGCCTGCTTCAGGGCCTCGGCGACCGGTTGCCTGCCGTAGATCGCGGCGCTCTGGTAGGCGGTCGACAGGGTCGTGAGCACGTCGATGGTCTTGGTCGACAGGTCCAGGTCCAGCACGCTGCCGGTCTGCTCGACGAACGGCACCAGCAGCGGGTTGTCCTTGAAGAACGCCTCACCGACGTCGTCGGCCAGCGTGGTGCGCAGCGGGATCTGCTTCATCTCCGACAGGAACGCGGCGTCGTTCTCCGCGTTCAGGTAGAACTTCACGAACTCCCAGGACGCGCTCTTGTTCTTTGCCGTGGCGAAGATGACCACGTGCTTGATGTCGCCGTACGTGGTCACGGGGCCGGTGGCCTTGGCATCGGGCACGGGCACGGTGCCGACGCCCGCCTGTTTGGCGACCGGCCCGGTCATGCTCGGGATGTTCCACGGGCCGGAGAAGTAGAACGCGCTCTTGCCCTGGTTGAACGGGTTGGTGTCGTCCAGTCCCGCGCTGCTGCGCGCGTTGTAGCCCTTGGCGAACACCTCCCGCCAGAAGGTCATCGACTCCACGCCGGCCTGCTCGTTGAACGCCGATGCGTCCACCTTCTCGCTCAGCAGGCCGTGCTTGGCGGCGGCCAGGTAGGTGGGGTACCAGTCGAAGTTGCGGTGCCACCAGGTCTGGTCGATCGACTGGGCGATGGGTGCGATGCCGGCGACCTTGAGCGCCTTGAAGGCCGCCAGGTACTCGCTGTAGGTGGCGGGCGGCTTCTCCGCGTCGAGCCCCGCCTTCTTCAGCAGGGCCTTGTTGTGGAACACCATCACCGGGTTGGTGCGCCACGGCACGACGTAGAGCGAGCCGTCGGCGGCGCGGTAGTTGTCCAGGATCGCCTGGCCCGAACGTTGCGTCACGAAGCTCTCGGCGTCGGGGAACTCCTTGCTGAGGTTCAGGACGCCGCCGGACTCCGCCAGGGACGGGGACTGCGCGGTGGACGCGCCGATGAAGAGCTCCGGGGTGCTCTTGGCGGCCACCGCCGCGGCGATGCCGTCCTCCGAGGCGGTGGCGGCGGGCAGGTCCTGCGCGACGAACTTGGTTTCGTGGCCGGCGTTCCACTTCTCGACGACCTTGCGCACGAAGTCGCCCTCCGTCCCGGCGGGCGCCCAGATGGTCAGCGTCTGAGCGCCCGCCGGCTGACCGGCCGGAGCGCCGCCCCGCTCGGCGGAGCAGCCAGCGATGGTGAGCGAGCCTGCCACGGCCACCGCCGCGACGGACTTCCTATTGATCCACACTGGACGTCCCTTCCGTGCTGAACCGGTTGTGCATCGTGAACGTACAGAGATGAATCCTGGGGGTCAAGAGCGTTACCGGCGTTTGTTCAACCGGTTCTGCTAAAGTGTGAAGGATCGTTTACCGGCATTCGGGGGAAGAAAGGGTGTCATGCAGGGGCGTCCGACCATCAACGATGTGGCGCAGGCGGCCGGCGTCTCCAAGAGCGCGGTGTCGTACGCGTTGTCTGGGCGCGGGCGCATCGGCGCGGAGACACGTGAGCGTGTGCTCGCCGTCGCGGCCGAGCTCGGCTGGCAGCCCAGCCAGCAGGCACGCGGCCTGTCCAGCTCGCGCACCTACGCCGTCGGGCTCGTCTTCGCCCGCCCGGCCGAGCTGATCGGCGCCGACCCGTTCTTCGCGCCGTTCATCGCCGGCGTGGAGGCCGAGCTGAGCCACCACAAGTACGCCCTGCTCTCCCAGGTGATCGTGGGCGGCGAGGCCGAAGAGGAGGAGGGCTACCGCCGCCTCGTCAGCGGGGGCCGGGTGGACGGCATGATCCTCACCGACCTGCGCGACATCGACCCCCGCATCGGGTTGCTGCGCGATCTCGGGATGCCGTACGTCGCCGTGGGCCGTCCGATGCAGGCCATCGACGGGCCCGCGGTCAGCAACGACGACTCCGCGTCCGTCACCGCCGCCGTCGATCACCTCGCCGACCTGGGGCACCAGCGCATCGCGCAGGTGTCCGGCTCGCGCGCCCTGGTGCACGGGCTGGAACGCGAGCGGGCCTTCCATCGGGCGCTGGCCGCCCGCGGCCTGTACGCGGGCACGGTGATCCCCGGCGACTTCACCGGTCAGAGCGGCGCCGAGGGGATGTGCGCCCTTCTCGAACTGTCGCCCCGGCCGACCGCGATCATCTTCGCGAACGGGCTCATGGCGATCGCCGGCATGCAGGAGGCCGCGCGTCAGGGTGTTTCGGTGCCTGCCGACGTCTCCGTCGTCGCTCTGGACGACAACCCGATCGCACCTTTTGTCACGCCCGCGCTCACCGCCGTGCACACCGATGTGCTGCTCTGGGGGTCGCTCAGCGCTCGTACGATCATGGCTTGCATCGAGGGCGAGCCGGACACGGCGGACGTCGTGCTCACGAGCGAGCTGGTCGTCCGCGGCTCGACCGCGCCACCACCGCCGCCGGCCTGAAAGCCGCCTGACGGGCCGAGGCTGGGAAGGAGCACGTATGAGCGCGAAGCTTCGGCCGATTCGTGAGGCGGACATCCCGCACCTTGAGACCGGCGCCTCCACTCCCGAAGGCTCGGGGGATTTTCAGTGGTTCGGGTTCCGTACCTTCCATCAGCTGAGGGAGAGAGTGGCGGCGGATGGATGTCTGGGCCCGGACGGAGGCGCCTTCGTCGTTGAGTGCGCGGGTGCGGTCGCGGGATGGGTCACCTGGGTCAAACACTCCTGGGGCCCGGAGGCGACCTCGTGGAACTGGACCATCGGCATCATCCTCTTTCCGGAGTTCCGGGGCAGGGGGATCGGAACCGCCGTCCACAAGGAGCTGGTGGAGTATCTGTTCGCGCACACCCGGGTGGAGCGGATCCAGGCGTCCACGGACCTGAGCAATGTGGCGGAGCGGCGTGCCCTGGAGAAGGCCGGCTTCCGGCAGGAGGGAATACTGAGACGCGCGCAATGGCGCATGGGGAAGTGGCACGACCAGGTCCTCTATGCGGTGGTGCGTGAAGCGCGCGAGTAGAGATCCCTCAGCGCGGGGGCGGGTGCCGGTCGTCCCGTTCCGCGACCTCGTGGGCGCGGGGCTCCAGGGGCCGAAATTCGCCGCGTGGGTCGGCCGTGGGGGGCCGCCGGGGCGCGCTTTTCGGAAAAGTACCTGAACACCCCATGACAACCATGTGGCCGGCGGACCCCGTTGAGAATGACGTTAATACAGTTCCGGCTGGCCCGATATGAGAAAGCAATCCGCGTGAGAGGAGCGAGGTTAGTTCGGTTCCCGGTTGGATAGAAGCGCTGGGGCGCGCCGAGTCTCATCCGGCTTCATCCAGGCCATGCGAGGGCCCGTGACTGGTGACGGCGTGCGATGAAGGGGCGGTGTCGCAGTGGGCGACGAGGCACGATCGGTTCGTATCATGCTCGTGGACGACCAGGAATTCGCTCGCCGGGGCCTCGGCCTCGTTCTAGCCGACCAGCCGGACATCGAAGTCGTGGCCGAGGCAGGCAATGGATCCGACGCCATTTCGCTGGCAGCCGCGCTCCGTCCGGAAATCGTGCTGACGGAGGCGAGACTGCCGGACCTGAACGGTATCGAAATGACTCGGAACCTGCTCCGGCACAGGGATCGGCCAAAAGTCGTCATCGTCACGAGCTTCGATTCCGAGGAATATCTCCTTGGTGCTCTCCAGGCCGGTGCGTGTGGCTACATACTGAAGAGCACGAAGGTTGACGAGTTACTCAACGCGATCCGCGCCGTCGCTCTGGGCGGTGCGGTGATCTGCCCGTGCATGACGCAGCGCCTCATCAACAGGATGCGCAGCCGCCCGCCACTGGAATCCAACGTCGGGGCACGGATGCTGGACACGTTGAGCGCCCGCGAATTTGAAGTGCTGGCGCACATCTCGGTCGGGAAGACCAACAGTGAGATCGCCAAGGAAATGGGGCTTACCACCGCGACCGTGAAGTCACACGTGTCCGGCGTGCTCGCGAAACTGCGGCTGCGCGACCGTGTGCAGGCCGCACTCGTGGGCTACGAGGCAGGCGTCGCGTTCCGAGACCCGGCGGGCAAGGGCCGTACCCCGACGTTCTCGTCGGTCTGAGCGCGTCGCCGGCGGAATTCTCCGGAACGTCATCGCGAATGCATCCCGCGTTCTGTTCTGTCCAAAAGAACGGCGGCGCGACTTTCTCTGCACGCGTGCGCCGGAGTTAGCCGCAGAAGTCATACCAGAGTCTAATCCGGCCTCCGTCTCCGGACCGGGATATTTCGCTCCACGGTCTAATGGTTTTGTCCGCGCCGGCTGCCTACGCTGAAGGCGGCACAGCGGAGGATTTCGCCGCTCGCCGCGTATTTTCTTTTCGACGCCGGCGGCTGTTTCGGAGGCCGAAGTGGACCGAACTATGCTCAAATCGAAAATTCACCGGGTGACCGTGGCGGCAGGTCTGCTGGGCGATGCCACCTCGCTGGTCCTGTCGCGAGAATTGCTGCGGGCCGCGGATCTGTTGCCCGGTGAACGGGTGGACGTCGTCGACATCACGAATGGCAGCCGTTTCACCACTCACCTGGAAGAAGCGGCGGGCGGAACCGGCGTCGCCGTGCTCGGCGGAGCGAACGTGCGCCTGGCCGCCACCGGCGATCTCGTCATCATCATCGGCTATGGCAGTTACGACGCGGGCGAGGCGGAGCGCACCGATCCGCAGGTCGTCTTCGTGGACCGGCAGAACCGCATCACCCAGATCGGTCACGACGCGGCCGCGGATATCCCCGAATTCGACACCGTACGCGGTGACACGCTCGTCGAGTCGGCCGGTGGGAGAACGTGATGCGGGGGACCGATCAGCTCGCGTCCGTCACCGCCCTCACGCGTTATTACGACGAAATTCAGTGCGCCCTGCGCCTTGTCGGCGCGCGTCACCGTGCCACGACGTTCGACCCGGGATTCACGCTGCCGGTCATGGACGCGCGCATGGCCGAGTTCCTGGCCCCGTCCAGGATGCGGCTCGTCGAGCTGGAGCCCTACCGTGACCGCAGGCTGCTGCTCCTCGACCTGATGGGAAATCCGCGCACCCGCACCACCAAGACGTTCGCCTCGCTGGTCATCGTGGCCCGCGCCGTCAGGCACATCCAGGACACCGGACAGCCGATCGTCATCCTGACACCGACGTCCGCCAACAAGGGGACCGCCCTGCGCGACGCCGTGCTCAGGGCCATCACCTGCGGCCTGGTCACACCCGACCAGCTGCGCATCGTCACCGTCGCGCCGGCCGGCTCCCTGCCCAAGTTGTGGTCCGGCGGGCTGGACGAGGATCCGGACCTGGCGGCGCGCAACCCGGTGGCCCTGTACCACGGCCGCGACGCGGCGGGCGTCAAGGAGCTGGTCCGGTGGTACATGGAGACCTGCGCCCCCGAGCTGGAGCGGACCGGCGTGCGCGTCTGGCACACCATGGCCCTCGACAACTACCGGACCGGCGACGTGGCCCGCGCCTGCTTCGAGAACGAGTTCGCCCCGCCTGACCCGGCGGTGCCCCGGCTGCACGCCCACGCCGTGTCCAGCGCGTTCGGCCTGCTCGGGCACAACCTCGGCCGGGAGCTGGTGGCGACTCCCGGCTCGCCGCCGAGCCGCTACCTCCTCGTCCAGCACCTGCACACGCCCGACATGGTGCTGAGCCTCTACACGGACGGCGTGCGGGACGAGGACCGCCCGCGGTACACGCGAGACCCCGCCACCGGGCTCTACCACCAGTCGGCCAACGACCACTTCCCGCGGGTCACGGCCGATCCGTACGAGCGGCTCGACAGCACCTTCTACACGCGGCGCCCCGCGACGTCCGCCGAGATGAACGCGCTGATCAGGCGGCAGGGCGGCGGCGGCATCGTGGTCTCGGGACACGAGTGCGCGCAGCGGCACCCGGAGATCCTCGGCCGGCTGCTGAGCGCCGGGGTGCCGTTCCCGGACCACTTCGACGACCTGCGCGAGCGTTCGCTCTCCATGGCGATGACCGGCGTGCTGAACGGCATCGACCGGGGCGTCGTCAGGGAACCCGAGGTGCTCGTGCACGGCTCCGGCAGTTACTCCCGGGACGACTTCCGCCCGCTGCCGATGGCCCGCACCACGCCGGTGCGGACCATGGACGACCTCGCCGACGTGCTGCGCCGCATGCCGCGCGGCGGGGCCGGTGGTGACTCCGTACACGCCGCCGAGCGGGACGGCTCCGTCGTGGCCCGGACGCGGTGACCGAGGGCCTAAGGAGGAACCGTCTTGCCCACCCCGACGCTGGTCATCATCGGAACCGGCTCGTTCGCCCGCTCCGCCGCCCGATCGTTGCTCCCACCTCCGGGAGAGCCGGTTAGTGTACGCGCTCCGGGAGAGCCGGTTAGCGTACCCCCTGCGGAAGTGCCGATTCGCCCTCCGGGCGTGCCCCTCCGCGTACACGTCGTCGGCCGCCGGGCCGCCGCGGCTGCGCAACTGGCCGAGGTGGGCAATGTGCGCGCGGTCATCGACGGCGACCCCATCACCTTCTCCGCCAACGAGGCCGACCTCCCCTCGGATGACGCCATCGCGGGCGAGGCCGTCGCCGCCCGGCCCGACGTCGTCATGCAGTGCGCCTCGCACCATTCGCCGTGGGAATCGGCGATCGCGCCCTCGGCCTGGACGCGGTGGTGCGCGAGTGCGGGTTTCGGCGTCACCCTCGCGCTCCAGGCACGCCTGGTGTGGCGGGTGAGCGCGCGGCTGAAGGACTCGGGCCACGCGGGAACGTTGCTCAACGCCTGCTATCCCGACGCGGTCAACCCGCTCCTGAGCCTGCTGGGCGGTGAGGTCCTCGCCGGGCTGGGCAACGTCGCCACCTTGGCGGCGGGAGTCTCACGGGCCACGCTCGGCACCGTCCCGCCGCTCCGGCCCCGCGCGGCGGACGGCCGAGCGGCGCCGTCTCCGGACGAGGCCCGCGTCCGGATGCTCGCCCACCACATCCACCTGCACCGGCCCGCAAATCCGGACGACGAGGCGATGGCCTGGGCAGGGCAGACCCGGTTGGACGACGTCGGCGCGCTGCTGCGCCCGCTGCGGGCGATCGACCGGTCCCGGCTCAACGACATCGCCGGGCACGCCGCCGCGCGACTGGCCGGGGCCCTCCTGAACGGCGGCTCGTTGCGTACGCACTGTTCCGGGCCGCTGGGCCTGCCCGGGGGGTATCCCGTCGTCCTCGACGGCGGCGGGCTACGGCTCGACCTGCCCCCCGGCCTGACCCGGGACCAGGCGGTCGAGTGGAACCAGCGTATGGCGGCCGCGGACGGAGTGGTCGTGCGTCCGGACGGCCGGATCGTCCACCCGCCGAGCACCGCCCGCGCCCTGCGGCCGTACCTGCCCCGTCTGGCCGCCGGATTCGACGCGGACGAGACCGAGAACGTCGCGGACGAGCTGCTCGCGCTACGCCACCGCCTCAGGGCCACCCTGGCGGAAGACCTCAGAACCACCACGGATGACCTCAGGGCCACCACTGGAGAAAGGACCGAGCCATGCGCCGCACGATGCTGAGGTCGAGCATCCAGCGGGTCACCGTCACCCAGGCCGACCTGCACTACGTGGGCTCCCTCACCGTTTCCGGCGACCTCATGGAGGCGGCCGGGCTGCTGCCGGGGGAGAAGGTCGACGTGGCCGACGTCGACAACGGCCACCGCCTGTCCACGTACCTCATCGAAGGGCCGCGACACTCCGGCGTCATCGGCATCAACGGCGCCGCGGCACGGCTCATCAGCCCCGGAGATCAGGTCATCATCTCCTGCTACGCCGAGTACTCCGACCGCGAGGCGCGCGCCATCCGTCCCGTGACCGTGACCGTGGACGCGGCGAACGCCCTCGTCGGCCGGTCCGCCGGGCTGCCGTGAACAACGGAAGCGGGAGTCCGCGACCCCTTCATGCAACCGCACCGACCATTGGACCAGATGAGAAGGACACGTACATGACGACGCTGGAGAACGCCCCGCTCACCGCACAGCCGGCCCCCGACGGTCAGGCCGCACGGGACCAGGTTCGCGCGGTCTACCGCGCGATCGCCGGAGAGTACGACGAGAGGATCCCCGGCAACGGCCCGGCGGACGAGCTGTTCACCGACACGGAGTTCACCTTCCTGCGCGACAAGGTCCGGCCCACGGACCGCGTCCTCGACATGGGCTGCGGCACGGGCCGCTTCACGGTCCCGCTCGCCGCGACCGCGGCGGCCGTGACGGGCCTGGACCTCTCACCGGAGATGCTGGAGCAGAACGGCCGCAAACTGGCCGAGCGCGGCCTGCACGCGGAGCTGCGCCAGGGCGACATGACGGCGCTGCCCTTCGAGGACGGCAGCTTCGACGTGGTCACGAGCATGCTGGCGCTCATGCACCTGCCGCGCGAGGACCGTGAGGCGGTGTTCGCCGAGGCGGCGAGGGTGCTCAAACCCGGCGGCAGGCTGCTCGTGGAGGTCAAGAACTCGGTCTTCGAGCGGCTGTTCCGCGGCGACCGGTTCGCCGCGGTGGACGTCACCGACGTTGACGCGGGGGAGCTCATCTTCACCCAGACGAAGGCCGGACAGGAGTTCACCGCGCCCTGGCACAGCTTCAGCCCGGACGAGCTCACCTACCTCACGGCCAGGGCGGGCCTGAGCGTCGTGCACCTGCGCGGCATCTCCCCGCTGTCCACCTGGCTGGCCGACCCGATCCTGAGCGACAAGAACGTGCGCGACACGGTCCAGCGCCTGGAGCGCACGCTCAGCGACGTGCCGCCCTTCAGCCACCTGGGCTACTACCTGCTGGCCGAAGCCGTGAAGCCCGTGCGCTGACATGGACGCCATCTCCCGCACCCCCGGCCCGGCGGCAACGCCGGGCACGGGCGTGGCCGGCCTCTTCCAGGAGGTCGTCCGCCGCCGCCAGGACGCGCCCGCCATCGTCACCGGCCGGGGAACCCTCACCTTCTCCGAGGTGAGCGCCCGGTCCGCGGAACTCGCGGCATTCCTGCGCGACCACGGGGCCGGGCCGGGCCGGATCGTGCTGCTCAAGGGGGACCCGGCGCCGGAGGCGGTGATCGCGATCCTGGCCGTCCTGCGGACCGGCGCCGCGTACGTGGCCGTGGAACCCGGCACCCCGGCCGCGTGGATCGAGGCCATCAGGGCGGAGGCCGCACCGAGCGTCCTGCTCACGGTGGAACCGGACGACGACCCGCACTGGCTGCGCCCACCCGCGCCGGGCACGTATGACGGGCAGCCGCCCGAACCCGCGCCCAGCAAGAATGACCTCGACGCGACCATGTACGTCGTCTTCACGACCGGCAGCACCGGCCGCCCGAAGGGGGTCGTCACCACGCACCGGGCCTGCCTGGCCCGGCTGGCCCAGATCTGGCGGGCCCACCCGGCGGCCCCGGACGAGCGGGCCTGCCTCAGCGCGGCGCTGACCTCGTCCGACTCGGTACGCCAGATCTTCGGCTCGCTGCTGGAGGGCACCCCCGTGGTCGTGCCTCCGCGCGGCAGCCGCCGTGACCTGGTGCGGCTCCTGCCCGAGCTGAGCCGTCACCGGGTGACCCGGCTGCTGGTCACGCCGTCGCTGCTGCGGTCGCTGCTGGCGCTCGCCGAGGACCCGGCGACGGAGCTGGACACGGTGCGGCGGTGGTTCCTCAGCGGCGAGCCCGTCACGCCCGGACTTCTGCGCCACGCGCGGGCCGTCCTGCCCGGCGCCCGTTTCATCAACCTGTACGCCACCACGGAGAGCCCGGTCACGTTCGGCGACGTCACCGAGGAAGAGGACGTGGTGACGGTGGGCCGGCCGCCGGAGGACACGGAACTGCTGCTGCTGGACTCCCGCATGCGGCCCGTTCCCCCGGGCGAGGTGGGTGAGGTGTTCGTCGGGGGAGAAGGACTGACGTCGGGCTATCTCGGCGACCCGGCGGCCACCCGCGCGGCCTACCTGCCGCATCCCGCCCGTCCTGGCCGGCGGCTGTACCGTACCGGCGATCTCGGGCGGCTCACCCCCGACGGGCGGCTCGAACTGCGCGGCCGTCGTGATGGCCAGTTGCAGGTGCGCGGCTATCGGGTGGAGGCCGAGGCCGTCGAGGAGGTGCTGCGCGATCATCCGCAGGTCGCCGAGGCGGCCGTCGTCCTGGAGACGATGCCGGAGGGCCGGCAGGCGCTGGTCGCCTTCTGCGCGCCGCCGCGCGGCGGGCGTCCCGATCCCGCGGACGTGCTGCGGTACGTCCGGGGGCGCCTGCCGCACTACATGGTCCCGGCGCGCTGCGTCCTGCTCGACCGGCTACCGCTTTCCCGCAACGGCAAGCTGGACCGCCGCCACCTGACCGGCCTCGACGCCGTCGCCGATCGGAACAGCACCCCGGACAGCGCCCGGGGCAGCTTCCCGGGTGGCGTCGGCTCGCCGGTCCAGCGGCGGATCGCGGAGTTGTGGAAGCAGGCCCTCGGTCACACGCCCGGCCAGGACGCCGACGTCTTCACCGAAGGCGCGGACTCCCTGAGCGCCGCGTCCGTCGTCGGACGGCTGCGCCGCGACGGTTACGACCTCACCGTGCGGGACGTCTTCACCACCCCCACCATCCGCGCGTTCGCCCGCCTCGCGGAGCAGCGCGCGGGCCGCGCCCGGCGTCAGGAGGAGCCGGTACGGAGCACCGCCTCGCGGGACCCGATAGGGAGCACCACGGCGCGGGAGCCGGTTCCGCTCGCACCCTCACAACGCGGCATCTGGTTCGACACCCAGCTCGACCCCGACTCGGACGCCTACACCATCGTCAGGACCTTCGAGGTGCACGGGCAACTCGACGAGGCGGCGTTGCGGGCCGGCGTGGAGCACCTGGTCCTCCGGCACGAGGCACTGCGCACCGGCTTCCCATGCCCGGACGGCGAACCCGTCCAGGCGGTCCGCCCGGGACCTCGGGTCGCGTGGGTGCGCGGCGACGACCCGAGGAGGCTGCTCGCGGACCTGGCCGAGCGGCCGTTCGACGTGGAGAACGGGCCGCTCGTCCGCGCGGCGCTGACCCGTACCGCCGAGTCGCGCCACCTCTTCGCCGTCGCCTTCCACCACCTCGTCTGCGACGACGTCTCGCTCCACGTGTTCTTCGACGAACTCGGCCCCTGCTACCGCGCACTGAAGGTGGGCGAGACACCCGGCCTGCCCGAGCCGCCCCTCGGCTTCCGCGACCTCACGAGGATCCGCCTGACGGCCGAGTACGACGCCCGCGACCGGCTGACCACCTACTGGAAGACCACCCTGGCCGACCTCCCCGACGGGCTGGGCCTCACCCGCCACGAGACGCCCCCCGCCGCGGTGCCGCGATGGGACTGGCAGGTGGACCCCGACCGGCTGGCCGCCTTCAAGACGCGCCTGCGCACCGGCGGGCACACCCTGCCGATGGCGATGACGGCCGCCTTCGCCGCAGCCCTGCACGAGCACACCGGCCGGACGGACATCGTCGTGGCGATCCCCATGGCGGGTCGCGACCTGCCCGAGGCCGAGCGCGTCGTCGGCTGCTTCGTCAACGTCGTGCCCCTGCGAATCTCCCTCGACGGCGGACCGGACCGGGACACCCTGCTCGGCCGGGTCCGCGAGGCCCTGATCGGCGCGTACACCCACCAGGAGCTGGCCATCGGCGAGATCGCCGCCGCGGCGGGATTCCGGGGCCGGCTGCCCTGGGACGCCTGCCTCAACATCACTCTGTCGGGCACGTCGGGGCCCCGGGCGGACGGCCTGACGTTCGTGCCGCTCCCGGCGCCCACGAAGGCGACCCAGTACGAGGTCGAGCTGGAGATGACCGGTGAGGAGGACGGGCTGGCCGTGCGGCTGCGGCTCGGGCCGGCGTTCGGCGAGGCGGACGGCGCGGAACTGGCGGCCCGGGTGGCTCGGCACATCGACGAGTGGACACGTTCGCCGGTGGACGGTGACGGCGTGAGCGCCAGCGAGGAGCGGATCACATGACCTCCCCTGCCCGACCGGAGCTGCTGCCGCTGTCCTACCAGCAGGAACAGCTCTGGTACCTGGAGAACCTGAACCCCGGCACCCCCACGTACACGATGACCTGGGGGTTGCGGCTGCACGGGGACCTCGACCGGGCGGCGCTGCGCGGAGCGCTCGACGACCTGGTCGCCCGGCACGAGACGCTGCGCACCACGTTCACCGACACGCCGGGCGGCCCGCGCCGGGCCGTGACCGCCGACCCGCGGATGCCGCTCACGGTCACCGACCTCACCGGCCTGGATTCGGCCGCGCGGGAGCGGCGGGTCTCGGCCATCCACCTGGACCTGGTCGGCTCGATCTTCGACCTGCGGCACGGCCCGCCGCTGTGTGCCCGGCTGCTGCTCCTGACGCCCGAGGAGCACGTCCTGATCGTCGCCTTCCACCACATCGTCGTCGACGGCTGGTCGTTGCGGACGCTCAACGACGACCTCGCCGCCCTCTACAACGGCCGCCGGGCCGCCCGCGTACCCCGGCTGAGTGAGCCCGCCACCTACGGCGACTACGTCAGATGGCAGCGCGAGGCCCTGACGGGCGACCGCCTCGCGGAGCTGACCGAGCACTGGAGAAGCTCGCTCGACGGCGCCGTCGCGGCGGAGGTGCCAAGGGATCGGCTCCGTCCCGGCCACGTCCTGCACCGGGGGGAGCACGTCAGGCACCGGCTGAACGGCGGGGTCGCCGCGGCGGTCGGGAAGCTGGCCGCCGCCGAGCGGTGCACGCCCTTCATGGTGCAGGTCGCCTGCTTCGTCGCCGTGCTCAACAGGTACAGCGGCCGGGACGACCTCACGTTCGGCATGGCCGCCGCGAACCGTACGCCGCAGGAGTTCGAGGACACGGTGGGCCTGCTGGTGAACATGCTGGCGCTGCGCGTGGACGTCGGCGACGACCCCACCTTCCGCGCGCTCGTGCGGCGTGTCCGCGGCGTCCTGCTGAACGGGCTGGCCCACCAGGAGTTGCCGTTCAGCCACGTCGTGCAGGCGGTGAACCCGGCCCGCGACGCGAGCCGGGCGCCGCTGTTCCAGATCGCGCTCAACTCCGGCACGGAGATGGACGTGCCGCCGGTCCTGGACGGGCTGCGGGTCACCCTGATGCCCGGACAGACGCGGGCCGCGCGCAACGACCTGACGGTCGAGTTCGGCGAGGACGGCCAGTGCCTCACCGTGACCGCCGAGTACAGCACCGAGCTGTTCGAGCGCGACACCGTCGAACGGCTGCTCCGCCACTACGCCACACTCCTGACCGGAGCGCTGGCCCTGCCCGGCAGCCCGGTCGGCCGGCTGCCCATGCTCAACGACAAGGAGCAGTGGCAGGCGATTCACGGCCGCAACGCGCATGTACGCCCCTGCGCCGACGCCGACCCGCTGCACCGCCTCTTTGAACGGCGGGCACGCCGTTCGCCCGGCCGGCCCGCCGTCTCCGATGCCCGCCGCACGCTCACCTACGCCGAGCTCGACGGGCAGGCCGACCTGCTCGCACACCGCCTGCGCGACGCGGGAGTGCGGCCGGGCGATCTGGTCGGAATCTGCCTGCGCCGTTCCGTCCGGGTCGCCGTGGCCGTGCTGGCGACGCTGAAGGCGGGGGCCGCCTACGTCCCGCTGGACCCCACGGCCCCCGCCGCGCGCCTCACCGCGATCGTCGAGGACGCGCGCTCACCCGTCGTCATCGGCGAGCGCGCGCTGGCCCACCTGGTCGAACCGTCCGGGACGGCCATGCTCGATCTCGACGCCTGTGATCTTGATGGTACGGCGCCGGGTGGCCCGCCCGACGTCGAGACCCGGCCGGAGGACCTGGCCTACGTCATCTACACGTCGGGTTCGACGGGACGGCCGAAGGGGACGCTCGTCGAGCACCGCAACGTGACGAGCCTGCTGAACGCGGCGGGGCCGCTGTTCGACCTGCGGGAGAGCGACGTCTGGGCGCAGTTCCACTCCTACGCCTTCGACGTGTCGGTCTGGGAGATGTGGGGCGCCTGGTCGCACGGCGCGCGGCTGGTCATGGTGCCGGAGGAGGTGGCTCGCTCGCCCGAGGAGCTCCGCGAGCTCCTCGTGGCGCAGCAGGTCACCGTGTTGTGCCAGACGCCGACCGCCTTCGCCGCGCTCGACCGCGCCGACGCCGCCGCGCCGGCGAATTCCCAGCTCCGGCCGCGGTACGTGATCCTCGCCGGGGAGGTGCTCGACTTCTCCCGCCTGCGCGACTGGTTCGACCGGCACGGAGACCGGGCGCCCGTCCTGGTCAACATGTACGGCCCCACCGAGACCACCGTCTACGTGACCCACCGCGTCGTCACGGCCGGCGACGTGCCGGCGGGCGGCAGCCGCCTGGGAGTCAGCCTGCCCAACGCGCGTAGCTACATCGTCGACGAACGGCTCCGCCCGGTTCCGGTAGGCGTACCCGGCGAACTGCTCATCGGCGGGGAGTGCGTCGCCCGCGGCTACCTGAACAGGGCCGGGCTGACGTCCGAGCTCTTCATCCGGTACCCGCCGGGCAGCGGGGAACGTTGTTATCGCACCGGCGACCTCGTCAGGGAGACGTCCGGCGGCGATATGGAGTACCTCGGCCGCATGGACGACCAGGTCAAGGTGCGGGGGTTCCGGGTGGAGCCGGGGGAGGTCGCCGTGGCACTCCGGGCGCACCCCTGGATCAGGGACGCCGCGGTGGTCGCCAGAGATGGCGAGAGCCTGTGCTCGTACATCGTTCCCGCCGATGGTTGCCGTCCGCCGCACCGCGATGAGCTGCGCGCGTTCCTGGCCCGCAGCCTGCCCCCGTACATGATCCCGGCCGCCTTCATCCCCATCCGGGCGCTGCCGATGAACCGGAACGGCAAGCTCGACCGCGCCGCCCTGCCGGCGCCCCGCGCCGAGCGGGGCCTGCGCGACGCGCCCGTCGTGCCGCGCACCGAGCACGAGAACGATCTGGCCCGTCTCTGGTGCGAGACGCTCGGGCTGGCGGGGGTGGGCATCGACGACGACTACTTCGTGCTCGGCGGCCATTCCCTCGGCGCGGCGCGGCTGGTCGCCTGGATCCGCGAGCGGTACGGCGCGGGGCCGTCGCTGAGGGACTTCCTCGCGGCCCCCACCATTCGCGCGCTGGCCGGGCACCTGGCCGAGGCACGCGACAGCGGGGCCGGGCATCTGGTTGAAGGACGCGACGGCAAGGCTGGGCATCTGGTTGAGGGACGCGACGGCAAGGCTGGGCATCGCTGCCGGGTCACGCTGAGCGACAGCGACCCGGCCCGGTCCCGGACGGAGCTGAACCTCGTGCATCCGGCGGGCGGATCGGTCCTGTGTTATCGGGCGCTGGCCAGGGAGCTCTCTCCCGCAGTGGCCGTCACCGCCTTCCAGTCGCCGATGCTGGAGGGCGGCCCGCCGCTGACCGACGTCGAGAGCACCGCGGCGCACTTCCTGGCCGAACTCGGCGACCGGCCGGCACTGCTGGGCGGCTGGTCGTTCGGCGGGATGGTCGCCTTCGAGATGGCGCGGCGCCTGGCGGCGGACGGCAGGTGGACCGGCCCGCTGATCCTCATCGACACGGCGCCGCCGGGCAGCCTGGACGAGGACGACGAGACCAGCGAGGCGGAGTTCCGGAGGTACGTCGAGCGCGTCACCGGCACCGGCGCGCCGGACCTCACGGCGGTGGAGTGGGACGCCCACCTGTCGATCTTCCGGGCCCACGCGTACGCCCAGCGAGACTACCGCCCCTCCGGCCCCCTGCCCGGCGACATCCTGCTGTTCGCCGGCGCGGCCCTGCCCGATCCCGTCCCGTGGCTGGCCCACGCCACGGGACGGGTGACCATCCGCCGCCTGCCCGCCGACCACTACGAACTGATGGAGCCGCCGCACGTCGGGGCGATCGCCCGATACACCGCGCAGCGGCTGCGCGCGTACACGAAGGACAACCATGGAACCCATGCTCACGCCTGACGAGCGACGATTCCGCGAGGAGGTCGCCGCCCTGCTCCGGCGGCCGGAGGTCACGGCGGAGTGCGCCACGCTGGCGGCCGACCCCGGCAAGGACGGATATCCCGTACGGACCTACCGGTTGCTCGGCGAGCACGGCATGCTGGCGCCGGACTGGCCGCGCCGATACGGCGGGCTGGACGGTCCGGTGACCTACCAGGCCATCCTCCAGGAGGAGCTGGCTCGCCACGACGTCCAGGACACCGTCTTCATCAACGCCGTCAAGAACGCCGGCGCGCTGCTGATGCTGGCCGCCGACGCCGATCAGAAGGCGCGCTACCTCCCCTCGCTGGCGGCCGGCACCGCCACGATGGTCCTGCTCTACAGCGAGCGGGAGGCCGGCTCCGACCTGGCGTCGCTGCGTACCAGGGCGGATCGGGTGGACGGCGGCTGGCGGCTCACCGGCGTCAAGCGCCCCAGCGTCAAGACCCGGTCGGCGGCGCACGGCATCGTCGCCGCCCGCACCACCCGAACCGGTCGCGCGGAGGCGGGCATCACCCTGTTCATCGTCCGGATGCGGGACGAAACCGTACGCGTGCGGCTGCTGGAGACCTTCAATCCCGAGCCCTTCTACGAGGTCGCCTTCGACGGCACGTTCGTCGCCGATGACGACGTGCTCGGCCCCGTGGACGGGGGCTGGTTCATGCTGTCCGCCGGACTGGCGATCGAGCGCACCGGTCTGGACTACAACGCCAAGGCCAGACGCTGGCTCGACGTCGCCGGCGAGCGGATCAGGGCCGTCGCCTCCGGGCGGGCCGAGTTCGCCGATCGGCTCGTGGACCTGCGGACGCAGGCTGCCGCCGGGCGGCTGCTCGCGTGGCGGTTGCTGCAGCGGCAGATCGAGGGCGACCTGTCGGCCGAGGAGGCGGCCATGTCGAAGTGGTTCAACGCGGAGCTGGGTGCCAAGGTCGCCAGGCTCTGCCTGGAGGTGGACGGCACGTACGCGGTGCTGGAGCGCGGGGAGCCGGACGCTGCCCGTACGGGCATGGTCGCCGCGATGCTGAGCGAGGCGCCCGGCCTCCGGCTGTCCGCCGGAACGTCCGAGGTGATGCTGCACATCGTCGCGTCCGGCCTGGGCCTGGGAGCGGCGTCGGGAATCGCGTCCGGCCTGAGCATGGGAGCGGCGTCATGAGCCGCGTCCGGCCTGAGCCTCACAGCAGCGTCATGACCAGGGCCGATTTCGACGACGGGGGAGCTCATAGCCTCGCCGTGCGGGCGGGCCTGGCCGGCGGTGCCTACGCGCCGCTGGAGCAGAGCCTGGCCGCCGGGCTCCTCGCCGCCCACGGCCTGCCTCCGGACGCGGAGACGACCGTGGCGCTGTTGCCCGCCGACACGGCCGACGGCAAAGGACGGCGCTGGGACCTCGTGGCGGGCGCGACCGGTGCCGCCCAATTCCTCGCCACCGGCCCAGCCCTGGTGATCTTCGACCGGTCGGAGGTGAGTTGCCACAGCCGCCGCAGCATCGCGCGGGAGGACTTCCATCGCGTCGAGGCCGCCGACGCGACCGGCCGGGTGCTCTGCGAACGCCCGGGTTGCCCCTCCTGCGACCTGGCCACCGCACGGGCGCGCTGCCGTACGGCCGGATACCTCTGGGGGATCGCCCGCGCCTCGATCGACGCGGCCGTCCTGCGGACGAAGCACCGCCGCCAGTTCGGCCGGGCCATCGGCGACAACCAGGCGATCGCGTTCAGGATCGCCGCGCTCACCGCCCGAGCCGAGGCGCTGGGCCGGCTCGGCGAGGCCGTGGCGAGCCGGTTCGCCGGCGCGGACGAGCCACTGCGCCACACCTCGGAGCTGCTCGCGGCCTGCGCCGACCTGGCCATGGAGGCGAGCGCGGAGTCCCTGCACCTGCACGGCGTGGAGGGCCTGCTCGCCTCCGCGACGGCCCAGGACCTCTACCGCACGGCACACACGTTCGCGGTGCGGCACGGATCACCGTCGCGGCTCCGGCTGGAGCCGCAGCCATACGGAAGGAGCCAAGCGCGATGACGACCACCGTGACGACCGAGGCCGTGCCGCTCGACCCGCGGACACTGACCCTGCACGGCCTCGTGGAGCGGCGCGCCGCACGTACCCCGCACGCCGCCGCCGTCAGCGGGCCGGACGCCGAATGGACCTACGCGGAGCTGGAGGAACGGGCCGAGCGCATCGCCGCCGGGTTGCGAGCGCGCGGCGTGCGGCCGGGCGAGCTGGTGGGCATGGCCGTGGAGCGCTCCGCCACGGCCGTGGCCGTGATCCTCGGCATCATGAAGCACGGTTGCGCGTACGTGCCGCTCGACCCCGCCTATCCCGAGGAACGGCTGCGCCTGATCGTCGAGGACTGCGCGCCGAGCGTCGTCGTCCACGGCGACCTGGAACCGCTCGGGTTCGGCGCGGTCCGCGCCATCGACGCCGGTCACCTGCTCGCCGAGCGGGCCCGGCCGGAGCCCCGCCCCGCCGCGTCCGCCGAGGACGCCGCCTACGTCATCTACACCTCCGGCTCCACCGGACGTCCCAAGGGCGTCGTCGTCCCCCATCGCGGGATCGTCAACCGGATCCTCTGGGAAGGGGCCGTCTACCCCACGGGCCCGGACGACGCCGTGCTCCTGCACACCTCGCTGAGCTTCGACATCTCCCTCTGGGAGATCTTCACCCCGCTCAGCAGCGGCGCCAGGGTCGTCGTCGCCGACCCGATCTACCGCGACGACCCGCGCTATCTCGTGGACCTCATGCGCAGGGAGAGCGTCACGTGCCTGGCGCTCGTGCCGTCGCTGCTGCAGGCGCTCCTGGAGGAGGAGCCCGGCCTGGGTGGTTGCCCGCGGCTGCGCGAGGTGTTCTGCGGCGGTGAAGCCCTGCCGCCCGGCCTCGTACGTCGCTTCTTCCGCACCGTCGACGCCGGCCTGCACAACCTGTACGGCCCCACCGAGTACTCGATCGACGCCACCTACTGGGACTGCCGCCCCGGCGACGGTGACGGCGACGCGAGCGTGCCCATCGGCTACCCCCTGGCCAACACCCGGCTCCACCTCCTGGACCGGGACGGCCGCCCGGTGCCCGATGGCACCCCGGGGGAGTTGCACGTCGCAGGTCTCGGCCTGGCCCTGGGCTATCTGAACCGTCCCGACCTCACCCGCGAACGGTTCGTACCGGAGCCGTCCGGCGATGGCCGCATGTACCGGACGGGCGACCTCGTCCGCCGCCGCCCCGACGGGGCGCTGGAATTCCTGGGCCGCGTCGACGACCAGGTCAAGGTGCGGGGGTTCCGGGTGGAGCCGGGCGAGGTCGAACGGGCACTACTGGCGGTCGAGGGCGTGAGCCGGGCGGCGGTCGTCACGACAGGTGAGGGGGCGGACGCCCGCCTGCTCGCCTACGTCGTCGCCGAGGAAAGCCCGGAGCGCATCAGGGCGATCCTCGCCGAGCGCCTGCCCGACTACCTGGTCCCTTCCCTCATTGTGCCGATTGATCGGATTCCTCTCGGTCCCACGGGGAAGCTGGACAAGGCCGCTCTTCCGGTGCCCGGCCACGAGTCTCCGCGTACCCCAGAACGCGGGAGCCGGCCCGAGGCGGAGGAAGGTGTGGTGGCCGCGATGTTCGCGGAGATCCTCCAGCTGGACGACGTTCCCCGCGACGGTGACTTCTTCGCGCTCGGAGGCAACTCGTTGCAGGCCGTGCGCCTGCTGAACAAGCTGCGCAAACACGCCGCGCCCGACCTCCCCCTGGCCGTCCTGATCGAGCGGCCGACCGTGGAGGGCATCGCGGCGGCGATCCGCGGGAACGATCAGGCGTGAGAACCGCGGAGAACCTGGCCGGTTGGTGGCGCGGCTCGGTGCCGGCCAGGTCACCGGGTCTGCGGCGCATCACGCTGAGCACCCTGCTCTCGGGGACGGCCGACCAGTTCGCGCTCATCGCGCTCATCTGGCTGGTGTTCGAGATCACCGACTCGCCGTCCGCCATGGGCCTGCTCGTGCTCTGCAACCGGCTGCCGGCGGTGATCTCCGCCCCGCTCTGCGGCCCCTACCTCGATCGCGGCAACCCGGTGCGGCTGGTCCTGTTCAGCTACGTCATCAGGGCGGTGTGCCTGGTCGCGTTCCCGGTCCTGTTCGTGGCCGGACTGCTCAGCCTGCCCGTCATCCTGGTGCTCGCGACGGTCATGGGCGCGGCCTATCCGCTGGCGGACGTGGGCGGGCGGATGCTCATCCCGAGGGTGGTGGAGGAGCGCGACCTGCCCTCGGCCAACGGGCTGATGTCGATGGGGGACCAGTTCCCCTATCTCATCGGGCCCGCGCTCGGCGGCGCGTTCGTGGCGCTGGTGGGTCCGTCGTCCCTGCTGCTGTCGGCGGGGGCGTGCCTGCTGGCGATGTTGCTCATGCGCGGCCTGCGTGCCGACGCCCCGGCGCCGCACGGCGGGGACCAGGCCGCGGGGGAGGCGCAGGCCGGGTGGTTCGGGTTCCGTCCGCTGCTCAGCGACCCGGCGGTGCGGGCGCTCGTGCTGCTCACGTTCGTGTACTTCCTGGCGTACGGTCCGCTGGAGCCGGCCCTGCCGCTGTACTCGCGGGACGTCCTGGGCTCGGGCGCCGCCGGGTACGGCCTGCTCTGGTCGGCGATCGGCGCGGGCGCCCTGGTCGGGCTGGTCACCGTGCCGTTCCTGGCCCGGCGGCGGCCCGGCGTCGTCAACGCGTTCGGCGCCATCCTCTGGGGCCTGCTGCTGTTCCCGCTCGTCCTGGTCGACTCGCTGCCCGCGGCCATGCTGATCCTCTTCTTCGCGGGCTTCGTCTGGGCTCCGTACGTGGCCACCGAGGTCAGCGTGGTGCAGCGGCGCGTGCCCAGGTCCCAGCACGGGGCGGTCTTCGGCGCGCGCAAGGCCCTGCTCGTCATCGCCTCGCCGTCGGGGGCGGCGTTCGGCGGGCTGCTGCTCGAAGGCATGTCCGCGACGTCCGTGATCGTCCTGTCGTCGGTGACCTGTGTGCTGGCCGGCGTGGCCTGCCTGGCGCTGCCCTCCGTACGCGCCGTCCTCCCACCACCGGCCGCGCAGCGGACCGCCAAGTAGCGCTTCAGTCCTTGGTGGCGGCGTAGACCTGCAGCAGCCTGCCGACTCCGTGCAGGAAGGTCTCGCTGATCAGCGCCGGATCGAACAGGCAGCCGGCGGCCATGGCGCCGTCGCGCAACATCACGAAGTGACGGGCGGCGGGCTCGGCGCCCGCCTCCCGGATCTCGGCCAGCAGTCCCGTGATGGTCTCCAGGAACCATTGGCGGTGGGCGAGCACGGCCTTGCGTGCCGGCGACTCGGGGTCGGGATACTCGGCGGCGGCGTTGAGGAAGGCGCACCCCCGGAAGCCGGGGGACTGGATGCCCTGGGCGATGTCCCTGCTGAGGGTGAGGATGGTCTCGGCGGCCGGTAGCCGGGCGGCGATGGCCTCCTCCGCCGGGCTCCGCATGGCCCGGTCCACGCCGCTCAGATAGGCGAGGACCAGGTCCTCCTTGCCGGCGAAGTGCCGGTAGAGGGTGGCCCGCGTCACCTTCGCCTCCACCACGATGCGATCGATGCCGACGGCGTGGATGCCTTCCCCGTAGAAGAGCCGGGTGGCCGTGTCGAGCAGCCGGGACCGCGCTTCGGACGGCCGGCCTTCGGATTCGTTGCGCATGGGACCAGCCTAGTAGGTAGAACGTTCGGTCTTGACAGTCTGCGCTGCGGGCTACAAACTTCAAGAGATAGAACGTTCTGTCTCATCGATTGTGTGCGTTGAAAAGGATCACCATGAGCTCCATCGCTGCCTCGCCCGGCATCTCCGGAACTGCGATCACCCTGCGCCGGCTGTACTTCGTCCGGTTCGCGTTCGCCATCGTCTGGGCCCTCGTGATGTTCACGACCGCCGCGAACCTGGGCCCGCTCGCGATCACCCTGCTCGTGCTCTACCCGCTGTTCGACGTGGCCGCCGCCATCATCGACGCCCGCGCGTCGCGCACCACCGGATCACCTGCCCTCCTGTACGTGAACGTCGCGGTCAGCCTGATCACCGCCATCGCCGTGGCGATCGCCGGCACGTCCGGCATCCCGGCGGTGCTACGCGTGTGGGGCGCCTGGGCGATCGTGGCCGGGGCGGTCCAGCTGGTCGTGGCCGTCACCCGCCGCAAGATGGGCGGCCAGTGGCCGATGATCATCAGCGGCGCCATCTCCGTGCTCGCCGGCGCGTCGTTCATCCTCGGCGCCGCCGCCCCCGACCCGACCCTGACGAACGCGGCCGGATACGCCATCCCCGGCGGCATCTTCTTCCTCATCTCGGCCATCCGCCTCGGCCGCGCCGCGAAGGGAAACTGAGATGGACGGCAACACCTACGACGTCGTGGTCATCGGCGCCGGTCCGGCAGGGGAGAACGTCGCCGACCGGGTGGTGCGGGGCGGGCTGACCGCCGCCGTCGTCGAGCGTGAGCTCGTCGGCGGGGAATGCTCCTACTGGGCCTGCATGCCGACCAAGGCACTGTTGCGCAGCGCGGCCGCGCTGCGGGCGGCGCGACGGCTGCCCGGGGCGCGGGAGGCGGTGACCGGTGACCTCGACGCCGCCGCGGTGCTGGGCCGCCGCGACTCCTTCGCCTCGCACTGGAAGGACGACGGTCAGGTCGGCTGGCTCGACTCGGCCGGGATCGCCCTGCACCGTGGTCAGGGCCGGATCGTGGCCGCGAACCTGGTCGAGGTGACCGGCGACGACGGCGTTCCGGTGACGTTGACGGCCCGGCACGCGGTGGTCATCGCGACAGGAAGCGGCGCGTTGCTGCCCGACATTCCCGGCTTGCGGGACGCCGCCCCGTGGACGAGCCGGGAGGCGGCCGCCGCGCGTACGGTACCCCGCCGCCTCGCGATCATCGGCGGCGGCGTGGTGGCCTCGGAGATGGCCACCGCCTTCGCCGCCCTGGGCTCCTCGGTGACGATGCTGGTCCGCGACGGTGTGCTGGCGCAGGCAGAGCCGTTCGCCGGCGAGCAGGTCACCGAGTCGTTGCGGGAGTCAGGGGTGTCGGTACGCCTCGGCGCGCAAGCCACATCGGCGCACCGCGACCAGACCGGAACGGTGCACATCACGCTGACCGACGGCGAGCAGATCGAGGCCGACGAGCTTCTGGTCGCGATCGGCAGAACCCCGAACACCCGGGACCTCGGTCTCGAAGCCGTCGGCCTGACGCCGGGCGCCTGGCTCACCGTGGACGACACGCTGCGCACGGTCGGGGCGGACGGGACGCCGATCGGTGACGGATGGTTGTACGCCGTGGGTGACGTCAACCGGCGCGTACTGCTCACCCACCAGGGCAAATACCAGGCCCGCGCGGTCGGCGACGTCATCGTGGCGCGGGCGAGGGGCGAAGCGGTCGAGGACGGCCGCTGGGGCCGGCACGTGGCGACTGCCGACGAGCGCGCGGTGCCCCAGGTGGTCTTCACCGACCCGGAGGTCGCGTCGGTGGGGCTGACCGCGGCCGAGGCCGAGGCCGCCGGGCTACGGATCCGCGTGCTCGATCACGACCTGGGCGCGGTCGCCGGCTCCGCCCTGCACGCCGACGGCTACCAGGGGCACGCCCGCATGGTCGTCGACGAGGACCGGAAGGTGATCGTCGGCTTCACGCTCGTCGGCCCGGACGTCGCGGAGCTGCTGCACGCCGCGACGATCGCGATTGTCGGCGAGGTCCCGCTGGACCGGCTGTGGCACGCGGTCCCTTCGTACCCCACGGTCAGCGAGGTGTGGCTGCGACTGCTGGAGACGTACGGCCGCTGACCGGCCGCCGACCGTCCGCGGCCGGGAGCTCGGGCCAGGCCCGGCGGGCGGACGGCGTACGCGTGCGGTTATCGGCGCACACGGTAGCGGAGGTGCAGCACCCGGTTCCCCCGGATCACCACGTCAGGATCCGCCAGCAGGTGCTGCCCCTCGACCGGGCCGAAGTAGCGCTTACCGGACCCGAACACCACCGGCACGACGTCCATGGCCACCTCGTCCACGAGCCCCGCGGCCAGCATCTGGCCGCCGACGTCGCCCGCGGCGACCTCGACCGTACGGTCGCCCGCGAGCTCCCGCGCCTTGACCATGGCGGCCTCGACACCCTCGACGAAGTGGAACGGCGCCGCGGGATCCCAGCCTTCGGGCATCGGCCGGTGCGTCACGACGACCGCGTGGTCGATCCCGGCCGGCGGCTTGCCGCCCCAGCCGTCCGTCATGTCGAAGACGTGGCGGCCGCAGATCGTCACGCCGATCTCGTCCCAGTACGACCGGGTGTGGTCGTAGGACACCTGCGACACCTTGAGCTCCCCGCTCTCGTCCAGCGGGACCTCACCGTTGGTCAGCCACTCGAACAGCGGGCCGACCTGGTCGTTCTGGTCGGCGATGAAGCCATCGACCGACACTGTGCCGTACATGACCACCTTGCCCACGGGCTCTCTCCTGTTCCATCGGGAATGCCCATAGTGGCGTGCCGGGGGTCGCCGGCTCTTGTAAGAAATCAATCGGCCGGCAGCGGCCAGCCGCCGAGCACGTGGCCGGGATGTTCGCGCAGGAACCGCCGCCGGGCGTCGATGTACCGGGTGGGCGTGAGCCCCGTGAACATCCGGAACTCGTGCCCGAAGTGGGCCTGGTCGAAGTAGCCCGCGCGCGCGGCGACCTCCGGCCAGTCGACCGGCCCCGCGGGGTCGATCGCGAGCACGGTGGTGGCGAAACGGTAGGTGCGGGCCAGCCGCTTCGGCGTGATGCCGACGAGGGCCTTGAACCGTTGCGCCAGATAGGTGCTGCTGACACCGGCGGCCACGCTCAGGCCGCCGATCGTCACCGCGCCGCCGGTCGCGGCGATGACGCCGCCGGTGTGGCGGACCAGCCCCAGCCCGGTGGCCTCGGTGAACCGCCGCATCAGCTCCTCCTCAAGCAGCTTCAGCATCTCGTGCGGCCCGGCCGCCATGGCCAGCCGCTCGCGCAGCACGGCGACGGCCGGGCGGCCCCAGACCTGCTCGATCGTCACCGGCAGGTCGCGCAGCTCGGCCGCGGGCATCCCCAGGAACGGCGCCAGCCCCCACGGCTTGAAGTGCACGCCCACCGACCTGGTCCCCGGGGGATAGCCGAACACGTACGCGCGGGTGGGTATGGTGATCACGCACCCGTCGGCGTACCCGGCCGTCTCGACGCCGGCGGCGGCGCGGATGCGGAACGGCGGCCCGAGGTTGAAGATGAGCAACGCCGACGGCGACGGCGGCAACGTCAGCCGGGGGTACGGCGGGGAGCCCTCCAGGTAGTAGAGGTCGTCGATCAGCCCGTTCAGCGGGGGTCGCGGGACCAGGGACACGTACTGCACGCGTCACAGCATCGCCGATGCGCGGACGGGCCGCCAGGGCGTCGCCGCGCCTGCCGCCCCGCGATCCCCGGCGGGCTCCGGAAGCCGGTCAGGGCAGGAGTTTGTCCGCGGTGACGGGCAGGCTTCTGACGCGTACGCCGGTGGCGTTGAACACCGCGTTGGCGTAGGCCGCGCCGGCCCCCACGGTGCCGAGTTCGCCGATTCCCCGTGCGCCCGTCGCACTGATCGCCGGGTCAGGGTGATCGAGGAAGTGCACGTCCATCTCCACGGTGTCGGCGTTGACCGGCAGGAGATAGTCGGCCAGGTTGGCGTTCGAGATCCGGCCGGTGGCGCCCTCGACCCTGACCTCCTCCGCCATCGCGGCGGCCAGGCCGAACAGCACCCCTCCCGTGATCTGGCCGCGCGCGGTCTTCTCGTTGATGATGGTGCCCGCGTCCACGACGGTGGTGAACCGCGACAGCCGTACCTCCCGGGTCCACCTGTTGACCCTGACCTCGCAGAAGTGCGCGGCGAAGGAGGCGAAGGCGTGACCGGCGTCCGGGGGAGCGGTGGTGCCCTCGGCCGCGACCTCGGTCGTTCCGGTCCGGGTGAGCAGTTCGCCGAACGTCAGGGACGTGCCCTTTCCGACGACGCGGCCCTCCACGTAGCGGACGTCGTCCGCGCCGAGGAACGGCGAGCCGGGGGCGGTGGTGGCGTGCTCGACCAGTTTGCCGATCGCCTCCCGCGCGGCCACCAGGATGGCGGGCGTCACGGTGGCGGTGGCGGCCGAGCCGACGGCGCCGTACTGGTCGTTGGGACCGGCGACGGGCAACCGGGAGTCCCCGAGCGCCGGTTTGATCCGGGCGACGGGAAGGTTCAGGGCTCGGGCGCCGGTCATGGCCATGACCGTCCACATGCCGGTTCCCGCGTCCGAGGTGGCGTTGCCGACCGTGGCCGTGCCGTTCGGGCGGAAGGCCACGCGTACGACGGTGGGCGCCCGCCCCGCGCCGAGAATGGAACTGGCCATCCCCAGGCCGATCAGCCAGTCGCCGTCCTTGACCGTGCCCGGCTCGCCGCGGCGCGCCCAGCCGAAACGTGCGGCGCCCACCCGGTAACACTCGTCGAGATGTTTGCCGGAGTACGGCAGCCCTTCCATGCTCACCTGCCGGTAGTTCCTCATGCGCAGCTCGATGGGGTCGATGCCGAGCAGGACCGACAGTTCGTCCATCGCCGATTCGAGGGCGAAGGAGCCGGTCTCGTCGCCGGGAGCGCGCATGATCGTCGCGGTGGGGAGGTTCATGTCCGGCGTCACCCGCAGGCGGATGTGGATGTTCGGCGACTCGTAGAACTTCGGCGTGGTGCGGTAGCCGGGGTCCTCCACGATGCTCTGGCTGGTCGTGAAGTGCTTGATCGCCTTCAGCCGCCCGTCCCGGCCCGCGCCGAGCCCGAAGGTCTGCGACGACGCCGCCCGGTGCCCGGTCACGGTGAAGAGTTGCTCCCGGCCGGTCACGACCTTGACCGGCCGGTCGAGGGCGCGGGCCGCGGCCGCCGCGAGCATGCTCGGCGCCCAGGTGAACGCCTTGCCGCCGAAGGCGCCGCCGACGTACGGGCTGATGACGTGGACGTCGGCCGTTGCGATGCCGAGCGCGACGGCCATCTCCTCCGCGTGTGCGACGGGCCCCTGCGTGCCGCTGTGGAGGGTGAGTTTGCCGTCCTGCCAGACGGCCACCGCGGCGTGCGGCTCCATCATGGCGTGGTGCCGCGGCGGGAGGTCATAGGTGGCCTCCAGGCGGACCTCGCTCGCGGCCAGGGCGGCGTCGATGTCCGTCACGCCGGGGGCCAACTGGATGATCTCCTTTCCGAGCGGGAGAGGGGTGACCGGCGGAGGGGCGGGATGCTTCTTGGCCTCCTCGAAGGAGGATTTCGGAGGTTGCGCCTGGTAGCCCACCTTGACCAGGGCGGCGGCGTCGCGGGCCTGCTCCAGGGTCTCGGCCACCACGAGCCCGATGATCTGGCCGTGGTAGTGGACGTTCGCGTCGGCCAGCGGGCTGCGTGCCTCCGAGAAGATGATCGCGATCCCGGGCGGGGGCCCGTGGAAGGTCAGCGGATGTTCGTGCGTGTAGATCTCCAGTACGCCACCGGCGGCGCGGGCGGCGGTGAGGTCCATGGACACGATCCGGCCCCTGCCGATCGAGCTGGTGATCAGGTGGCCGTACACGAGACGGGGCAGGTTGTGGTCGGCGGCGTACTTCGCGGCGCCGGTCACCTTGGTGCGCGCGTCGATCCGGTTGAGTGTGTCTGCCATGTCAGCCTGCCAGCCGGACGAGTGCGCGGACGATGGTGCGGCGCAACAGCGCCGCCTTGAACCTGTTGTGGGCCAGCGGGCGGGCGCCGTCGGCGGCGTGCCGCACCGCGGCCTCGAACGTCGCCTGGTTCATGGGCCGGCCCTCAAGCTCCCGTTCCACCGAGGGCAACCGCCACGGCCGGGTACCGACGCCGCCCGCCGCCACGCGGGCGGCGCGGATCACGCCGCCGGTCACGTTCACGGCCACCGCGGCGGAGACGAGGGCGAATTCGTACGACTGCCGGTCACGCACCTTCACATAGGCTGACCTGCGGGCCCACGGCAGCGCGGGCACCGTCACGGCGGTGACGAGCTCACCCGGCCGTAACCCGTTCTCCAAGTGCGGCGTGCCGCCCGGCAGCCGGTAGAAATCGGCCAGCCGTACGGTACGCGTCCCGCCCGCGCCGCGCAGGGTCAGCCCGGCGTCCAGGGCGGTGAGCGCGACGGCCAGGTCGCTGGCGTGGGTGGCGACGCAGGCTTCGCTGGTGCCGAGAATGGCGTGCCCGCGGTTGTGACCCTGGACGGCGGGGCAGCCGGAGCCGGGTTCGCGTTTGTTGCACGGGGTGAGCGGGTCGCGGAAGTAGCCGCAGCGGGTGCGTTGCAGGAGGTTGCCGCCGATGGTGGCCATGTTCCTGATCTGGGGCGAGGCACTCTGCCGCAACGCCTCGGCCAGCAGCGGGTACGGCCCCGCGACGAGGTCGTGCCCGGCCACGTCGCTCATCCGTTCCATCGCGCCGATGGTCAGGCCGCGGGCGTCGGCCCTGACGCCACGCAGCGGCAGGGCGGTGATGTCCACGACGTGCTCGGGCGTGAGGACCTCCAGCTTCATCAGGTCGACCAGGGTGGTCCCGCCCGCCAGGTAGGTCGCCGGGTGACCCAGCGCCTCGTCCACGGTGCGGGCGGCGGTGTAGGTGAAGGGTCGCATCACACGGCCTCCCGTACCGCTTTGACGATGTTCTCGTAGGCGCCGCAACGACAGATATTTCCGGACATATGCTCACGAATCTCCGCGTCCTGGCCCGTGTGTCCCTCTCGGATCAACGCGACCGCGGACATGATCTGGCCCGGCGTACAGAACCCGCACTGCAGCGCGTCGCACTCCACGAACGCCTGCTGGACCGGATGCAGCCGGTCGCCGTCCGCGAGTCCCTCGATGGTGGTGACGGCACGATCGTGCACGGTGGCGACCAGCGTGAGGCACGCCAGCACCCGGCGCCCGTCCACGTGCACCGTGCACGCCCCGCACTGGCCGCGGTCGCAACCCTTCTTGGTGCCGGTCAGGTTCATTCGCTCGCGCAACGCGTCCAACAGGGTCACGCGGGGATCGACGCGCAGCGTGTGCGACCTGCCGTTCACCCGCAACGCGAGATCGACCGTGGCGGCCCCGGGCGCTTTGGCAGCCGCGGGCGCTTTGGCGGCCGCCGGCCGTGACCCTTCTGCGGTGGTCGCGAGTGCTGCCGCGGCGGTCGAGGTCAGCAGAAAACCGCGGCGCGAGACCTGCTCTGGGTTGTCCCTCATGTCACACCCTTCTGAACTCGATACCGTTTGGTACTCAGTACCATACTGTATCGAGTTCCACAGAGATAGACTGTCTTCATGCCGGCCGAATCACTTCAGGAGCGCAAACGGCAACGCGTGCGGAACGCCATCGTCACGGCCGCCTACGAGCTGTTCGACGAGCGCGGTTTCGACGACGTCACGGTGACCGAGATCGCCGAACGGGCCGAGGTGGGGCGCACGACGTTCTTCCGCTACTTCGGCGACAAACAGGAGGTCGTGTTCGCCGACGACGCCCGTACCATCGCGGCGCTGGCCGACTCGCTCAGGCTCGCCGCCGCGAGTCGCGGGCCCATCGGCGACTCGCTGGCCACAGCGCTGGAGACGGTCAGGTCCGCCACCGAGGAGGGCCTGACCGGCTGGACGGCCACGCCCGAGCGCTCCTCGGTGCACGCCCGGCTCCTGCGCCGCCATCCCGAGCTGATGTCCCGCCTGCTGCTGAAGCAGCAGCAGGAGGTCGGGACGATCGTGCAGATCCTGATCGAGTACGGCGCGAGCCCCATGGCCGCGACGCTCGCCGCTCAGGTGTCCCTGGCCTGCCTCTACACCGCGATGCAGGTCGCCGACGACCCCGCGACGCTGCCGGAGAAGGTGGGCGAGGCGTTCGACATGCTGGCTCCCCTCGCCCGATGACGGCCGGGGCAGGCGGCGCTCATCCCGACCTCTCCACGCCCTTTGAGCCGAACCGTCAGCCTTCGGCCCGAACGGCCAGCCTTTCGGGCCGAACGGGCGGCGCCGGGGCTACTGCTGGCCGGCGACGTGCCTGTCGAAAAAGGACAGGGTGCGCTGCCAGGCGTCGTCCGCCGCCGGGCGTACCAAACCGTGACGCAGCGGGAACAGCGCGAGGCGCGCGATCGGGTGATGGCCGTCGGTCATGAAGGAGTGGCCGGCCTCAGGGTAGATCGTGACGTCGTGATCGACGCCCAGTGCCCGCAGGTGCTCCCGCAACCGTTCGCCGTGTGCGCGGAAGCCCATGTCACGGCCGCCGTAGGAGGCCACGACCGGGCAGACCGAGGCCAGTTCCTCCTTACGGCGCGGCACCGCGCCGTAGTTCACCGCCGCCGCCCGCACCCCGGATGACGGGCCGGCGGCGTAGGCCAGGGCGAAGCCCCCGCCCATGCAGAACCCGATCACGCCGAGCCTGCCGTCATCGACCTCTTCGCGGCCCGCCAGCCATCGCCGGGTCGCGTCGATGTCGGCGACAGGCCCGTCGTGCCCGCCCATCGCGAGCTGCCGCATGTTCCGGGCGAGACACCTGATCTTGGAGCCATGGCTGTAGAGGTCGGGCAGGACGGCCGCGTACCCGTGTTCGCCGAACCGCTCCGCCACCTCCAGCATGTCCGGTTCGACGCCGTAGATCTCGTGCACGACCACCACCCCGGGCCAGCCTGACGGGGGTGCGGTCCCGTTCGGGAGCACCATGGTCGCTGCCAGTGAACTGCCGTCCGCCAGCGGGATGCGTACGTTCTGCGTCATGAGAACTTCTTACTCTGTGCCGCCGTGAACCGCTCGGCGTTACTCAGCAGCCGATCCCGGGCCTGCTCCAACGCGGCGAACCTCACCGGAAACCGCACGATCGCGGGCCACTGGATGGTGCTGATCGGCCGCGACCCCGACCGCGCCGCGACCCTGGCCCGCGAACTGCCCGCCGCCACGGTCATCACCACGGACGTCGCCACCGGCGCCGGAGCCGCACGAGCGGCCGAGCAGGTGGCGGCGACGATCGACCAGATCGACACGCTGATCAACAATGCCGGCGTGATGGTGCCCGAGCGGCGCGTCACCACCGAGGGCATGGACTGAACTTCGCGGTCCACCACCTGGCCCCCTACCCCCTGACCTCCGCCCGCGCCAGCAGCCCGGCCTCGCCGCCCGGACCGACCGAAGGCGCGGCGCATGTCACGTTTGTCCGGACCGACATGAAGCGCGGCGCATGTCATGTTTAGGGTGGTTCCGGCGCAACGGGAGTTGCGAAGGATTACAGGAACGACGGGGGTTGCAGTGCAGCGCGTGAGCCGACAGACCAGCACCATCGCCGGGGCGGGCGTTCTCGCCCTGCTCCTGGCCGGCTGCGGAGGCTCCGACACCGGCAAGAGCGTCAGCGGCGACACGCCGAAGGCGAAGGAGACGGCCGCGCCCACCGGTACGCCGCTGACGCTCGACACCGCACCACAGCGAGCGAACTACACCGACCGCGACGACAAGACGCACCAGCTGACACTCCACCCGACTCTGCTCAAGCGCGGCTCGGTCGACGACCTCAAGGGCGTGCAACTCGACGACGACGTACGGGGAATGGTGCCGCACTATCTCACCGTGTCGATCACCAACAGCGGGTCCGGTACGGTCGAGAGCGCCCTGGCCGTCAGGAACTTCCGCCTGGCGCTCGGCGACGGCACCGCCGGCGAGACCGTCTCGTTCTTCGGCGGCAACCCCCTGGCCTCGCCCGGCACCGGCCCGCTTGAAACGTGCAACGGCACCAAGGCCCCCAGAACGTTGGCGGCCGGCCAGGCAGCGACCGAGTGCCGGGTCGTGATGCTCCCCAAGGACGCCAAGCCCGCCACCGTCTCCTACAGCGACGACTCCGGCACCAGTACGTGGAAGGTCGAGGGCGGCGACACCGGCAGCGGCGTGCTACCCGCAGACAAACCGGCAAAGGTGACGTGGAAGGACGCGCAGGACAAGGACGTCCCCCTGACCGTCACACCGAAGAGCGTGCGCAAGGCAGGCGCAGGCGCGCTCGCCGGGTACGACCTGAACGCCAGGCAGAAGGCCGCCACGGCGTACTTCGTCACGCTCGCGTACCGCAACAACGGCACGTCCAAGCTGTACCCGGGCATGGAGGAGGCGGTCACCCTGCGTACCGAGAGCGGCCAGACCCTGCGCAAACTCACCCTCATCGCCATCGGCAGCAACGGCCCCAAGGGCTGCCAATCCTCCGTGCCCTACGGCATGGTGCGGCCCGGCAAGAGCGTCCAGCAGTGCGGCGTGTACCTCGTAGACCAGGGCGACAAGCCCGTCACCATCACCTTCTCCTCCACCGCCGACGGAGCCGAGCCCGTGACCTGGAAGACTTCCTGACATACGGGTGCCACACGGTTGAACGCAACCATGGCGGGCCGACCCTGTCCCGAGGATGTCAACGACTGAGTAGATAGCGTCGCGGCGTGGTGCCCACCACGCGGCGGAAGGCCGCCAGGAACGCGCTCGCCGTGGCGTACCCCACACTGTGCGCCACCCGGGACACCGGCTGCCCCTCGGCCAGCAACGGCAGGGCGGCGCGCAGTCGTACCTGCGTGCGCCAGCGATCGAAGCTCATGCCCGTGTCACGTACGAACAGGCGCGTCAATGTTCGCCTGCTCACCCCCGCCGCGCGGGCGTGAGCCTCGAGACTGCGCGGGTCGGCCGGGTCCGCCAGCAGGGCGGCCGCCACCGCCCGGACGCGCTCGTCGGTGGGCGCCGGCACGTCGATGGGCCGGTTGGGCAGCGGGCGCAGCAGGTCGGGCACCACGGCCTCGGCGCGCAGCCGCGCGTCGTCGGTGAGATCGGGGCGGGCCAGGTATTCGATCATCTCGGCCAGCAGACCGCCGACGCCGACCGCCGTGGGCTCCGGCCAGTCCAGCGGGCAGCGCTCCGGCGCCAGGTACAGGCTGCACAGGACCGCGTCGCGGGTCGCGCCGGTCGCATGGGCGACACCCGCGGGCAGCCACAGCGCCCTGGTGGGTGGCAGAACCCAGTACACCTCACCCACATTGACGCTCAGCACACCACGCCGGGTCCAGGCCAGCTGGTGGTGGGTGTGGCTGTGCGGCGGAATCCAGTCCCCCGAGGACAGCGGGAAGTGGCCGACGATGATCGCGCCCATGTCCTCCATGCGACACAGCATGGCCCCATCGCGGATTGTGGCCAAATGCGGCGAATCAATAGTTTCGTCCGGTGCCAATGATCGTGTTGTGTCTTGTCCAGTTCATGCTCGTGCTCGATGACACTGTGGTGAGCGTGGCCCTGCCCAGCATCCGCGATGAACTGGGCTTCAGCGCGTCCGCACTGCCCTGGGTCGTCAACGCCTACTTCCTGGCCTTCGGCGGGCTGCTGTTGTTGTGTGGCCGGATGGCCGATCTGCTGGGCCGCCGCCGCGTCTTCCTCATCGGGGTGGCGCTGTTCGGGGTGGCCAGCCTGGCCTGCGGGCTCGCGCAGGAGCCGTGGCAGCTCGTGATCGGCCGCTTCGTGCAAGGCGCGGGTTCCGCGATGGCGAGCCCGGCGGCGATGTCGATGATCACGTTGCTCTATCCAGGGCCGGAGGAGCGGGCCAAGGCGCTGGGGATCTGGGGCGGCATCGCGGCCCTGGGCGGAACCTCGGGCCTGGTACTGTCCGGAGCGCTGACCGACCTGGTGTCCTGGCGCGGGATCTTCCTCATCAACCTGCCCATCGTCGCCGTGGCTCTGGCACTGCTTCCCCGCCTGGTCCCAGAATCGCGGGCCCCCGGCCGGCGCCGCCTCGACGTTCCCGGCGCCATCCTGATCACGGGCGCGGCAGTCTCACTGGTGTACGGGCTGCTCCGGTCCGAAGACGCCGGCTGGAGCGACCCGATCCTCATCGCCGCCATCCTGCTCGCCGTCGTGCTGACCGGCGCGTTCCTGCTGGCCGAGTCACGAGCGGCGGCACCATTGGTGCCCGGTTCGTTCCTGGCCTCACGGACGCGTGCGGTCGCCAACGGCGCGACCCTGCTGTTCTCGATGGCGATGTACGCGACGTCGTTCCTGCTGATGATCCAGATCCAGACCGTCCTGGGATACGGCCCGCTCCTGGCCGGCATCGCCTACCTGCCCTATGGCGCCGGCATCCTGGCGGGCATGTGGCTGTCCTCCCGCCTGTCATCCAGGCTCGGGACCCGACGGGCGCTCCTGCTGGCGTTCCTGGTCAACATCACCGGCCTCCTACTGCTGTCCGGCGTTTCGGCGGGCGACTCCTACGCCACCCACGTCCTGCCCGGCATGCTCATACTGAGCGCGGGCAACGGGCTGAGCCTGCCCGTCATGGCGGTGGCCGCGGTCCATGGCACCACCGAGGACGACGCCGGCCTCGGCTCGGCCCTGTTCACCTCCGTTCAGCAGATCGGCGGTGCCGTCGGGGTGGCCGCGCTGGCCATCATGGGCTACTCGGGCGGGCTCACGGCGGGCGCGGTCTGCATGGCGCTCGGCGCCGTGCTCGTCGTCGCACTACTGCCATCGCGTGCCAACAGGCCGTCAGTTCGGCGTTGAGGGTGTGGTTGTCGTCGAGGGGACCCGGCTCTCGGTGGGTGGTCACAAGACGCAGCGGGCGCCCTCGGGGGGTGTCTTCAGGTCGATCAGGTAGTCGAGGAGGATGTCGTTGATGCACGCGTTCCGGCCGACCAGGGAGACGCCGTGCTGTTCGCCCTCCACGGTCAGCAGGCTGCCGCCCAGCATCTTGGCCAGGTCGACCCCGGCCTGGTAAGGAGTGGCCACGTCCCCGGTGGTCGAAACGGTCAACGTCGGAGGCAGGTCGGCGTCGCCGGTGAGCCAGGGGCCGGTCCGGGACGGCGGCTTCGGCCACGCCTCGCACGCGTGGTGGCTCTGCTCCAGCGGCCGGCCGTCGTCGACGATCGGCGCCGCCTTGCGGATCTGGCGGATCATCTCGGTCTGCTCGGCCGGGGTGCGGCGGGGCCAGTCCATGCACCGGATCGCGATGAAGCTGTCGCCGAGATCGTTGTAGCCACCGTCCGGTTGACGGCCGTAGATGAGGTCACGCAGCGCGAGCAGCGTGTCCCCTCGTCGCCGGGGACGGCCCGCAGCACGTCCATGTCCCGCGCGTTCTCCCGGGTGCCGACGCTGGTGAGCGCGTCCTCCCCGCCCGCGCTCTCCGCGCACCGCCGTACCACTTCCCGGGCCTTTTCCTAGTCGGCGACGTTGTCGACGTCCAGCCCGCCGTCGAAGCCCGCGCCGCGGTCCGCCGCCCGTCACCACCTCGGCCTGGCCACCGTCAAGACCCACGTCTCGGCCATCCTCACCAAGCTCGACCTCGACAACCGCGTGCAGATCGCCCTGCTCGTCCACGACGCCGAACTCGACCCGCAGGCGTAATTACAGAGGCACGCCGCCGGAGCTTCCCATGTCGACGGCCCGGACATACGCTTTCGAAAATCTGCCGATGTAGCAGCGCCGGAGTTCCCAGGGGGACATGATGCCACGGCGATCCGGGGTACTGCGCTGGTCAGCGGGCATGATGGCGGTGGCGCTCACGGCGTGGGGACAGCCGGCACCGGCCGCGGGAGCCGTCAGGGATTTCGTCGTGTACGGGTTCAGCCAGTCGGACGTGCACGGGGAGGACCCGCAGGTCTACGAACTCGACCCGGACACCACCATCCGCGCGATCGGGAAGTGGTCCACGTCGGGGGACGAGGCGGCTGACTACAATTTCGCGCAGATCGGCCGCTACCACGCCCAGGGCATCACCTTCATGGGCAGCGGCACGGCGAGCGTGATCTTCCCGAAGGACTTCGCCACCGCCGAGATCTTCGACGACATGTCAACGCGCGACGCGGACGGCAACCCGGTACCCCATGACGAATTCGGTTTCCCGGAGCCGGCGCGACGGGGCAACCTCTTCAACCCCGCATACCGCGAGTACCTCCTGTCCTGGGCACGCATCCAGGTGGACGGCGGAGTCGACGGCCTGAACTTCGACGAGATCAACTCTGGATTCAGCGGCGGCTCGAAATACGGCTTCAACGGCAACGAGGGCTTCGACGACTACACGATCGCCGACTTCAACCGATACCTCCTGGAGAAGTACCCGGCCTTCACCGCCGCCGACTGGAAGTCGCGCTTCGGCATGACCGACGACAACATCCTGCGTCGTGACGTGCCGCCCGGCGACCTGGCGGCCAACTTCAACTACCGTGCTTACCTGCGGTCCGGCGGCTGGAACCTCGATCCCCTGAACGCGTCGAACCCCCTCGCCCGCGAGTGGGGCCGGGTGGTCGCCAACCGCATGTACGCCGAGGACACGTCATTCACCGCCACGTACATCCGCCGGTACTGGAAAGAGCTTGTCGACAAGACGCGGGCGTACGCCTGGCGCACCCGGCACCGCAACATTCTCATCTCCTCGAACGGGCTGTGGCCCTATGTGGACTTCAACAGCGTCGGCATGTACCCGTGGAACCCGGACGAACAAACACCCGACTTCCGCGGCGCCGATTATGTGCCGGTGGTGGAAGGCCACCTCAACGGCGCAAAGTCACTCCAGTCGCAGTACCGCTACCTGAAGGAACAGAGCGCCCGGATCGCGGGCCCCGAGGCGCCGGTCGTCGTGTTCATCGACTGGCCAAACGATATGATGACCAACTATCTCAACCTGCCGCTGCAGGAAAAGAAGGACTACTGGCAGATCTTCGGCGCCGAGGCGTACGCGAACGGCATCTTCCCCGCCTTCCACCTGAAGGACACCGTCGGCAGCCCCACCGCCACGGACCTCGGAATGATGGACTTCTTCAAGACCTACACCCGCTTCTACAAGAAGCATCGCGCATTCTTCACCAACAACGCGATCAGCGCCCAGCCGATACGGGTCAGCGCGCCCCAAGTCACGGCGAGCCTGCTCGCGCAGCGCGGCACCGGCAAGCTCTCCCTCCACCTCATCAACCACACCTACGACCAGGGCATCGAACCCCAATCCGGGTTCACCGTGGAGGCCGACCTCGCATCCTGCCCGCATCGCGTCTCGTTGCTCTCGCCGGATTTCCCTGGGCCGAAGTCACCGCCATTCTCCTGCCGCCACGGCAAGCTGAAACTCACCGTCGACCGCCTCGACCACTACACCATCATCCAGTTGTAGCCGTATAGTCGCTCGGCATCCGTAAGCCGAGCGACCGTACGACCCGCGACCGTACGACCTGCGTGCCGGCCGCCGTCCTCCCGTTGCCAGCCGGAGCAGCGGACCGGTGGCGCTTACCAGCGCTTGGCTGGATCAGCCGTAATGGGCGGCGATGTCCTCTGAGGAGGTCCACCGGCTGTACGTGGGTGACTGTGGCCAGCCGTCGGGGGAGTCCTGCCACTCTTCCTGCCGTCCGTACGGCAGCACATCGATCAGCGCGAAGGTGTGGCTGAGCTGCTCGGTGCCTCGGCCGTTGGTGTGCCAGGTGCGGTACACGGTGTCGCCGTCGCGCAGGAACACGTTCACGGCGAAGCCTCCGCCGGGCGGGGCGCCGACGTCGGTGCCGAAGGGGCTGTTCGCGGTGGAGTACCAGGTCATCTTGTTCCCGACCTTCCTCTTGTAGGCGAGTGCCTCCTCCAGAGGTCCCTGGGTGACGATGACGAACCGGGCGTCGTAGTTGTCCAGGAACTCCAGCCGGGTGAACTGCGAGGTGTACCCCGTGCAACCCGAGCACTGCCACTCTTCGCCGGGGAACCACATGTGGTTGTAGACGATCAGTTGCCTCTTGCCGTTGAAGACGTCCGCCAGTCGAACCGGTCCGTCCTCGCCTTCGAGGGTGTAGTCCGGCATCTCCACCATGGGCAGGCGGCGGCGCTGCGCGGCGATGGCATCGAGTTCCCGGGTCGCGGCCTTCTCCCTGGCACGCAGTTCATCGAGTTGCCGCTGCCAGGTGTCGGCGTCGACTACGGGCGGCAGCGCTTTCGTGGTGGTCATGGGTCCTCCCCGGGCTCGTACGCGACTTGCGGTGTTCGAGAGTTAGACCTGCCCCGCTCACCGAATTCATCGCCGTTCAGCAGATTTGCCGTGGGAAGGCGAACGGTGACCCTGGAGGGATGGGAGGCTTGGAGCGTGCGTACCTGGTTTGAGCCGGAAGAGGCCGAGGAGTTCGTGGCCGCCAAGGATCTGCTGATCCGGCGGTGTGTCGCCTGGGCGGAGGAGCACGGACATCCGGTCGATGACCTGTTGTTGTCCGCCGCCGTCGATGCGCGGCACGAGAGCCGTGACGGCCGGCTGGCGTACTGGGACGGTGCGGGCATCAGGTTCTTCCTGCTGCGGTACGTGCCGTACAAGGTGACGGCCCTGCGGGAGGAGCTCGACCTCGCCCCCGAGGTGCTGCGCACGTACCTGCGTTATCTCGACGTCACGGGCCTGCGCGATCCGCGCGGTGCCACGCTCGCGGAGGCGGAGGAGATCATCGCCGGGACAAGGGCGGAGTACGCGGCCGCGCTCGACGATCCCACGCTGCGGGGGGTGGCGACGTTCTGGGCGCACACGGCTCTGAGCCGGGGCGTCGATCTCACCGTTCCCGGAGCGTTCGCGCGGTTCCAGCGCGAGGTCGAGGCCGGTCGCGTTCCGTACGACGAGCAGGTGCTCGACCAGATCATGCGGAACCGCTTCCTGACCGGCGGCATCGGCGAGGAACGCGCCTTCCCTCAGCCGCCTGTCCGCCTGCCTTCCGCGTCCGAGCTGACGGCGGCCGCCGCGAGCAGCCGGACCGTCCAGCGTCTCATCACCCTGGCCGACTGGGTGGGCAAGGACGGCCGCGCCCTCACCGGCGCGGGCAACCTCCGCGTCGCCGACGCCGTTGAGGTGTCGGCCCTGCTGGGCACCGGCGAGGATCGGCTGCGCGTCCGCAGCGCCACCGATCTGCCGCAGCTCAACCTGCTGCTCGCCTGGGCCAGGAAGCTGCGCCTGATCCGTACCAGCAAGGGCCGGCTCCTGCGCGTGGCCAGGGCCGTACCCCTGCTGCGTGACCCGGAGGCGCTGTGGCGGCGGGCGTTCGAGGTGCTGCCGGAGCTGGGCCGGGTGGTCACCGTGCCCGTCGCGACGTGGCGGCCCGAGCCCATCCTGGCCGAGATCTTCGAGGAGATCCTGCCGGACGTGCTCAACTCCATGTACGGGCTGGAGGAGATGCCGGTGGTCCGGCTCGAAGAGTCGGTGTGGCTGGCCTGCCAGGAGTACTTCGACCTCGACCAGGAGGAAGAACGCCTGCGTGATCTCTGGCGCCGCGAGGCCAACCGGGACCTGGGGCGCATGTTCGAGGTCCTGTCCGACCTCGGGGCGGTGGAGCTCACCCGCGGCCCCGCCGACCCCCTCTACGTGAGCGACCTCGACCACGACGACCAGCCCCTGCCGGCGGACGCGATCGAACGCCTGCGCGCCGCCCTCGCCGAGCCCGGCCTCCCGCTGATCCGCCTCACCCCGCTCGGCCTGCTCGGCGTCCGCGACCGCCTCCTCGCCGATGGCCGCGACGCTCCCCTCATCGGCGAACTGGCCGCCGCGCCGGCGGCCGAGCTGCTCGGGGTGCTCGCCCAGCACTATCCACCTGATGACGCCGTCACGGAGCTCCAGGGGTGGCTGGGCCGCCCGGGGCAGGACGTCGAGACGTTGCTGCAGGGTGTGCGGGATTGCCCGTTCCGTACGCGGGTGGCGGCGATGTTGCGCGTGCTGGCCGACGCCCTTCCCTCCGGAGGGCGGCTGCTGCATGACCTACGTGACGACCCGATCCTGGGGCCCGCCGCGTTGACGCAGCTCATCGATGCCGGGCAGGTGAATCCCGGGGCGTTGGGCGAGCGGGAGAACCTGCTGATGGGGGCGGAGAACTTCCTGTCGATGCTGGAGCTCGCGGGGCCTGAGGGGCTTGTCGAGCAGCTCAAGAGGATGGGGGGCGGGGACGCGTACGAGTTCGTGACGGCGATCCTGGCCTCGGGGCACCCCGATGTCGTGGGCTTGCGGGAACTGCGCGACCTGGTGGCCGAGCCGCTCCGCAAGACCGCCCGCCACCCCCTCCGCCTTGTCCCCACCCGGCCGCCGGGCGCCCAAGGCCGCCGGAAGAAGCGCAAACACTGACCTTGACCCTTGGCCCTGCGTGCCAGGAGTCTGAGCAGCGTGGGCTGCGACGACACCCAGATGGCCCGCATGGACCACCGCCGCAGGCCACCGTGCGTCGGCCGCACAGGTAGCCTGCCTGGCACGCGGGGGCGGCCTGCGCGCCTGTCGGTACGGTGACGATCCCGGCGGTGACGTGGGTCGCGCCCTGAGGCCGGTCACAGCTTCACCATGGGCAGGAAGACCTGGTCGACGAGCTCCATCAGGACGTCGTCGGAGATGTCCGCGCCCGGGTTCATCTGATATTCCTGGCGCAGCAGGACGACGGGCACGGTGGCCACGCGGGGTCGCAGTGCGTCGGGCCTGGCCTCGCCGCGCGCGACCGCCCGGCCCAGGATGGTCATCATGGCGCCGGGCTCCTGGGCCAGTTCCTCGCGTATGTGCTGGAGCAGCTCCGGGTGGGCGTGCATCTCGGACATCACGCCACGCAGGATCTCGCCGCTCACCGGCGACCCCATCCGGGCTGTCGTCCCGCGCAGGAGTTCCAGCACGTCGGTACGCAGGTCGCCGGTGTCCGGCAGCGCCGCCGGCCGGGCCACGAAGTGGCGGTAGGCGGCGAAGGCGAGGGTGGCGCGGTTGGGCCAGCGGCGGTAGATGGCCGTCTTGTTGGTGCCCGCCCGTTGCGCCACCCGGTCGATGGTCAGCCGCGCGTAGCCGCTCCCGGCCAGTTCGTCGAGCGTGGCCTGCAGCAGCGCCTCCTCCAACTCCGCGCCCCGTCGCCGGGAGCGCTTGTCCTCTTCCTTGCTGGTCTTCGACACCGCTTCTTCTCCTTACGGTCCGGCTTGTCCCTTATTGCATCCTACGGCAAACCTTTATAAGGTCCCATTGGTCCCTTAATAGGGGACTGGCACGCTTTACCGACGATGGGACACCCATGGAAGACCTCCGTACCGGCGTCAACCGCGGTGCCACGTACGGGCTTTTCGGCCCGCCCGAGCCGTTCATGGACCAGGTCCGGGCCCTCAATGGCCGGTTCACCCGCGTGAACCTCTTCTGGTCCCAGATCGAGCCGGAGCCTGGCAGGTTCGACTGGACCGTGGTGGACGCCTTGCTCGGCCAGCTCCAGGACGGCGACGAGGTCTGGGTCACCGTGTGCGCCGCCTCGCCCTGGGCCACCAGGCGGGCCACCCGCTTCCTGCCGCCATCGCCGGCCAAGGAACCCACCGCGTACGAGAGGTTCGTCGGTGAACTGGTGCGCCACGCCCGCGGCATGGTCCGGTTCTGGCAGTGCGAGATCGAGCCGAACGTCCCGATGTTGTGGTCGGGAGGTCTCGACGACTACCTCGCCCATCTGCGGGTCTTCCATCGGGCGGTCAAGGAGGCCGACCCGCGCGCCCTGGTCGCGCTCGGCGCCGCCGTACCGGGCGCGATGACCGGCAACGCCTCCTGGATCGCGTATTTCGACCGCATCCTGGCCGGGGCGGGCGGATGCTTCGACGTCTTCGACCTTCACCCGTACGGTGACCCGTACCAGATCCCGGCCCTGACCGAGGCGTGCCGACGGCGGATGGGCGCGCACGGGTACGTCAGGCCGATCGCCGCCAGCGAGTTCAACGGCCCGATGCCCACCGGATTTCCCGCCAACCTGCCAAATCTCGGCGAAGCGTTGGCCGCGCACCGCAGCCAGTTCCTCGGCGAGACTCCGATCCCACCGGGCGGCGTGCTCGCGAGCCAGGCCCAGCCCGCCGTGACCGCGCTCTACGAGCGGGCCCACGAGTTGCCGGACAGCCTGCGGATGTTCCTCGACGGCTGCCCGCCCGAGCTGGAGGCCAGGCGGTTCAGGATGGCCGGGCGCGACATCGTGACGCGCACGCTGCTCCTGCTGGCCGCGGGCGTGCGCCGGACGGCCGTCTTCCAGCTCGCGCCCGAAGCCGCCCGGGAGGGGAGCACGCACACCGTCCGGGCGCTGATGTTCGGCACGTTCGCCCTCATGGACGCCGATGGCACCCGGCATCCGACGGCCGACGTCGTGGAGCTGCTGTCGCGCCGCCTGCGGGACGTGACGGACGTCCGCCGCCTCCACGTGGCGGAACGTCCGGATATCTACCTGTTCGAGCTGCGTGCCGGGTCGTGCGAGCCGATGCTGGTCGCCTGGCTGCGTCGCGACGGCCTCGCAGGTGAGGACGAGCCGCCCGTCCCCTTCGCCTGGCCATGGCCGCTGCCCGCCGCGCACGCCGTGGACGCCTTCGGCGCCGGCGTGTCGGCCGATGTCGCGGGCGGCCGCGTCCGCCTGTCCTTGTCCGTCACACCCGCCTTCATCACCTCGGGGAGCTCTCGATGAACAAGTCCACCCTGATCAAGACGCTCGTCCCGGACGTTCTCCTGCCCGTCGCGGTGTACTACCTCAGCCGCCGGATCGGCGTGCCCCAGGAGGCGTCGCTGCTGCTGGGCGCGGCGACCGCCCTCGTCCGCGTGCTGCTCCAGGCCGTCGTCAGCCGCCGCTTCAACGGCCTGGCCGCCCTGGTCTGCGCCGGGTTCGCGGTCGGCGTGCTGCTGGCCCTCCTCACCGGTGACCCGCGCTTCCTGCTGGCCAGGGAGTCGCTCCTGTCGGGGCTGCTCGGCCTGCTCCTGCTCGGCTCGTGCCTGGTGGGTAAGCCCCTCATGTACGCCCTGATGCGCCGCCTGTCCGCCGACGACTCCGCCAATCTCGACGAGTGGGAGCGGTTGTGGCGGTCGGCGCCCCAGTTCCGCAAGGTGTTCCTCACCCTGACGCTCGTCTGGGGTGCCGGGCTGCTCACCGAGTCGATCGTCAGGGTGCCGCTCATCTACAGCCTGCCGCTCGACGTGATGGCGGGCTTGTCCACGGTGCTCCAGCTCGCCACGTTCGCCCTGCTGATCGGCTGGTCGCTGCTCTACCGTCACCGACGGCTGAGCCGCGCGGCGACCCGCTGACATGCGGATCTGGACCCTACCGTGCCTGCCACCGGCCTTCGCGGCGCAGCCCCGAAGTGCGAGCGCCGCACGTGGTCACACTCCACCGAGGCCCTCGATCAGCTCATGGAGTGTCATTCGTGCGCTGCGACTGCGACGGGTCGCCCACGGCGATGTCCATCGCGCTCACTGCTCATGGCCGCTCTCGTATCTGGGAAATTGTCTCATATATGTGACACTGTATGGCACCGCGTTCATCAGATGGGGGCAGCACATTTGCGCACGACGCAGGAGCGTAAGGCGATCATGGCGGAGAAGGCCGACGCCTTCCTGGCCCTGCCCGGAGGGCTCGGCACTCCGGACGGGCCCCAAACCCGGTTGCGGGACAAACCGAGCCACCCCATACTTTTCGCCGTGATCAAAACCTCCATCTTCCTGTCGCCCAGTCACGTCGCCGCCGCGATGGTGCCGGGCCGACAGCAGACCCGCCGCCCCTGGAGGCCGATGCTTCTCCGGGCATGATCGCCGCCCTGGTCGCGGGGCTCCTGGCCGGCTATGGCATCGCCATCCCGGTGGGCGCGATCGCGACATATCTGGTGGCTCTCACGGCTCGAACATCCCTGAAGACCGGAGCTTTCGCCGCCCTCGGCGTGGCGGCCGCAGACGGTCTGTACGCCCTGATCGCCGCCCTTGGCGGCGCCGCCATCACCCCCTTCGTGCAACCGATCGTGACCCCGCTGCGCTGGGGAGCTGCACTGGTCCTAATCGCCCTGGCCCTTCGCGGAACGGCGACGGCGATCAGGCATCACCGCCGAAGCCATCACCCCGCCACGACCGATGACAGGCCGATCAGCCCGGCAGGTGCCTTCTGGGCGCTGCTGGGCCTCACGATGCTGAACCCCCTTACCGTGATCTACTTCGCGGCATTGGTGCTCGGTATGCAAACCGCGACAACTGTGCACATCCTTGACCAGGCCGTGTTCGTCGCAGCCGCATTCGCCGCCTCGGCGAGCTGGCAACTGCTCCTGGCCGGCGGTGGCGCGCTGCTCGGTCGACTCATCACGGGCAGTCGCGGAAGGCTGGCCACGGCTCTGGCATCCAGCGCAGTGATCATCTTCCTCGCCCTGCACCTGCTTCTGTCCGCAACCTGAACCCGGACGCCGCGGAAACGTCCCAATCAAGGCTGGATATCGCCCGTTTCTCTTGGAGTGCCATCGGGAGCGGGTGGAGGAGGCTGCGGCGCTCCTTCTCGCCGACGCGCTCTGGACGCGAGGTCTGCCGGACACCGGCGCGCCCGTGACCGCGCGCGGCTTCCCCTTCCACATCGACGTCGCCGACAACGTGGCCGAGACGAACGTGTGCACCTCTTCGATCTCGGGCCGGATGCGCGCGGTGCCGGACCAGTTGCAGGTCATCAGCTGGCGTGGCCGCAAGCGCTGGATGGGCCTGGTGCTGGTGCCGCAATAGCCGAGTAGCTGGCGCGCTGCGGCTGCAGGCGTTCCACGTGACCGGGTGAGCGCTCAGGTCGGGTGAACGCTCACGGCGGATGAGCGCTCCGGGTCGGCGAGCGCTTACGGTCGGGTCCGGCTGTCAGGCGGGGTTGGCGGAGCGGGCTCGCAGGGCGAGGTCGAGGGTGTCGATCATCCAGGCCCAGGAGGCGTCGGTGTCGCGTGGGGTGTGGCTGAAGGAGCCGGCCGCTTCCAGGCTGACGTATCCATGGATGGCGGCGCCGAGGAAGCGTACGGCATCGGTCTGGCCGGGTTCGGGCAGGTGGTAGCCGCGCAGCAGGGCGCGCAGCATCTCGCTGTGGCGGGGGCCGGCGCTGCCGGCGGCGGTTTCGGGATCGAGTGCGTGGCGGGAGGCGGCGTAGCGGCCGGAGTGGGTTCTGGCGTAGTCGCGGTAGACGCCGGCCAGGGCGGTCAGGGCGTCCTTGCCGGCGCGGCCGGCGATCGCGGCGGCGGTCTGGTCGGCCATCTCCTGCAGGGCCAGCAGCGCCACCCGTACTTTCAGCTCGCGGGCATTGCGGATGTGGGCGTACAGGCTGGGCTCCTTCACGCCGAGACGGCGCGCGACCGCGGAGCCGGTTACGTGGTCGAAGCCGAGCTCGTCGGCGACCTCGGCCGCGGCGCGGGTGAGTCGTTCAGCGGTGATGCCCGCGCGTGCCATGACGACCTCCACTAAGCAAATTAATGGTTTGCCTAATTATATTAGGCTGGCATACCGTGCGGGACATGAAGCCGATGACAGAGAGCGATATCCGCAGTTCGTTCGTGAACTGTTCGCAAGGCGAGGCCAAGAGGCTGGGCCTGCCGGCGGATCTCGCCGAGCAACCATGGCAGGACCTCGACTTCCTCGGCTGGCGCGATCCCGGGGCGCCCGACCGCGGCTACGTGGTGGCCGAGCACGAGGACGGCGGCCTGGTGGGGATCGCGTTGCGGGCGGTCAAGGGGACTGCGCGGGGCTTCGCCTCGCGCAGCATGTGCTCGTTGTGCCTGACCATCCGCACCGGGGGCGGGGTGGCGCTGATGAGCGCGCGGCGCACCGGGGCGGCGGGGCGGCTGGGCAACAGCGTGGGCCAGTACCTGTGCTCCGACCTGGCCTGTTCCCTCTACACGCGGGGCATGAAGCAGACGGCCGGAGGCGACTTCGAGGAGACCCTGACGGTGCAGGAACGGATAGCCCGCACGCGGGACAACCTGGCCGGCTTCATCGCGAAGGTGGTCGCGTAGGCCGGGAGCCGCCGTCACCGTCAGCTTCGGCACGACGCTCGTGGCGTTCGTCCCATGGCGGCGCGGTCGTAATGGTTTCCGAAGGCCGACCCGTCCCGAGCTGCCACCAGGTGCATGGCCGTTGACGCCACGCATTACCGTTGCAGCCACAGCTCGATTACCGACCGCATGTCTGTGTCGATGCCGGCCTGCGGGAGATGGCGTCCGCAGGCCGTCGGCCGTGATGCCGATTCGGCGTGGTGGGTCACTTGGGCTGTGCGCGCCGCACGCACTTCCTCGCTCCATGATCAAGGAGCGTCGTGGTGGTCCATGATTCGGCGTATTTGGCTTGGTGTGCGGATTTCGATGGCGTGAGGAGGGATCAAGACCTCTTTGAAGGTATGCGCTGTCGAGGCCCAGTTGGGGCGACGGCCACGGCGCTCCCTCTCTGCGCTGTTCAGGTGCCACACGCTCGCTTGCAGGGTGAACGAGTCCGTCAACCACAGTTGGTAGTCGTCACGGTGTTCGGCCAGATGGGCGATGTAGCGAGGGAGTACGGTCTGGGCGACCGTCTCGGCCGTTTCGGCCCGGGCATTGCCATGAGAGTGCTCGGTGGGAAGTTGGCACCAGCCTTTGGTGTGCTGGTCGGTGTATTCGATGAGGTAGGTGAATTGCTCGGTGGTCTCCTGCGCGTCCGATGCATCGGGCAGTTCGGCTGCTTGCGCCGATAGCCGAGCCCAGTCGGCGATTCCGGTGTACAGCGCCATCTGCTGCCGGGCTCGCGGAGTGTTGTCGTGGTTCGTTGTGGTCTCGTCGAGGTGCGGCATGTTGAGCAGGGCCGCCACCTGATGGAGCCGACATGGAGAGATCAGGCGTTTCCGAACGTCGATGAGATCGCTGGTCACGGCCCTCAGTGTGGCGGAGCGCCAAAGGATGGGTCAGGAGAAGGTCAAAAGATCTTCCAAGGGCTGTGCGATGGGTGGTGGTCGCGGGCAGTTCACATGCGCCGAGCGGCATGACCGCGCGTCCCGGCTGGGCGACTGGGGTCAGACGGAGCTCGTTGCGCGCCGCGTACAGGAGTTGCAGGCCGGCCATGCGGGCGAGCCGGCCGTCATGGTCAGCCGCGGCAGCTTCCCGCGACCTGATGCGCCGCTGTGCCGCGGGGCCCGGGATGGACCCCGCGGACGGGCTGCGGCAGCCAAGTGGGGGCGTTTCATCAAGCGGCGTCGAGGGTTTCGGTAATCTTGCGGGCCATCTCCGTCCTGGTGGGACCGGGGCGTACCGTGCTGGGGGCGGGTAGCGGCAATGGAGCCCCCTATACCGGCCTTGTGCGCCGAGCCGGCGGCGGACATCAGAGAGACGGCGCATCGGCCCCATACAGGGACGGGGGAGGCGATCGTGATCCTTGGGATCAAGAACGGATCGATCGGGTAGTAGCACTGGCAGCCTTCTGCTTGCGTTGGCCCCGATGGGGAGGCGCATTGGAAAGGCTGGCCGCAGTTGCATGGTGACAGCCGCACACACCCGGACATCTCAAGGCACCCTCGATCGACGTGACTTGGCGTCTCAGTCAGGACCTCCGACCGTCCATCGCTTGGAGGGCGTTCGGCCTGGTGGAAGCGATATTCGCGGTGGGAGCCCTGCAAGGCGGTCCCGCTCTTCAGATGTGGGTGTAGGCGTGCTCAGTGCGTCGGCTGGGCCATGTTCCGAAGTGGCCTGGTCTGAGGTCCTGGGCGTGGTGAGGGGCTCAGACCGGACCTGTAGGTGTTAGTGGTGGTTGGGGTTCGGCGTTTCTGGGTGGTCTTCGGGTTGGGGGAGTGCGCTGGGTTGGTGGAGGAGTTCGGCGCGTAGGGCGGTGAGGTGTTCGTGGAGGTGGCGGCGTAGGCCGGCGAGTTCGTCGCTGAGGGCGGCGAGGTCTTGTCGCGTTTCGGTGCGGATGGCGGTGAGTTCGGTCAGTATCAGGGTGATGCTGATGGCGGTGAGGTTGACGCCTGTGTGGGTGCTCGTTTCCAGGGTGCGGATGCGCCGCGTCAGGTCGAGGATCAGTGCCTCTGGGTTCACGCGCTGCCTGCCTTTGCCAGGTGAAATAGGGAGTCCCGGGCCGGCCGCCTCGGCGCTGGGTCTGTCGATGAGCACAGTGACATACGCCAGGACGGGCCCGTGTGAGGAGGCGGTGGTCGGGGGTGAATCTTTCTCCCGGATCCCGGCGCGTTCCTCCCCCGGGTGATGTTCTTTTCGTGGGGGACGCAGAGGTGAATCGGGCGCGGTAGGGAGGAAACCGGGCAGAGCGCTGAACGGCCCGAGAGAATGGGTGATCGTCGCGTCAGTGGGTTGTCTCGGCAGGTGATTGCTGTGGCGGTCGGCTTCCGGTAGGTCACAAGATCGCGGAGGTGGCCGGGAAGCGTGTCGGTGATCGTAAAGGAGGAGACTTCCGAAGGATGGTTTCAACGACCAGGAAGAACGACACACCGCAGATCTTGTGGTCGGCGTAGCGGCAGTGAAGCGGCGCGACTCAACCGATGCATAGTGGGCGGCGCTGCGACCGCTTCTGCCGACCGGTTCGGGTCAGGGGTGTCCGCCGAAGCGGAGCAAGTCCACCCTGGCCTGCTGGCGCCCGTCGCCGCCACCAAGCCATCCGGCACTTGCGACCGCATCAAGCCGACCATGTCCGAGATCCGCCGCCTGCTCGCCACACTCGTGCTGACCCGGCACCATTTCATACCGACGTTCTGCACTGGTTGGACTGGCGCCGCCGCCACCAGGCCTTGCCCCTGACCTTGGTGCCTGCGCTCAAGACGCGGGTGGGCAGCAAGGTCAGGGGCAGTGATGGAGCGTCAATGACTGTGAATCATGTCGCTGCCGTGGGTGGAAGAGTCCTGCGTCAGTTGCAGGGGCTCGTGGTCCGGTTGAGGTAGCCGGTGACCCGGCCCCAGGTCGAGACCTCGCCGTTGCAGTGTTCCGTCTTGACCCCGACAAGCTTGGTGCGAGCCGAGTCGGAGAAGTACTGGGTGTTGCACAGGTAGCCTGCCTGGCACGCGGGGGCGGCCTGCGCGCCTGTCGGTACGGTGACGATCCCGGCGGTGACGAGGGTCGCGACGGCCATGACGCGACGGATCATAAATCGTCCTTCCTGAGCACGGAACAGCACTGAGTCCTGCGACTTGATGGACGGTCCGACCGATGATTGCATGATCCGTTCTGGCGGAAGAAACCACAAGTGGCAGACCCGGATCCCGAAGCCCTGAACGTCACGCAAGGCAAGGGAAGCCCTTCCGCGACCTGGCCGAGCCGCTCCTTGGAGGTCCTCGCCGAGCGGGGGCTGGACCGCATCGAGGACCTCTGTGCCCAGGACCTCCATGGGACGCGCGTCAGTCTCGATGCCTGCCTGCGGGAGATGGCGCCCGCAGGCCGGCGGCCGTGATACCGATTCTGCGTTGTGGTGAGCTTGTTCCGCTTTGACGGACACCATCGCTGTGGTCGTCAGGCCGGGCTGGTGGTGCCGTACGTGCTTTCTCGCCTCTTGATCAAGAGGTGTCGTGGTGGTCCATGATTCGGCGTATTTGGCTTCGTGTACGGATTTCGATGGTGTGAGGAGGGACCTCGACCACTTTGAAGGTGTGCGCTGTCGAGGCCCAGTTGGGGCGCCGGCCACGGCGCTCCCTCTCGGCGTTGTTCAGGTGCCACACGCTCGCTTGCAGGGTGAACGAGTCCTTCAGCCACAGTTGGTAGTCGTCACGGTGTTCGGCCAGGTGGGCGATGTAGCGAGGAAGTATGGTCCGGGCCACCGTCTCGGCCCGGGTATGGGCGTGGGAGTGCTCGGTGGGAAGTTGGCACCAGCCTTTGGTGTGAAGGCGTGCCCGTGCGGTGAGGCGTAGGTGAGCATGGGCATGACCTGGCAGCTCTCCACCTGGCCGGTCCGTCCGCAGTATTGATAGGCCACACCGGCTGCCGGATGTCGCCGCCGTACCACTGGCCGGATCCTTAGCTCGCGGCATGCGACCTCGTGCCGCACCTTGTCATAGCGGGCGGCGCAGCCCGTCCAGCACGAGGGTGATGACATCGTCGGCCTCGGCCCGCCAGCCGGGGCGGTCATGGGCCGCGCCGATGCCGTGCAGCGCCATCATGACGGCACCGGCGTCCACGTCGTCGCGAACGGCGCCCGCCTGTACGGCGGCGGCCACCAGGTCGGTGACTGCTTGCTCCAGCGCCCGGCTGCCCTCGGCGAGGGCACTCGAGCGATCGGCCCATAGCGTGGCCAGCGTCCGGGCGAGGCCCTCGTGGGCAGCTATGTGGTCGACCATGCCGCGTAGGAAGGTCGCCAACGCCTCCGCCGCGGGCAGCGTGGCCTGTAGCCGGCGGGCGCGGTCGCACAGGGTGGCGACTTCCCCGTGGTAGACCGCCTCGGCCAGCGCCTCCCGGGTGGGGAAGTGGCGGTACAGCGTGCCGGTGCCCACCCCGGCCAGGCGGGCGAAGTCATCGAAGCGCAGGTCGAAGAAGCCTCCGGTGTCGAAGACCTCCCGGGCTGTGGCGAGCAGGGCCTCGCGCTTGCGCTGGGCGTCGGCCCGCAGCGGCTTGTCGGCGGTCATGCGCTACCTCGCGTTGACAAATGGAGATGATCTCCATATTTTGAAAAGTGGAGATAACCTCCAAATCGATCGTACCCCATGAGGTGCAGTGTGAAGATCCTGATGTTCGGCCGAGGTGTGATCGCCACCATCTACGGCTGGGTTCTGCGAAAGGCGGGGCATGACGTCGAGTTCTACGTCCGGCCGGGCCGCGCGGCGACGTACGGGGACGCGGTGGACCTCGACCTGTTCGATATGCGGCGCCGGGTGTGGGGGCAGCGTGTCGCCGAGAAGTGGCCGGTGCGCTACCGCGAGGCGCTGGAGCCGGACCACGACTTCGACCTGATCGTGCTCAGCGTGCCCCACCACCGCCTCCCGGAGGCGACGGCCTTCCTGGCCCCGCGTGTCGGTCAGGCCACGGTGCTGATCTTCGGCAACCTCTGGACCGAGCCGCTCACCGCCATCGGCGCACTCCCCGCCGACCAGATCGCCTGGGGCTTTCCCCAGGCCGGTGGCGGTTTCGGTACGGACGGCGTACTCCACGGGGCACTGATGCCGTCGGTCATCTTCGGCACACTCGACCGGCCCCCGACCGACCGTGAACGGGCCGTGCGCCAGGCGTTTCGCGAGGCCGGGCTCCGGATCAAGGAGCGGCCTGACTTCCGCGGCTGGCTGTGGGTCCACTTCGCGTCGGATGCCGGCATGTTCTCGCAGGGCCTGCGGCTGGGATCCCTGTCCCAACTGGCCGGGGCGACGGGCGACCTGGGTGAGGCGCTGCTGGCCGGCCGCGAACTGCTGCCGCTCCTCCAGGCGCGCGGCCTCGACCTGCGACGGCACCGGGGCGTTCTGCTGCCGTTCCGGGCGCCCACCTGGCTGACGGCACCCGTGCTCGCCTGGCTGACCGCTCATGTCGCGCCCGCGCGCGTGAGCCTCACGGCGCACTCCGACCCCGACGCCGAGGAGCCGCGTGAGGTCTGCCGGGACACCCTCGCCGAAGCACGACGGCTGGGCATCTCGGTACCACGACTGGAAGCGGCGGAACCGCACTTCGCCCGTGAGGGGACAGGTCGAGCCTGACGGTCCCAGTGGTCCATTGCGCGGCTCTTTGGTCCGCCGCGTCCCAGAGCCAAACCCGGCCGCACCGGTCGGTTAACACACGGCTTTTGGCTGTCCAGCCTCTATCGCCTGTCCGTGACGTCGTGGAAGGAAAAGTCATGACTACCGCCGAGAAGCACGAGTTCCCCATGGCCCGTACGTGCCCGTTCGTGCCGCCGCCGGCGTACGGGGAGATCCGCGAACAAGAGCCGGTCTCGCGGGTTCGTCTGCCCGACGGCGGGTGGGCCTGGGTGGTCAGCCGCCACGAAGACGTACGAACCGTGCTGAACGACCGGAGGTTCAGCGCCGACCGGCAGCATCCGGACTTCCCAGCGCTGGTCGAGGGCGAGGCGGCGTCTCGGCGGCCGGACGAGGAACGCTTCCTGATCGCCATGGACCCGCCCGAGCACGGGCCGGCGCGCAGGGCCGTACTCGGCGAGTTCACGGTGCGCCGGTTGGAGGCGCTGCGGCCGCGGATCCAGGAGATCGTTGACGGGCAGATTGACGCGCTGCTGGCGGGGCCGCGGCCCGGTGACCTGGTGGACTCGCTGTCGCTGCCGGTTCCGTCACTGGTGATCTGCGAGATGCTGGGTGTGCCCTACACCGACCATGCGTTCTTCCAGGAGAACACGGTGAAGGTGATCAAGCAGTCGACGCCGCCCGAGGAGCGGTGGGCGGCGATGGAGGCCATCCAGGGCTATATGGCCGACCTCATCGCGGAGAAGGAAGACAACCCACCGGACGACCTGCTCGGGCGGCAGATCGTCAAGCTGCGCACGGACGGCACCTACCGGCGGACGGCACTGACCGGCATGGGCTTGCTGCTGCTGGTGGCCGGCCACGAGACGACGGCGAACATGATCTCGCTGTCGACCATGGCGTTCCTGCGCAACCCGGAGCAGCTCGCGATGATCAAGGCTGACCCGGGCAAAACACTCAACGCGGTCGAGGAGATGCTGCGGTACTTCACGATCATCGACGTGGCGACGGCCCGGCTGTGCGTCGAGGACATCGAAGTCGGCGGGCAGCTGATCCGCGCCGGCGAAGGAGTGTTGGCGCTCGGTTATTCGGCCAACCGGGACCCGCGGGCATTCGAGAATCCGGACGAGCTCGACATCGAACGCGGCGCGCGCCACCACGTCGCGTTCGGTTTCGGGCCGCACCAGTGCCTGGGCCAGAACTTGGCGCGGATGGAACTCCAGATCGTGTTCGACACACTGTTCCGCCGCGTCCCCAGCCTGGAGCTCGCGGTGAATGTCGACGAGCTGCCGTTCAAGGACGACGCGAACATCTATGGCCTGTACCAGCTTCCGGTGACCTGGTAGAGGACGAACTGCCAACCCCACCTCAGGACAACAGTGCCATGAGGATCATCGCGGACACCGGCAGGTGCGTCGGTGCCGGACAGTGTGTGCTCACTGAGCCCGCGCTGTTCGGCCAGAGCGAGGACGACGGCACGATCATCGTGCTGGACGAGACGCCGGAGGGTGAACTGGTCGTGAAGGCCCGGGAAGCGGCACGCGTGTGCCCCAGCCAGGCCCTCTCGCTGGAGGCGTGAGCCAGTCCGTGGATGGCCATACAGCCTGAAACGATCACGCTGATCGGTGTGGGACGCTGAACGCCGCGTCTCCGCACAAACAGGGCTAACTCCCACGAAGCGTCAGCGCCGCGTGACAGTGTGCCAGGCTTGACCGGGATCAGGTTGGCATCCTGGCCGCCGTGTCGGTGGAGCCGGTCATCCAGTTCAGCATTTCGCAGTGTGAGGACCTGGATCTGGTTGGCGTAGATGCGGATGGTGTTCTCCAGTTCCCGTACAGCGCGTGCGATCTCCTGGACGATCTGTGGGGTTGGCTGGCCGGCAGAGGGGTCAGGGCCTGCTCCAGCCGGGTCTGGGCGGCCGCACGGGTCACTGGTCACCGCCAGGGGCGCCGAATTCAGCGATCAGTTGGTCCAGTTCGCCGAGGCAGCCGGGCCCTCTCCGTCAGACGGGAACGTAACAGCCTAAATGAGGCCCGACCTGGGAAAACGTCATCAAGATCATCTCGTGTATGTCCCCTGATCATGGCCTTACGGCTGCATGCAGGCACCGCCTGCTGCCTATCAAGGGCGCAAAACAAAAGACCTGCGGCTATGAAGCCGCAGGTCAGGGGCCTGAAATGTCAACTAGGTGAGTGCCCCCGGCAGGATTCAACCTGCGGCACTCGCTTTAGGAGATCTCGAGTCATTTCGAGTCCAACTTGTCTACCTTTGGGCGATATGTGGCTGCTCTTCGACAACTGCTGGCGCCTCGACAAAGGCCTTCCATTTGTCCAGCGCTTCACGGGTGTTTGGCCTGTCAAAGCGATGCTTGCGGCCGGAGACTTGCAAGGTGTTGCGGCTCTTCAGATGCGCGTGCCAACGTGCTTAGCGCGTCGGCTGGGCCATGATCTGAAGCGGCCTGGTCTGAGGCCCCGAGGGCGGTGAGGGGCTCAGACCAGGCCTGTAGGTGTTAGTGGTGGTTGGGGTTCGGCGTTTCTGGGTGGTCTTCGGGTTGGGGGAGGGCGCTGGGTTGGTGGAGGAGTTCGGCGCGTAGGGCGGTGAGGTGTTCGTGGAGGTGTCGGCGGAGGCCGGCGAGTTCGTCGCTGAGGGCGGCGAGGTCTTGTCGCGTTTCGGTGCGGATGGCGGTGAGTTCGGTCAGCACCAGGGTGATGCTGATGGCGGTGAGGTTGACGCCTGTGTGGGTGCTCGTCTCGAGTGTGCGGATGCGCCGCATCAGGTCGAGGATCAGTGCCTCTGGGTTCACGCGCTGCCTGCCTTTGCCAGGTGTGGAAAGGTGTTCCCGGGCCGGCCGCCTCGGCGCTGGGTCTGTCGATGAGCACAGTGACATATGCCAGGGCGGCCTGTGTGGGGAGGTGGTGGCCGGGGGTGAATCTTTCTCCCGGATCCCGGCGTGTTTCTCCCCGGGGAGATGTTCTTCTCGCGGGGGACGCAGAGATGAAACAGGCGCGGCAGGGAGGAAACCGGGCAGAGCGCTGAACGGCCCGAGAGAATCGGTGATCGTCGCGTCACTGAACGCTTTTCATCCTCACGCGGCCTGCGCGACTCGGTGATTCTGCAGGACGGCGATGGCCTTGCACAGGTGGCCGGCCTTGGACGGGCTGCAGCGTAGCTTCCGGAGGATCTTCCAGCTCTTCAGCTGGGCGTTCGCGCGCTCGCCGGGGCCGCGGAGCCTGGCGTGGGAGCGGTTGGCCTGCTTCTGGGATGCGGGCTTGTTCTTGCCCTTGTATGGGGTGCGGACCGGGCCTTCGGCTCCTTGGTATGCCTTGTCGGCCAGGGTGATGATCCCGGCCTGCTGCAGTGCGCGCAGGATGCCCCAGATGCGGGCGGCGCTCAGGTCGTGGGTCTTGCCCGGCAGTGCGCCCGAGGTCCACAGGATCGTTCCGTCCGGTGTGGCGATGACCTGGACGTTCAGTGTGCCACGAGCACGGAGAGGGGTTGATCGGTAGGCCGATCTCTCGATGTGGTGCTGTGCGGATGATGAAGGTTGGCCCTTCGGCGTCGCCCTGCGGGGGGAGGCGTCAAACCGCCTCATGCTGCGTTGGTTGAGGACCGTCGTGGTGAGCGATGAGGAAAAGGCGCAGAAGATGCGTCAGGTGGGGGTCGGGAAGGCGAGCGTGAGCGAACCGCTGATGACGTGTCGTAACTGGAAGGTGGCATCGAAACCGGGGCGGTGAATGTGCCTCGGGATGAGCCTGGCGGAGACCCGTAGTGCTGGCCAGGCGGTGCCCGGCATGAAGGCGGCGCGAGCCCGGCCTGCGGCGTCCGTACGGAACGTGGGAAAGCGCGCGCTGAAACGGCGTGCCCGTGCCCGGGGTGGTGCGGGGTGGCGAGAGGGAGCACGCCGAGCGGCGGAAACCGCGAGGCGTTGAGTACCGTCGCGGCGCGTGCTGGCGGACCGGCTCGTAGTAGTGAAGAAGCCTCGGTAATCGGGGTGGAGTGAAGGGGCCGGCTCATCTGGAGTTGTTCGCACGAGCAACCAGACCCCACCGGGGCTGGGAGGAGACGAGTGAGCAAGTCAGTCCCGAAGGACAAGCCGTTCAAGATATCGAAGCAACTGGTGTGGGAGGCGTATAGGCGAGTGGCGGCTAACAAGGGCGCCGCCGGGGTGGACGGGCAGTCGATCGCCGACTTCGAGAAGGATCTGAGGAACAACCTGTTCAAGATCTGGAACCGGATGTCGTCGGGGACCTACTTTCCGCCTCCGGTGCAGGCGGTGGAGATACCCAAGCCGCACGGCGGCGGGACCCGGATACTTGGGGTGCCGACCGTCGCGGACAGGGTCACGCAGACCGTGGCGGCGATGGCGTTGGAGGCCCGCACGGAGTCGATCTTTCATCCTGACTCCTACGGATACCGGCCGCGCCGCTCGGCTCTGGACGCGGTGGCCACGTGCCGTCAGCGGTGTTGGAAGAAGAACTGGGTGATCGATCTCGATGTCGCCAAGTTCTTCGACTCCGTGCCGTGGGACCTGATGGTCAAGGCGGTCGAGGCCAACATCACCACCGAGCAGCGTTGGGTATTGCTGTATGTGAAGCGATGGCTGCAAGCCCCGCTGGCACTGCCCGACGGCACCCTGCACGAACGAGATCGGGGAACCCCGCAGGGATCGGCGATCTCACCCGTGCTGGCCAACCTGTTCATGCATTATGCGTTCGATCTCTTTCTCGCCCGGGAGTTCCCGGACGTGGAGTTCGAGCGGTATGCCGATGACGCGGTCGTGCACTGCGTCACCGAACAGCGGGCGCGCCAGGTTCTGGCTGCCCTCTCCGGGAGGATGGCGGAGGTCGGGCTGTCACTGCATCCGGCCAAGACCAGGATCGTGTGTGCGCCACGCGCGCAAGAGGGAGAGGTTGCGATGTAAGTAGGGACCTCGATCGATTGTGCTGCTGCGTGGAAGATGAAGGTTGTGGCCCTTCGGCGTCGCTCTTCGGGGAGGGGCGTCAAACCGCCCACTGCGGCATTGGCTGAAGACCGTTGTCGTGAGCGAGTGGGAAAAGGCGCACGTGATGCGTCAGGTGGGGATCGGGAAGGCGAGCGTAAGCGAATCGCTGCTGAAGTGTCGAAATTTGTTTCAGGTGGCATCAAAACTGGGGCGTGCACGAGGTCCCAGGACGAGTCTGGCGGTGACCCGATTATTGGCCAGGCGGTGCCCGGCATGTAGGCGACGCGAGTCCGGTCTGCGGCTTTCACGTGGAACGTGGGAAGGCTGGCCCCGATACCGCTGCCGTGAGGCGGCGAGAGGGAGCGCGTTCAAACGGTGGAAACCGTGAGGCGTTGAGTACCGTTGCGGGGTCGGCATTCGGACCGGTTCATAGTAGTGATGAAGCTCCTGTAATGGGGGTGGAGCGAAGGGGCCGGACTGTCCTGGTGATGTTCGTTCGGGCAACCAGAGCTTTCTGGGAGGGATCGAGTGGGCGAACCGAAGTCGATGGAAAAGCCGTTTAATATTTCGAAGTGGCTCGTGTGGGAGGCATACCAGAGAGTCAAGGCCAATAAGGGAGCGCCAGGTGTGGATGGGTGCTCGATCGAGGGCTTCGAAGCTGATCTGGAGAACAACCTCTACCGGATATGGAATCGGATGTCCTCGGGGAGCTACTTCCCGCCCCCGGTGCTGGCGGTGGAAATACCGAAATCGCATGGCGGGGTCAGGGTCCTCGGCGTGCCTACCGTTGCAGACAGAATCGCGCAGACCGTGGTGGCCATGGAACTGGAGAAACGGGTGGAACCAAAATTCCATCCCAACTCCTATGGCTATCGGCCGAGACGATCCGCGCTGGACGCGGTAGGCACATGTCGGCAACGCTGCTGGGAGTATGACTGGGCAGTCGATTTGGACATCCAGAAATTCTTCGACAGCGTGGACCACTTCCTCATGGTCAAGGCGGTTGAGGCGAACACCGACCAACCATGGGTGGTGCTGTATGTAAAGCGCTGGCTTGTTGCGCCGATACAGCATCCCGATGGAACCCTGCATGAGCGGGAGAAAGGAACGCCGCAAGGCTCAGCTGTTTCTCCCGTGTTAGCCAACCTATTCCTCCACTATGCGTTCGACATGTGGATGGCAAGAAACTTTCCGGCCGTCCGGTTCGAGAGATACGTGGATGATGCGGTGGTCCACTGTGCAGACCTGCCGCAGGCGAAAATGCTGCGGGATGCGATTGGCCAGCGGATGGTCGAGGTCGGGCTGCGACTGCATCCGGACAAGACCCGGATAGTTTACTGCAAGGACAGTAACAGGCGATGGGATTATCCTAATGTCGCGTTCACGTTCTTGGGGTATACCTTCCGTCCCCGCAGGGCGCGGAACAAAAGAAGGGGCGTGCGTTTCACGTCGTTTCAGCCCGCGATGAGCAGGGAGAAGCTGGTCGAGAAAGGCAGGGAAGTCCGGGGCTGGCGACTGCATCGGCGACCTAACGACACTCTGGAGGATCTCGCGGAGGCGATCAATCCGATCGTGCGAGGTTGGATGACCTACTGGGGCCGGTACTACCGGACCGAGATGGATCCCCTTCTCAGACGCATTAATACCTACCTGATGCGCTGGGCCCGGAAGAAGTACAAGCGGTTGCGTGGGTTCAAACGGCTGAAAGCCTGGTGGAAAGGGGTCACCCAACGGGACTCCGGACTATTTGCGCACTGGGCCTGGACGCACCGATTCCACCCGACTGGATGGTAAGAGCGGAGTGACGGGAGACCGTCACGCTCCGTTCTGTGGGAGCCCGGGGGCGCGATTCCCCCGGGCTACCCGACACTGCAAGGACCGGGTTCGGCCGGGCTCGTATGAGCACACCGAGTTCACGTTCCTTGGGTTCACGTTCCGCGCGCGGGCGGCTAAGGCCAGGAACGGCGGGGTGTTCTCCTCGTTCCTGCCTGCGGTCAGCTCACAGGCCCTCAAGGAGATGGGGCGACGGCTCCGCCGCTGGCGGATTCACCTGCGCACCCGGCTCGACCTGAACGAGCTCGCCAAAGCGATCAACCCCATCGTGGCGGGTTGGATGAACTACTACGGCCGGTTCTACCGGTCACAGCTCGGCCCCTTCCTCAAACGCATCAACACCTACCTGATGCGCTGGGCGCGCCGAAAGTACAAACGGCTCCGGACATTCAAACGCTTCAGGAAGTGGTGGCTCGCACTCGTCCAACGAGCGCCCCGCCTCTTCAGACACTGGGCCTGGATGGCCGAGACCGGAAGGATGAGATGAGAAGAGCGGAGTGACGGGAGACTGTCATGCTCCGTTCCGTGGGAGCCCAGGGGTGAAACTCCCCTGGGCGACCCGACTCCCATGGACGCGATGCTTGCCGGAGAAGTACGGCCGGTCGGCGGCGAGGCGGTCGATGCGGATCAGCGTGCCGTCCAGCACCAGGTAGTGCAGCCCGTCCCGCTGGGCCTTGCGCAGCGCCTGGCCGAGCTTGGGCGAGCGCGCCGACAGCAGCATCACCGTCTCCTCCACGTACCGCCATGCCGTCGCCGTCGAGACCCCGAACCCAGCCCCGAGCTCAGGGAACGTCTCTCCCTTGCGCAGGTAGACCAGCACGAGCAGGGCCTGCTGTCCCGGGTTGAGCAGCCGCCAAGTCAATCCGATGGCCTGGCGATGCCGGCGGATGAGACCGGCGACGTAGTTGAGAGTTCGGCGCGACAAATCGACGGCAGCACGATGCTTCTATGCCTTGTCAAGCGGGGAGGGACGCTGCGGCTGCGGGTGCCTGAGGGCGGACGAGGATCTTGTAGAGCTGGCGGGCGACGTATCGCTTCAGACAGCGGATGATCTCCCTCTTGGACAGCCCGTCGGTGGTTCTGCGCTCGACGTAGGCACGGGTGGATGGATCGCAGGACATGCGGGACAGCACGATGACGTACAGGGCCCGGTTGGCCTGCCGGTCGCCGCCGTGGTTGAGCCGGTGACGTCGTGTTTTGCCGCTGGATGCGGGCACGGGTGATACTCCGCATAGGGCCGCGAACGATCCCTCGGAGCGCAGCCGATCTGGGTTGTCGCCACACGTGACCAGCAGTTGGGCGGCGGTCTCCACACCCACGCCCAGGGTGGCGAGCAGTTTGGGCCGGGACTGCTCGATCAGCGCCTTCAACTGGTCGTAGGCCACGTCGATCTCGGCGCTAAGGGCGCGGTAGCGAGCAGCGAGATGCCGCAACGCCGCCTTGACACCCTGAGCTGGGTCAGCCAGATCAGCAGAAGGCCTCAACCGGAAGCAGGCGTCGACGAGCCGGGCCTTCTTCATGCCGGCCAGCTGCTCGCGAAGCTCGGCCGGGGCCGTGACGAGCAGCGCCTGCAGCTCGTTGAGGCAGGCGGTGCGAGCCTTCACCGCGCCAGCGCGAACCAGATGCAGCACGCGGATCGACTCAGCCACCCCGTTTCCGCTCTTCGGGACGGAGCGAGCCCTGTCGGCCAGTACAGCTTCGGCCGCGGCGTAGGAGTCCAGCGGATCCGACTTGCCCTTGGCCCTGCGCTGCTGCCGGTCAGGGCGATTGACCTCGATCACTTTGACCTTCGCGCTGCTCAAATGCCGAGCCAGGGCCGCACCGTAGGAGCCGGTACCTTCGACCCCCACCGCGTGCAGCCGACCGAAGGACCCCATCCACTCCAGCAGGTCCGCGTAACCCGCCCGGGTCGCCGGGAACTCCCGATCGGCGAGCCGGCGCCCGTTCATCAACACCACCGCGGCGTGATGAGTGTCGGCGTGCGTGTCGACCCCGCCCACGATCCGTCGCGCCTTGGGCTTCTTGAACTCCGTCATGTGCACCCTCATCGGCTCGGGGAATATCCGAAGACGGTGCGCGCCGGGGTAGCCGAGCAGGCAGACCAGTGACGGGACCAGTTCCCTCGCCGAGGCTTCTATCAAGCCACACACGGCCGACCCGGCACGCACCTTCGGGAGTGCTCCCCAAAAGAGGCGACAGATCGTGCCGACGGCACCGGGAGGACCCGGGCCAGATAGAACAAGGGTCAACCTCAGGAGAGAACACTTCCTGCTCCTGCAACATCATCCGCAGCAGCAGTCGTTCCCGATAGCACCAGTCTCACTGATAGAACAGCATGCGAGGCCCCTGGTGGTGGCGGACGTGATTGTGGTGATCAACCCGTCTACCAGGGGTTTCGCCATGCCATCAGACGAACGCCGCTTTCGCGTTCATGTTGTGATCAGCAGTCCGCCGCATGGGGATGAAAACGGCTCACTGTGCCGCAAAGAGGCGGAGGGGATACTAATCGTAAACTCCCTCTCGTTGAGTTTTATCCTCTCCCTTGACCGGATTCCTTCCGCGAAAACCTTGACCAGCAGCGGTTCTGCTGTCCTTCCATCCGGCGTCGCGATGCCGAGGGTCCACCATTCGCCTGAAGGCGAGGCGCTCCCTCTGTGGCCTTCGGCTGTCATTTCGCCTTATTCGCCTTTCAGCGTGTCGCTACCCGCGCCTCTGGTGTCGGCCTTCTTGCGGAGTTCGATCTTCAGCCGCATGCGGGCCCAGCTGACGAGCGTGTGCAGGCCGAGGCCACTGGTAAGCACCAAAAGAATGGCAGCGCCGAGCCCCGTGTCCGCCTTGGTCTCCAGTCCGCCCCATACCGGGAGCAACGCGATAGGTATGCACGTACGGGCTTGCGAGCGCAGCAGCCAGCAGATAAGCGAGACGAGGGGAGCAGTCGCACGGCCAAGCAGCCAAGCCGCTCGCGACTCGATGCTAGCCCAGACAAGGCCGCCGACATGAAGCATCACGTCACGCTGTGTCCTGGTGGCAGCCAGTTCGACCACGTCCCACCGCCAACTTTCGGCGGCTTCGGGCTGGGCGGACAGGAGGCCGGCGAAGCGAGTGAGGCGAGCCGGAAGTGTCTTTGACTCCGACTGCACGGGATTGATCAGGAACCCGACACCCGTTGTAGCCACAGAGCCGTCGAGTTTGCCATTTTCCTCCAGCCCCAAGCTGGCGATGAACTCGACAACTGTAGTGGGGTTCTTAGGGCCTGGTATCTTCACCTATTGCCCATCCACAAACCGCTGGAACTCGGCCTTCCTGCCCTTTCCCTCCGGAGCTAGGTGAGGGCCGTAACCTATCCGGAGCTTTTTGCCAGAGTGTAGAAACTCCACCTCATGGATGCCGGGCTCATTAAGGGTGCGGGCGAGGAATTGATTCAGCATCCTTTCAACGGAATCGTCCTCTCCGGTTGTCCACCACAGTGGAACCTTGCCTGCCTCGGCGTCGTGAAGCACACGATCTCCGAACTGCACTCTGGTGATTTTCATCAGGCGGGGCTCCATCGCCACTGGCCAGCGGGCTTTGTGCCACGATTGGCAAGGGCCTCCTGCGCGGCCGTGCGCCCCTCCGCGGTCATTTCCAGAAGACGCCGTCGAGGTCCAGTGGTGTCACTCTCATCCCAATAGGAACGCACCCACCCGATGCCCTCCAATCGCCGCAGGATCGGGTAGACGGTGCCGGACCCGTGGCCGGTCGCCAGGCAGATTTCGAGCCCGTATGTCGGAGTGCTCTGCGCCGCCGCCTCCAAAAGGATGCCGAGGACGTCGCGGGTTGGGGCGGTGAGTCGGATCGGAGCAGACATGTCCCTCCCTGTCGTTCTCGATCTATGTCGAGTACGACTCTCCACCGAACTCATGCCACGCCGACGCTCGCGGCGCTAGAGCGTCATCATCTCCTCGACGAACCGTACACGCGCCGGGTTGGCCACAACCCGCAGCAGTTCGACTGCCAGGCCGCGCTCGTCCGCGATGACCTGGTCGGCGGCCAGCACCCACGCCCCCTTCGCCAGCTTGAGCCGCGAGGTCTCCTCGCCGGTCGCGAGCCGCGCACGCACGGTCCGCCGCACGACCATCGCGGGCGCATGACCGGTGTGGGCCAGCGTGGCGTAGATCCCGCCGGGCACCTTGCGGTCAATCGCGATCGGCGTGCCCTCGACGACCGGCCGGGGGTAGACGGCCTCGTCCAGCCGAACCGGCACGTCGCCGGCGAACGCGGTCCGCGCCCGGGTGACGATATCGGCGCCGGGCTCGATGCCGAGGAGCGCGGCCACCTCCTGGTCGGCGTGGCCGGGGGCGACGGCGTTGGTGACCATGCGCCCGTCGAGGCCGGCGAGCTTGCAGCACTCGGACCAGGGGAGCGGGCCGTGGCCGGTGCGGTTGTGCAGGATGAGGTCCACGACGACGGGGCGGGGGTCTTGGACGATCATGCCTACGGCGGCGTTGCGACGGATCCGTCCCTCTGCTTTGAGGATCTTGTACGCCTCTCGGAGGATGTTGTCGGAGCCGAGGCCGTAGGTCATCATCAGGTCGCGGGAGTGGGGGAGGGGCTGGCCTGCGGGGTAGCTGCCGTTGAGGATCTTCTCGCGGAGATCGTTAGCGACCTGCTCGTAGCGGGGGACGGGCTTCTCGGCCATGCGGGCATGTTACGCGCGTAACATGCCGGATGTCTATCGGGGCCGCCGGGTGTCAGTAGCTACGCGGCAGAGATCAACTCGTTGAACGCCAGCGCATGGGGCTACGGCTGGTCAGAGCCATTGCAAACTCGTCGCGTTGTTGTCTGTGTCGGCTGAATGCTGAGAACTGGGCCTCGTCTTTGCCTGAACAGCAGAATGTTGTTCGTCGTCCCTCCTGCAGCGCTCGGTGCCAGGGCATTTGTGTGAGTTCCCCGGGGGCGTCGGGTGTGAGACGCTGCGGGAAGCACCTGGAGCTGAGGAACCAGCTCCGTGGAGATGCCTTGGTCGTCCATCCCGGCACGACTCGGCGTGACGCGCTCGACCGCGCCGCCTGGTCCGGCAACAGACTGGCATGCGCAGCCTGGCGCCGGAGGGGGGAGCCTGCTCCAAATGCCGGAGGGCGCTGGCCCGATGGTGCTCGACGCCGTTGTGCGGTGGGGCGCGAACAGGGTGCTCCTGGCGGCCGGCTAACCTCACCTTGTTCAGGGGATGACGATCTCCCTTTGTCAGCTTCGGGAACGGGCGTCGTCCCTGCTCAAGTGATTCGTAGAAGAGCCCTGCGTGGTGGTTCTTGCGACTCTTGACCGGCGTTTGGCGCCTGGTTCTGGTTCCACCCTGCAGCGCGAAGCCCTCGCTCTGGTCTCCTGGAGTGGAGCGAGGGCTTCGTCGTATTCCACGGTTCAGCAGGTGACGAGCATTTCGAGGCTCTCTCTCCTCCGTGTCGGCGCGAGTTCCTCGCTGCTCGCGCGTGCTTCTCAGCTGCCCATGGCACTCCGCCGCGGCTGTGTCAACGGCCGAGTGCGTGTGGGTCTGGCTCACTTTTCGTGATCGGCCAGAGATCCAAGATCACGATGTTGTTGAGCCGGGTGCGAACCGGTGCTGGTGCCGAGACGCTGCTCTGTGTCGATCATGCCGCTGTTGGCGGTCGTGTTCCCGCACCTTGCCGCCGTCCGCATCGAGCGGGTGTACCAGGTGGGCGCGATCGTGCGGGTGAAGGCCGCGACGACGGAGCCGAAAAGCTCATGCCCTGGCTGTGGATACGAGTCGGCGCGGGTTCACAGCCGCTATGAGCGGTGCCTGGCAGATCTTCCGGTCGCCGGGCAGGAAGTGCTGCTCCAGGTGCGGGTGCGTCGCTTCTTCTGCGACAACCCCGGCTGTGACCGGAAGACCTTCGCCGAGCAGGTGCCCGGTCTGACCAGCAGGCACGGCCGGCGCGGCGGGACTGCTGTCGATGTTGCGGACGGTGGCGCTGGCTCTGGGGTGGCCGTCCCGGTGCCCGTCATACCGCCCGGCTGGCTTGTGCGGTGGGCCGTTCGACGCTGCTGCGGCTGCTGCGGAGCTTGCCGGATCCGCAGGTGGCGACCCCGCGGGTGCAGGGGGGTCGATGAGTTCGCCTGGCGCAAGGGCCATACCTACGGGACGGTGCTGGTCGATGTGGAGGGCGGTCATGTGGTCGAGGTGTTGCCGGATCGCTCTGCGGACTCCTTCGCGGCCTGGCTGCAGGCGCATCCCGGGGTCGAGGTGATCTGCCGGGACCGGGCCGGCTGCTATGCCGAAGGCGCGCAGCGCGGCGCTCCGCTGGCGGTGCAGGTCGCCGATCGGTGGCATTTGCTCCACAACCTGTCCGGCGCGGTCCAGCGGGCGGTGTCTCGAAACCGCGCGCAACTGCGCGAACCGGCCAAGCCCGAGACCACCGAACCTCCTGCCGAGGGGTTGGAGCCGGACCACGAGGAAGGGGCAGCGGCGGCCCGGACCAGGGCGCGGCACGCTGAGATCCACCAGCTCCGCTCGCAGGGGATGACCATCACTGCGATCGGCCGTGAGCTGCGGCTTTCTCGCAAGACGGTGCGCCGCTACGCTACCGCCGCCAGCGCTGACGAACTGATCAGCGACGAGCGCGCACCACGTCAGACGATCCTCGATGCTTATCTTCCCTACCTGCTCGAACGCTGGGAACAGGGCTGCCGCAGCACCGACCAGCTCCTGGCCGAGCTGCGCGACCGAGGTTTCCTCGGCAGCGCCCGGACGCTCCGGCGCCTCACCGCCAAGCTCCGCACGGCAACCGTCACACCCGCGCGGCCTCCCGCGCCCAAGATCCGGGAGGTCACCGGCTGGATCGTCCAGTCACCCGGCAAGGTTGCCGCCGAAGACCTGGCCATGCTCGACCAGATCGCCGCCCGCTGCCCGGAACTCGCTTCGGTCACCGAGCTGACGCGTCAGTTCGCCGAGATGCTCGTCCACCGCCGCGGTGAACAGGACCTGGACGACTGGGCGGCGCGAGCGGAAGCCAGTCCCGCGCGGGAACTGCGCGACTTCGCCGCCGGGCTGCGTCGAGATTGGACGGCGGTCAAGGCCGGGCTCACCCTGCCCTACAGCTCCGGCGCGGTGGAAGGCAACGTGAACCGCATCAAGATGATCAAACGGATCATGTACGGGCGAGCCAACGCCGACCTGCTTCGTGTCCGCGTCCTGCACCGTTCCTGATCACGAAGAGTGGGCCAGACCCACTTTTGCACGGCCACGGACAGGCTGGTTGAGTCATGTCGTCCCGATCTCTCGATTCGCCTTCCATGCGGGGTTATACGCACATTCGGGGGCAATGGGTCCATCTGTCTGGTTACGGAGTGTTGCATATCTGATAGGGCTGTTTGTCAATTTGTAATAATTGTCCCTCTTGTCCGATCGGTCGAATTTCCTTACTTTGATCGTCGGAAGTGATCGACTCCGAGCTGCACAACCCGAGAAGGCTGTGGCGGAGAGCGACGGCTGCCGCCTTGCTGGTGTCTTTCGTTGTGGTTCGGAGCGTGATTTCGTATGCGCCGGTTCTTTTCGCGTGCTGTCGTTGCCCGGTCGGCGGCCGTCATCCTGATCGCTGGCCTGCCGGGGTTTGTCCCCCTGGCTGCGCTTCCGGCCTCCGCCCAGACAACTTGGGACGGCGAGGTCGTCTCCGTGCAGGGCACCGCGGTAGTGCCGAAGCAGCAACGGGGTGCGGCGGGAGTCTTACCAAGCCTGACGGTCACCCCCGCGACGGCGACGGCAGCGACGGCTGAGGATGATCCGCCTGTGCGGGGAGCCCTGCCGGAAGATGGGGGCGCGTGGCCGCGGATGGCGTTGAAGGCCGAGCCGGAGACGGAATCGCAGCTACCCGCTGGTGTACAGCGGGCTGAACAGCAAGACCAGGCAACCGCGGCGAACACCTTCCCCTTGATCGACGATGTGTATCCCGACGCGGGATCCCTGGTGGGAACGACGACTCCGCTGCTCACCGTGCGGGCTACGCGCATCAATGAACCTGATGACCCTTTCAGCCCGCTGAACCACACGTACCACATCTGTGAGAAGCCGGAAGAGGATGAGGAAGACACCGGCTCCCCTTCTTCCACGCCGCCCTGCTGGAAGTCCGGCGCCCTACCGGACGAGGACACGTGGCGGGTGCCCGCGGGCAAGCTGGAGTGGGGCAAGCAATACGAGTGGTGGGTCCGTATCGTGGACTCGGAAAGCAAGGCGGTCGCCACGAGCGACAAGCAGCTCATCCTTATGGGTGCGCGTCAGCCGATCAACAGTGCCCAGCTGGGTGAACGCGTCAATGAGGAGCAGGAGTTCTCGCTGCTCGGCGGGAACTACACCACGACCGAGGTGGACGCGCACGTGCAGGTGGCGGGTCCCGCACTGACAGTGCAACGCACCTACAACAGCTCCGATTCGCGCACCAATGGGATCTTCGGCGCGGGCTGGTCGACGGCTTGGGACATGAATGTGGTGGCCGAGCGGTCGGGAACGGCGGTCACCGGGTTGCTGGTGACCTACGCCGACGGGCGGCGGGTGCGGTTCGCGGCCAAGGGCGATGGTGGTTATCAGCCGCCGCCGGGGACGAAGGACACGCTGGCGGATGCGGATGGCGGCGGGTGGCGGCTGAAGGACACCGCCTCGATGTCGTACGTGTTCAACGCGGCGGGCCGGCTGCTGAAGATCGAGGACAATCGCGGGCGGGCACAGACGCTCAACTACAACGCAGACGGTACCTTCGACACGGTGACCGGAGCCGGCGGCCGGGCACTGCACGTGACCTGGAACGGCCCGAGGGTGGCCACGGTGTCCACCGACCCGGTGGACGGCAAGGCGCTGACCTGGACCTACACCTACACCGGCGACAACCTGACGTCGGTGTGCACGCCGGCCGCGGCACCGAACTGCACCACCTACAGCTACGGTGACGGCTCACGGTACAAGGGCCTGGTGCTGGACTCCGAACCGGTGGGCTACTGGCGGCTGGGCGACAAGCAGCACGAACCGGCCGCCAACTTGGGCAGCGACGGCGGCACCGGTCAGTACGACAACGTCACCGTCGGTCAGCCGGGCGCGCTGGAGGGAACGGCCGACACCGCAGCGGGCTTCACCAAGTCCACGATGATGCTGCCCGTGCCCATGCTGGACCGTCTGCGGGATCAGGTGTCCCTTGAGGGCTGGATCAAGACCACGCAGCCTGGCGTGATCTTCTCGGCTGACGAATCGGGAAGCGGTGTCGGTGCGTCGCTGCCGGTCCTGTACGTGGGCACGGACGGCAAACTCCGGGGCCAGCTGGGCCTGGTGGACGGCGAGTACACACCGATCATATCGGCAGGCACGGTCACCGACGATCGGTGGCACCACGTGGTGCTGACGGTGGCGGGTGACAAGCAGAAGCTCTACCTCGACGGTCAGGTCGTGGGGGAGCTGACGGGGCCGCTCTGGGATGAGCTCCGTCAGTACGCGTTTGTGGGCAGCGGAGACCGGGCCAGTTCCTGGTCCAGCGTCCCCGGAGGGCCGCGCGCGTCGGGCGTGTGGCCGTTCAAGGGCTCGATCGATGAGTTCGCGGTGTACGGCAAGCCACTGACGGACACCGAGGTCCAGTCCCACTGGAGTGCCCGTACGAAGATCAGCCACAAGCTGTCCCAGGTCACGCTGCCGTCCGGCCGGGTCCGGGCGAAGAACACCTACCACCCGGCGACCGACCGGCTGGACTCGCACACTGACCGGCATGGCGGCACCTGGAAGCTCGGCGACTTCGACATCGACTGGGATGAGGGCCTCTACAAGATCGCGTTGACTGATCCGCGCGGCGGCACCCTGGACTACGCCTACGACACACTGCGCAACGCGCGACCGACGTACACGATCGATCAAGCCGGGGCCAAGACCAGCTACGACTACGACACCGGCGGGTTCAAGGTCAAGCTGACCGACCCGAACGGCAACGTGATACAGCGGTGGAACGACAAACGCGGCAACATCATCCAAGGCAAGTCCTGCCGCAAGGCGGGCAACTGCCAGCGCTTCTACCTGGACTACCACGCCAATGCGGACGACGACTTCGACCCGCTCAATGACAAGCTCAAGGTCTTCCGCGATGCTCGCTCCACGGATGCAGCCAGCAACACGTACGCCACCACCTTCGAGTACAACAGCTACGGTGAACCGACCAAACAATCCACCCCTGCCACACCGGACTTCCCCGAAGGTCGGTCGAACAAAGTCACCTACACTGACGGCAGCGAGCCCGCCGTCGGCGGCGGCACCACCCCGCCGGGACTGGAGAAGACCCGGACCGACCCGCGCGGCAACACCTGGTCCTACGCCTACACCGCCGCGGGCGACCTGGCCGAGCAGACCGACCCCCTCGGATTGGTGACGAAGCTCGGCTACGACGAGATCGGCCGGGTGACCTCCACCACGAAGGTGTCGGAGGCCAACCCGAACGGAGTCACAACATCTACCACCTATGATCCGACCGGCCGGGTGGCCACAGTGACAGGTGCGGCGGTCAAGAACGAGGTCACTGGCGTCACTCACACGGCACGGACCACCTACGGCTATGACCCGGACGGGAACAAGCTGTCGGAGTCCATCACGGACCTGACCGGCGGCGATGCCGAGCGCAAGACCGTGCACAGCTACGATGACTTCGGCCAGCTGGCGTCGACCACCGACCCCGAGGGCGGTGTGACCCGCCAGACCTGGGACGCTTCCGGTCTAAAGGCCACGTCAACGGATGCCCGCGGGACCCTCTTCGTCTACGGCTACAGCAAGCGCGGAGAGCTGACCACCACCACGTTGAAGGGGTGGACCGGCAGCCCGGTCGATCCGCAGCTGGCCAAGGATGTCGTGCTGGAAAGCCGGAGCTATGACAGCGGGGGGCGACTGGCCGCGCAAGTGGACGCGATGGGCCGCAAGACCTCCTACACCTACTTCGGCGATGACCTGCTGTCAGAGAAGATCGGCGACGACGTCAGGCTCAATAGCTCCAGCGAAACCACCGACGTGGTCCTGGAGGCCAACAGCTACGACGCGGCAGGCAACCTCGTCCAGCAGGTCACCGGCGGGAACAAGAAGATGACCACGGTCTCCTCGTACGACGCCGCGAACCGCCTGTCCTCGCAGACACTCGACCCGGCCGGCCTCAACCGCAAGACCAGCTTCACCTACGATGCCAACGACAACATCATCAAGTCCACACTTACCGCGGCGGGCACCGCGCGAGCCGAGACCAAGGAATTCGCCTACAACAAGGTCAACAAGCCGACCCGGCACAGCGTCGAGAACGGCGACCGGGACATCGTCTCCACCACCACCTACGACGATCGCGGCCTGCCGGTCGCCGCCACCGACCCGCGTGGCAACGCCGACGGCGCGAACGCCGCCGACTACACCACGACGCTGCGCTACGACGTCCTGGACCGGCTGGTGGAGACCAAGGCACCGCAGGTGCAGGTGGACAAGAACGGCGCTGCCTCCACAACCCGCCCATCCGCTCTGATGGGCTATGACACAGTGGGCAACCAGACGCACGAGCGCGATGCGGAAGGAGGCGTCCTCACCTCGACATTCGACAGGGTCAGCCGCCTGACCAGGGCCTCTGCCCCCGCCTACACGCCGCCCGGCGGCAGCGCGATCACCTCGGCTGTCCAGCACGCCTACGACAAAGCCGGTCAGCGCGTCCGCACCACCGACCCGCGCGGTTACCTCACGTCCTACGAGTACGACCAGCTCGGCCGCCAGGTCCGCGTCACCGACCCCGCTCCAGACGGGCAGAATCCGGGCACCCGGGTGGCCGAGTACGACATGGCGGGCCAGCAACTGTTCAGCGTTGACGCCACCGGCACCCGTACCGGGGCCACCTACGACGACCTCGGCCGGAAGATCACCGCCACGCAGATCGAGCGCAAGCCCTCCAGCGCCGTCTACACCACCACGATGGAGTACGACCAGGCGGGCCGGCTGACCAAGCAGACCGCCCCAGGCAGTGTAGTCACCAGTTACACCTACAACGCGGCGGGCGAGACGGAGACGGTTACCGACCTAGGAACCAACGTCGCCATGACCTATGACCTGGCGGGGCGCCTGGTCAAGACGACCGACGCCCTCCGCAACGCCACCATCGCCGAATATGACCTGGCCGGCCGCAAGAACGCGGCCAAAGATGTGGACTCCGCCGGTACGGTGCTGCGCACCTACGGCTACGGGTATGACCTGGCGGGCAACCCGACCAGCACCACCTCACCCGAAGGACATGTCACCAAGCAAGTCTTCGACGCGCTGGGCCGGACCACCTCGCTGATCGAACCAGTCTCGGACAGCGAGTCGATCACCACCAGCTTCGGCTACGACGCCACCGGCGCCCGCACCCGCCTCACCGACGGCCGCGGCAACGCCACCTGGACCAGCTACAACAGCCTCGGCCTGGCAGAAACGGTGACCGAACCACCCACCAAGACCCACCCGGACGCGGCCGACCGCACCTGGACCCACCTCTACGACGCGGCCGGCAACCAGACAGCCACCATCCAGCCCGGCGGGGTGCGCACCGACCGCACCTACGACCACCTGAACCGGCTCACCAAGGAGAGCGGAGCAGGCGGCGACGCGGCGACGGCCGAGCGCACCTTCGGCTATGACCTGGCCGGCCGCTCAACCACTGCCGGTGACCTGACCGTCGACTACAACGACCGCGGCCTGCCGCTCAAGATCATGCGCGGCACCGTCCAGGAGACCGCCTACGCCTACGATGGCCTCGGCAACCCCACCCAGCGCATCGACGCCGCAGGCTCCGCCGTCTTCACCTACGACACCGCCAACCGGTTGAAGACTGCCACCGACCCGGTCACCAGCCGAACGCTGACCTACGACTACGACACGGTCAGCCGGTTGAAGACCATCACCGCCACCAGCGGCACGGCCAGCACCCAGACCATCGACTACGACAACCTGGACCGCATCACCGGCCAAACCCTGAAGAATGGCTCTGGCAGCCAGCTCGCGAAGATTACCTACGGGTGGGACAAGGACGACAACCTCACCACCAAGACCACCGCCGGCACCGCAGGCGCGGGCACCAACAGCTATAGCTACGACCACGCCGGGCGGCTCACCTCCTGGACCGCCCCCGGCGGCGCCATCACCGCCTACGAATGGGACGCCGCCGGCAACCGCACCAAGGCAGGCGACAAAACTTTCACCTACGACGAACGCAACCGCCTCACCAGCGGCGACGGCACCGACTACACCTACACCCCGCGCGGCACCATGGCCACTAGCACCAAGGCCGGCGCCACCACGCAGTACACCTTCGACGCCTTCGACCGGCTCATTGCCGACGGCGACAGCCTCTACGCCTACGACGCCCTCGACCGCGTCACCTCCCGCATCAGCGGCACCACCAAGCAAACCCACCAGTACGCTGGGCTCGGGAACGACCTGGCAGCCATCAGTGTCAGCAGCAGCGTTCAGGCCAAGTACTCGCGCGACCCATTCGGCGCTCTTGTCGGTCTCCAAGAAGGCACCGCCCCCGCTGCAGCCACTCTGAGCGACCTCCACAGCGACCTCGTGGCCACCTACACCGGCACCGGCCTCGTCAGCTCCACCAGCTACGGCCCCTTCGGCGAAACCGCCGCCCAGGCGGGAGATCCGACCAGTCTCGGCTATCAGGGGGAATATACCGACCCGGACACCGGCAAGGTCAACATGCACGCCCGCTGGTACCAGCCCGGCACCGGCACCTTCACCAGCCGCGACACCTGGACCCTCGAACCAACGCCATCCGTGCAGGCCAACCGCTACACCTACGCCAACGCCTCACCGCTCACCGGCACGGACCCGACCGGCCACACGGTGCTGAACGATATCGATGGCGGTATGGGAGACCGCGGCAACCACTGCAGCATGTACGGCGACTGCAACGGGCAATGGGTGCCCGACGTAGGCTTCAACCCCGGTTTTAATGAGGAGGAAGCCCGCCGCATCAACGTCGTCCACGAAGGGCTCGGCGCCGGCCGGGACGTGCCAGCCGACGACTTCTGGCTGAACAACTCAAAAGAAGGCGAAGCGGCTCGACGCAAATACATCGATCTTTATGACCCGATGAATCCGAACATCAACGAGGACGAGCTTTGGGAATACGCGAAGGTGTCCACCCGCGCCACTGCCTGTGACGGCTGCGGGGTTAAGGCCGCTTCGGCTGTGGGATGCGAAGTTCTCTATGGAGCTAAGTCCTGTAAGGCGATGAAAAAGGCCGCCAAGCTCGTAGGAGACGCCAAAGTCTATTACGACAATTGTCTCAATGGCGATGGGAGCCAAGATGGGCACCTTGCAGGCAGCTGCAGAGGAATCGCCAAAAGACTAGGCATTGGATATGACGAATGGCTGGCCCTGAAGAAATTGCAGGCCGAGGCGCGTGATAAGTCGGGGTCCTGGTTCATAAGGCTATTCCGTGGCATCAGCGATTTCATATGGGGCGACGCGCAATCTTGCAACTCTGGCAGTGGGATTAGCTGCTTTCTTATGGTTGCAAACCTCTTGCCGGGTGGCGCCGCAGTCAAAGCCGTAGGAAAGCTCGCGAAGTACATGCCCAAGTTGGCTCAGGCGCTTCGCTCCGGTGCAGCGGCAGCGGCATGTAACAGCTTCCGAGGCGAAACCCTCGTTTTGATGGCCGACGGCGGCCACAAAGCGATCGAGGACGTCCAGGTTGGAGATCGGGTTGTAGCTACGGATCCGGTGAGCGGGCAGACGGAAGCCAAGCAAGTCGCCGATAAGATTTTCGGTATCGGGACGAAACACCTTGTGCAGATCTCTGTTCGCCTAGAAAGTGAGAACGAAGCGGCCGAGACATCTGTGGTGGCGACCGCCGGCCATCCCTTCTGGGTTCCTTCCCTGCGGGAATGGGTGGATGCGACCTATCTCCGTCCGGGATTGTGGCTACGGACCTCTTCCGGAACCTGGATCCAGGTCGCAACGGTGAAGCGGTGGACGACAGAGGAAGCAGTCTACAATCTGTCAGTCGCCGACATTCATACCTACTATGTCGCGATCGGATCAGCCGATGCGCTCGTCCACAATGACCAGGTCGTACCGAATATCATCAAACAGATGCTTCGGGATATCCAAAATGGGAGCCTGATGCAGCGCACCACTTACAATAAAAAAACTAAGCAATATGAGCTGGATTTTTACAAAAACCGCGAGGGTGTCCGGAGGAATGAATTCTGGGTGGACGGGGAAATCTTTGGCTACGACGGTAATAATGACTACCGCATAATCCGAAAAGGAGACAAGTATGCATGGGTTGGCCCGAAGGGAAATAAGCCTGGAGGGGGACACAACTATGGCAAAATTATTCAAATAGGTTGCGATTAGCGAGATGCTGAAACGAGAGTGCATTGAATGAAGAACTGATAGCAAGGCTCATGCTGGCCTTCGGCATGCGATTCCTCGGCACTAGACGTGGAACGGGGATCCCAACTCGCATCGCCAGGGTGACAACGTGTGCCGGGCCTGAAGATGGTCGGCGGGACCGGATCGTTGACCTGAATGATGTGGATCTGATCGCCAGATTCAACGCTGAATGGTGCGCGCTGGCGACCGAACATGGGCTCTTTTCGGCTGAGCGTCAGTTTCTTGTCGCGCTGACACCGGCCATTGACCCTGCTTTCGCTCAAGAGCGTGAAGAGACCGATGATTGGGAAGACCCCGCATGGTGGGAATATGTGTGGGGTCTAGTGGAACTGCAGGAGGACTGGGATATCGCGGGAGCTGGGGCAGAATCCGGTGTCCTCGGATCCGCATACGGTCAGCCAGCGTTCGTCATGTCCGCGATAGATGGATCAGTCTTCGTGGTGGGAACTCGTTGGGAGGACGGTATCGGCGTTGTGGCCTTGCCCCAGCCTTATCGCTCCTCGACACTTCGAGAGCTAGCCCGCCGCAATCTCGAGGCAGGCGGCAGAACCGAGGAAGAGGAGCAAGATATGCAGGCCTGGCTCGTCTCTGATCACTGAGCTGTTCGACGTACCAGGGCGATCCATGACCTCTTTTCATCCTCAGGACGGCTGAGCAACGCGGTGGTTCTGGAGGACGGCGATGGCCTTGCACAGGTGGCCGGCCTTGCTCGGGCTGCAGCGTAGCTTGCGGAGGATCTTCCAGCTCTTCAGCTGGGCGTTGGCGCGCTCGCCGGGGCCGCGAAGGCGGGCGTGGGAGCGGTTGGCCTGCTTCTGGGATTCGGGCTTCTTCTTGCCCTTGTACGGGGTGCGGACCGGGCCTTCGGCTCCCTGATACGCCTTGTCGGCCAGGGTGATGATGCCCGCGCGTTCGAGTGCGCGCAGGATGCCCCAGATGCGGGCGGCGCTCAGGTCGTGGGCCTTGCCCGGCAGCGCGCCGGAGGTCCACAGAATCGTCCCGTCCGGCGAGGCGATGACCTGCACGTTCATCCCGTGCACGCGGTGCTTGCCGGAGAAGTAGGGCCGGTCGGCGGCGATCCGGTCGATGTGGATCAGCGTGCCGTCCAGCACCAGGTAGTGCAGCCCGTCCCGCTTGGCCTTGTGCAGCGCTTGGCCGAGCTTGGGTGAGCGGGCCGACAGCAGCGCGACCGTCTCCTCCACATACCGCCACGCGGTCGCGGTCGACACCCCAAACCCGGCCCCGATCTGGGCGAACGTCTCGCCCTTGCGCAGGTAGACCAGCACCAGCAGCGCCTGCCGGCCAGGGTTGAGCCGCCGCCAGAGCGACCCGATCACCTTCCGGTGGCGCCGGATCATCCCGGCAACGTAATTCAGCGTCTGAGGCGACAAATCGACGGCAGCACGGTAGAACAACACCTGAAGCTCCTGGTTGCGACGGTGTGGATTGTGGTGATCAACCCGTCTACCAGGAGCTTCTTCATGTCACCGACCGAACACCGACATCGCGATCACGCTGTGATCAGGGCAGCCGCCACGGACCCTGAAAATGGCTCACTGTAGGTATTACTTCCAGGAAGAGTATGAAAGTTCACGGAGGGGGACGTACCAGTGCGATGAATACCCCTTCGCCTCCACTCTGCAGGGGGCGGCCGCGGATAGGATCAACTATTCTGTCCGCGCTGTTTACGCCAGCCACAATGACCTGCACGGAAGGGCGCTGAAGGCGTTCTACGGTCATTACCGGCTGCTCTACTATGACCCGAACAATACCCCCACCAAGACCAGTGACAGCCCGTTCTGGGTGAAGATCGCGAACTGACGACCTGATGACCGGGATCTAGTCAATCCCAACTCCGTACGCGGGATCGCCGTGGCACATGCTCGGCGATCCCGCCGTCCGTTGACCGCACGGTGCTATGACTCAAGGACACGACGATGAATATTCCCGCACAGGCGTTTCCTGCGCAGAACCAGTGGGACCTGCTCGTTGAGCATCGCGTCCACTACGAGTTCCACGGGCTCTGGGTGGAGTGCGAGGATCCTGAAGAACTCCGCCGATTGCTGCGCGCGGATGCGGGCTCGCGTCTCGACTGCGACCTCGAAGGAGCCGTCGGGACATACCCGGGGCCGCCGGAAATGGTGGTCTGGATCGGCCCGCACGCGCCCGGCTGGACACATGTCCTCGCCTTCGGGATGGACCCTTACCGCCTCGGCGTCATCAATCTAGGAAAACGCCGTGTCTTCGAGATCCACTGTGACGAAGAGCTGGGCAGGCTCGATCCGCTGTATCTCTACTACGACGGCGAGCAGCTCGGCCACGTTACTCCGCCGTACGAGGAAGGCGGATACATGGAGTTCCCCGATTACCGGCCCTACGCGAGTGGGCTCGCGCTCGGCGAGGGCGCCGGCCTCGAGCACGACATCCACCTCATGTTGTGCATGGTAGGCCGTATCACGGGGCGCTTTCTCGATCGGGAATGGTTCGCGTCGACCCGGACCGCGTACCGGATCCCCGAGGGGACGTGGGACGAGCCGTGGTGACGCCCGGTCGGCCTGCCGATCAGGACGGTGAGGCGACCATCGTTGTCGCGGGAGCGACCTATGAAACTGCAGGTCAGGGCTCGAGAATGCCGAACCGCTGGTCAGGACGGCGTCAGCGCGTTCGAGCCGCGCCGTGTCGGCGCGCGCGGCCAGGATCATTACGTCGTCCACGGTGCGGCAAAGGTACGACCGGGCCACGGCGGGCTTCCTCCTGCACTAGTCCGAGGTGAGGTCTTCTCTGGCCCGGGGTGAGATTGAGCGGGGTGGTGACGTGCAGGTTCCAGCTGAGGCCGGGCGGCGCGAGCTTGTGGTCGATCCAGGCGATCGTCGGGTCGCCCTCGGCGTTGATGGCATGGCCAGTCTCTCTCCGAAGCCGCTCCTGCTCTCGGACACCGGGATGCTCTCGCACCGGCGATCTCCGGCCACCCGAACGGGTTGACCAGCACGAATCCGCTGAACAGCAGTCCGGGCAGCAGGGCCGCCGGCAGCAGGCTCGGCCTGACCGGGCGCGGCGGAGCGCCATCGGGCAGGCCGTGTGCCAGGTCCGAGTCGTCCACCTCGGTGCGCCAGGCCATGCGATGGAGGAACTGGCGCGCGACCACGGCAGCCTGGAAGGGCGTTATGGCCAGCGCCAGCACGGTTCCGGCCAGGCCCCATCCGAGGGTCGTGAGCGGGTCGGGGAGCAGGCGCAGCCCCGACTCGAGAGCCCACGTCGCCGCACCGGGAACGAGGACGACCCCGAAGGCCAGCGTCAACGCGGTCGGCAGGAAACTCAGCTCGGTCAAGCGATAGGCGCGGCGGATCGAGCCCAGCCCCGAGCAGCCGTGCAGCAAGATGCCGGGCACGGCCAGCAGACCCGGCATCGTTGTACGCGGCCGCCACCAGCAGCGCATTGGCCAGCCACTGCTGATCAGTCGCCATCAGCACGCCTGCTCTCGCGGCTACGGTTGCCCCGGACGCCAGCGCGGCTACCAGGAGCAGGATGAGCAGGGATGGCAGCCGCCGCACTGTCGGTGTTGGCATCCGACATCTTCGGCGTCTCCGGGCGAGCGATGATGGCCGCGTTGGTCGCCGGGGAGCGCAGCCCGCGGATCCTGGCTCAGATGAAGATCGGGGAACTTCTTGCCCCTTTCGAGCAGGCGATGGAGCGGCTGAATGAGATCTCCGGCATCGGCCGCACGGCCGCGGCGCTGATCCTGGCCGAAATCGGGCTGGACATGAGCCGTTTCCCCACCGCCGGCCATCTGGCCTCCTGGGCCCGTTTCGCTCCTGGCATGGGCCTGTCCAGCGAACGGCTCTGGCCCGTAATCGGTGGTGGCGCCGAGTGCTCACCAATCACAGGCGCCTGCACTCGGCGCTCGGCTACCGGCCGCCCCTGGAGGTATTCAACGAGTCCCTCTCAGCCCAAACAGCCGCGTAAGCTACGGCCATAGACGGCTGTCGGGAATCTTCGTGGGCCCCTCAGGCAAGCTGCCACGGTCATGTGGGGCAGCGGCATCGAGGGAACATGGTGAACTCGCCGTTGCGTTTCATCTCTGCTCGGTATGAGGCCTCGTTTTCAGGGCCAGCCCTCCCGGGCGGCGGAGCGCCGAACATTCCGGAGTAGACGAGAGCGGTGGAGTGCGATCGCGGGTGCCGCCTGTAGCCGTGCTGCCGCACAGGGCGGGTCGGCTTCGACATTTCGAACTACGGCCCCCCGCCCGCCGCCGCGCCTGGTTCCGGATGTCATGTTGGGCATCGTGGTGATCAGCCGACTGGGTGCTGGTGACCACCGTTGTCGCCGGAGCGGTCCGCGTGCCGGGCAGGTGGGCGTGCACTTCAAGCCGGAGTTTTACGCAGGTATCTGGCGCGATCAACGGCCATGCCTGTCCGATGCCGGGCGGTCGTGGCGGGTTGCCGGTGGCCCCCAATGGCTTAGAACTGGGGTCTGACCTGTTGATACACTCCCAAGATCATCCCGTATATGTCCCCTGATCATGGTCGTACGGCTGCATGCGGGCACCGTCGGTTACCTATCAAGGTTGTAAAACAAAAGACCTGCGGTTGTGAAACCGCAGGTCAGGGGTCGATAGTGCCGATCAAGGTGCGTGCCCCCGTCAGGATTCGAACCTGCGGCGCCGCTTTAGGAGAGCTCCAGTCGTTTCGAGTCCAACATGTCCGCTGATGGGCGATATAAGGGTGGTGCTCGATGTGTATGCGGATCCTCGATTAGGAGCCCCATCATCCATCGTTGCCGGGCGTTTGTGCTGGTCAAGGCGATATATGCGGTGAGGACCTTGAAGGCGGTCCGCTCTTCAGATGCGGGTGTGGACCTGTTTGCCGCCGAAGACGCTCCGCTGATGTATTATGGGCGGCCCAGCGCCCGATATGTCCATCCGGCGCCGCGCCAATGCACGGCATCCAGGGCGTTGCGTGCGTCGATGATGTTGCGGGCGCGGACCACCTTCCCGACGTCCTCTGGATCCATGTCGCGAAACTCGCGCCACTCGGTGAGCAGCAGCACGGCGTCCGCATCGCGCATCGCCTCCCGTGTTGACGTGGCGTAACCCAGGTGCGGGTGCACCCGGCGGGCATTTGCCAGCGCCGCGGGGTCGTAAACGGTAACCGTGCCGCCCTGGTCGCTGATCGTGGAGGCGACGTCCAGCGCGGGGGAGTCGCGGATGTCGTCGGAGCCGGGTTTGAACGACGCCCCGAGCACGCCGATCACCTTCCCCGCGAGCGTGCCGCCGAGCAGTTCGCGGGCCAGGTCGACCGTACGGGTCCGGCGCCGCAGGTTGATCGCGTCGACCTCACGGAGGAACGAGAGCGCCTGCTCCACGCCGAGCTCCCCGGCGCGGGCCAGGAACGCGCGGATGTCCTTGGGCAGGCAGCCACCGCCGAAGCCGAGCCCCGGGTTCAGGAACCTGCCGCCGATGCGGTCGTCGTAGGACAGTGCCTCCGAGAGCTTGGTGACGTCGGCTCGCGAGGCCTCGCAGACCTCGGCCATCGCGTTGATGAACGAGATCTTGGTGGCGAGGAACGCGTTCGCCGAGACCTTCACCAGCTCCGCCGTCTGGTAGTCGGTGATCACCAGCGGCGTGCCGTCGGCGAGCAGCTTCGCATAGACCTCGCGCAGCACCTTCTCGGCCCGCTCCGAGGCGGTGCCGATGACGATGCGGTCGGGGCGCAGCGTGTCCTGCACCGCGTGCCCCTCGCGCAGGAACTCCGGGTTCCACGCCAGCTCGGCACCGTCGCCGATGGGCGCGCCCTCGGTGATCCGCTCGGCCAGCTTGGCGGCGGTGCCGACCGGGACCGTGGACTTGCCGACGATCAGGCACTCCCGCCGCAGGTGCGGGATGAGCGCGTTGATGGCGCCGTTGACCTGGCTCAGGTCGGCGGCGTCGGAGTCGGCGCGCTGGGGCGTGCCCACACACAGGAAGTGCACGTCACCGAACTCGGCGACCTCCTCGAACGACGTCGTGAACGCGAGGCGCCCGGCGTCGACGTTCCGGCGCAGGAGTTGCTCCAGGCCGGGCTCGTGGACGGGAAGGTCGCCAGCCGCCAGCCGCGCCACCTTTTCGTGATCGGCGTCGATGCCCAGCACCTCGAACCCGAGCTCGGCCATGCATGCGGCATGGGTCGCGCCCAGGTATCCGGTGCCGATCACCGCAAGGCGGTAAGTCAATGAGTCTCCTTACGCGGGAAGTTCTGATATCTGCACATGGCTACTACGTACTCGGCGGCGTGAAGATCGAGAGCGCGTGACGGCTGCCCTACGGGCCCGCCGCCAGGTCCGGTGTAATCAAGGTGCGCTCACCGTCGGAGAGCCTCGGCGTAGGCCCGCAGCGTACGGGCGGCCGCTGTGTCCCAGGAATGATGGTCGAGGACGTACCGGCGGGCACGGTCACCCAGCGCCGGATCGTCGTCGCTCAGTGCCCGGAGCAGCGCGGCCGCCAGCTCGTCCGGATCGAGTGTCTCGGTCCGCGCGCACGCCCCCTCGGCGCTGCCGACCACGTCCGGGTCGAAACCGGGCCCCACCACGGCCCGGGCCCGCAGCGCCATCGCCTCCAGAGCGGCAAACCCGAACGACTCCGAGGTCGATGGGAAGACGCATGCGTCGGCCGCCACCACGTGGTCACGGAGCTCGTCAGTGTTCAGATACCGCCCGAGTACGTGTACGCACCCGGCCAGCCCCGCCTCCTCGACCCGCTCGCGCAGCCGCTGGTCGATGGAGGTGTCGTCAGGCCAGCCGGTGCCGGCCATGACCAGGGTGACGTCGGCGCCCTCGACCAGCATCCGGCGGACCGTCTCGATCAGCTCGGTCACCCCCTTGTGCGGCCCGTACCGGCCGGCGAACATGATCATTCGACGGCCGTCGGGGATCCCGTACAGCGCCCGGACCTTGTCCCGTACGGTGGCGCGTTCTATGTCGTTCGGGAACTCCATTCGCCATGCCTTCCCGGCGCCATGCGAAACCACGGCGACGTCGGACCGGCCGGCCAGGTGGGGGATCCCGGCTTGGGTGTGCGGCGACGGAACCATGATCAGCCGAGCTCGACGGCTCAGCGCCCGGTTCAGTGTCCGTCCGAGCGCGGCGACCAAGCCCCTTCCCCGATCCCGGAGAAAGATCTCCGCGGAGTGCACGTGATAGCAGACCGGTATCCGGAACAGGACGGCACAGATCAGACCGGCCGGCGCGCACATCCAGTCGTGCACCGCGACCAGGTCGACCTTCTCCCTGACGTGCAGCCGCCGGGCGTACCAGGCCCCGACGATGTTCAGCCGGGCGATCACGGCCATCATCCCGATCCGGGAGCGCGGCAGTGAGGCACGTGCCCACGGCGGGGTGACGAGCACCCGGCGGACGGTCGCCCTTTGATGTTGGAACACCCGTGGCAGGCGGTGATGCCGGGACGCGCCTACCAGATGGACGTGGGCATCGTGCGAGGCCAGGCCGCTGAGCAGGCCCTCGATGTAGGTGCCGATCCCGCCGAAGGGATCGGGTGGCGCGCCGGTGGAGACGATGACGATCCTCATGGCACCTGGCCTTTCTGCTCTTGCGCCTTGTCGGGAACGACGACGCGAAATTCCTGGGCCGCGTGGTCGGAGAGGGCCTTGCCGCCACCGTCGAGGTGGTAGCTGGGAACAGTCAGGCCGTCGGTGGTGTACAGCCAGTCGAGACGCCACATCCGAGGCAGCGAAAAACGGGAGATGGGCCACGTGTGAAGGGGCGCGAGGGCGTCAGGAGGGCCCTGCGCCCGCGTGCCGGGCCGGAAGGAGTACAGCTCCGTCCATGGCGAATTGAAGTCACCGGCCATCACGATCGGGTGGGGGTTGCCGGCCACGTTCGTGCGCAGCTTACGCAGATTGTCGAACCGCCAGATGCTCTGCTTCTTCTGGCGCTCGTAGAATTCCGCGGTCAAGGGGTTGCCGCCCCGCAAGGGGCCCGGCAGGTGCACATTGTAGAAGGAGACCGGACGCTTTCCGACCTGGATTTCGGTGCGCTGGAACTTCGGCCCCTTCCAGAACCAGTCATCGCCAGTGCCGGGAACCGTCTGGTGGTGGGCCCTGACAATGGGCAGCCGGGAGAGGGTGACGAACTCGCCTTCCACGGATATCTGGTAACCCGGGAATGCCGCGCGCAGGCCGGCCGTGGCGTCAATACGGATCACCTCGTTGTACGCCGTGTCATTGATCACCCCATACAGGTGTTCCTGCAGCAGGTAGACGTCAGCGTTCTGGCGCCGTAAGAAGGCATAGAAGGCGTGCGGATCGTTTTCCATGTCCCAGTAGTTGGTGTTCCAGGAAAAGACCTTGATCACCGTGTCCCGTGGGCCGGCGATGGCGGAACCCGTCCACCCACGTCCGTAGCCGGCCAGATAGGCCCCGGCCAGCAGCAGGAGAACCAGAACCAGGGACAGCCAGCGGCGCACCGGGCGCGCGAACGGCACGAATGCGAGAAGGAGCAGGGGCACCGCCACCGTGGCCAGCGGGGGCGTCATCTCCACGATGACCCACGGCCACCAGTCCCCGGCGAGCAGGATGTGCAGGATGAGGAACATCGTCAATGCCGCCGTGGCGGCGACGAGAAGCCGCGTTCCCCATCCCCAGCGGCTGATCACCGGGTCCGGCTCAGGAACAGCGACGCTGCTTCCCTGCCGAAGCCACGGCTGGTGGGGAACTCCACTGTGGTGCTCTTCAGGGGAAACGGCTCAGCCGGTACGGCGACACCGAGAAACTCGCACAGTGGCCCCCATTCATCGCGGATGTCATAGATGAGCAGCCGATCGGCGGGGACGGCCTCGACGATCTGATCCGTGTGTTCCCGGAACCTCTTGATGGCGTTTTCCGGTCTCCGCTCGTTCACGGATTTCAGGGCCTGCCCTTCGAGCGTCAGCTGGAACAGCTTGATCAGCGGAGCGAAATCCGTGCCTAGTGCCGACGAGAGCCGAATGGCGGCTTGGCCGTACAACGTGTTGATGTGCCGGCGCCGCTTCATCAACGTCCTTTGCACGCTACTGATCCATTGCTCCGGGTCACGCACCGTGTGAACGACCTTCGCCTCCGGATATCGCTCGACGAGTTGCCGCCAGCAAGGCGTAGCCGGCTCGCACACCATCGATTCATATCCCGCGAGAATCTCCTCCCATCTCGCCGGTCCTCCTTCGACGGCTCCGAGCAATGGCCGGATCAGCCGGGGATTCCGGAACACGTCCCCCGCGCTGAGACACGGCCCGAAGCCGAGTCGCACGAGCGCTGCCTTGAGGGATGTCGTCCCCGTCCGGCCGTAGCCGGTTCCGATGACGCGCATCATGGTCTGCTCCTTCGTGAGTGATCGGAGGGGTGATGGCCGGGCTGGTCTCGTCTGGCCGCCACGAAGCGGGTCCCGGCCAGCAGTCCCAGCACTCCGAGGGTCGCGATCACGTGCCCCAGAGTGGTGAGGAGCCGGCTCAGCAGCAGCAAGGTGATGAGGTCCGGGCCGCTGACCAGGACACCGAACGTGAGGCCGAGCACGACCTCACGTACCCCGAGGCCGGCGGGCGCCTGCGACAGCGCGCCGACGACGGCGCTGAGGACGAATCCGCCTATGCCGAGTGTCATCGCAGACGCGGGAGGCGCGCCGAGGGCGACCGCGAGGATCGCCGCGTGCGTGCCGTTGCAGCTCCACCCAAGGACGTTGTACGCGAGCACGCCCATTGAGGTCCTGCCGGTGGGCAGCACGATCTCGTGCCCGCCACGTCCCAGTATGCGTTGCCCGAGGCTGAGCAGCCTCTTGAACAGGCGGGGTGCCAGCATGACCGCACCAGTGGCGGAGAGCACAAGCGGCAAGGCCAGCCACCACATCGGCTCGGTGGCCGCCAGGTAGGGGACTGCCAGCAGACCGACGATGCCGCCGCTGAGCGCGGTCAGGACGAGCGTGATCAGGCCGGCCGTCATGAGCCCGGCCGCCGGCGCTCCGACCCGCTTGGCGAGTGCGGCCTGCACGATCGGGGGCCAGATCGCGCCGGGAAGGTAGCGCGTCACTCCGGACAGGAAGAACACCCACGCCGCGTCGGACAGCGTCAGTCGCATACCGGTGCCAGTTACCAGCAGTCTCCACCCGAGGAATCCGGGAAAGGTGCCCACCACGGTGAATCCGGCCGCGAGGCCGATGGCGCTCCAGCCGACAGAGCTCAGGCTGTCGCCGAGCCCATGCCGCACACGCCAGATCTGCCAGCAGAGAAATACCACGATGATCGAATAGCCGGCCGTCCGGAGAAGCTTGAGCAGGCGCCGGCGGCCGTTCGATGGATTCGCCACTACCGCACCAGCGTGCCCGGCTGCCGGGCGCCGATCGTCGAGGTGTCCTTCATAGGGATGACCTGGTCGAACAGTTCCTCGTAGGCGTCCAGGAAGGTCTCCACGCCGTAGAGATGTCGGGCCCGGCGGCCCCCCTCGGCGCGCTCCTCGGGAGTCAGCGCCGCCAGCTCGGTGATCGCACGGGCCAGCGCGGCCGGATCGCGTGGCGGAACCAGGCGGCCGAATCCCGTCTGCAGGACGGGCGAACGTCCGCCGGGGAGGTCCGTGGTGACCGACGGAATGTCGGCCATCATCGCCTCCGCCTGGACGGTGCCGAAGGACTCGGCAACGGAAGGCAGGGCGAATACGTCGATCGAGGCGTAGAAGTCATCGATCTGGCTCCCGCCGAGCAGGCCCAGCATGCGAATCCGTTTGTCGTCGCCGATGAGCGGGCGAAGCCGATCCTCGATCCCGCCACCGGCCACCTTGATCCAGTCGCCACCGATCAGCAGCCGTGCTTCAGGATCCTCAAGCTGCTGAAATGCCCTTATCAGGTACTCGATCCCCTTGTCCTCGACGATGCGCCCGAGAAAACCGATGTGCAGTCCGCTCCCGTCCCGGAAGTCCGGCCGGCCACCCCGGCGGTCGAGGCACGGTGGCGCGATTCCCCGCCAGTTCCTCCGCCTGATCAGGGGCCACAACTTCGATCCCCGTGCCTGATCCGTGCTGTTCAGCACGACCGCGTCGGAGCGCAGCATCGCGGCCCACGTGGAGACGTCGACCGCCCGCGTCGCTACCGCGTTGGTCACGCTGGGCGGCAACCACAGGTCGATGTGATGCGTCGTCACCAGTGGCCGATCTCGAACCCCGATCGCGATCGGAGCCACCTCGAGCATCGGTACGTGCGGGTTGACGATCGCCGACCTGCGGGCGACCTGCCGGGCGAGCGACACGAAGCGGGGACTCACCGGTCCTCTTCCGATCGTCCGGGAGACCGGGCTGCGGAAGACCGAGACATTGGCGCGGACCTCGCGAAGAGGCAGCGACTTGTCGTGCTGAACGGCCACGACCGCGACGCGCTTCCCGCGTCCGGCCAGGCCCTCGGCGAGGCGCTGGGTATGGATGGTCAGGCCGCTGACGTACGGCGCGTAGTAGTTGATGAGTATCGCCACATCGAACTGGTTGTCATCCATGGCGGTGGCCACCTCGGCTTCTCACGGTAGAAGGATCGGACTGATGGACGGGATCCTGGTTACGAGTACGAGCGCGCCGATCGCGCAGAGCCAGATCCCGAAGGACGCGATGAGGGCGCGATCCCGCAGCAGCAACCGGACCGGGTCACCGCCTCCCTTCAGCACCAGGACCACTTGGAGGTAGCGGGAGAGCGCGTACAGCACGAAAGGCAGGGAGATCAGCAGGGCCTCTTGCCTGTGCGGCGCGATCGGTGCTTCGGTGGCCAGGTACGCCGACGTGGCGGCGAGGCAGACCACGCCGGCGAGCAGCAGCAGCTGGTTCAGGAACTCTACTGAGTAGCCGCGGAGCGAGGGACGGTGCTCGACTCCGACCTCCACCAACTCGTACCGGCGCTTTCCGAGGATGAGCAGGAGCGATCCGGAGAAGACCGCGATGAGCAACCAGCCGGGTAGCGCGGCGCCGGTGGCCAGGTATCCCTGCACCACGCGCAGCGCGAACCCGCTGGAGACCACGCCCATGTCGATCAGCGGCAGGCGCTTGAGGCCGGCGCTGTAGGCGACGTTCAGGCCGAGATAGCCGAGCACCGGCCAGGAGCTGCCGTGCGGCGCGTACGTGAGCAGCAGAATCAGGCCGCCGATCAGTACTGCGCCGTACAGGGTGACCGCGGTGACGGAGAGCCGCCCGGCCGCGATCGGACGCCGGCGCTTGCCCGGGTGCAGCCGGTCGAGGCGCTGGTCGACGAGGTCGTTGACGAGGTAGATCACGGCGGCGGCGAGGATGAACGCCGCGATGGACCAGGCCACGCGGGCCAGGGCGGGCCACGACCACACCGCCAGGTCCACCAGCGCGATCGGCACCACCAGCACGCTCTTGGCCCAATGTGCCGGGCGGGCCAGCAGGAAGAGATCCATGACCTGCCGTCGCACACCGGCCCGGGTCCGTTTGGCGGGCCGTTCCCGCGCAATGTTGACGCTGCCCATGCTGTCGCCCGCCTTAGAAGAAGACTTTTGCCAGCGACAGGGCCCCTTGGCGCCAGGCGTCCCGGCTGGTCCTGCCGACACCTGCCGGGCGCTGTCGGCGCCACCAGTGATAGGAGCTCAAGATCGCGTCCTCGTTGGAGAATCGTGGCGTGAATCCGAGTCGGTCGCGTGCCTTGTCGATGGACACGTACGAGTCAATGAGCAGCTTGTGCGTCAGCCGGCGATAGACCGGAGAGAGGTGGCTGCGCTCGAGCAGTCGCAGCAGCGGCAGGGCGGGCCGTACCGGCAGCGATACGACTCGTTTGCCGTGTCCGGCGGCATCGAGTACCGACTGGAACGCTGCGCGCAGCGTTCCGAAATCGGCGGCGCCCAGATTGTAGGTGTCGTCGGCGGCCTCCTCGGATGCCGAGATCAGCAGCAGGATGAACTCGACGAGGTCCTCCACGGCGAGCATCTGGCTGAGTACGTCACCGCGCCCGAGAACGGGAAAATTGCGGCCGTCCGAGGCCCATTCAAAAAGCATCGCGAACAGGCCCATGCGACCGGGGCCGAGAAAGGTTTTCGGGCGGGGAATGGATACGCACATCCCGGTGCCGCGAAATTCTTCGGCGATCTCCTCCGCCTCCGCCTTGGCCTGGCTGTAGGCGTCCACCGGCCGGCGCGGATGCGTCTCCGGAGTCGGCACCTCCAAAGGCAGGCCGTAGACCGCGGCCGAGGAGACATGGATGACGCGGGGCACCCCGGCGGCGCGGGCGGCCTCGAAGACATTGCGAGTGCCGCCGACGCTGATCTCCCGGAGCCGTCCCTTCGCATAGCTCGGCAATCCGCTCGCACAGTGCACGACGGCGGTGGCGCCAGAGAACAGGCCGGTCAGCAACGCCTTGTCGCCGATATCCCCGGTCGTGTGTCCCACTCCGGGCACCGGCTCCGCGGGCGCACGCAGATCCACGCTGTGAACCGCATATCCAGAATGCGCCAACCGGCGAACCAGGCTGTCTCCCAGCATTCCGGATCCGCCGGTCACCACGATCCGATCGTCCATCGAAGATTCACCTTCCTTCTTGTCGAATTGAGTGAGTCGTCCCTCTCGCGGTGGCGCGGTCCTGCGGTATGGCCTGTTTCATGACAGGCGATCGCGCATCTGACATGGGTGGAGCTGGAATTCCTGGAATGGTCGCGGCGAGGATCGCGGAAGGATGCGTCCGACGCATTTCGACAGCGATGAGCTGCGCGGATGTGGCCGTGTCCGAACAGGCTCCGTCAGCCGTCCCGGTACACGAGGAGCACCGTTCAGCGATCCTTGGAGGGCGGCCCTGCCCTCTTCCAGGTGGAGGACTCTTCCGTGCCGGGGACGCCGTACGAGGCCATCGGCGTCACCCGCAGCAAGCTGCGCGCCTGCTCGTGGCTCAGCTTCGGCTCGCGTGTGGCGACCAGGACGTCGAGGAGGTCACGGGGCGTCTTGGGGCAGGTCTGGACCGGCGGTGGGCGATGAGGTTCGCCATCATTCCTCCAGGCGGTTCGTTTCCAGCAACTCGAACCGTAGGAATGTGCGCTCTCCAGCCCCTATCCGCCACCTATCCGTTCAGGGCCTCTATGTCCCGTGCGATCTCCTCCGCTTCGGGCAGGCGGGCAGCCTTGGCGATGACCTGTGCCTTCTCCCAGTGGGTACGCGCGGCTGCCCGGTCGCCCTCGTCCAGGGCCAGCCGGCCCAGCCCCTGGTGGGCGGGCACCGCCTTGACCTCCAGACCGAGGCGCAGCACCTGCCCGTAGCACTCGCGCGCCGCCTCCGGGTCACCGAGCGCGTGGTGAACCTGCCCGAGCACGTTGAGCGACTGACTCTCCACGTCGGCGTCCTGGATCCGCCGCGCGAGCACGAGCGCCTGCCGTGCGCTGCCGAGGGCCGCAACGTTCTCGTCCTGGCGGCGCAGGCAGTCGGCGAGGAGGTACAGCGCCCGTGCCTCGGCCTCCACCGCGCCGAGCTGGCGGCCGAGCACCAGACCGCGCTCCAGGTGGTCGCGGGCCTCCGGCAACCGGTCGGAGAGGGTGTAGATCCAGCCGGCGTTGACCAGGCACAACATTTCGGCGAAGCGGTTGCCGAGCCCGGTTTGGATGTCGAGTGCGCGCTGCACGCACGCCGCCGCCTCCTCGTAGCGGCCGAGCTTGGTGTTGACCACGGCCAGGTTGGCGAGGAAGAAGGCCCGGTCGTGCGCCGAGCCGTCCTTGTCCAGCAGGTCGAGGGCGCGGTGCAGGTTCTCCTGTGCCTCGGCGAAGCGGCCGAGCCTGATGTGCACGATGGCCATGTTGCTGAGCACCCGGCCGCTGCCGGGGCCGTCGCCGTGGACCTCTCGTTCGAGAGTCAGGCTCTTGCGCAGCGCGGCCAGCGCATCGTCGAAGTCGCCGGTGCCGAGCCGGGCGACGCCGAGGTGCCGGTACAGAGTGGCCTGCCCGGCCCGGTCGGCGCACAGGCGGGCGGCGTACAACCCTTGGTCGTAGACCTCGAACGCCTCGTCGCTGTAGCCGTGCCGTTGCAGCAACGGGCCCAGGGCCGCCGCCAGCCGCCAGGCGTGGGAGTGGGCGCCCGCACCGGCCATGTGGCTGGCAACCTCCACGAAGTTGAGCCGCTCGGCCGCGATGACGTCGCGCACGGCGCCGGGCGCTGGCAGCTCGGGCAGTTCGGAACGGCGGTCGAGCTCCAGCTCCCCAAGGTGGCGGCCCGGGTCGAACACCTGCTCCGCGACGTGCCCGAGGTGCAGGTAGTGCTCGGCCAGGCGGATGACCGCCGCCGAGTGCTCTTCCGGGCGCTCTTCGCGCTCGGCGGTGGTGCGGGCGTACTGGCGCAGGAGATCGTGGAAATGGTAGCGGCCGACGGCGTGCTGGGTGAGCAGGTGCACGTCCAGCAGTTCCTCCAGCAGGGGTTCGACCTCGCCTGCCGGGGCGTCCGCGAGCGCGGCGGCGCCGTACACGTCGAAGTCCGCGCCGGGGTGCAGCCCGAGCAGCCGGAACAGGCGCCGCTGGGCCGGCGCGAGATGGCGGTAGGAGACGGAGAAGGCGGCCAGCACGCTGCGGTCCTCGGTGGCCAGTTCGAGCAGCCTGCGCCGCTCGTCACGCAGCCGGTCGGCGAGGTAGGCGACGCTCCATGTGGGACGGTGCCGAAACCTGGAGGTGGCGATGCGGATAGCCAGCGGCAGGTAGCCACACAGCTCGACCACCTCGGCCACCTGCTCCGTCTCCCCGGTGACGCGGTCCACTCCGGCCACCCGCAGGAACAGGTTGACGGCGTCGCCGGGCGGCATCAACTCCAGCGAGAACGATGAGGCGCCCTCCAACGCGGACATTCGCCGCCTGCTCGTCACAAGGACCCGCGCGGTCGGGGAACCCGGCAGGAGGGCACGGACCTGCTGTGCGTCCTTGGCGTTGTCCAGGACCACGAGGACCCGCTTGCCCGCGAGGTCGGAACGCCACTTGCCGACCCGCTGCTCGAAGTCCCTCGGGATGCGCTCCGGCGGCACGCCCAGGCCGTCCAGCAGCACGTCGAGCGCGGCTGTCGGCGTGAGTGGCCGCTGTCCCGGCGTGTAGCCGTGCAGGTCGATGAAGAGCTGACCGTCGGGGTAGACGTCGGTGAGCAGATGCGCGACATGAACGGCCAGCGTCGTCTTGCCGATGCCGGCCATGCCGTCCAAGGCGGTGATCACCACCGCCGTTTCGGTGGCCGTGCCCGTAAGCTCCAGCAGCCGCCGCACCTCGTCCGCGCGGCCGGTGAAGTCGGCGATGTCGTAGGGCAGGCAGTTGTGCGCCACCGGCAGGTCCTCGGCGGACGGTGGCTTCGCGGGAGCGTCGAGGGCGGGATCATTGTTCAGCAGTTGCTGGTGCAGCAGACGCAGTTCAGAGCCAGGATCGACGCCGAGCTCGTCGGCCAGCAGCACGCGGGTGCGCTCGTAGGCGTTCAGCGCGTCCGACTGCCGTCCTGACCGGTACAACGCGATGATGTGCTGACGCCGTAAGGTCTCCCTGAAGGGATGTTCGGCCATGAGCTCGGTCAGTTCGGGCACCAGCTCGGCCGCTTCCCCTAGCGACAACCGGCACTCCAGGAGCTGTTCCCTGGCAGCCAGGTGCTGCTGGTCGAGCCCGGCGGCCGCAGCCTCGATGGTTCTCCCGGTCAGTCCTTGGAGGGCCGGACCACGCCAGAGGCTGAGTGCCGAGGCGAGCGTCTGCGCCGCCGCAGCCGGTTCCCCCGCCTCAACGCTCAGCCGGGCCGCCTCGAAGACCTGGCCGAACCGGTGGGCGTCCACCAACTCCCCGTCCACGCGCAGGCGATAGCCCGCGCCCTCAGTGGCCAGCAACTGGCCGGCGGAGCCCAGGCTTCTGCGCAGCCTGGCCACGGCGTTGTGGATCTGCTCACGTGCTGTGCCGGGCGGGTCCTCACCCCAGAGCTCGTCGATCAGCCGTTCGGTAGAGACGATTTCGACCGGGTTGAGGAGGAGTGTGGCGAGCAGGCGCTGCTGCCGCGGCCCGCCAACAGATAGCCGTCCCCCGTCGACGGCTACTTCGAGCGGACCGAGCAATCGAAACTCCGCCTTGATGCCCATATCTTGGCATTATGGCGACGGAGTCTTCCTCTTGGTAGCAAGTTAGGAGGACGATTGGATCAGCATGGGAAGCCCGTGGTGCCGCAAAGTGCGGCCAAGACTGTTTCCTTCGGTTCGGGCCTGTCTATCAGGTTCACTCCCGCGATTGCCGTGCCCAGGGTCAGGGCGGTGACAAGAGAAGCGATCACTGCTCGCACGATGGACGGCTCCTTTCGGCTCGGTGGACGCACCTTTCGGGTGGTCCGGCAGGCACAATGTGGCGGACCGCCCTATCCATCCGCTATCCGTCCTCGCGCGGGGTGTCGTGACGTTGCCGTTCGCGCTGGCTGGGTGCCGGCGACCCCGGTGTCGCCGGAGCGGCCCGCGTACTGGGTCGGTGAGTGTGGACTTCAAGCGGAGGTTACGCACGTATTCGGCACGATCAGGCTGGCTGTGTTCGCTCCGTGCCGCGCGGCCGGAAGCGGGTACCGCGAACGTGACGGCCTAAAATGCGGTCTGACCTGGGAAAACGTCATCAAGATCATCCCGCTTATATCCCCTGATCATGGTCTTACGGCTGCATGCGGGCACCGTCTGCTGCCTATCAAGGGCGCAAAATAAAAGACCTGCGGTTGTGAAACCGCAGGTCAGGGGCCTGAAATGCCGATCTAGGTGAGTGCCCCCGGCAGGATTCGAACCTGCGGCACCCGCTTTAGGAGAGCGGGGGTGGGGATGCGGGTCTACGTGGATTGACCTGCCGAAACACGGTGATGGGCTCCTGCGATTCGCTTGATCATCCCGCGCATGTCCCGCGTCACGCTGGCTTGCGGTCACCCACAATCCGATGCAAGACACAGGTACGAGCGATGCTCCCCCTTCTAACGAAGGGGGAGCATCGCTGCTGTTCAGAGCACACATAGCATGCGGCACCCAGCGGAGGGTTGACTCTTGCCCAGCGTCAGCATATCATACCTATACCCCTACTGGGTATAGGTATGATCGCCAAATCATTGGAGGGAATATGAATAATCGGACCCGCCAGGAATTAATTAGTTCGTTAGGTCCATGGGTTGATGACCTTCGCTGTGAGCTGGTCCTGGCCGGACTTCCCGTCTGGGTCTCGGGAACCGGATCCTCGCCTGGGCGCTACCACGCCGCTCCTGGCTACCGCTGCAACCTGCTGCGTCGGCCTGACCTCGCAATTGAGATGACAGTTGATGCCGCCCGAGCTCTGGATCTGTGGCCATGCCCGGCTTGTCGGTTCTCCCGCTACACGCGGTTAGCGTTGAGAAGCGCGGGGCTCGATCCCGACAGGCAGAGCCTGCTCATGAGGTGATGTTGTCGTCGATGTTGCTATCAACTTGATGAAGGGCCCCGAAGCGTTGACGCTTCGGGGCGTTTGTGTTGGTGAGGTTTGGTAGCCAGAACCCGGGCGAACTGCTGGCCCTTCCGCTCTCAACCCCGAGCTCGTGCGGTAAGTCTGCGAGCCGCACCTCTAAGCTCTTGGCCTCCCTCGTCCCCACCTCCGGCCGCTGTCGGGGAAGCCGAAAGGCGACTTCCTGCTTGCAAGCGGGAGTTAGTCAGTCAGTCATTGAAGGCGGCTCCCGGGGCAGCCCCATACCCGAACATGCGACGATCCCACCGGTGCATGGAGGCATGTCGCCGGGGCCGTGGTGGGATATCGGGACAAGCTGTGGCGGGCGTGCATTGCAGACACCCACGCTAGTGGCCTGTCGCTGGTCGTTGACCCGGCTGGAGGCCTAGTTGGCCGCCCGGGATGCCTCCAACGCTCGCGCTCGGATGAAGGCCGCCGCCTTCCCGGTGCTCAAGACGAGGAGTTCGACGTTGCCGCCTCCTCGATCCCGAAGGCGACCTTCGACTACCTCGGCCTCGCTGGAGTGGGTCCGGGCGGCGGAGAACTACTGCGCGGTCGGACCGGCCGGCACCGGCATGTCCCACAGCCTCATCCCCTTCGGCATCGCCGCGGTCCAGACCGGGCATAAGGTTCGCTACTTCACCGCCGCCGACTTGGTCGAAATGCTCTATCGCGGGCTGGCCGACAACTCCGTCGGCCGCGTGATCGAGACTCTGCTACGCGCCGATCTGGTCATCATCGACGAAGTCGGCTTCGCCCCGCTCGATGACACCGGCGCCCAGCTGCTGTTCCGGTTCGCCGCCGCCTAAGAACGCCGCGCCCTTGGCATCGGCTCGCACTGGCCCTTCGACCAATGGGGACACTTCCTGCCCGAACACACCACCGCCCTTCAGCTCCGTCGTCGCAGCCTTCACTCGCACGGTCGCACCCATCTGATGCACCCGCTCGACACGAACGGCGGCAAAATGAAGGAACACGACCCGCCAACAGCTCCGTGATCGACACAGAGCAGCGTCCCGGCACCAGCACCAGGCCGCATCCGGCTCAACACGATCGTGATCTTGGGATAACGCCGATCACGGAAAGTGGGCCAGGCCCAGTATTCACGCGTCTAAGCCGGGGTTCCGCAGTTCGCCGCGCCACTGGTGACACGCGCCACCCTGAACTGGGACAACGTTGAGGATCAACGTATCAGCCGGTGTCTCCTAGTGACACGAATCGGACATCCGTGTGCCACCACCGCGAACGCCGTTGACCTGGCCTGTTACCCACAACCGTGTCACCAGCGCCACCAGGAACTGCGGAACTCCGGCTAAGCTGTCGGTACCGGAACTGATCCGCTCCATAGGTTCAGATCACTGAGCTCTCGACGCACCGGTAGACCGGTCGGACGGCTTCAGGTTGTGCAACCACTTCTCAACCAGGGCCGCTTGAGTGGGCGAGAGGCCTGCGGGGGGTGCGGTGCGGAGTCTAGCCCGCAGCTGTTCTCGTGTCAGGGACAGGGCGAGATCCTGTATGTCCTGAGCTCCTGCGATGCGGTTTATGAAGATGCTACGGAGGAAATCGATGCTTGGGTCCTCTAGTAGCTGCCTCCCAGTGAGTGTCAGGTTCATGTGATCGTTTTCGATGTCGACTAGGCCAAGAGACACTAGGACGCGCGACCGTCGACGTGCCTCATCCGAACGCGTGATGGTTGGGAAATGCTGCTGGAAGTCGGCGACATAGTCATCCCAGGTCGGCTGCCCATCGGCGAGTGAGGTCATGGTAACGATGGAATCCAGGAGGCGACGGCCCCTGTCGGAGGGCATCTTCTCGATGTAGTAGCGGCGCTGAGTGCTGCCAGACGCCCGCGTAGCTGTGTCCTGAACGGAGCTCTCGGTCCTGCCGGTGATGGTCGCGAGAGCCTCCAGGTCGAGGGAGAGCAGGGAGAGGCGTGAAGCCTGGACTCCGATGCCGTGCTCGGTCAACAGGTCGGCGAGTAGCTGACCGTCGATGAGATGGATGGGAGTGAGTGTGTTCTCCCTTGCTTCATATGGCGCATCCCTGGTGTAGTGACCGGTTGTAACAATGATGCCTTGGGTTCCGGATCGGAGCGTACCTCTGAGCTCTCGGACCACTTTCACCGTCACCGGCTTTGTCGTCCCCCAGCGCTTGGCCTGGATTGAGGTGGGAACGGTTGTCACGCCGCCGGCAACTAGCGTGGCGTGAACATCTACGCCACCGTCTCTGGACCGCCTTGTGACCGCTACAGCCTCGTACCCCATCGCGGTGAATAGAGCTGCGACGATGTGTTCAAAAACTTGCGGAGGTACTTCTCGCAGCTGCTGCAACAGCTGGTTCTTAACTTGTTCGTTCTCTTGTTCGATGGCTTGCTCAGCCTTGTTGCCCGGCGGTCGAAGGCGGACGGAGTCGCCTGACATTGAGAAACGTTGCCGGTATCCGCGAGCTGAGCGCGTTGAGTCATCCCGCTGCAGCGCTTCAAGTAGCTGTTCCTTCTCAAGGGGGGTGGCGGTTGTCTGCTTATCGCCCATTTCCTTTAAGATGCGCTCGACCTCAAGAGGTCCTCCATTGTGTTTACGGAGGACGTCATAAACGTGGCGTGCAGTGAGTTGTCCAGGTGGGAGCACAGAATCTAGATCCATGGCGAGTGGCGGCCCCTTCTGATGGCATGGTTTGCATGGTGGCGGTTAGGTCTGACATACGAAGACGGGAGTTGCAGATCGATGAGCTGGTCGTGCGTGTGCATAGCTTGATGATCAAATGCAAGCCGTTGATGTTCTGACGCTGGCGATTTCTGTGCTCGGCCTCGTTTAGCCTTGCGTTAGCTGTTCCGGATGTGGATATGGTTGGATTGATGAAGGGGTGCCTGTAAACTCAGGGCACCCCTTGCACCCTTCATGTTTCGAGTTGGGTAGGTTATGCTTATGGACGCGGAAGCGACGGCGGCAACTTGAAATTGCCTTCCTTCTGGCCCCGCTCCCTCGCTACCCGGATGCGCAGCTGCTCGACGTCATTGTCTGGCATCTTGTCCCCAGCCACCATGTATGTGAGGAGATCAGCGGCGAGATTGTAATTCTCCTTCTTAGTCAGAATGTTATGTGCTGAGTTGATTAGGACATCGCGCCAGAGGGGGCTCGTAATTCGCCAGTCGACCTGATAGGCCTGGGCCACGGCACCCTTGAGAGGGAGCGCAGGGTCCAGCTTGAGAATCTGAGACAGCGCTTGGAACAGAACGATGTGTGTCGCCGGCTTGAACAGCAAGCCGTACTCCGCATCCTTGCTGCGCAGCTCCGGAAGCATCTTGGTATTGTCGCGGCCGTACCTCAGGTGTGGCATGCCGTCCAGCACGGCTGTCCACCACTCCGACACACGCTCGTAGCCCTCTTCCAACCTCTCATCTTCAGGACGGACGTGTGTCTTCTTCTCGTTTAGGTCATCCGCCATGTCGTAGTACTCGGCGATAATCCGAACGGTCTCGTAGACGGCACTGAGGGTAGTGAGCTGGACACTCCGTTCCGCGATGGTGTTGTTCTTGTAGTTAACCAGCGACTCGCCCTTGTGGTTCTTTCCGGCCAATGGCCCAGCTTCATCGGCCAGACCGCGAGCGATGATCGCGAGTCCGTCATCCTCACTGGTGAGGATGTTGTCCCCTCTGCTGGTGTTCTTGGCATAGCGGTTAACCTTGTTGAAGATCTTTCTGGTGTGTTGGACGCTGATGTGCGGAACGATGATGACAGTCACTTCGTCGTTCGCTACGTCCCGGGCATGGTCTCCCTCGACGCTCCGGGCTATGACCACTTCACGCAGTGCGGCGAAGCGGTGCTGTCCATCAAGGATGATCCGGTTGCCGCCTTCGATGGTCAGGAACCCGAAGCCCTTGGACATGGCGGCCTTGTAGGCGTGAGGTAGCCCCTTGGCGAGATCGCTGAAGGATTCGAACTGCGGCTCTTCGTCGCTCTCCAAGAGCAAGATGAGAGCCCCGAAAAAGCGATCCGGAGACTTGGCCAGATAGGGTGCGATCTCGGTGCGGACCCGCAAGTCGTTCAGCTCACGCTGCAACCTCTCGGTCAGACCCGTGGTTGCCCACTCCTCCTGCTCGCTTGCAGGGCGCGCGATCTGGACCAGGTCGCTCACCTTCATCGTGGTGACGTAGTACGGCGTCGAGCCCATGCGGGCACGGATCGCCGTGTGTACGGTTGCCATGAAGATCCACTCCTGCCTCGTATTCGCATAGACCATATCTGTATGTACAAACTGTTTACAAGAGTCCGTTCTATGTTTGCGTATACAGCATCAAGAGAGGTTCGAGCTGGTCGGTTGGTGGCCTTCGGCTGAAGATCGACGCTGGACGCGCCGGTAGCGGTCAAGCATCGGTGCAGCCTTGACGGGAGGCCAGATCGGACGACCACGTCGATCGCGAGGGATCTAAGGGGGCAAGCCGCGAGATGCCTCGAGTCTGGGTGCGCGCCGCGCTGACCCGGGCAAAGGCGGCTACGGCACCGCCGGCGCGGCTACGGTCGGTAACAGCGTGCCGGGTGGCTCCGCTCCCTTAGGCAACGTCCCGGAAGAGGAGAACGAGCAGCTCAAGGTCCGGATCCGGGAACTGGAGCAAGAGCGGGACATCCTGCGCAAGGCAGCCAGGCCTTTCGCGGGAGAGATGTACGCCGTGAGGTGTTGATGGTCCGGGCGAAGGGTGCGAGACCTTCGTCGTGCGTCCTGTCGTGGCAGGGAGCGGAAGTTGAAGGCAGTCCGATCCAGGTTATGGCCTTCAAGAAACCATCCACATGATCTCTTGCGTTGCCATACCGTGCAGAAACAACCGTTTGGCTTGCAGGCGCATCTGCTTGTTTGACTCCACCAACCGGGATCTGAAGCCTGCCCCTGGTCGCTGTCATCCACTGCATGCGTGCCGAACAGCAGGTGGCAAGCAACTCGCGGCAAGGCACCTCGAACGTACAATCTTGATAGCGATGCTGTAACAATCCCGATCCAGATCCAGAAATGTGCCAAACTGATGTCCTGGACTATGAGCTGCTTCGATACTTCAGAGATAGTGAAGGAATAGGGAATTGGATAATAGGACACCTGCGATGGGTGCCGCCAGTGTGAAACCCACCAGTCTGCCAATCAGTGAACTTCTGTCCTCTAGATATCCTGCGCGAGTTCCACGGTATCAGCGCGCCTACGCTTGGAACGATACGCAGGTTGGCGATCTCATCGATGACATTAAACTTCTTCTACCTCTTCCTGCTGGCACGCGAGGCCATTTTTATGGCGGCATGGTCGTCATCAAAATAACGGACTCTTCTGAACCCAGTAGCAACGTCTATGAGATAGTGGATGGCCAGCAACGACTAGCAACGTTCTGTCTTCTCTTTGCACAGATTGCTGCGAGGGCAGATGAACTAAAGGATCAGGCCGATAGTCAAGGCGATGGTGAGGAAGCGAAGAAATTAGCAGTATTGGCAAGAGGAGTACGAAAGTCGAACTTGTACTATCAGCGTTACGATGTAGACGAGGGAAACGAGTCAGAACAGCCGAGAGTTCGACTCAGTCGCGTCGATGACGACTTTTTTCAATCACTTCTGGATGGAACTGCGGGGCCGCCGAGTCGAGAAAGTCATGAATTGCTAGAAAATGCGGCTAACCTCCTCCGCGACGAGCTGGTGACGCCAGCCACTGATGCGACCGATCTAGCGGATGCTAGAGGGAAACTGCAGCGTCTATGTGATGCTGTTCTGCTCGACTCGTTCGTTATCCACATTGTGAGCGACTCTCGATCTAGTGGCTATAGGTTGTTCTCTGTGCTGAATGACCGGGGCGCGCGTTTAACGGTCGCGGATCTTCTTAGAAGCCACACCCTAGAACTCCTCGATGACCACGCTTCGAGTCGAGAGAAAGCGGCAAATCTCTGGGACGATATTCTAACCGAGGGGGCAGATCTCGTAGACGACTTTCTCATGACCTACTACACGTCACTGACCGGCAAGCGTGCCAAGAGGGAAGACTTATTCGATGACGTTAAGGATCTAATCTTCTCGGCAACTAAAGGCCGTGTAGAGATTCTTGCCGCACTGCAGAAAATGTCGGGCGAAGTCTCGACCTTCAAAGCGATCCATGCTGGCATGTGGCCCTATGTGCCGTCTGAGCATATGCAGTCTGTAACTGAGTGGCAAAGATCTCGGCTGCAGAGGCTGGTCTCAACAATACAGCACAAGCTTTCGCATCCACTTCTCCTTGCCGCACGTGCACACTCTCGTGAGGACGAGTTTGCTAAGCTCGTGCACATGCTAGAACTGTTCGCGCTGAGATACAAGAACATCTGCGGCGCGCACACGGGTCCAGCACAGGCGGTTTACTATGCCGAATGTAAGCGGCTGCGAGGACTGACGAACGGGGTAGCTGCTAATTTCGCTGCATTGAGAAAAGCTCTCAATACTCTAATTGACAAGCGAGCGCCCGATCCGATCTTTCGTAATGCCTTGAAAGACAAGCTACGCTATGACGGTGGCAGTCCGATGAAGGCTAACCTTAAGGAGCTGCTTACCGTTCTAGAGGACTACAGGCCTTGGATTAAGCAAGGATCCTCTGGGCAGCCCCGCCCGTCTATGATCAACCTAATCGACCTCGGCCAGGTAAGTATCGAACATATCCATCCCCAGAAGCCTGAAGTAATCGTGCCTTCGCTGACCTCGCATACAAATCGACTCGGGAATCTCTCATACTGGGCTCCAAGCGACAATAGTGCAGCAGGTAATAAGCCCTTCGCTCTTAAGCAACCTGCATACGCTGCTAGCGTTGTCAGCTTCAATCAGGACTTGGCAGAACTCGCAGCATGGGATCTGAGTGCTCTCGAAGCTCGTGAGGAGCAGCTCATCCACGATGCCTGCCTTATTTTCAGGCCCTGAAGCTGGGAGCGTCTGGAGTCAGGTTTCTCTGATTGGCGGCGAAGGGACAGGTCCTCGTGGGCGGCGTCGAGATGCTGCACCCAAGCCCGGGGTGTTTGGCCTCGAGCGTTCGCGCTATTGCGCGATGCTGAGTGCCTATCGTCGGTTGTCTACGCCAGTCGATCAGGAACGGAGCCCGTTTGCCTGCGATCATTGGCGATCGACGTGAGTGGCCGCCACCTCGAGCACGTTACCGTCGCCGACCCGCCTGTCCACATCCTGACCGGGCGTGCTAGAGCGGTGCTCGATCGACTCAGGCACTGGGGATGCTGGCCGCTACCGGCTCGCTCTTTGCTGTGGCCTAATCTCTGGTCGCCGTGTTTGACGGAGCGACGTCGCTGGCGAAGATCGCCCGCTTTATCACCAACTACGACCCTCAGCTGCGCCGCTTCGTCCCCGGAACAGTATGGTCAGCTGCCAGCGCTCTGAGACGACTGCTCACCCGCCTGGATGCTGACGCCTTAGACACCATCACCTGCAGTCATCTGGCCTGGCTCGGCGCATGGACCGCGTTCGTCGGCACCAGCAGCTTTCTTCCAACGCTCGCGGGCCGGCCGTAGACGGCAAGGCCTTACGCGGCAGCCCGCACCCCGAGGGACGCCAGGACGACCTCCTAACCGCCGCTCAACAGGACATGGTCGGGATTGAAGCTGTGGCCGCCTTTCCCGAGCTAGGCCATTTCTTCGAACCCCCCGAGTTCTAAACTCCAAAATGGGCTTGTGACTATCACGGAACAGGGTGGCGCTTGGGAAACTGACCGTCGCCTGACCGCAATCGGTAGAACGGGACTTTCCGTACCCGCACGTCAGGCTGTGGTGGATCAGCAGATCACGTCTGGCTCGTCGGTCCTGGACTATGGGTGCGGACGAGGGGCTGATGTCCGAGCTCTGCAGGGGATCGCCATGAGCGCGGTCGGCTGGGACCCCCACTATCATCCTGGCGGCAGCCTCGGCCCATCAGATGTCGTGCTGCTGACTTATGTCCTGAACATCATCGAGGACCGGGAGGAACGGCGTCGTACGCTCGTCAAGGCATGGGACCTTACCAAAGGCACCTTGGTGGTCTCCACTCGACTCACTTGGGAGAAGTCCAAAGTCAAGGGCACGGATTTCGGTGACGGAGTCCTTACCAGCCGACGGACATTTCAGCATCTGTTCAGCGCTGGCGAGCTCCGAAGCTACGTTGAGGACGCCACAGGCGTCCGGTGCGTCTCTGCGGCTCCCGGAATCGTCTACGCGTTCAAGCGCGATGAGGCGCGCCTTAGCTATCTGGCTCGTCGGATCGTACCCGCGGCCATCTGGCTGGCCTCTGATGACGCGGCATCGGCGATCGCCTCCGTAGTCGACTACACAGAACAACGCGGGCGAGTGCCGCGCATAGAGGAGATGCCGGCGCAGATGGCGGAGCTCCTCGCCCATCTGAACGCTGCAGAACTGCAGCGGATTGTCCGAGTATCGGCTGATCCAGAAAAGGTCGCGGAAGGTGCGAAGAGATCCACCTTGACTACGTTGCTGTTCCTCGGTGTGGAGCTGTTCAATGGGCGTGGCCCCTTCGGATGCCTCCCGCGTTCCGTACAGCTTGACGTGAGAGCGTTCTTCAGCTCCTACAAGGAAGCATGTATACGGTCCGACCGCCTGCTGCTCAAGCTACGCGACGATGCCTATGTCCGCGGTGCGATGAACGGGTCGAAGGTTGGCAAGCTCACGCCAACAGCCCTGTACGTGCACCGCCGAGCGATTGATCACATGCCTGTTGTGCTGCGCCTTTATGAGCACTGCGCTTCGCTTGCGGCAGGACGTCCGCAGGAGTGGACCCTAGCCAAGCTACGCCATCAGGGTAGGGGAGTGAGTTGGCTGGACTATCCGCAGTTCGACACGGATCCGCATCCGCGGCTGCGATCTTCGTACATGGTCGATCTCACCACGTTCAGGACCTCCCACATGTCCTACGAGCAGTCGGAGAACAGGCCTCTGCTTCATCGCAAGCATGAGTTCCTCAACCCGGATGACCCGGATGTCCCGAAGTATCGACGACTCACCGACAGCGAGCTGCGAGCAGGCCTATACGCCAATCCGCATCTCATCGGGACCGAGCAGGGCTGGGAGGCCGAGCTCGTCCGCTGCGGCCGACAGCTCCGTGGTCACCGCCTGATCAAGAGGAACTGACCGATGCGATTCCGGCTTGGTACTCGGCGATGATGCTTGCGAATTCGTCGACGTCCAGTTCCTGAGTTTGGTCGGGGAACCACGAGAGGCGCAGTCCATTGCTGGCCTGTTCTTCGGGCAGTCCCATCGCCGCGAGGACGTGGCTTGGGGTGTAGGACGCACTCGTGCACGCGGACCCAGTGGCCACCGCGGCGTAGTTCTTCAGCTGCAAGATCAAAGCCTCAGTGTCCACGCCCTCGAACGACAGGTTGAGGATGTGCGGGACCACGTGCTCTTGGTCGCCATGGAGTTTGAACCGGGTCTTGCTGAATCCCTCCAGCAGCCGGGAGCGGAACACGCTGGCCGCTTCCAGCCACCGCGTACTTTCACTTTCGAATACCTCGAGAGCCTTGGAAAGGCCCATGATGAGCGGAACAGGAAGCGTGCCCGGGCGGAGCTTGCGTTCCTGACCGCCTCCATACATCAGTGGGGTCAGCGGTACAGAGTCTCGCCCTCGGCGTCTGATGAGAAGGCCGCCGATCCCCTTGGGGGCTCCGATCTTGTGCCCGCTGAAGCTGATGAGATCGATCGGTCCACGCAGGCCATCTGGCAGCTTGGCGAAGCCCTGAGCCGCGTCAACATGAAGATAGGTGGCCGTGGAGCGGAGATGCTCTGCCAGCTCTGTGACTGGCTGGATGACGCCAGTCTCATTGTTGACCTGCATGACGGAGACGAGGAGCGTGTCGGGACGTAGCCGTTCCAGTACTGCTTCCGCGCTCACACGGCCAGATGGACCAGGCTCGATCAGGTCCACCTCGAAACCTTGTGTCTGGAGGTGCTCGAGTGGTTCCAGAACAGCCTTGTGCTCGATCGCGGTGCTGATGATGTGACGGCGTTCACTCTTAGCACCGAAGGGAGCTAGACCCAGGATGGCGATGTTGTTGCTCTCGGTTGCACCACTGGTGAAGATCAGCTCGTCCGGGCGGGCGGAGAGATGGGCTGCGATGCCTTCACGAGCGCGGGCTACTGCCCGCTTGGCGCGCGTTCCGTACTCATGGGTCCGCGAGCCCGCATTGCCGAAATCTTGGGACATCCAGTGCAAGACGACCTCGGCGACCTCGGGGAGGACCCTCGTCGTTGCAGCGGCATCCAGGTAGGCGACCACGTGCACACCAGCTCTCATAATTGTTTGCCCAGGTCACGTGTGTACGTTAAAGCGCACACGTACTTACGGTACCGTGGGCGCGTGGGAACACACGCGCTGGTGCAGCAAGGCAGAGACGCCACGACCGCAGGCTTCGAGTACATCTTCCCAGCGATCCGCGGCGTGCAGGCAGGGCGTGAGTACTACGTATCGATGTGTCCCCTGCGCCTCATCCCCAAGATCTTCTTGTTTGATGAGGACGAGCTCGCGCCGGAGGTGCGGGCACAGCGTGTTCTGAACAAGGGAAGAGTCCCAGCGCTCGCTCGGTACATCCTGGATAACCCTGACGATTACGTCTTTTCCGCGCTAACCGCCTCCGTCGATGGCGCCATGCGCTTCGTGGGAGTGTCGGACCAAGGCCCGGGCCTGCGGGTCGGCCAGTTGTACATCCCGATGGCCTCACGCTTCCTGATCAATGATGGTCAGCACCGGCGTGCAGCCATCGAGACCGCACTTAAAGAGAACCCGCCACTCGGCGACGAGACCATCGCTGTCGTCTTCTTCCATGACGCCGGCCTTGAACGCAGCCAGCAGATGTTCGCTGACCTGAACCGCCATGCCGTGCGGCCGGCCCGTTCCATAGGCGTCCTCTACGACCACAGGGATGAGCTCTCTCAGCTGACACGACTCCTTGCGCTGAAGTGTCCGGTCTTCCGCAACTTCGTTGAGATGGAGAGCAGTAACCTTTCAGCTCGATCGCGCAAGCTCTTCACGCTCAGCGCCCTGTACTCGGCGATGAGCGCCCTTCTTCAAGGGCTAGAGCTGACCGGCGGGAAGGACACGGAATGCCTGTCGTGGGACTACTGGGAAGCTGTAGATGATCTCATCCCGGATTGGGGCGAGGTGCGAAGACGATCTCTGTCTGCCTCCGAGATACGTAAGCAATACCTACACACGCATGGGATCGCACTCCATGCGCTTGGGCTACTTGGGAACACGCTGCTCCGCAATTCACTTGATCCAGACGAGTGGAAGCCGCGGCTGGCGCGGCTTCGGGACGTGGACTGGTCACGGACCAATCCTGACTGGGAGGGACGTGCGATCATCGGTGGCCGTGTCTCGAAAAATCACCAAAACGTCGTACTTACCGTGAATTACCTACGCAAGCAGCTCGGTCTCGACCTGACTGCCGATGAGCAGCAGGCAGAAGACGCCTACCAGCGAGGAGAGCGATGAGCACCCCGACGCGCAGTGCCGTCATGCTGAACACGCCCACCCGGCGCGCGGTCCCTTTTGAGAGTCAAGGCGGCCTCGCCGCGGTGGTGAACGAGCTGACCGCGGAGATCCGTGAGCTATACCTGGCTGATCAGGTTCCTTGGGTCGTGGGCTACAGCGGCGGTAAAGATTCCACCGCAGTGCTTCAACTCGTGTGGCTGGCGCTACAGGGTATAGAGCCCGATCAGCGCACCAAGCCGGTCTATGTCATCAGTACGGACACCCTGGTTGAGAACCCGGTCGTTGCTGCATGGGTGACCCAATCACTGGAGACCATGCGTAAGGCGGCGGAGAAGCAGCGGCTTCCCATCCAGCCGAATCGGCTGGTGCCTGATGTGAAGGACACCTTCTGGGTCGGCTTGATCGGCAAGGGATACCCCGCTCCGAAGCCGAAGTTCCGCTGGTGCACCGAACGCTTGAAGATCAAGCCTTCCAATTCGTTCATTCGCCGAGTCGTGCACGACCACGGTGAGGCAATCCTGGTACTGGGCATCCGCAAGGCCGAAAGCCAGGCCCGCGCCCGAGTGATGGAGCGCCACGAGAAGCGCCGTGTCCGCGACCGTCTCTCGCCCAACGGCAACCTTCCTAACTCCCTGGTCTACAGCCCCGTCGAGGCATGGAGCACCGACGAGGTCTGGACGTTCTTGATGCAGCAGCCCAACCCCTGGGGGCATCCGAACAAGGACCTCCTCACCATGTACCAAGGGGCTTCGAGCGACGGAGAATGCCCACTCGTGGTGGACGACACCACTCCTTCCTGCGGTGACAGCCGCTTCGGCTGCTGGACGTGCACCCTCGTCGACAAGGACAAGTCCATGTCGGCCATGATTCAGAACGACGAGGAGAAGGAGTGGATGCTTCCACTCCTAGAGCTACGCGACGAGCTCGACGCTCCCGACGACAGCCACCTGCGTGACTTCCGGAAGATGAACGGCACGATCCAGCTCTTCCACGATCGCAACGTTCCTGGGCCGTACACACAGAAAGCCCGAGAGGAGTGGCTCCGCAAACTCCTCAACGCACAGACCTGGATCCGGCAGAACGCTCCAGAACATGTGCGGGGTATCGAGCTCATCACCATGGACGAGCTGCATGAGATCCGACGCCTCTGGGTCTTCGAGAAGCATGAGGTCGAGGATTCGCTACCTCAGATCTATATGCAAGAGACGGGTGAGGAGTTCCCCGGCGGTCCGCTCGACCAGCACCTCGCCGTGGCTGCGGATGAGGTGGAGCTGCTTCGTGAGGTCTGCGACGGAGACGACCTGCACTTTGAGACGATGCGTGAGCTACTTGCAGTCGAGCGGAAATTCCGCACGATGACTCGTCGCTCCGGACTCTTCGAAGCGCTTGAGAAGGCAATCAAGAAGGGCTACTACACGGATGAGGAGGATGCGGTCGAGCTAGCCAAACGCAATCAGCAGAACAAGATCGCCCCTACCCTTCTCGGATTGGATGAAGAGAGCACCGATGCTCCTGCATGAGATCACTCTCGAGAATTTTGGAGCGTACCTCGGCAAACAGGTCCTCTCTCTGAACCCCAAGCCTGGCAAGCCGATCATCCTTATCGGCGGTCTAAACGGCTGCGGGAAGACGACCCTGCTAGATGCTATCCAACTCGCGTTGTACGGCTCCCGGGCACGGTGCAGCGGTAGGGGAAACCGCTCCTACGATGCGTTCCTCCGTGACAGCGTGAACCGTCAGGCCGTGCCTAAGCAGGCAGGCGTGAAACTTTGGTTCTCGACCACGGTCGAAGGAGAGCAACGTCATTACCGGATTGAGCGAAACTGGTCCATCGCAGGAAAGACTCTCCGCGAGTCGCTAGCGGTCTTTGTCAACGGCGAACACGATAAGGCCGCCAGCGACACATGGGCGGACTATATAGAGGATCTTCTACCGCTGGAAGTCGCATCCCTCTTCTTCTTTGATGGCGAGAAAATCGAATCCCTTGCTGATCCTGAGCGGGCCGCTCCAGTCATCGAGTCGGCGGTTCAATCGCTCCTAGGGGTCAGCACGGTCGAACAGCTGCGAACCGACCTACTTGCTCTTCAACGGCGCCAGAAGGTAAGTCGGGAGGACAAGGCCGCACTCGAGCTGATCGCCACCATCGAAGCTCAGCTTGAGGAAAACGAGGTGGCCAGAGCAGATGCGCTTCAGCGGGTCGCCTCGGCAAAGGCCGGTCTCCTACACGAGAAGAAGGATCTGAAGGCCGTCGAAGCTGCGTTCGCTAAGGAAGGGGGGGACCTTTTCCGCCGCCGGGCGGAGCTAGAGACACAGAGTGCGCATGCGAAAGGTCGACTCGAAGCGGTAAGCGCGACTCTTGCCAACACCGTCGCCTCAGGACCGCTCCCACTTCTCCTCCTTAAGGACCAGCTGGAGGCACTGCGTGCGCAGGTAGCTCGAGAGGAAGATGCGGGCCGCGCGGAGCAGCTACTCGACGCACTGCACATGCGGGACAAGGAGATTCTTTCGCTACTGGGCAGCGGCATACCGGACGTTCAGCTTGAGCAGGTCACCCGGTTCATGGAAGAGGATCGTGCCCAACGCGCAGCTGACGCGGGCGTTTCTAGAGTTATTCAGATGTCGGCGACAGGCATCCAGCAACTCAACTCTCTTGACCAAGTCCTTAAGAGCGAATCACAGCATGCGCAAGAGCTGCTCACTGAGTCTGGAGAGCTCAGAGCGCAGCTCGACGCGCTGGATCGGCAGTTGGCCGGCGTTCCAGCAGAAGACACGATCGCCGACCTGATCGCCCGACAGGACAAGGTCCGTCAGCGCGTGGAAGACCTCGAGAGAGTACTGCGCGCAACGGAGGAGGCTCACGCCGCACGCGTCCGTGAACACGCGCAGCTTGAGACGGCCCGGGAGAAGGCATATGCCAAACGAGCTAAGGGACTAGCCGAGATCGAGCATCGCGCCCGTGTGGTTTCATACTCCGATCGCGCTCGAAACACCTTGGACAGGTTCGGAGAGCTCCTGCTGCAACGTCATATCAGTCGTTTGGAGGTCGCCGTACTAGACAGCTTCAACCGCCTAATGCGTAAGGATGGCCTGGTAAAGGACCTACGTATCGACACTGGCAAGTTCACCTTGGCCTTGATTGGTGCGGACGCTGAGGAGCTCAATCCGGCACGTCTGAGCGCAGGCGAGCGTCAGCTCCTGGCGGTATCCCTCCTCTGGGGCCTAGCTCGTGTAGCGGGCAACAGACTCCCGAGCGTCATCGATACCCCGCTGGGTCGGCTGGATAGCCGTCACAGACAGAATCTTGTTGAGCGTTACTTTCCGCAAGCAAGCCACCAAGTTCTTCTGTTGTCGACAGACGAAGAGATCGATGATGAGCTACTGCAGCGTCTCATTCCGTCGATCGCCCAGACATACACGTTGATCCACAACGACACGACGTTCACAACCACGATCGAACGCGGGTACGGATGGGGGAAGACTCGGTATGTCGCTTGACACAGTCCGATTGTCTCAACCGGCCAAGGATCAGTTGATCAAACTCAAACGAGTCACCGGCATAAAGAACTGGAACGTTCTGTGCCGCTGGGCTCTAGCTGTTTCTTTGCAGGACGAAACGCCCCCGCTGGTGCGCGATGTTGTTACTGACTCCAACATCGAGATGTCTTGGCGAACTTTCACTGGAGCATACGGGGATATCTACATGGCGTTGATTAGATCCCGATGTCTGCGTGATGGCAGCGAACCGACTGAAGAAGCTTGTGAGAGAACTCTCATTACTCACCTGCATCGCGGCATTGGGTACCTTGCAGGGCGACGTGATCTACATTCTGTGGACGATCTGATAAAGACAGTTGTTGCTTAGCTCTGAAGGGGCGGCGATTTGTGCCTCTTGCTTAATTTCTGCGGCACGGCAAGAGGCATTCATCCCCAGGACGCCAATACTTTATCGGAGGAATTATCAGTCTAGATCAGAAATGAGCAAGCCCACCCAAATAATTCTTCCGTAGCATAGCCGGCCTGTATTTTGACGAGGTGCTGACTGGTAAGCGGGTTGAAGGCTACTCGACTGATTACGGGACACGCCAAGTCATTCCTGATCATCTTGTCGAGTATAGAATATTGAACAAGCGCCTCGACCGCCTCGCGGTAATCGGGAACTCTGTTGGAGAATTCGGTTCTATCTGGCAGCTTGAATGCGGCAAATTCTATCGGGCCCAGCTCTATTTCGGCGTAATTGTATGCATCGGCGATTCTCTTTCTGAGCGTGTTGCCATTTTCGCTGCTTAAATGTTGAGCCAGTCTTCCTAAAGCTCCTATGGCCGACAATGTCTGTCCAATATAGAGTGCAGGGAATTCCAGCGCAACAATCCCGTATATATAAGGGGAGCGATGTCCAATCTCCCCCATGTTGATGGATGCAGTTAGAAGCATCTAGTCACCGGAAGCGAAATTGGTGAGATCTATCTTGCGAACGATCTCTGTGAGCTGTCCGCCTACACGTTCGCGGAACTCTTCCATAATGGCTTCAATCGAAGCTTCATCAGCTTCTGATTTATATACTGTTCCATATTCTCCTTGTGCGAGACCGAAGAAAAGGACATCGAGAAGTTTTATGAGGAGTTGATTATCTTGGTTAGGCTCGACAATTTCTCTGATCAGCCGGTGAGACCTGTTTACCCTGACAAACAGGCCATTTTCGGGGTCATGGGCCCTTTCCCATAGCTGATTATTTGCCAACATTGGAACGTATTGTACCCGTTGAGAAGACGAGCGTAGGCGTTCGCTTTCTTCAACGGTGGCTTGGCTCCGCTGTGAAGCCCTCTCCCGTCTGCCCTCTAGTCGCCTCCGCTCAGGCTCCGCGGCTGCCTCTTCGTCCAGCTCGTCGTTCTTTGTTTCGATGCCACTGATCGAATCTAGGACAATATTTATATCCTCATGCGGGGATTTCTCGGCGATATTTTGAAGATCTCGCTTCGCCTTTTCCCAGGCTAGCCGACTCTTCTTCAGGGCCTCTGTAAGCAATGGAGATAGCTGGAGGTGCGCAATATCCGACAGCTGGATTCGGCTTTTTGTGACGTCGATATTGAGCACTTCGTCTGCGTCCGAGGTAATCTCTATGCGACCCCGAAATGAATAGAGGTTTTGGTCGAGTGGAACGAGTCCCAGAGAGTCCGCCCAAGATATAAGCCGACCGTTGCGATAAATGTAGAATCCGTAATTTTTTGCTGCGATCTTATACTCGCGTCTCGCTTGGGCGCGAGACATGATTCCCTTCTTCTCTAGAGTTGGAGGATGGGGTAGCTGGGTCATTGTCACGCGTGCAGTGATACGGCCGTCAGGGCTCAACTGGATACCCTGGGGTTTGACGATCCACTTAACGTCTGTTCCGTCCCAGACGTACTCGTCGAGATTTCCAGAAACGGAGTTCTCGAAGAGCGGGTCAAATGCTTCGACGCGCTCATCGCCTATGTACATCTCTAGCCGCTGCGTACCTTCAGTCCCACCAGTGATCGGGAAGTAGTAGACCACCCCCGCGCGCGCTTTAAGGTTTTCTATAGCCTCTCCAGGCGAGGGCATGTTTTCTTCGGATATTTTTGATATCTTGACGAGCGTTCCCGTTCCGCCGTCAGCTATCGCATCGAGTTGCTCAACTTCATCTGCGGATGCTTCCTCAAGGGTGTAGACAAACTTATTCAGTTCGCGGATAGCGTCGTAGTCTAGAATTAAGGTGCGAGCGATCGAATCTCCACCGCGACTTGTGATACTCAATCTCGCACCGAGAGAAGCGGATGCAGATTTTAGGCCAAGCCCAAATTTCGATAGAGTTCCCTTGAGATACCCTTCCGAGGGAGAGCCAAGTGTTATAGCCGCTTCAAGGCCTTGCTCGTCCATTCCAGAGCCATTGTCGCCGATGCTAACTCCGGTAATAAGTGTTCTACGCCGCCCCGGCCCCTCTCGGGTCTCCTGCTGCGTTAGTATGTCTATTTTTACCGTAGTTGAGCGGTTTGAGACTGAGTTGTCCGCAATGTCCAGTATTGCAGACACTGGGTCATAGCCGATTCGACCAAGCGCGGGAATGACACGGGCTGGGTTCCAGTGGCCTGTACGGTAGGTCGCCTTACTCATGTAGCTCTTTCCTTGGTCGCGTTCTGTATTGAGAATTAGAAGGGTACTCTGTTGTCGCGCGCGTAGGCTAGGGGGCGTTCGTTGCCGGGATCGCATGGTTGCAGATAGTCGAATGGCAAGATCGGCCGGATTGGTAGACGCAGCGGTATAGCGCGTCGTGACCTAACTGATGGGAAGTGGGCGTTAAGCAACCTCGTGACTCCTTGGGCGAACGGGGGTCGATTGCGGATCTGCGGGCGTAGGCCAACGCTGTGGTAGGGCTGTTTCGCGCTGGCCCGTGGGGACGTGTGCAGAGGAGTACGGTTCCTGGTTCAATGTCTGAGTTAGGTTTTGGATGGGCAGTTGCTGGCGGCTTGCGGACCTAATCGGTCGGAGGCGATCGGGGTGGTTTGGTCAGAGTGGAGTGGCCCTGCCTCTCGGCTGCGCTGGACGATCAAGCCTCCCTGGGACGTTATCGCACCTCCTGGTGGCAACAGATCACAGCAACCCGCGTATTCGGTGGCAAGCCGACCCGGAGCGCAGGGCCTTCAGGCCCGAGCACCGGAAGCGGCGCGGCAGCCCACACCCGGCTGCCGGACCAGACTTCCTGACCCTCAGCGTGTTCGTGTGTCCGTGGCCTTGTGAAGTTGATTGACACGCCAAGCCCGCGATCGCCGCTAGGTCTGGGTCAGGAGATCAGGCCTTGTTGCTACGTCAGGGCGTCGCTCGTCGTCGAAATGTTCGGCTGACGGTCCTACTGGCGCGCCGGCGGCGCTGGCCGCGACCGGCCGGAGAGCCGCAGCGCGGCCAGCGACCGCCCGACGCGCGGCAGGCCGCCGCAGGCGGGCTGCCCTTGAAGACGTAGGGAAAAGTCTCATCCGGTTGAACGATCATGTCCGTGAGATGCAGTTCTTCGCGTTCCATGAGTGCAGACTGTCACGGTTGATGCTTGACACTGTGACCCCGGCGCTAGCCGATGTGTGGTCCGTCTCCGTGTAGGTAGTGGGAGATCCGCAGGCGCATGGAGCAATGCATCTGGTAGTCGTCGACCTTCTGCCGCGGCACCCAGCGCACCTCTCGGGACTCTGCACTGGGTGTCGGCTGCCCATGTGCGGCTCGGGCTGTGAGGACGAGGGAAAACTCCTGCCGTACCTCGTTGTTGCTCGTGTAGTGGATGACGTGGCCCGGATCGCTGTAAGTGCCGACCAAGCCCGTGATCTCGCAGGTGATCCCGGTCTCTTCGAGGGTCTCTCTGATGGCCGCCTGAGGAATGGACTCGCCGAGGTCGATGGCGCCGCCGGGTAGGGCCCAGTTGTCGTTGTCAGAGCGGCGGATGAGCAGCAGCTCGCCGGCCTCGTTGGTGACGACGACATTCACGGATGGGACGAGACTGTTGGCGGCAGGCGCGCTCGGGTCGTTGTAGTAGTCGATCCGCTGGCTCACGCTCCCGGAGCCTACTCCGCCGGCGACCCGCCGTTGAGGCTGTCGGCCACCTGCCCCTATTCGGCCTCGGCGTCGGTTTTCACGAAGCTGCCCAGGTTGGGGACGGTGTAGACCTTGCCTGCGCTTCTGAGGCGTTCCATGGCCTTGCGTATGGTGGGGCGGGCGACTCCGAACTCTTCCATGAGCTTGACCTCGGAGATCTTGAACTTGGGGCCCCACTCGCCCGAGTCGATGCGCGCGTTCAGCACTTCGAGGATCTGCTCCCAGCGGGAACGGTCCTCGTCGAACTCCCAGGTGCGCGTGTGCTCGACATATCTGGCCACGCTATGAGAGTAGGAGGGCGTTTCACGCCTCTTCACGGCGGATCGTGAAGCTTCACGCAGCTCCATGGAATAGACAGGGGCTTACAGGCTTGCTAACTTGAAGGTATGGCGTTGGTGAGTGGCGGTCCAGGGCCCCTCCGGGTGGGGCATCGCAGCTGCGCTCCGGACCTGCCGCCCGTGAGTGCGCACGCTGCAACTGGAGATGGCTCCTCGCTCACCAACGCCAGTTCATCGATCACGGTCCCCGCGAGCGCCGTCGGCGCTCCGCCGGTGACCGCTCGTCACGAAGGATGGTGAGCCCTGTGGCAGATGACGACGACTTTCACGGTACGCACCCCGCCTCACCGCGTCCGGACGCGGTGCCGGTGAGGTGGGCCGAGGTGCAGAACCGTCCACTTCCGGCGCGCGTGCGGGGCTACACCTGCGAATGCCTGTCGATGGTCTTCGAGGACTGCCGGGCCGGCGGGCAGGGATTCATCCGGCGCTACGACCGGTCAGTTTTCCCATGGGCCATCGCCGAGAGCCCGCGGATCAGGGTCGGGGATGCCGAGGCACTGTGGCGACAACTCATCAATGGGGAAGCGAGGTGAGGATGCGCAGAACCTCCTAGTTCGCGCACACGGAGCGTCACGATTTGAAAGTGATCTGTGACGAGCGTTTCCGCAGGTCGAAGGCCGACCTGCGGTTTCGCATGCCCGCCGACTGGCAGTTTTTCTGCCAGTGACGCAGGTCGCCCGCCTTATCGTCGAAGCAAGCGACGGCGAGAGGGAGGGCTCGGACGTGGCAACAGAGTACGTGACGCAGGGCCAGCGGATCGCGCGGGCTCGTCACCGCAAGGGCTGGGATCAAGCCACCCTGGCCGAGAAGGTCGACCGGTCCGTCTCCTGGCTGTCGAAAGTGGAGAACGGGCGGCTGCCGCTGGACCGCATGAGCGTGGTCGGGCAACTCGCCGAGGTGCTCGGGGTAGAGGTCGCCGAACTCACCGGTCAGCCGTACCAGCACGAAACGACGGAACTCGACTCGGGCCATGCGGCGGTGCCGGCGCTACGGCTCGCGCTTCAGCAGGCTTCGCTGCCAAGCGGGGTCCTACTTTGGTCGGCCCGAGAGCCTCGGCCGCTCCAGGAGCTTGAGGCGAACGTGCGGCTTGCCGAGCAGCTGCGCCAGGACGCCAGGTTCACCGCTCTCGGTGAGGTGCTGCCCGGTATCCTCACCGATCTGATCGCCATCACCGGCGACTCGTCGGCCGATCGCGACCGGGCCGAGGCGTTGATGCTGCGGGCCTGCCACATGGCGCGAGTGTCGTCCAACCTGCTGGGACATCATGACCTTGGTTGGACCGCGGTACAACGTGAGCTCGTCGCCGCGCAACAGGTCGGCGCTCCGGACCTGGTCGCCGCGGCGAGTTGGGATCTGTGCGGTGTCTGGCTGCACGAAGCGCAGAACGACCCTGCCAAGGATGCGGCCCTGTCGGCGCTCAATCGGATCGAACCCCACGTGGGCGAGAGCGACACGGTCAAGGCGATGTGGGGCGCTCTGCACCTGCGGGCGGCCGTGGCGTATTCAAGGCTGTGGGACCAACGAGAGGCCGAAGGCCATCTTGAGGAGGCCCGCCGGGTCGCCGGCGCTCTGCCTCGGGACGGCAATGCCTTCCAAACGCAGTTCAACCAGGTGAACACAACGATCCACGCGGTCGAGGTCAGCATGGAGCTTGGCCGGCCACGCGAGGTCATTACCCGCGCCGATCAAGTCGAGATCGCGCAGATCGCCTCGTCCGAACGCCAGGCGCACTACTGGACCTGCACCGCGGCCGGCTACCACATGAACAGGAAGGACAACCAAGCGGCAGACGCCCTGCTCCGTGCCGACCGGATCGCGCCCCAGCACGTCCGGAACCGTCCACTGGTCCGCAACATCGTGCGCGACCTGAGGGACAGCGGCAACCTGCATCGTCAGCGCGAGATTCTCAACCTCGCCAAGGTGATGAGGCTGCTCTGAGCACGGCAACGGAGGGCTATCCGCGCAATGGCTCCCCACCCGTCAGGTAACCCGGGGACGCTTCGGCGTCCTGCCTACACAATGGGGTGGTACGTGGGTCTCAGTGAAGTTGAACGACAGATCCTGCTACGCGAACTCGCGGAGATCACGGTCGACCTGGCCGAACTTCAGCGGCGTACCGTCAGGATCGCTTCTCGGCTTGATCGGGACGAGTCCGAGCGTCTAGCTCGTCCAGCCTGACTGTCAGCTTGTTCATGTGCTGACGGATCTCGCTTAGCTGCTCGGAGATGATGCGGAACTCTTCGCTGTGCTCGCCAGGGGCCGGGCCGGCGGTCTCGTCGTCGGGGGTCCGACTGACGAAGCTGCCGGCGCCCTGGCGGGTCTCGATGAGTCCTTCGTCGCGGAGGACGGCAAGGGCGTTGCCGATGGTCATCATGGCCACGCCGTACCGTTCGGCCAGTTCGCGGGTCACGGGGAGGCGCTCGCCGACCGCGTAACGGCCTGATGAGATGTCGCGCCGGATGTCCTCGGCGATCCTCAGGTACGGCCGGCGCCGGTCGGTTGCCATACCCCAACTTTAGCGGTTCTAGGTGCCTAGGTCTCTGGGCAACCTGTAAGCAATCTCAAGCCAAGTCAGCTATCTTGGTTTACAGAACTAGATACCTAGGTATCTTAGTAGGTAGAACACCGCCTCTGAAGGAGACCAGCTCTCGTGCGTACCATCCCGATTCCCGTCGACACCTCCAAGCTCGTGATCACCTGCGTGAAGGCGCCCAAGCCGCGCCTGCTCAACAAGGACACCGGCGAGATCAAGACCGACAAGAACGGCAACACCGTCTACGAGATCACCACCTCAGTCGAGGACGAGTTCGGCCGGATCGAACTCGTCAAGATCGCGACCTCGGGGGAGCCCCCGATCAGCGCCGGTCAGCAGATCAACCCGACCGGCCTGATCGGGTACGTCTGGGAGATCGCCGGACGGTGGGGCATCTCCTACCGCGCCGCCGCGCTCCTACCGGTGGACACGGAGTCGCTTCGTGTCTGACAACACGCTCATTGTGCTCGGAGTCCTGGCCGCTGCGGCGGCCGGGCTCTGGGCCTGGCGCCGCTGGCACTACCCGTCGTTCTGGCTCGTGCTTGCCTTCCCGCTTACCGCGATCAGCGTACGGGCAAGCTGGCGCAAGGTCGCCCTCGGCTGCAACCTCACCAAGAAGCGGCAGCGCTTCTGGTTCACCACCGTCCCCGGCATGATCGCCTCCACCGGCGTCGTACGCGTCAAGCGCAAGTTCCAGCGCATCGCCGTGGACACCAAACCGTTCATGTGGCTGCCCAAACCCACCCGGCACGGCTGGCGCGTCACCCTGCACACCCTGGAAGGCCAGATCCCCGCCGACTACTCCGACGCCGCCGAACGGCTCGCCCATTCCTGGGGCGTGCACGCAGTCCGCGTCGCGTCCCCTCGCCCCGGACGGGTCGTCCTGTCCGCCACCGTCCGCGATCCACTCGTCCGGGTCGAAACCCTGCCCACCTCGCCCGAACTGCTCAAGGTCATCGTCGGCCGGTTGGAGACCGGCGGCCCGTGGATCATCGACTTCAAGACCGTCCCGCACTACATCAACGCCGGAGCGACGCAGTCCGGCAAGTCCAACCTCGCCAACGCCCTGGTCCAAGGACTCGCTCCGCAACCGGTCGCCCTGCTCGGGTTCGACCTCAAGGGCGGAGTCGAGTTCACCCCGTACAATCCTCGCCTCTCGGCACTGGGCACCAACCGGGGCGAATGCACCGCCCTGCTCGATGACCTCGTCAACCTGATGACCAACCGCATGGCTCTCTGTCGCGAGGCCGGCGCCCGCAACATCTGGCAACTCCCGGATGACCAGCGTCCCGTGCCCATCGTCGTCCTCGTCGACGAGTTGGCCGAGCTCTACCTGATGGCCGACAAGAGCGAGAAAGACGAGATCGCCAAAACCTCGACAGCTCTGCTGCGGGTCGCCCAACTCGGACGCGCCTTCGGCATCTACCTGTTCTGCTGCGGCCAACGCATCGGCTCAGACCTCGGCCCCGGCGTCACCGCCCTGCGCGCCCAGTGCTCCGGACGCATCTGCCACCGCGTCAACGACCCAGAAACCGCCAACATGACCCTCGGCGACCTCGACCCCGCCGCCCTCGCGTCGGCACGCGCCATCCCCGCCGAGACACCGGGCGTCGCCATCGTCGCCTCCCAGGACGGCCAGTGGTACCGCGCCCGCTCCTTCTACGTCAGCGAACAAGCCGCCGAACACGCGGCCACCGCCTACGCCGACCGGGCCCCGCTCTGGGCCAACGTCATCTCCGGCCACACCACGCCACCGACCGACGCCGACCTCGCCGAGTTCCTCGACTCCATCCCGGACCCGCGAAAGGCCTGAACCGATGCGACGCCTCGCCCACTGGCTGCTCGACACCGGCCCCGTGCTCGTCCTGGCCCTCATCGCCGGAGCTGGGTCCTTCACCCACATCCGCGACACCGCCAGCGAACACGGACAGTCCGGCTGGATGGCCTGGGCGATCGCCGTCTGCATAGACCTGACCTGCGTCATGGCCGCTCGCGAGCGGCAGCGCGACAAGAAGACCGGCCGCCAGCAGCGCGGCCTGACCTCCTGGCCCGTCCTCGTCCTGACCGGCGGCATCGTCCTCTCCCTGGCCGCCAACCTGCAACAAGCCGACCCAACGATCTGGGGCTGGATCACCGCGGCCACCCCGGCGGCAGCCTTCCTCGTCGCGGTCTCCATGCTCGAACGCCGAACGTCCGGTCCACGTCCTACTTCGGCCCCGGAAAAGCCCTGTCCTCGTCCCGAGGAACCGCCCGTCGCTTCTACGAATGATCGTCCCGCTCTCGTACCGGCCGAAGACCACCGACCCGGGCCTTCTCCGGCGCTGATCGACTACGCCCGCCGAGTGGCCGACGAACACCACGCCAGGCACGGCAAGCCCATCACTCGCGACATTCTCCGCGCCCGCCTGGGCGTATCCGACCAGCTCGCCTCCGACCTACTCACCGCTTCTGGAACGTTCCACGAAAGGTAGATCACCGTGCACAACGACCGAGACGCCCTCATCGCCGGCCTCATCGCCCTGGCCGGCTTCCTCAAGGCCAACCCCCAAGTGCCGACGTCCGTAGCGCCGGTCATCATCCGGGCCTTCCCAGCCAACGGCCCCGACAACGAGATATGCGCCGAGGTCGACAAGGTCGCCGCCCTGCTCGGCACGGAGATCGACCCCGACCACCTTCCTCACGGCCACTACATGACCGGCATCGCCTTCGGACCGGTCAGTTACGAGTTCACCGCCATCCTCGCCAAAGCCCGCGCTCGCCACGCCGCCGCAGACAGCTACCGCGACTGCATCCAGACCGACATCTAGGAGGTACGCACCATGCGCATCCGCCTCGAAGGCAACCGCGCCGAACTCACCCTCGGCATGATCCACCTACGCCAGAACTTCACGGTCACGTCCATGTCGCGGGCCTTCCCCGCCAGGAACCGACCGCGCCAGTACCGCATCTACCTCACGATCTCTCCGCGCGAAAGCCACTGATCATGCCGCCGGAAGAGCTACTGATCGCTCCCGGTTGCTGCTGCACCTGCAACGGCTCGGGCCTCGACGGAGACGGCGGCACCTGCCGCGACTGCCACGGCACCGGAATCGACAACCACGGCGCATAGCCGAGATCCCCTCACCTGGCCACACAACCGCCAAGTTCCGCGCCAGGTGAGGGGCCATCCCACCCAGAGCACATCCGGACAGGACGGATCCATCTTGCACCACCCACACGCCATAGCCGGGCTAATCTCCCGACTGCATGACCCCGATTACAACCGCTGGGCCTGCCAGATCAAGCGCACCGGTGGCTGCCGACAGCCCATTCACCTGCGCGGCAAGGTCGAGCACTACGACCAGCTCACCGGCGATCTCCTGCACCGCTACAGCACCAACATCGAGCCCAACGGCGTTCTGCGAGTGTCGTGCAAGACGCGCCGCGCCTCCCGCTGCCCGGCCTGCGCCGAGATCTACCGCGCCGACACCTACCAGCTCGTACGCGCCGGCCTCGTCGGCGGCAAGGGCGTACCCGAGACGGTCAACACGCACCCGTGCCTGTTCGTGACCCTCACCGCGCCGTCCTTCGGAGTCGTACACGCGCGACGAGAGAAGAACGGCAAGGTCCTGCCCTGCCACGCCCGCCGCGATGCCTCGCCCTGCCCTCACGGCAGGGTGCTGTCCTGCACCGACCGGCACAGCGCCGACGACCCGCGACTCGGCGATCCGCTGTGCCCCGACTGCTACGACTACGACGGCTCGGTCCTGTTCAACGCCATCAGCCCGGAGCTGTGGCGCCGCTTCACGCTCGCCCTGCGCCGCCGCTTCGCCCGGCTCAACGGCCTGACAGTCAAGGCCCTGCGCGAGCACGTCAGCATCGCCTTCGCCAAGGTCGCCGAATACCAGCGCCGCGGCGTCGTCCACTTCCACGCCGTCATCCGCCTCGACGGCCCGGACGGTCCGAACACGCCACCACCGGCTTGGGCCACAGCCGACGCGCTCGCCCAAGCCGTCCAACACGCGGCTGCCGCCGTAACGACAGAGGTCAAGCCACTGCGCCGTACCTTCCGCTGGGGCACTCAGCTCGACAGCCGCCAGATCACCATGGACGGGGACCTCACCGACCAGGCCGTAGCCGCCTACATCGCCAAGTACGCCACGAAGGCGGCAGAGTGCGTCGGCACCCTGGACCGGCGCATTCAACCCCTCGACGACCTGAACGCCCTCCCGGTACGCGAGCACGCCCGCCGGCTGATCGCCGCCTGCATGCACCTCGGTAGCCAACCCGACCTGGCCGAACTCCGGCTCGTCCACTGGGCCCACATGCTCGGCTTCCGCGGCCACTTCTCCACCAAGAGCCGCCGCTACTCCACCACCCTCGGCGCACTCCGCGCCGCTCGCGAAGAACACATGCGCACCGAAGAGATCACCACCGGCCGACTTCCGCTGTTCGAAGAGGACACCGTCCTGGTCATCGCCCACTGGGAGTACGCCGGACAGGGCCTCTCCCTGGGCGAACAGCTCCTCGCCGCAGCCATCACCGGCGTCCGCCTGCCCCAGATCGGAGGTGACCCTCAATGAGCAGAAGCGACGAGCTGCTGACCGTTCCTCAGGTCCTCGCCGAACTGGGCGGAGTCTCCCGCCGCACCTTCTACCGCTGGCGCGAGCTCGGCCGTGCGCCGGTCTGCCTCCAACTGCCCAACCTCGAACTCCGCGTCTGGCGGAGCGACCTCATCGCCTGGCTCGACTCTCGACGGGAGGCCGCGTGAACACCACCTACGACGTGAAGTTCAGTCAGGTCCAGCAGCGCTCGAACCGTGGAATGGCGGTGTACGTCGCCCGCTGGAGGGTCGCGGGCAAGGAGAAGTCCAAGAGCTTCCGGACCAAGGGCCTGGCCAACGCCTTCATGTCCGATCTCCGGCAGGCGGCCAAAACGGGGGAGGAGTTCGACGTCGCCACCGGGCTGCCGGTGTCGATGCTGGAGTCCGAAGCGACCGGACCGTCCTTTCTGGAGTTCGCGCAGGCGTACGTCCTCCGCCGCTGGGACTTGTCTGCGGCGCGGACTCGGGAGACCGACGCGTACGCGCTCCTGTCCCTGGTCCCTGCCCTGGTCGCCGACGCTCCGCGCCGTCCCTCGCCAGAAGCATCGCGCGAGGTGCTACGCGTCCACGCATTGCTGCCGGAGAAGCGGCGGACTGACCTGACCGCGATGCAAACAGCAACCCTGGGCTGGCTGGAAAGGGCGTCTCTCCCGCTGTCATCCCTGGGAGAGGCACACGTCCTTCGTACGGCTCTCGCCGCCATCTCCGTCACCTTCGCCAGCGCGCCCGCCGGGGCCAATACCGTGCGGCGTAAGCGCGCCGTACTGCATCACCTGCTGGAGCACGCAGTAGAGCAGAAGGTATTCAGCAAAAACCCGCTGGACGAGATCAAGTGGACAGTGCCGAAGGCCGTGACGGCGGTCGACCCGCGCACCGTGGTCAATCCCGCGCAGGCCAAGCAACTCCTCGACGCCATTCCCAAGGTTGGTCGCAAGCGCGGCCCTCGGCTCAAGGCGCTGTTCGCCTGCATCTACTACGCCGCACTTCGACCCGAAGAGGCTGCCGACCTCCGACAGAGGAACTGCACTCTCCCGGAATCAGGATGGGGCCTGATCGTCCTGGAGAAAGCGCGCCCCCAAGGAACGAAGCGCTGGACCAACTCCGGCGAAACCCACGAGTCGCGCAGCCTGAAGCACCGCGCGGACAAGGAGACGCGAGAGATCCCCATCCCGCCCGTTCTGGTCGCCATGCTCCGCGAGCACATCGCTGCATACGGCACCGCTGACGACGGCAGGATCTTCGCCACGAGGACGGGCGGCACCTACTCCAGCTCGGCGCACTCCTACGTCTGGCAGGAGACCCGCAAACTCGCTCTCACTCCCGCACAGATCGCCTCGTCGCTCGCCGCCAGACCGTACGACCTCCGCCACGCGGCGGTCTCGCTCTGGTTGAACGCCGGCGTCCCGGCCGTCGAGGTCGCCAAGCGCGCTGGGCACAGTGTGGACGTCCTGCTACGGGTCTACGCCAAGTGCATGGACGGCCAGCAAGAGCAGATCAACCACAAGATCAATAGCGCTCTCGATGAGTAAGTCCTGGTTATTCACCTTCGGCCCCGGTCTTCCGGGGCCATTTCACGTTGTGCTGCTCGACATGCCGCGTCGTTCCGTTTCGAAGACCGCACGCTGCGTCACCCTGGCATGAACAAGCAGCGAGAGGGGGATCATGTACAACGACCACGACTCAAGTCCGTCATCCGGACCCGCGAGGCGACCACCGTACGGCATGCCGATTCGTCCTCGGGTAAGGCGCGATACGTCGGCTCCTGCCGACTGGCGTAAGTATTCGCTTCCGGCCACACCAGAAAGATCACCTGCGAGGCGTTGGCCTCGTGCCGCCAAGCTGGTGCTCGGGGTCGGCTCCTTGACCTGTGTGGTCGTGGCCGCCTGGTCAATTGTCTGGAGTCCGCTCAGCTCATCCGACATGGGCTCTACCCCGACGCCCAAGCCGTCAGGCGTAGCTGCGCAAACGCTGCCGGCTGCCTCGACGCCGACGTCTTCGCCTACGCCGACGTCTTCGCCGACACCCAGCGCGCGCCCTCCTGCGAAATCCAGTCCGGCTCCCAAGCCGCCGAAGGCCAAGAAGGCCGCATCGCCTCGAAGGCGGGAACGAGCAGATGACCGTGCCGTACCGCCTCGGCGTCCCCGTCGGGACGTGGAGCCGCGACCGGTGCGGACAAGCCGGAAGCCAGAAGTCAGACGAACTGTCCCGAAGAGTGACACCAGGACACAACTAGGATCATTGATCGCCGCGAAATGTGACGAGCTCTTCCCGCCTTCCGTACCCGAGAACCGCATCCGGAATTGGGCATGCCACCGCCTCTATGGATGATCGCAGGGGGTTACGGCTGTGGCCGATGCTCGCTGATCCACGGTGGAGCCTCGATGGGCACGGAGGACTTCTCTTGCACGGTAGCGGCGGCCCAGACCAGCCCAAGCTCTACTCCAGCTACGAGCGGCCTCTCTCCGCCGATCGCCCAGAGCAGGCCGGCGGCGAAGGCATCTCCGGCGCCGGTTGCGTCCACGACCTCGGTGGGGACGGCTGGGAAGTGATGGGTGCCGTCTGCCGAATGCACAGTGACGCCGTTGGCGCCCTCGGTCACGATCGCGGTGGTGTCCTCGGGGATGACGGTGAACTCATCGCGTGAGCCGATCAGGTACCGCATGGCCGGGACCGCCCCCGGCGGAACGCTCGTGACCAGAGCTCCAGCGGCGGCCATGGCCTGGGCTGCGGGGACGAAGACGTCGCGCCAGGCAGCGAAATAGACGATGTCACCTGGCGCCACCGCCGCGGCAGGAATGGTGATGTCGTGCAGTAGATCAGGGTGGATGCCGACGATGGTGCGTTCGCCGTTAGGTTCGACGAGCAGGACGACGGATGATGTGCGTCCTTCCAGGACCTGTACGTGATCGACGTCTATCCCGGCCCCGGTCAGCGCGGTCTTCATCCTCTTGCCGGCGGCATCCGCCCCCACGTAGCCAACCATGTGCACGCGGGCGCCGGCTTTGCTCAGCGCGGTGGCCACATTCGCGCCGGTACCTCCAGGACGCTCGGCGCTCTCGACGGCTTGGACGAAGTGGCCGCTGTGGGGGAGGCGATCGACGTACAGGGCGAGGTCCCAGGCGATGGGCCCGATGATCCAGAAATCAGGCATACCTAGCCCGTCGCCTTGCCCGCAGCCCTTGGGCAAGCGTCTCCAACGACGAGGGGAGAGCGACTTGCGGCGCCCACGGGATGTCCACCGCGTCTTGGCGGCAGCTCAGGATGCCTCCGACGATTGCAGCCACGGTGTCAGTGTCCCCGCCGAGGCTGACCGCGTACCGCATGGCCTCAACTGGCTCTTCGTGGAGGCCGAGGACATGCAGGACCGCTCCCAACGTGTCCATGACGTCCAGAGACACCCCGTCCGGGCTCAGTTCCCACCCTTCGACGCCGGGGACGCCGAAGTGATCAAGTTCCTCCTTGGCGACCGTGGTCAGCTCCCGGGCCGTACAGGATTCGAGAGCCCAAGACCCCATGGCGGCAACAGCCCCGGCGGTGGCGATGGCTCTCGCGTCCGCGTGAGTGGTCTTGGTCATACGCTCGACCAACTCACGGCGTGCCTGGGCCTCATTGGCGGGCACGGCCCAGCCGATGGGCAGGACGCGCATCATCGCCCCGTTGGTTCCTCCGCCGTCTGCCGTGAGGGAGCCGGTCGCTTCGAACCGTGCAACCGCACGTCGCGTGGTCGGGCCGGCGCCGTGCATGGTGGGCAGTGCCGCGGCGAGAGCGATCAGGAAGGCATGTTCTGAGCCGCCGGTGCTGATCAGGTTCTCGGCAAGCAGGACGAGTTGTTCGGTGTCGTCCGAGGTGCTGCCGGGTGGCCATTCTCCGCGGGCGGTCAGGACGTCTGTGAGGGCGATGTCCTGGGGAGGCTTTCCCTCCCACGGCACGCCGAGAGCGTCACCACAGCAGAACCCAACGAGTCCGTTGAGAATCCGCTCTGCCGACGGAATCGCCTGGTCAGGAAACAGCTGGTCCAATGCGTCGAACCCTCCTTGAACGGCGAGGCGTCGTCCGATGTCGGCGTGGCGGACGCGCTCGCGACCCTGCATGAGGCGGGCGAGCGACAGCTGACCGGATGCGATGTCGTACGGGGTGCCATGGTGCTTGAACTCGACCAACGCCTGCTCCGTCAGTTGCCGTGCGCCTGAATGGTCGCCGTTGGCCTGGTGGACTTCGGCTTCGCTGTAGGTGATTTTCGCCGCGAGCAGGCCGTCTCCGAGATCCCGGGCCATACGTCCGGCTTCTGCCAGGCTGTGGGCGGCTTCTTTCAGCAGCCCGAGGCCGCACTGAGCCTTGCCCAGGCCATGCAGGGACTGGGCGATTCCGCGGGCGTCCTCCGAGGCCTTGCGGATGGCGAGCGCCTTGTTCTGACGGTCCAATGCGGTGCGCCAAGCGCCTGTGGCTTCGGCGACGAGGGCGGCGTCCTGTAGCAGGCCGGCGTGCAGTGCTTGATCCCTGAGATGGGCAGGACGGGCGGTGACTTCCTGAAGTGCCTGGTTGATGAGGGTGTCCGCGCGGTCGACGTTTCCGGAGAAGTATTCGATCTCGCTGAGGAGCTTTAGCCACGGAGCCTGGTCGGCGGTGCTGTTCATGCCTTCGGTGGCATGCCGGCGTCCGTCCGAGAAACGTCCGCGGTAAAGCTCGATCTCGGCCAACCGGAACAGGAACCCTTGCCGTGCGTCTGCCTCCGCGAGCGTCAAGGCCGTCTGGGCAAGGTGTTCGGCGCGTTCGAAGTCACCTCTGCAGAATGCCACTTCGGCGCGGACAAGCTCGGCATGGGCTGACCTCTGAGGCAACTCGTTCAGGAGTGCTTCGGCTCGATTCCAGTGACCCAGCCCGAGGTACGCGCGGGCTACTCGGTACAGACAACGGCCCCGGTCCTCGTCCCGGCCGATGCGTAGTTCGTCGAGCAGCCCTGCAAGAGCGCGGCACTGGTCGTAACGGCCGGTGGCGAGGCTGCGATCCATGAGCGCCACCCACGCCGACACGCCTCGCGCCGGATCGAGGTGACTCAGGTGATAGGCCGTCTCCATCTCGGCGGTGAACTCCTCGCGCTCGCCGTAGTGCCGGGCCAGGACCTCATGCGCGTGGCGCAGCTCGGCGGGGCGGACGTTCCGCAGTGATCGGCGCAGGATGTTGTGCATGGTGTAGGCGTCGGATCCACTGGCCGTGCCGCCGCGCAACGGGGCGATGAACGAGAAGGCCGTCAGTCTGCTGAACGCGCTGCGGTCACAGGGAAAGTCCAGCTCTTGGCCCAGATGGCGGAAGGTCTCGGCGGTGAAGGCCCGGCACGCGCTGACCGCGAGGATCCCGTACTCGGCTTCGGCGGGCGTCCACTGCAACAACCGGTGGGCCAGGTCACGCTCTTTGTTCACCAGGCCGGAGAAGTCCCCAGGACTGAGGTGAGAGCCGGCAGCGAGAGCCACATCAGCGCACAACCCCAGGAAGTACGGATGCACTTCGTCCTGTGCGGTGGAGGCGTATCCGACGAGGGCTCTACGCATGGGCGGATCGGTGATGCCCGCCAGACTCAGATACTGGTCCGCGTCGGCAGCCGTGAGGTGGCCTACCAGCCGAAGGTCGAGATATCGCTCTGGAATGGGGAAGACAGGAGCGGTCGGCCACGGTGGACGGGTGCGGCCCGCCAGGATAGCAACGATCCCGGCCCCCAAGTCGAGATGGCCCAGGAGGCAGCGCAGCCATTCGTCGCGCATCAGCTTGTCGGCGTGGATCAAACTGTCGGGGTCCCCGACCGCCTCGCCGAAGAACGCCTCGTGGGTGTCGAAGAGCAGCACAATGCGCGGATGGTCGCCTGCAGCGTCGTTCAGGTCCTTGGCGAAGAGCCGGGGGAGTTCGTGCAGGAGATCCGGCTCAGGGACGAGGGCGAGAATCTGCTCTGCGTCTTCCTGGGGGACACGACGCTGCATCCGCCTGCGAGTGAAGACCTTGTCCATTCGCACGTTGATCATTTGGAACAGCTGCTGTCCCACGCGCAGAACCGGCAGCGTCATGAGGGCGTCGGCGATGTCCAACGCGATGCCGGCCTCTCCTCGCGGGAACAGTTCGGGCACGCGATGGGCGATGTCGAAGCCGAGCTTGTGAAGATAGGTGATCGCAGCGAAATCGAACCGAGGAGTCGCGATCCCGTACTGGGAAAGTTGCCGTTTCAGCATGAACAACCCCGAGAACGCCTCCTGCGGGCGGTTCTCACCCGCCGGGCGCGCGCCAAAGTCGATCCTGGCCGTCGGCACTTGCTTCCCATGCTCGGCGAGTCGCTCCAGCAATTCCGTGTCGGAAGCGACGCGCACGGCCGCCCACTGGTCATCCGTACGCAGGCAGCAGCGCTGTTCCAGGTGCCGCAGGAGCAGAGACTTGCCGTTGCCGCCCAACCCATGCAGGTAGAGGATCCGCTCCGCGGGTGGGTCCTCGTTGATGAGCGAGACAACGCGCCGGGTCAACTCGAAGCGGTTCGCAAACAGCTCAAGAGAGCGGTCATGGGCTACTACTGACCTTTCTGGGCCTTCCTCGAAGATCGGCACGATCAGCTCTGCATGGGTGCAAGTCGCATATGTTTCCCCTACGAAGACGGAAGGTGCGACGACTTGCCATGGTCGAGCTCATGCGATGGGAGCGCCCTGACCTAGGCCGTCGCAATCGGTTCTACACCGAGGTGATGCTTGCTTCCACCTGGTCCGCGGAGAAGGTGCGTCAGCAAGGCGCTTCGATTGGCCACCGCCAATCACGCTGGCTCCGCGCTGTCGACGGCAGCCAGATCACCATGGACGTAGGCAGGGGCCCCATAGATCTTCTCCTATGCGCTGGCCGGGACGACAGCCACCCGGTGTGATTGCTCGTGATCGCGCGGTTGAACCGGAAGTGCATTGGCTCGCGTACTCCTGGTGGCAGCGACGATCGTCATACCAGTACCGCAGGATCCCGTAGTCAAATGTCGGGGTGAGGCTAGGCTGATTGGCGGTCCGGACGTGTTCCCCGAAGATGCTGGAAACCCTCATGACCCAGCCGACCGATCTACCGTCGAAGCCGTTCGACGATAAGTTCTCCGGAATCGACCCGTCGTGGATGGAGCAGTTCGAGAAAGCACTTGGCCGTGCCGGAGATCTGTTCCGCAAGAACGAGCCGTTGGTTCGACGTGTCATGGAGCAACTCGAACTTGAGTCTTCGGGACTGAGCGTCATGCGGGAGACGGAACGCTGGATCCGTATCAAGGCTCCCGAGCTGCGGCGACGGAACGATGCCATCCAGACTATGGAGGAGACCTGGGGACCTGAGCAGTCGAAGGGCCTCGTGCCATTCGATGAAGAGCTGCACAAGAAGGTTTCCTACGATGCCGAAGCCTACGCGGCGGCGGCTCATCTCAACCGGGCCGCGGATGGTGAAGAGGTCGACGAGAAGACGTTAGCCCAACTGGAGAAGCATGCGGGTGACGCGGGCTTCGCGCTCAAGCTGATGAACGCTATGGGGCCAGAGCGGGTACGACGGCTTCTTGCCAGGACCGACGGGCAGGACAAGCAATCCGAACGCCTGCGCGCGGCTCTGGGCAGAGCGCTTGGAAGCGCCAGCGGCCAGTTGAGCACGCAATGGCGTAGGGACCTGACGACCAATCTCTCACGCTACACACAGACGGGAATCGCAGCCGCGCTCAAGCACGGCACCTACAACAGCTCTTTCTTGCTGGAGGTCGCCAAGGCGCTGGATGACGCCGAGCGAAAGCAAGCGACGCACCACATGGTCGGACGGCATCCGATGGCGGACGTTATGGTGGCGCTCAAGAATAACCCGGAAGCGGCGCAAGGGTTCTTCACCGACAGCGACAGGCTCAAGTACTACACGACCGTGTTGCCCTTGGGAGATGGCGGCAAAGCAGTGGGTGAGGCACTGGAAACGGCCACGATGAGGTTCCGAGATCGTGCAGGGTCGGCTGAGCAGCCGTCATCCGGCTATCGGTCGGCCGATCTCGCGTCGAAGCTCATGCACTTTGAATACGAGCAGATTCGCGCAGGTAAGCCGCAAGAAGCGTTCGTGGCGCCTATCTCCATTGGGCGGATCTTGGCGGCATACGTCATCGACGTCAACCGGACTGCGAAAGGCGGAGTCGAAAAGCCGGGGGTTTATAAGCAAGACCATCCCGGCCTTCCTGGCCAGGAGGCTTGGGGAGCGAAGTTCGACCGCCAGAATCTGCGTGAGGTGATGGCGTCTGTCTTCTCTAAGGACGAGAAGGCTTTCGGAGTGGTCATGGCGGCGCAGACGGCGTTGAGTAGCGGCTTATTCGATCACGGTGCGGCCCAGGCGGCTGGGAATGATCGCAAGAACGCCATGAATGCTGCAGCACTTGAAGCCGCGGCAGGCTTCGGGATGCTCGCCCACGCAGCCGGCATCGGGAAGATCGAGGCGGCGCGTGAGATGGACGAGGCGCAGAAGCGCAACATGAAGATGCTCATGGCAGTCATGAACACGGGATTGTCCTTCCCTCAGACGGCAGTATGGCCAATTACGGCTGGCGTGGTGAGTTCCTGGAGCGGTGTGATTGAAGACGCAGCCAAAGGAACGGCAGAGAAGGATGCCATCGCATCTGCAAACGCCGCTGCGGATCGAACGCGCGAGCTTGTTGGTCAATTAGGAGTGCAGGCCATGTTGAACCATGGTCTCTTCGGTTCGTCGGATCCGCCCGCCAAGTCCCACCCATGGGCATCGCTGACCGATCTGGGGCCTGGCGCCGATCCTCGCCAAGCGGACAACAACTTCCTGGAACCCGATGGCAAGACCCTCAAGAGTCTGGAAGAAATGATGAAGCCGGATCAGGATGCCTACGACGCTTATAAGAGTTGGTTGTCTCGGTTCAAAGATAATCCATGGAGTGATTTGGGACTGCAGCAAACTTTGGACGGAGCTTTCAAGAACGGTTTCCCGGTGTTCTAAGCCGATGAAAAAGTTACATGCCCTAGTAGCCGGCCGACTCGCATGCGCCTTGGTCTTGGTGGCGGCGTGTCAGAGTGAACCACCTGCTGTGGACATGACTCCACTGCCGTCGGTAGCTGCTCCTCCTTATCTGTGTGATCACATCCCCGAGAACGCAGCTGAGCTTATGACGGGGGCGCATGATCCCATCGTCGTCGGTTTTCTCAACGAGTGGCGAAACGGTGTGGGCCATGGTACCTGCGCCACGTACCAGCCGACGGGGGAGCGAGTGCAGCTGCTGCATGTCGTTCTTGATTCCAACGGCGCCCGTGGTCAAGTCGACGAATATATTGGAGATGGCGGCAAGCTGCTTCCTGGCATCATACCCGGCGGCTATGGCGCCTACATAAAGGATCCCCAGCGGAACACTCGAGTAGCCGCCTTGATCGTCAAGGGAAAGGCTCGGCTTTCGGTCGAGCTTGTACGGGGAGTTGCAGGACGGGACAACGCTGCGGACATGGTGGCGTTCATGAAGCTGATAACACCGAGACTTCTCGCCGACGCTTCGTATCCAAGTACACCCTAGAGAAGGGGAGCTGAGTCAATGCCGGAAATGGTGCCGAATCCGCTTCGGGAGGCACTGCAGGAAGCTCTTAGGAGGATCGAACCACTGCTTCACGAGATGCGGGATGCACTCGACGCCCCTGCCAAGAACTTCCATACCGGCAGGATCTGGACAGGTCCGGTCGCCAAGAACTTCGACGGCGAGCTCGACCGACATAATGGACGAGTTCGGCACGTGAGCGAAACCATCCTGAACGATCTACGTTGGCAGATCACACGTACCGCTGTGGAAGTTTCCGAACGTCAGGCGGTGGAGCTCAGCCGCCGGTACGGCCTGTAGTTGCCGGTGACTGACGAATGGTCCAATACGGCGAGTGCCGTGCTGCGGCCTGGGCTGTGGCGCTCGAAGGGTGGCCATCGAAGCCGACAACGTCGGCGACGAGACAGCGGTCGTGAGGATCCACAGTGATGTTGGCCTGCGTGAGAGACGGACCACCAGGTGACCACCTGCTTCGATCAGGCTCTGGGGATGAGGGGCTGACCGCCGCCGGCCGGTAAAGGGTGATCACTTTGCCGTGGGCTGCCACGATGTCGATAGCGTGCTTCCCCAGAGTCCGCCGCCGACGCTCCGGAAGGGTCGGGCATCCCGCGGTGTTCATAGGACGAGCTGCATCGCTGGGTCGAGTCGCCCTCTGAACCCCAGTCGACCAGGGGGAACGCATGCAAGATCATCCCGTATATATCCCGTGATCAAGGTCCTACGGCTGCATACGGGTGCCCTCGGTGACCTATCCACCGTCTGAAAAGCAAAAGACCTGCGGCAGTAAAACCGCAGGTCAGAGGCCAAAATGCCTGGTCGAGAAGCGTGCCCCCGGCAGGATTCGAACCTGCGGCACCCGCTTTAGGAGAGCGGTGCTCTATCCCCTGAGCTACGGAGGCGGACGCCAGTAAGCCTAGCGAAAGTTCGGCACTGCGTGGGACGTGGGGGCGGTGTCAGTTTGGCTGGGTTGGTTATGGATGCTCTGAGCTGCGGTAAAGGCATGACAAGTGATCAGAAACCTGTTCGTTGGGCGTGGATACCTTCTGCCTGTGAGCAGGAGGCGATACACGCAAGCACGTCGGCGGCCCGTGGTGTTGTTCGGTGCGTTGGTGGCGCCGGCGATTCTTGCGGGTGGGTTGTTGGCGGGGGAGATGCGTGGGTTTGAGGGGGGCGCGGCTGAGGGGCGTGCTCTGGGGTGGGCTGGGTCTGTGGTGGGGGTGGCGTTTGAGCCTGTGATGGTGCCTGCGCCTGCTCGGCCGGATCGGTGGTATGAGGGGGTTGTGCCTGTGCGTGCCGCTGTGAGGGCTTGGCCTGGGCGGGAAGTGAGGGTGGTGGAGGGTGTGGAGGCTGCTCCGGAGGTGGTTGAGGAGGAGCCTGTTACGCCGGTTCCGGTGCGGACTCAGGCGGGGTGTCCGGGGGAGTGGGTGGATACCTGGTTGTGGGAGTTGTGTCGGGATCGGGAGCAAGAGGAGGAGCAGGAGGCTGCTGGGCAGGCTTTGGTGCCGGGGATCTGAACCGTGGGTGGGGGGTGGGCGTACTCAGCTATAAGGATCTAGGGCTTTTGAGTGTGGAGTGGGTGGAGTGTGGGTTGTGGTCAGGGAGGTTGAGGGAGACGGCGGTGTTGGAGGGGTGGTGGGGAGAGGGTGCTGGTGTGTGATGGGGTGGTTGGGCGGTCGCGGTATTCGGGGGTTGGTGTTGTGAGAGGTGGGGGGCTTGGGGGTGGGCTGGCTGTACAAAGTGGGCTATTTGTCTCATAACAGCTCTTCGGAGTTCGGTCCGGACACTCGGGGGGCTGTAGTAACGTGCGTGCCTGACCCGGGTAACGAGTTTGCAAACGGAGGAGTCGAACGTGCCAGCCCCTCGATCAGCGGGTCTGATCGCGGTTGCGATGGCGGTGGCGGTTCTCCTCCTGCCCCTCGGCGTTGTGCCGGCGCAGGCTCAGGTACGGGTACAGCGGGCACAGCAAGGGTTTGTTGAGCGGCGGGATCCGGCCAATCTGACTGAGTTGCGCAAAGAGGCTGAGAAGTCGGCCAAGGAGCTTGAGGAAGCCACCAAGGCTCTGGAGAAGCGGCGGGCCGGCATTGCGAGCTCTGAGAAGGAGCTCAAGAGCAAGCTGACCTCGCTGCAGGATCTTGAGCGGCGGCTGGCCGTGATGCGGCAGCCCGTGTCGCAGATGGCCGAGTTGTTGTACCAGCAGCCGCTCATGGCGGGTGGGGTTGTGCCGTTCCTGTCGGGGAGCGCGGATGAGAAGACTCTGCGGGCTCTGATGGATGTGAACCAGATGGTTGCCGTACGGCAGCAGGCCGTCGAGCAGACCAGCGCGCTGTACAAGGAGACCGAGCGGCTCGCCGGTGAGGCGCAGGAGCTGCGGGCGGGCAATCTGCTGGCTGAGGCGCAGCTTGCGGCCGAGGTCGATACGTTGCGGCAGCGGTCGGACAAGATTGTGAAGTCTCTGACCGCGGCGTTGGTGAAGCTGGGGATCAAGATTGACAAGGTGGGACGGGGTGCGCTGGGGTGCAACCCGTTGCGGGCGGCCACGGCCGATGAGTACCCGAACGGGCTGATTCCCAAGGGGATGCTCTGTCCCTTGCAGCAGAAGGGGTTCAGTCTCAGGGCCGATGCCACCATCGCTTTCGTGAGTCTGAACGAGGCTTATCGGCGGCGGTTCGGGAAATCCATGTGCGTGACGGATGCGTACCGGAACCTTGCCGAGCAGCAGTCCATCTACTACCGGCGGCCGGGGTTCGCCGCGGTGCCGGGGCGGAGTAACCACGGGCTCGGGTTGGCTGTGGACCTGTGTGGTGGGGTGGAGCGGTCCGGGTCCGCGGAGTTCGTGTGGATGGAGAAGAACTCCAAGCGGTACGGCTGGTTCCACCCCTCCTGGGCCTACAGCAACCCGTTTGAGCCGTGGCATTGGGAGTACGACCCTAAGATCGATGATTCGCTTCTCTGAGTGTGTGAGTGCCCAGAGTGTGCATGGTCTGAGTGTGAGCGGTTGGTGTCTGAGGCTTGAGCGGTCGTGAGCTTGAGCCACTGGAGCGAGAGCGGGCGGCCCGGTGGCTGAGCGGGCGGGAGTCTGGGCTTAGCCTGCTCTGGTCCTAGGCGGGGGTTACTTCGGCGCTGCAGTGGGCGCAGCGGGAGGCGGGCTTGGGGATCTCTGACAGGCATTCGGGGCAGTCGCGGGTCTTGGACTCGATCTTGCTGGCGGCGCGGTCCTTGAAGTGTGTGTACGGCTTCACCACCAGGAAGTAGATCACCGCGGAGATCATCAGGAACGAGATGACCGCGTTGAGGAAGTTGCCGTACATGAAGTTGGACTGGCCGACGGTGACTTTGAGTGAGGAGAAGTCGGGCAGGCCGCCGAACGCGGAGATCAGCGGCGTGAGGACGTCGGCCACGAACGACTGCACGATCGAGTTGAAGGCCGCCCCGATGACCACTGCCACGGCCAGGTCGAGGACGTTGCCCTGCATGAGGAACTTCTTGAAACCGTTCATGGACAGTGATCGTAGCCGACCGATTACTTTTAGTTAGGTTTGATTGTGAGGGAGAGGCGGGCGTGGGCTTGGGCGGTTGCGAGGTCGGCTGCTTGGGTTGGGGTTGTGGCTATCACGATCAAGGTGCCTGTGCCCGTGCTCGTGCTGGTGGTGTTTGTTGGTTTGGTTGGCGGTGCTGTGCTGGGGATGGTTAGGACTGTTGTGTCTGGGGCCAGTTGGCGGGCCGGGGTGTTCGGGTCGTAGGCGGCCAGGAGGGTGATCGTTGAGCCGGGGGAGATGAGGGCTGCTGCGCCGGCGTCAGCGATGCGTACGGGGGTGGCGACCAGGCCCGGTGGGAGGCGGTAGGAGGACAGGAGGCGGGCGTCGGTCAATGGCTCGCCTTTGCGCATGGGGGTGGCGAGGGTTTGGCCTGCTGTGATGGTGCGTACTGCGCCTGAGGGTGGCGGGTTGAGGGCCGCGAGGTGGAAGTCCTTGGCTTGGAGGGGGCCGGGGGGCAGGTCGCGGGAGGCCACCTGCACCGTGAGGGGTGAAGGCGCGGGGCGGGTGGCTATGAAGGCGGCGAGGACGGACGTGGCGGCGAATGCCGCCGCGATGAGGCGGCGGCGACGGCCGTGGCGGGACAGCCAGGACGAGCCGAGTGCGATCACGGTAGCTCGAAGGGGAGTTTGATGCCGTCCAAGGCGGAGCCGCAGGGGCAGGTGCGTTCGTCCGGGAGGGACTGGACGGTCTGCGATACCAGGGTGCGCATGCGGGTGACGTTCTGGGCGAAGAACTCCAGGACCTCGTCGTGGGTGACGCCCTGGCCGGTCTCCACCCCGGCGTCGTGGTCGGTCACCAGGGAGATCGAGGTGTAGCAGAGCGCCAGTTCGCGGGCCAGGATCGCCTCGGGGAAGCCGGTCATGCCGACGATCGACCAGCCGTTGGCCGCGAACCACTGCGACTCCGCGCGGGTGGAGAAACGCGGGCCCTCGATGACGACCAGGGTGCCGCCGTCGGCGACCGTTTGCCAGTTCTCTGAGTGGGCGGAGCGAACGGCTGTGGAGCGGCCTGTGGGGCAGTACGGGTCGGCGAAGGAGACGTGGACCGCGCCGTTGATGTCGTAGTAAGTCTGAGTGCGTCCTGAAGTGCGGTCTATGAGTTGGTCTGGGATGACTATGGTGCCGGGGCCGTACTCGGCTCTGAGCGAACCTACGGCGCTGGGCGCGAGCACCTGGCGGACGCCGAGTGAGCGCAGTGCCCAGAGGTTGGCGCGGTAGGGGATGCGGTGGGGCGGGAAACGGTGGTCGCGCCCGTGTCTGGGAATGAAGGCCACGGAACGCGAGCCGATGCGCCCGACCGTGACGACATCGCTCGGGGGACCGTAGGGTGTGGCGAGTCCGACTTCCTCCGCGTCGTCGAGCAGGGAGTAGAAGCCGGAACCGCCGATGACGCCGATGTCTGCGCGAGTGACCATGGCGCCGAGATTAGCCGGAGTGGTGGGGCGTGGCGGGGGGCCGAATGGCGTTCTGTGGATAAGTTGATCGCGACGGCGTTATGTGTGGATAACTCGGTTGCGCGGTGTGTGCGTACCGACGCGATGTGTGAGAATTGCTGCGGGCGCGCATGGTGCTGCGGTCGATTTGCTACGAGAGGGAGCGGTGCGGGGCGGTGCGGTGCGTTCGGGTACCGCTGCGGTTGTGTCGTCGTCGCCCGCCGGTGTTTTGGGTGGGCTCCTCGGCGGAATCGTCGATAGACCCGCCTGCGGCCCCTCCGAGACCGATCGGTCGGTTATGGGCCGAGAATGCCGCAAGTGCACAGTCGTCGGTCATGCGCGCGTGAGCGATCGGCCTACTGTGGGCGATCGCGGTCAGCTGTGTCCAGGTACCGCGGGCGGCGCGCTCAGCAGCGTTCAGGTGCCGTGCGTCGCGGAGGCGTGGCTCGGCCGCGTGCGTTGCGGAGGCGTTTCCCGTTGCGGGTGGCCTCGGGTTCTGCCCGTGTGGGGTGGGCGGCCTCAGGTTCCGCGCGTTGTGGGGAGGTGGGCTTGGGTGCCGCGGCTGGGCAGTGCTTCTGGCGACTGCCCGTGCGCGTACGTGCCAACCCTCAACTGGACGCGGCGGCCGGGGTGGCGCTGGAGGATGAGCTGGAATCCGAGGACTTGCTCTCTCCCGACTTGCCTTCCCCGGACTTGCTCTCCCCGGACTTCGACGAAGTCGAGGAAGCCCCGTTGGACGCCGCAGACGACGAAGACGAGCGGTTGTCGGTCTTGTAGAAGCCGGAACCCTTGAACACGATCCCGACGGCGGAGAACACCTTCCGCAAATTGCCCTGGCAGGCCGGGCAGACCGTCAACGCATCGTCGGTGAACTTCTGAACGACCTCGAGCTGCTCACCACAGTCGTTGCAGGCGTACTGGTAGGTCGGCACGCGCTCCTCCTTCAAGCTTTGGCACTCGAGCGATGCGACTGCTAATGGTAACCGATAGGGTCAAACACCTATTCCAACCCCCGCTCCCCGTACCAACCGGCCAGCTTGCCGCTGCGGCTCACGGCGCGCAGGCGGCGTTCGACCTGTTCACGGCAGGACGCGGTGGTGACCAGCAGAAGTTGGTCCTCCACCCGGATGCGCGTGGTGGTGGCGGGTACGAACGATTTGCCGTCACGTACGACCAGCGTCACCTGGGCCCCGGCGGGCAGCCGGAGCTCGAAGATCTCCACGCCGTGCAGGCGCGAGCCCATGGGCACCTTGACCTGCAGCAGGTCGGCCTTGAGCTCCTCCAGGGGAGCCGATTCCACCGCCAGGTCGTGGGCCTCGCCAGGCGCGCCCACTCCCAGCAGGCGGGCGGCGAGCGGCAGCGTCGGCCCCTGGAGAAGGGTGAAGACGATGACGATCACGAAAACCTGGTTGAAGAGGTCTTTGGAGCCCTCGACATTGGCGGCCCATGGGATGGTCGCCAGGACGATCGGGATCGCGCCGCGCAGCCCGGCCCATGACAGGAACGCCTGGTCGCGCCAGCTCGTCCAGCCCAGCCGCAGCGCCGCAGCCAGCACAGAGCTGACGACAACCGAGAGCGGGCGCGCCAGGAGCACCAGGACCGTGCCGGTGATCAGGCCGGGGATGATGGCCGATGGCATCTCGTCGACGTCGGCCAGCATGCCGAGCATGACGAACAGGCCGATTTGCGCCAGCCACGCTGCGCCCTCCGCGAAACCGCGGGTCGCGGCCCGGTGCGGCAGGCGGGAGTTGCCCAGGATGAGGGCCGTCAGGTAGACGGCCAGGAAGCCCGAGCCGTGCAGGAGCACCGCGCCGCCGTACGAGACGAAGGTGAGCGCCAGCACGGCGATCGGGTACAGGCCGGAGGCGGGGAGTGCGACGCGGCGCAGTGCGTACGCGCCGGTGGGGCCGACGGCGAGCCCGACGGCCGCGCCGATGATCAGCTCGACCGAGGTCTCCAGCAGGAACGTTCCGAGCGGCGCCTGCGTGTGGGACACGGACGCCCCGCTGAGCAGGACCACGGCGATCACCGTGGGCGCGTCGTTGAAGCCCGACTCCGCCTCCAGCACGCCGGCCAGGCGGGACGGCAGCGGCAGCCTGCGCAGCACGGAGAAGACCGCCGCGGCGTCCGTGGAGGCCAGGACGGCGCCGAGGATCAGCGCGGTGGTGCCGTCCACCCCGAGTATCCCCTGTACGACCAGCGCGACCACGACGATGCTGACCGTCACGCCCGCGGTCGCCATCACCAGCGCCAGGGGTACAGAACGCCGCACATGGGACCAGTTCGTGGTCAGACCGCCCTCGGCGAGGATAACGGCCAGCGCCGACAGTCCGATCTGCTGGGCGAGCTCGGGACTCTCGAAAGGGATTCCGAACCCCGAAGGGCCCAGAACCAGCCCGAAGCCGAGGAAGATCAGAAGACTGGGCAGACCGGTGCGATGCGCGAGGCGTACGGACGCGATGGCCGCGATGACAATCCCGGCACCGAGGAGGAGCCAGACATCCAGCGTCATCTGGCTCCCCTTTCGTATCTGCGTTCACATGAGTTTAGTGAGTCCCGAAGGCGTCATCGCATAGCGCACCTGCCGGTCATGAGGCTCTGCTGGGACGTCGTCGATCAACTCGCCGTCGTGCAGCAGCGCCACCGTGGGAACGTTCGGGCCGACACGGGCCAGGGCTCGATCGTACGAGCCGCCGCCGCGCCCCAGGCGTACCCCCGTCTGCCGGTCCACCGCCAGGGCGGGCACGATCACGAGGGCGGCCGTGCGCACGGCGTCAACGCCGCGGCGCGCGTCCACCGGCTCCATGATCCCGTAGCGGCCGGGAGCGAGCGTGTCCGGGCCGTCGTACACCGCCCAATCCAGGTCATTGTTCTCAAGAAGGACGGGGAGGATAACTGTGGCTCCATGTTTCCAGAGAGCGAACACGAGCCCGTGCGTCTCCGGCTCCGACCCCGCTGACCAGTAGCAGGCCACCAGGCCGGCCATCTGTACCCAGGGTTGGTCGAGCAGTGTTTCGCGTACCTTGATGGCGTTTGCCCGTAGCTGTTCGGGGGCGAGGCGGGTACGCGCCGCGCTCACCTCACGGCGCAGGTTCAGCTTGTCCACAGGTCCCTCCACTAGGGTCTACTCATGGCTGACTTCGACCCTGTGACGAAAGCCGTCGTGCCCGCCGCGGGTCTGGGCACCCGGTTCCTTCCGGCGACCAAGGCGACACCGAAAGAGATGTTGCCCATCGTCGACAAGCCCGCGATCCAGTATGTCGTCGAGGAGGCCGCCTCCGCTGGGCTCCTCGACGTCCTCATGGTCACCGGCAAGAACAAACGCTCGATCGAGGACCACTTCGACCGGGCCTTCGAGCTGGAGGAGGCGCTTGAGGCCAAGGGCGATGAGCACCGTTTGTCCCAGGTCCGCGAGCCGGCCTCGCTGGCGACGCTGCATTATGTACGTCAAGGCGAGCCGAAGGGGCTCGGCCACGCGGTGCTCTGCGCCAAGCACCACGTCGGCAACAACCCGTTCGCCTGCCTGCTCGGCGACGACCTGATCGACCATCGTGACCTGCTGCTGCAGCGGATGATCGAGGTGCGGAACACGTTCGGGGGGAGCGTGATCGCGCTGATGGAGGTGCCAAGGGAGTCGGTCTCGCTGTACGGCGTGGCGACCATCGAGGCCACCGCCGAGGAGGACGTCGTACGCGTCACCGACCTTGTCGAGAAGCCGCCGGTCGAGGAGGCGCCGTCCAACTGGGCGATCATCGGGCGTTATGTGATCGATCCGACGGTGTTCGAGGTGCTGGAGAAGACGCCGCCGGGGCGTGGCGGGGAGATCCAGCTCACCGACGCCCTGCGTACGCTCGCCTCGCGTAGTTCGGAGGACGGCGGGCCGGTGCACGGCGTGCTGTTCCGGGGCCGGCGGTATGACACGGGCGACAAGCTGGACTATTTGCGTACTGTGGTGAAGTTCGCGGCAGGTCGGGAAGATCTGGCGCCGGAGTTCGTGCCGTGGTTGCGGGAGTTCCTTGATGAAATCAGTTGAGGCGCATCTGGCCGAGATTCTGGCCACCGTACGTCCGCTCGCCCCTCTTGAGCTGGAGTTGGAGCAGTCGCTGGGGGCGACGCTGGCCGAGGATGTGTCGTCGCCGGTGCCGCTGCCGCCGTTCGACAACTCGGCCATGGACGGGTACGCGGTCAGGGCTGAGGACTTGTCGGAAATTCCGGTTACGTTGCCGGTTATCGACGACGTGGCGGCCGGGTCCACGGAGCTGCGGGCCGTGGGGCCGGGGCATGCCGTACGCATCATGACCGGCGCGCCCCTGCCGGCCGGGGCCGATGCCGTGGTGCCGGTGGAGTGGACCGATGGCGGGACGGTCTCCGTACGCATCGACCGCCGGGCCGAGGCCGGCAACGCGGTGCGCAGGGCCGGGGAAGACGTACAGACCGGCGAGGTCGTGCTCAAGGCGGGCACCGCGATCGGGGCGGCGCAGCTCGGGATCATCGCGGGAGTCGGGCGGCGGCGCGTCTTGGCGCGGCCGCGGCCCCGGGTCGTCGTGATCTCCACCGGCGCCGAACTGGTGGAGCCCGGCGGGATGCTGTCGCCTGGGCAGATCTGGGATTCCAACAGTTACACGCTGACGGCGGCCGTACGGGAGGCGGGGGCCGAGGGCTTCCGCGCCGGTTCCGTGGGCGACGATCCGAACGTGTTGCTCGACCGGCTGGACACGCACCTGGTGCGGGCCGATGCGATCATCACCAGCGGCGGGGTGTCGATGGGGGCGTACGAGCCGGTCAAGGAGGCTCTGTCGCCGCTGGGCACAGTCCGGTTCGAAAAAGTGGCGATGCAGCCGGGAATGCCTCAGGGGTTCGGCGTCCTGGGGGAGGACCAGGTGCCGATCTTCGCCCTGCCGGGCAATCCGGTGTCGTCTTTTGTGTCGTTCATGCTGTTCGTACGGCCGGCGCTCGACAGGATGCGCGGGCTGCCCGGGGGCATGGCCGAGACGCTCACGGCGCGGACGGTGGGGCCGCTGCGGTCGCCGTCCGGGCGGCGGTCGTACCTGCGTGGCGTGCTGGCCGCCGATGGCACGGTGTCGCCGGCGCACGGGCAGGGCTCCCATCAGCTCGCCGCACTGGCCTCGGCCAACGCGCTCATCGTGGTGCCGGAGGACGTGACCGAGGTGGAGAGCGGGGCTCAGGTGGAAGTGATCCGGCTGTGAGCCCGGCTCGGGCGGAGTGCGACGCCCACGTGGCGTTGTCTGGGATGGGGTGCCTGTGAGTGAGCTGACGCATATCGACGAGACCGGGGCCGCCCGCATGGTCGATGTCTCGGCCAAGGACGTCTCGGCCCGCACCGCCACGGCCACCGGGCGGGTGCAGCTGTCGGCCGAGACGGTGGCGCTGCTGCGGTCGGGAGAGGTGCCCAAGGGCGATGCGCTGGGGGTGGCGCGAATCGCGGGGATCATGGGGGCGAAACGTACGCCCGATTTGATTCCGCTCTGCCATCCGATCGCGTTGCACGGGGTGAAGGTCATCCTTGACGTCGAGGACTGGGGCGTGGGGATCACGTGCCGGGTGAAGACGGCGGATCGGACCGGGGTGGAGATGGAGGCGCTGACCGCGGTCTCGGTGGCGGCGCTGGCCCTGATCGACATGGTGAAGGCGGTCGACCCGGGTGCGGTGATCACCGATGTGCGGGTGGAGGAGAAGCTGGGCGGGAAGACCGGCCGGTGGACGCGGGGCGAGGAGGCATGATCCGGGCGCTGGTGATCACGGCTTCGAATCGGGCGGCGGCTGGGATTTATGAGGATAAATCCGGGCGGTTGCTGGCCGATCTGCTGCGGGAGGAGGCCGGGTGCGAGGTCGAGGGGCCCGTGGTGGTGCCTGATGGCGAGCCGGTCGAGGGGGCGCTTCGTGATGGGGTGGCGGGCGGGTATGACGTCATCGTCACGACTGGTGGGACCGGGTTGACGCCTATGGATCTGACGCCTGAGATGACGGCTCGGGTTATTTCTCGGGAAATTCCTGGCATCGCTGAGGCTATTCGGATGGCGAATCGGGAGAAGGTGCCGACTTCCGTACTTTCTCGGGGGTTGGCTGGGCAGGCGGGTGAAACCTTAATTGTGAATCTGCCTGGGTCGTCGGGTGGTGTGCGGGATGGCGTCGCCGTACTCGCGCCGATTTTGCGGCATGCCGTTGATCAGATTCGAGGTGGCGATCACCCGCGTTGACGGGTGTGCGGCACGGTCTTGAGCGCTGGTCGGGTCGCGAGTGGGCGCGCGTGTCGGGGTGCGAGTGTGTGACCGCCTTGGGCCGCAAGGGTGACCGCGACGAGACGCGAGGCGTGAGCGGCGAGGGGCGAGCGGCGTTGGCGCCGCGTGCGGGCGACGGCGTCCGGGCGGGAAGGCGAGCGACCGCTTTGGGACGGGAATTGGGCGCTTTGGGACGGGAACTGGGCGCTTCGAGATGGAGCAGGTCGCTTTAGCGGCGGTGAGCGGTCGCTTGGAGACGGTGATCGGAAGCTCTTTTCGACGGATTCTGTCACGGCGATAGGGCGTGCAGATGGCCGGATCTCGGGCGATGCGCGCGCGGGAGGTGGCGGGCTCTCAGGTGGTGCGCGGGAGATGGCGGGCTCTCGGGCGATGCGCGCGTGCGGGAGGTGGCGGGATCTCGTGCGGTGCGCGGGAGGTAGGGCCCTCGTGCGGTGCGTGGGCGTGCGGGAGGTGAGGGCTCTCGTGCGGTCGCGGCCGTGCGGAACGTGGCGGGCTCTTGTGCGCGGGAGGTGGGGCTCTCGGGTGGTGCGCGGGGCGTCCGGGGAGTGGCGGGCTCTTGGGTGATGCGCGGGTGTCCGGGGGTGGAGGGTTTTCGGGTGGTGCTTGGGCGTGCGGACGGGGGTTCTTGAGCGGTGAGCGAGCGTGTGGGTGGCGGATTTTGGCGGTGCGCGAGCGTGGGGGGAGTGGCGGGTTCTTGGGTGGTGTGTGGGTGTGTGGGTGGCGGATCTTGGTGCGGTGATCGGGCATGCGGACGGCGAATCTGATCGCCGGTCGTTGATCCGTGGCGACATCGTGCCCGATAGGGGGATGATGAGAGGTGTGGATCGACTTCGTGGCTGGCCGGTGACCCTGAACGAAGGTCCGGTAGGCCTCCGGCCGCTACGGCTGAGCGACGTACGCGTGTGGCGTGAGACACGGCTGCGCAACGCCAACTGGCTGCGTCCGTGGGAGCCGAGCAATCCGGAGACGCCGCTTTTCAGAACCGGGCTCGGGCCGTACGTCTCCATGGTCGGTACGTTGCGCCGCGAGGCAAGGCAAGGGCTGGCGCTGCCGTGGGTGATGACCTACAAGGGCCGCTTCGCGGGGCAGTTGACCGTGGGCGCAATCGTGTGGGGATCTGCCCGTTCTGCCCAGGTTGGTTACTGGATCGATGGGGCGCTCGCCGGCAAGGGAGTCACCCCCACCGCGCTCGCCATGGCCGTTGACCATTGCTTTTTCACCACTGGTTTGCATCGGCTGGAAGCGAACATCCGTCCTGAGAATCAAGCCAGCCGTAGAGTGGTTGAGAAGCTGGGATTCAGGGAAGAAGGCATTCGGCGTCGCCAACTCCACATCGACGGAGCCTGGCGCGACCACATTTGCTACGCGCTGACCGTCGAGGATGTTCCCGGCGGGCTGCTCGTGCAGTGGCGTCGCGCGCGTGAGTCAGCCGCTCGCGGGGGTTCCTCGGTCGAAGAGGTTTGACGATCTCGCGACACACCGCACCGAATGCTCGTCAATCAGTGACATGCGGTCTTACGGTGCGTGACGTGAGCACATTCAAGGCGCGACGAGCACATCCGCGTCTTCGTGCTGCCCGGAGGTGGTCGTGAGCAGCGTCCTCCTCTATCTGGCCATCGTCGTGATGTGGCTCTGCGTCCTGATCCCGATGTGGCTGCGCAAGGACAAGACGAACCTCGCCGAGCTGGCCGAGCTCGAAGAGTATTACACCGGCGAGCACCAACTGCCCGATCTCGACAACTTGGCTCCACCGGACGCCGATGAGGACGACGGGACTCCGCCGTTGGAGGTCGAGAAGGTCGACGTCCGCCAGTTCCGTCTGCGCCGCCGCGCCATCATCGTGGCCCGCCGCAGACGACTGCTCTTCTTCACGGCTCTGCTGGTGCTGGCCTCCATTGTGACGGCCGCGGTGCAGATGATCCCTTGGTGGGGGGTCGCACCGTCCGTCGTCATCATGCTGGCGTACATGGCGTTTCTGCGCATCGCCGTACAGGTGGATGGGGAACGCCGCGAGCGCTCCCTCCAGGCTCGCTCTGACCGGCTGCGGAGGGAGCGCGAGCAGCGGCGGGTCACCGCCGAGGCGGAGGCCGAGGTCATCGATCTGTCCGCGCTGCATGGTGATGTCCTGTTCGATCAGTACGCCGAACCGCCCAAGCGAGCGGTGGGGGACTGAATCGATGGCGCGAGGACCCTCTGGAGTTTGCTAATCTGGTCAAGTCCTTGGGGATGTAGCGCAGTCCGGTAGCGCACTTCGTTCGCATCGAAGGGGTCAGGGGTTCGAATCCCCTCATCTCCACCCTGGGCCGTTCTTGAGACGGCCGGACTGAAGTTGACGGGATCCCGTCTGATCATCGCGATCGGGCGGGATCTTGTCGTTTCGGGGGTTTCCGAATCGGGTTCGTCCTGGTTTGGGGACTGCGGAGCGGGTGTCTGGGAAGGCCCGGGTGGTGTCAGGCCGCTGGTGGAGGAGCGAGATCCGGCCGTTGGGCATGGCGAAGCCGACGGTGGGCTGGGCGCTGCGGCGGGGTGGCGGGTTTTGCGGCTTATGGGGTGGGTGGTGGCCTGCTCTGGCCTGCGGGTGGTGTGCCGTCGAGGGGCTGGGCTGGACTCTGCGGCGTGTCGGCGAGTGTGACGGGCTCGTCTGGGGGCTCGTGGATGTGGCGCCACTGGTCGAGGAAGTGGTCGTTGGCGACGGTGACGAGCAGCGTGACCAGGATGGTCTGGGCGACGCGGCCGTGGGCGAGCCGGTTCTTGGGATCGCCGAGGTCGAGGTCGTGTCCCTTGAGCCTGCCGTTGAGGCCCTCGGCGTTGGCGCGGACGGACTTGTAGGTCCCGATCCAGGCGGAACTGTGATCCGGCTCATGCGTAAGTCGGCGATCCAGACGTCGGCGATGACGTCGTCAGCCGCTGTTCTCAGCGGCCACCGGACGAGCGCGTCCTGGAGGTGACGAAGGGACCACTGGGAGTTCTGCGCCTGCTCATGATCCCCACCGAGAGCCTCCGTGTCCTGCTCCCGGAGACTCTCGGCGTGTTCTCATATGCAGGTGATAAATCATTACCGGGACGTCCTGCGCCGCGTCGCCTGGCTGGACGCCCTCTGCTGGATCGTTGTGCAGCCTCTCGGAGAGCATCTCGGCCTCGACGACGTCTTATGGCGAGTGAACGGCGGCCGCGACCCCGGACAGCGTGTCATGGCCTACCCGCCCGAGGAGGCGCTGGAGGCGGACGAGCCCGTGCTCTTCGCCTTCGAAGGCGACGGCGCCTGGGGCCTGCTGGAGTTCACCTACGGATACGGGCTCTCGGACCAGGTTCTCGCCATGGTCAGTGAGGGTGCCCGGGTGTGGATGGCGTCCTGGCACTTCAAGGGCGGCCACACGGTCGTCTACGCGGCCGACGGGCGGATCAAGGCGCGGATGTGGGAGTTCGTCTTCGGCGACCGCCGGGAGGAGGATGGTGACCCGTCCGCTCTGGCCGGTCTGCGCACCCTGCTCGACGGCCTGGCCCCCGACGACTTCGACGGCAAGTGCGCCGCCGTGTTCGCCTTCACCGAACAGACCACCGGGGTAGGCTTCGACGCCGATCAACTGCTCGCGGAGAACGCGCCCGTCATCGTTCTCGACGTGCCGCGCCCCTGACTCCCACCACTCCCGGGTCATCATGAGGGCTGCGGTACCGCGAACCGAGGCACCAGTACCTTGAACCATCCAGGTGCGATTCGCCCCGAAAGTGACATCATCTCCGCATGAGCTACGACCTTGCGGTCTGGGAGGGCCAGCGCCCCGCGAACGATCAGGAAGCGGGCGAGACGCATTCCGCCCTGTACGACCAATACGTCGAAACGGATGCGGAGACTCCGCCAACACCCCTGATCGCAGAGTTCGTGGAGCGGCTCCTGCAACGCTGGCCGGACCTGGGCGAGGTGGATGAGGACGACGAGGGCTATGAGGATATTCCCTGGTCAACGTCTCCCCTGATCGGAGAGGCCATCGGCCCTTACATCTACTTCCCCATGGTGTACCGCCGCGCGAGAGAGGCATCAGCGTACGCGGTCCAGGTTGCGGCCGAACTCGGCTTGCACTGCTACGACCCTCAGCTGGACCGACTTCGAACCTCCTAACCACTGTCAGGCCGACCACATCGAGGCGAGCGCCCTATCCGACCTGGTAAACGATCACGCGGAATTCGGGAAGCGATCTTTCAGCCCCCTGATGCATCCCAGGCCAGGCTCACTCGTGAACACCCCACCCTGGGCCGTTCTTGAAGCGGCTGGACTGAGGTTGACGGGATCCCGTCCGATCATTTGAATCGGGCGGGATTTCGTGTTTTCCGAGGTCTTCGGATTGTTGGACGGTGGGACGGGCGGGCTGGTTTCGGCTCGTTGTGGCGTTCGTGCGAAGGGCGCCGGGGGTGTTGAGCCGCTGGGAGCGTGCGAGGGGTCGGGCGGGCGTGCGCGACCCGGCCGGTCGGGGTGTGGGACCGGTAGGTCGGGCGTGCGCGACTAGTTGGCCCGGGGTGTGGGACCGGTCGGTCGGGGGTGCCGTCCGATTATCAACTCAGAGGACCAGGTGCCCGGTGGCGGTCTTTCGGATGTTGTCGGCGGGTCCAGATCTGCGGATGCGTGGGTGTCCTCGGGCAGGGGTTCGCGGTGGTCGTGGGTTTGCCGTCGGGCGAGCAGGATGAGTTCGTTGGTGACGGCGGTCACTAGTGCGGCGAGCAGGGTCTGGGCGACGCCATCGTGGGCGAGCCGGTTCTTGGGGTCGGCGAGGTCGATGTGGTGGCTGTTGATGCCTTCGGTGTTGGCGCGGATGGGTTTGTAGGAGTCCTGCCAGACCGGGGTCAGGTGGTGTGGGTCTGGGCGGGACTTGGTGTTGGCGTCGAGGTCGTCGGGGGCAGGGTGATGGTGGTTTGTGCGCAGGTGTGCGCTGGGCGGCGATCAACTGGGCGAGGTGCTCGGATGGGGTGCGGACAGTTCGGTCGTCCGGGGCGGTGGTGGCCTGGGGCAGGCGCTCGGGCGTCAGGGGGCAGGCCAGGGTGCCGTCGGTGAGGAGGGTGCTGTGGACATCGGTCTTGGACGCCGCGTTGGTCCTGCCTGTAGTCCAGGACGAGTTGGTAGCCATAGCCCAGGGCCTCCGGCCTCAAGCATCCGCCCGCATGCTGAAGCACTGGGTGATGAGTACTGACACGCCGCTTCTTCCCGCGTGGCTCGTCATTGTCTGAACATGCTGCTGTTGGTCGTGAGGAATGGGGTGAGTTTCTTTGCGCAGGGCGCGTGTCCTATTTGGGTGCACAGGTGTAAGGCCTGGCTTGCCTGGTGGGATGCTGCCTCGTGGTTGCCGCGCTGTTGTTCCAGGTGGGCCAGTTCGGTTAGGGCGGCCAGTTGCGGCAATCGGTAGGTGTTCTCGGTTGCCACGGCGTGTGCCCGCAGCGCGTGATGGATGGCGCCCTCCCGATCTTCGCGGGCGTTGTGCAGTCGGGCTCGGGCGAGCAGCGCGTAGGAGCGATGCCAGGGCAGGCCGCCCGCGGCGATCAGGTCGTCGGCCAGGTCAAGGCTGTCCGAGGCTTCCGCAGTCAGGCCGAGGGGGATGACGGCGTCGGCCAGGGCGACCAGGCCCGCCGCCTCGACCAGTCGGTCACGCTGGCCGCGGCACACCTCGAGTGCTCTCAGCACCTCCTCTCGCGACTGCTCCCACCTGCCGTTCTCCCAGTGCAGCCGGCTGATCCAGACTCGCGTCGTGGCCGCGCCGTGGCCGCCTATCGAGGTGATCAGGGCGACCGACCGCCGCAGGCATGACTCGGCTTCGTCGTATCGGCCCTGGTCGAGGAGTACGGCGCCGAGTTGCCGCAGGTCGGCTCCCTCGGCGTAGGGCAGTTGGTGGCGGCGGCTCAGTGTGAGGGCCTGCCTGCAGTAGTGTTCGGCCAGATCGAGCCGGCCCAGATGGTGGTATTGGTAGCCGAGCGCATTGAGGGCCCTGATGTGTCCGGGCACCGAGTCGAGCTCGCCGAAGAGCCGCGCCGCGCGGACGTTGTCGGCGATCGCCCTGGGAAGGTCGCCCGTCCACGCACGTGCGAAACTCAGCCCCATCCTGGCCGCCGCCTCGCCCTCCCGTTCGCCGCTGTCGTGCGCGATGCGCACGGCCTCTTCCAGGTGTCCCACGGCTTCCGTACGGCGACCGGCGCGGAAAAGTCCGTCACCCATGCCGATGTGCAACATGGCGGCCACGGCGGGCACCTCGTGGGCGGAGGTGACCGCGAGCAGGGCCGGCGCGATCTCCACCCACTCACCGATGTGGTCGGTACGGGCGCAGATGGCGCGGATCAGGTCGGCCAGGCGCCAGACCTGCGGGCCGGGCTCATGTTCGGTCGCGTACCTCAATGCGGCCATCAGATTGAGGACGTCCAGGTCGATGATGCCGGGCTTCTCTGTGAACGGCCGTTCACGGGTTCTTGGCCGCGGGCCGGGAAGCAGGTATTCGCCGGGTGCGCACCGGGCGGCGATGGCGGTCGCCAGGTCCAGATAGTGGCCGAACAGGCGGTTCCAGGCAGGCTCACGCTCGGGGTCGCGCCCGGCTTCCGCCACGGCGTAGAGCCGGACCAGGTCGTGGAATCGGTACCGGTCGGTGATGTGGTGTTCGAGCAGGTGCGCCGCGGCCAGGGCCTTGAGGGAAGCACGGGCCTCCGCCGGCGGGAGGCCGGTGGCCGCTGCCGTGGCCGCCACGGTCACATCGGGACCTGGAACGAGCCCGAGCAGGCGGAAGACCCGCTGTTCCGCTGGGGCGAGCACGCGGTAGGACACGGAGAAGGCGACGGTGACGGCGTTGTGCTCGGTTCCGTCCAAGATGAGTCCCGCCAGGGTGTCGCCGGCGGCCAGTTCGGCCGCGACCGCCGTGGTGCCGCCCGCGGGCCGGACGGCGGCGTTCGCGGCGGCGATGCGCAGGGCGAGTGGCAGGCCGCCGCATGTACGCACGAGGGTGCCGCGCGCGTCCGATTCGGCCGGTTCGTGTGCCGGGCCCAGCACGCCGTCCAGCAGTGCCCGGCCGTCCTCGTCGGAGAGCGGGCCGAGCGAGCGCTGCCTGGCACCTGCGTGTACGACCAGTTCGCCCAGCCGGTGCCGGCTGGTCACGATCGCCGCGCCGGTCGGGGGCAGCAACTGCTCGACCTGGGCGGCGGCGCGGGCGTTGTCCAGGACCAGCAGGTACGAGCGGTCGGCCAGGAGGGAGCGGTAGAGACCGAGCCGGGCCTCCAAGCCGCCCGGCATGCTCCCGGGTTCGACGCCGGCCGAGATCAGCAGGCGGGTCAGGGCCGCCGCCGTGGTCAGCGGCTCTTGGTCGTGGTCATATCCGCGCAGGTCGATGTAGATCTGGCCGTCTGGAAAGCGGCTCTTGGCCTGGTGTGCCCAGTGCACCGCGAGCGCGGTCTTTCCCATGCCCGCCGCGCCGCTCAGGACGCACACACCGTCGCCGCCGTCGCCGCCGTTGTCCAGGCACTCCTCCAGCCACGCCAGTTCCGCGTCGCGGCCGGCGAACCCTGACACGTCCCTGGGCAACTCGGCCGGCCGCGCGACAGACGCGTGCCGCCCAGGAGTGCTCGGTGGTCCGGGAGCGTCCGGCTGTCCGGTAGTGTCCGGCTGTCCGGGAGTGCTCGGCTGTCCGGTAGTGCTCGGCTGTCCGGGAGTGCTCGGGTGTCCGGGAGCGTCCGGGTGTCCGGGAGTGTCCGAGTGTCCAGGTAGGTTCGCCGTGTCCTCCTGGAGGAGCCGCTGGTGTATTTGGCGCAGTGGGCCGCCGGGCTCGATGCCCAGTTCGGTGACCAGTCGCTGTCTCGCGTCCCGATACACGGTCAGGGCCTCGGAGCGGCGCTCGCACCGATACAGGGCCAGCATGAGCTGTCCCACCAGCCGCTCGCGCAGGGGATGCTCGGCCACCGCCGCACGCAGTTCGCCGAGGACGCCGGTGTGCCGCCCGCACGCCAACTCGGCGTCGTACAACTCCTCCAGAGCGCAGGTCCGCCTGTCCTCAAGGCCGGGGCGTTCCCGGTGGATCAGCTCGGCGCTGGTGCCCGCCAGCGCGGGACCGCGCCACAGCCCTGTCGCGGTACGCAACAGGGCCGCGGCGTCGGCATGGCGCCCGTCGGCGGTGTCGGCGCGCGCGGCGTTCCGGTGCTGCTCGAACATGGACAGGTCGAGCTCGTCCGCGGCCACGTGAGCGCGGTAGCCGGCGCCGACGCGGCTGATGCGCTCCTTGCCGACCAAGGTACGCAGTTCGTGCACGTACACCTGAAGGCGAGCCACGGCCGTGCGTGGCGCGCGCTCGCCCCACACCAGGTCGATGAGCCGGTCGTCCGGGACCATACGGTTCGCGTGGAGCAGCAGGACGGCCAGCACGGTTCGCTGCTTGGGCGAACCCAGCGCGATCGGGCCGCCGGGCCCGTGCACGGCCACCGGGCCCAGAAGCGCGAATCGCACCTCCATGCGTTTCCTTCATGTTCAAGGACGGTTCGCAGTGATGCTACCGAGGGATGATCGTCCCGTACGGTGATTCCTCCTGAGATGTCCCAGGGGCCGGCGGTCGTGACGGCACCTTCCCGACCTCCCCCACGCCGACGGTCAGCGCCGTCAGGACCGCCGAGCGCGCCCGTAGCAAGGTCCGCCAGCGAGAGATCCGCGCCGACGCCCGGGCGGCCCGGCTGCGATCAGGAAGGAAGGGAGAGGGCTCGGACGCCTAGCTCACATACCACATGAACCACGTAGTGCCCTGGGCGTGCAGGGTGTCGGTCACTCCGACCGTCACCCGGTAGTCGCCCTTCTTCGTCGGCGTACCGGAGATCAGACCCGACGCCGGATCGATGGTGAGCCCCGGAGGCAGTCCGACCGCCGTGTGGGTCAGCGGCCGGCCGCCGGGGTTCGTGGCCTCGAGTTGCAGGCTGGCGGCCTTCCCCACCACGGCATCCTGGTCTCCCGGGTTGACTGGACGTGGCGTCTGGCTGCCGCCGATCGGGTTCGCGCCGTTGACCGAGACGGCGGACCACGCCGCGTTGACCGTGTTGTACTCCAGGCCGTGCGCGCCGTAGAGGTCGGCGGCCGCTTTCAGCGTCGCGATCCGGGCGGCGGCGTAATTGGTCGTGGCGGCGAAGTATTCGGTCAGCGCCCGATACCAGATCTTCGCCGCCTTGTCGTTTCCGATGCCGGTGACGGGCATGCCGTTGCAGGTCGGGCTGGTCTCACCCTGGGCGGGCTTGTCGCCCATCGCGAGGAGGTAGAAGAAGTGGTTCGCCGGGCCCGGGTCCGTCCTGGTCTGCGTACTCCAGCAGCCCGACGAAGGATTGGCCATCGAGACCGGCGGGGCGAACGTGCCGGCCGGGAATCCCACGGCAAGACGCTCGCCAATGAGGTGGTCCGGCCGATCGACCCGGTTGTTCGCGTAGAACTCGATCATGGTGCCGAAGATGTTCGCCGTGGCCGCCCCTATCGCGGCCGGTTCCTCCCGCTCGGGGTGATCGGCGGTGTCCTCCCATCTGGGCAGGCCCGCCTCCACATGGGCCACACCCATGGCGAACGCGCCGCCGACCAGGTCCAGTGTGGCCCCGTCGAGCTGCCTGTAGTTGCCGTCCTTCCCCCTCTCCTGGTGCGGGCTGGCGTAGGCGATCCTGGCCGGACTGTCGAGGTCGGGCCTTGCCGGTACGAAGGCGGGGCGGCCGTTCGGAAGCGGGAGGCCGGCCACTCTGCCGTGCAGATTGAGCGCCCGGCCCTCGCCGTCGAAACCTTTGCGCCCGTGCACGTTGGCGAAGTAGTCCCATGCCTTCGTCGCCGCGTACTGGGCGTCCACGGCCTGGCTCGCCTGGTTGGACAGGGTTCCGTCGCCCCAGTCGTTGTCCTGGTCGGTGTACGGCACCGACACGATGTCGCCGGCGCTGTTGCGGCGATCCAGATAGCCGCTCGCGCCGCCTCTGGTCGCGTCCTTCAGCTCGTAGGTGTCCCCGTTGAGCACGGTCGTCAGCGGGACGGTCCCGCTGTGGAAGCCGTGGCCGACCGCGGGTATCTCGTCATCGGCCACCGCGACGGGGGCACCCGCCGCCGTGGCCGCCAGACACACTCCGGCCACGATCAGGCAGCGAGCATCGCGTAAATTCATTACTTCCTCATTTGGTTTGCGGGCGCCCCGGCCATCATCGGCGGCCGGGGCGCGCTCTGGCTTGCGTAACGCAGACCTGCCGTTGCCGAACCGGGGCCCTGATCCCTTGACCGCGGGTCTGACCGGCCTCGACGGCCGACAGGCGAGGCTGCGTCTGCGGACGATATCACCCGCGCGAATGAAATTCCGCCGGATAGCCGGTTCCGGGCATTTCTTACTTGTGTTCCAACGGAACGGAAGAAAAAAGGAAGAAAAGCGGAAGAGTGGGCCATGCGCTGAGCCGGGCTCCGGCGGTTCAGGTAACAGTCTCGAGCAGGGACGCCCCGAGGGCGGTCGTCATGTACAGCACGCTGCGCCCGGATCGTTCGCGGGCGACCAGTCCGCTTTCGCGCAGTACGCGGAGGTGTTGTGACACGGCGCTGGGCGTGATCCCGAGCGCCCGGGCAAGGTCCGTCGTGGTCGAGGGCGACCGCAGTGCCTCAAGGAGTTCGGCTCGCGCCCGGCCGAGCAGCCGTACCGTACTGCCTGCGGGTGCCCGCGTTCCGGCGGTCCACAACGTTCCGACGCCTCGTGCCGGATAGCGCACGGTGGTCTGCGTGGAAGTCCTTTTCTTGATCAGCACGTACGGTGAGCCGAGCGCGACCGGCATGAGCACCAGCCCACCGGGACCGCGTTCCACGACCCGCTCGACCCGCCAGCGTGCTCCGCCCAGTCGCAGCCGGCCATCGTGCCAGCGTAGATCCGGATGCAGGTCCGCGAACAACCTCTCGGCACCACCCGCGGCCAGCTGCCTGGCCCGATGGATGACGTCCGCATCGAGCAAGGCCCGGATCCGTGACCAGTGCGGCGCGATGAGCCGGTCGTGTGCCGTACGCAGTTCCGCGGCGATCGCCGCCAATCCGGCCGCGGGCCGTTCGGCGAGTGCGGCGGCCGGGGCGGGGAGGTCCTCACCGAACACGCGCCGGAGGCTGATCCGCACTTGCGCCGCGGGTGTCCTGCGCAACGCGGCAAGGTCGTCGTCGATGGAGGCTCCCGGGCCGAGCGGAGCGGGAACGAGGAATTCCGGCCAGTTGGGCCGGTCGCTGACGATCAGCGGCCAGGTGTGCGAGAGGTCCAGGGGATCGCGGGCGAGCTCGTCCGCCGCCCACCGCAGCCACCGCAGGTGGAGGGGGTTCCGATCAAGATCACCGAGCTGCTGCAGGCCGGACACGGTTTCCGACAGCGGGGAGATCGCGAACCGGGTCGCTGCCAGCTCGGACACACCGAGATCGATCGTCAGCGCCACGGCCCCATTATGTAGCGCTCGCCTAAATGCTGTCGTGACGGCACTTGGCACCGGAAGATCCCGATGTGACGAACGGAACGGGCGACGAGCCGCGCTTCTCCGCGGGCTACCGGCGGTTGTTGTGGGCCACGGGAATCAACAGCATCGGCGACGGGGCGTTCACCGCGGCCGTTCCCCTGCTGGCCGTCGCGGTCACCCGAGACCCGCGGCTCGTGTCGATCGTGTCCGCGGCGACGTACCTTCCCTGGTTGCTGCTCTCCCTGCCCGCCGGCGCGCTCGTCGACCGCCATGACCGTGTGGCCCTCATGTGGCGCGCTCAGGCGATCCAGGCGTTGATCGTTGCCGTCATCGCGGTCCTTGCCGCGTTCGATCGGATCAGCATCCCGGCGCTCGCCGTCACGGCCTTCGGATTGGGAGCGTGCACGGTCGTTTTCGCGAACGCGGCGCAGGCGATGTTGCCGGACCTGGTCGCCGGGCCGCTGCTGCACAAGGCGAACGGCCATCAGCAGACGATCACCACGGTCGGCTTGCAGTTCGCGGGGCCACCGGTCGGCAGCCTGCTGTTCGCGATCGCCGTGGCGTTGCCGTTCGGTGTGGACGCCGCCACATTCGCCCTGTCCGCCGCGCTGCTGGCGACGTTGCCCAGGCGCGGGCGCGAGCGGATCGAGCATCCTCCGGTACGGACGGCGATCGCGGACGGCCTGCGCTGGCTGGCCCGTCACCGGCTGCTGCGCACCCTCGCGATCCTGCTCGGCGTCAACACCTTCTGCTTTCAACTCGGCAATGTCTCCCTGGTCCTGCTGGCGACACAGACGCTGCGTCTCGACGCGCCCGGCTATGGGCTGCTGCTGGCCGGTGCCGCGATCGGCAGTCTGCTCGGCGGGCTGGTCAGCGCGCGCCTGGTCGAGAGGATGGGGGAGCTTCCCGCCCTCCTTGCCGCGCTTGTCACGAACGTCGTCGTCTTCGTCGGGATCGGGCTGAGTCCGAACGTGGCCGTGCTCGGCGCCCTGCTGGCCGTCAACGGCTTCGTCACCACGCTCTGGAGCGTCGTGACCGTCAGCCTCCGGCAGCGGATCGTGCCGTCCGAGCTGCTCGGGCGGGTGAACAGCGTCTACCGGATGCTCGGGTGGGGATTGATCCCGCTCGGGGCGTTGGCCGGGGGGTTTGTGGCGCACACGTTCGGGTTGCGGGCGCCGTACCCGGTCGCGGGGGTGCTGAGAGGAATCGCCTTGCTGGTCGCGATGCCCGTACTGATGCGTGCCATGCGCGGTTCGCGGCTGATCTCAAGCAGGGCTTGAGTCTCAAGCTGCTTGAGACATCATAGTGACGGCATGGACGACAACGAGCTGTACCCGATCGGGGACGCGGCACTGCGGACCGGGCTGAGCGTCAGTGCCATCCGGTACTACTCCGACGCCGGGATCATCGCACCCACCGACGTGACCGAGGCAGGCTACCGTCAGTACGACATCCGGGCCATCGCCCGGCTTGAACTCATCCGCACCCTTCGCGACCTGGACGCCGGCCTGGACGACATCCGCCGGCTGCTCGACGGCGAGACGTCGCTGCACGATCTCCTCACCACGCATCTGGAGCTCGTCGAGCGTCAGGAGCGGGATCTGCGGGTCAGGCGGGCCGTGCTGAGGACGCTGGTCAAGCAGGGTGGCACGGCCGCGCAGGCGGCCCTGATGCGCAAGCTGGTGTCGATGCCCGACGAGGAGCGCGAGCGGCTCATCGACGATTTCTGGCACGAGGTCGGCGAGAATCTGGACGTACCCACCGGTTTCGTGCAGCGGTTGGGGACGATGCGGCCGCGCCTGCCGGAGGACCCCACCGCCGAGCAACTCGAAGCCTGGATCGAACTGGCCGACCTGGTGCAGGGGGAGGAGTTCCGTGCTGCGGTCCGCGCCTACCTCCAGGACACTTACGGTACGTTCCCGGGACGGAACGTGGCCGCCGCGCCGATGTGGGACTTCATCCACGGCGAGGGGGCGGACATCGGGCAGGAGATCCTGACGGCGTACCGTTCCGGGCTGCCGGCCGACTCGCCAAGGGCACGGGAGCTGGCCGTTCGCCTCGCGAACACCACCGCCGAGGTCGCGGGCACCCAGGCCACCGCGGAATCACATGAACGGCTGGCCACGGCCTTCCTCCTGATCGAAGAGTTCCAGCTGGAAGACGTCCGGTACGACGCCACCCACGGCAGGTACGTGTCCCTGGTGGCCCTGATCAATGAGACTCCGCCCGATGCGGGCGGGGAGGTTGCCGCGGTCTCCGCGTGGCTCGCGGCGGCGCTTCGCGCGTCAGCTCAGTGAGGGCATCGGTGTTGATCAGCGGCGGTGCAGTTCCTCGAGCGCCGTCACGACGGCTGTGAGCAGGCACCCCAGACCGATGCCGACCAGCCTGTTCAAGCCCGCCTCCCGGGGGCTGATCAGAAGCCTGCGGCCTGGGAGGTGACGGTTTCGATGGCCTTGACGGCGACGTCGGGCGTGTCGGTGTAGATGTAGTGGCCGCTCTTGGTGGCGGTGCTGAGCTTGCTGTTGCCGGACAGTTCGAGCCACTTGCGCTGCCCCGCGGCCCACGCCTTCTCCAGGCCCTTGCCGTACGTGGGAATGGCCGCGAGGTACTGCTGGCCGTGCATGATCACCTCGACCGGGATGTTCCCGGCGGAGCCGACCTTGCCGTCCTTGATGACGAGCTGCTCGGGGTTCTGGCCCTGGAAGATGGCCAGGTTCTGGGCGCGTACCTGGGCGCCGGGGCCCTTGGCGGACTTGGGGATCACCGTGGAGATGTCGGCGATCATGGTGGACGGGGTGGCGTCCATCAGCACCAGCCCCTTGACCTTGTCCTGGTGTTCGGGGGCGTAGCGGGCGGCGATGATGCCGCCGAGGGAGTGGCCGGCCAGCACGACCGGGCCGCCCTCCGCGACCTGGTCGATCACGCCGGTGAGGATCTTGCCGGTGCTCGCGAAGTCCTGCGGGCCCGCCGGCTTGTCGCTCGCACCGGCGCCGAGCCGGTCGTAGGAGCAGACCCGGTTGTTCTTGCTCAGGGTCTTCTGCAGGGCGGCCAGCTTGGTCAGGTCGTCGCCGCCGCCGTGCAGCAGGACGATGGTCGGCCGGACGGCCGGGCCACCGGCGCAGGACACGTTCACCGACTTGCCGTCCACCGTGATCTTCTTGGTGCCGGAGAACATGCTGGAGGAGGAGGCGAAGGGGTCCCAGTTCTCCACCGCTTCGCTGTCGCAGCCGGCGACTCCCATGCCGAGCGCGGTGCAGCACAGTGCGGTGACGGCGGTGGTCTTGAACTTGCCGAGCATGTTGAACTCCGTGGTCAGAGGGGGAATTGCCGATGACCGAAACACTAGGGAATCAACCGCTTGCCGATCGTCACCGCACGGTGGACATTCGCCGGTAGCTCGCACGGGGGACAGGCTCAGCCGGACAACACGTCGGTGACGGGCAGCGGGAGAGGCGCGAGCCGGTAGCCGGGCGGCTCGGTGCCGTGCAGGTGGCGGACGAAGTAGTCCCAGGTACGGCGGGTGACGTAGTGCATGCGGCCGAACAACGCGTGCTCAACCCCCGGGACCAGGAGCAGGTCGAAGTCCTTGTCGGCCTCGATGAGCGCGTCAACCAGGCGAAGGGTCTGGTACGGATGCACGTTGTCGTCGAGTTCGCCGTGCACGAGGAGCAGCTTCCCGCGCAGGTTGGCGGCCAGGGCGGGGTTGGAGATCGAACGCCTGCCCTCGTCGCTGAGGTCACCGTGGTACTGCTCGGCCCACAGCGGCAGGTAGACGCCGTTGTCGTGGTTGCCCGCCACCGCGACGCCGACCTTGTAGAACTCGGGGTGGGCGAGCAGGGCGCGGCCGGTGGCGAAGCCGCCGCCGGAGTGCCCGGTGATGCCGACGCGGTCGGTGTCCAGCCACGGATGGCGGTGTCCGAGTTCGCGGATCGCCGCGATGTGGTCGGCCAGTGAGCCGGCGTCGCCGAGGGCGCCGTAGGACTGGTCGTGGAAGGACTTGCCACGACCCGGGGTGCCGCGGCCGTCGATGGCGACGACGGCGAACCCGAGTGCGGCCAGCGCCTCCGGCTCACCGGACGCGGTGTTGTCGAACGACGAGGAGGTCCGGCTCACCTGCGGGCCGGGGTAGGCGTGGTCGATGATCGGGTAGCGGCGTTCCGGGTCGAAGTCGTGCGGTCGCCAGAGCAGCCCGTAGATCGGGGTCTTGCCGTCGGCGGCGGTCGTACGGAAGCGCTCGGGGGGTCGCCAGCCGAGTTCCTCCAGCGCGCTCGCGTCCGGGGACTCCAGCTCGACCAGCACCTGACCGTCGCCGCCGAGGACGACCGAGCGGGGCGGGGCGCTCAGCGAGGAGGCGCGGTCCACCAGGTAGCCGCCCTCCGGCGGGCTGATCGCGTCGTGGTCGAGGTCGTCGTCGGTGATGCGGGTGAACCTGGTGCCGTCGAGGCCGATCCGGCAGATCTGGCGGACGTACGGGTCGTCATCGACGAGCCCGCCTGCCAGGAACCACACCTCCCGGCGCTCCTCATCGACCCAGAGCACCCGGCGCACCAGCCACTGCCCGGTGGTGATCTGCCCGAGCCGCTGCCCGTCGGGGGCATGGAGGTAGAGATGTCCCCATCCGTCGCGTTGTGACCACCACAGGATCTCGCCGGAGTCGAGCACGCGGACTATCGGCGGGTCCAGGTACTCCGGGGCCGGGTCGAGGCGGGTCCGGCCGGTCTCGCTGATCAGCGTGGTCGTCGCGCCGGTGGCCGGGTCGAGGCGCGGCGGCGAGCCGTTCGTGGTCGAACGCGTCGCGGCGGGTGCCTTCCGCCGGGTCGACCACGAGGAAACGGGATCCGGGCTGGTAGCAGAAGCGGGCTCCGCCGGACAACCAGTGTGGCTGCACCCCGCTGCCGGGCACGCGTCGTGAACGGTACGGGCCCAGCAGCTGCTCCGCGCGGGCATAGTCCGCATTGGACAACACTGCTTCAATCCTTTCGTCGGGTTCGCCGGGGCTTCGCACGGTAAACCCGGACGTCGGGGCGGGCTCAACCTCGGAAGAAGCCAGGTTGACTCGGACCCGACGTCACAGTTTTAGCTGGGCACATGCCGCTCATCGCCCTCGCCTATCTCATCTCGCACTTCATGAGCCTGCTCGGAAACGGGATCGCCGCGGTGGCGTTGCCGCTGATCGTCCTGCAGACCACCGGCAGCCCGCTGAGCGTGGGCGCGGTCTCGACCGCGACCGCGGTGCCCGCGCTGCTGGTGGGGCTGTTCGCCGGCGTGGTGCTCGACCGCGTCAACCGCAGGACCTGTTCGGTGCTCGCCGACGTCGTCTCGGCCGCCTCGGTCGCCGCGATCCCCCTGGTCGAACTGCTGTGGGGGCTGAACCTGTGGTGGTTCGTCGCGCTCGCGATCGTCGGCTCGTTCGGCGACGTCCCGGGCATGACCGCGCGGGAGGTGCTGGTCCCGGCGGTGGCCCGGCACACCGGCATGCCGCTGGAACGGCTGGTCGGCCTGCGTCAGTCGCTGACCTCGATGGCCCTGGTGATCGGGCCCGCCGTCGCGGGCACCCTGCTCACCCTGTTCGAGGGCAGCACCGTGCTGCTGGTCACCGCGGCGACCTCGGCGGTGGCGGCGCTGCTCACCCTGGCCATGCCGCACCGCTTCGGCCGCATCGACGACCTGCCGGAGCGACGGACCTCGGTGTGGGCGCAACTGGCGGCGGGCGCGGCGGTGGTGCGCCGCAGCCGGTTCCTGGCCGGGATGGCAGGGCTCACGGTGGGTCTGGCGGTGGTCGTCGGCGGGCTGCAGGGCCTGGTGCTGCCGCTGTACTTCAGCGTCATCTCCCGGCCCGACCTGCTCGGCTTCGTGCTGACCGCGCTCGCCGCCGGGATGCTGGTCGGAGCCGGGTTGTACGCCGCCGTCGGCGCCAGGATGTCGCGCCGATCGTGCATGTACGCCGGGCTGATCGGCACGACGGCCGGATTCGTGCTGATCGCGACGCTGGCCTCGCCGGTAGTGGTGTTCGCCGGCGCGGCACTGGCCGGGGTGGCCAACGCCCTGCTGGGGGCCGTGACGGGCGTCCTGCAGGCCGAAAGGGTCCCGGAGGCCGTACGCGGCCGGGTGCTCAGCCTGCAGAACGCGTTCTTGCAGGTCGCCGCGCCCGCCGGGATCGCCTTGGCCGGAGCCGTCGCCGAGTGGGGGTCCCCGGTCGCGGCCGGGTTCGCCGTCACCGCCGTGTGGCTGGTGCTGCTCGTGGCCGTGGTCGCCTCCCGGGCGCTGGCCGGGGTGGAATCGAAGGAGCAGACCGTTGCGCAGCAATGAACTGGCCGAACTCGCCGGCGTCACCATCCGTACGCTGCGGCACTACCACAAGGTCGGGATCCTGGACGAGCCCGAGCGGTCGGTCAACGGCTACCGCGACTACGACGTACGGCACCTGGTCCGGTTGTTGCGGATCACCCGCCTTACCGAACTCGGCCTTCCGCTGGCCTCGCTCCCGGACGTGCTCGACGACCCCCAGACCGCCGAGACGCTGCTGGAGGAGCTGGACCGGCAGGCGGCGGCCGAGATCGAGCGGCTCACCAGCCGGCGGGCGGCGATCGCGGGGCTGCGCAGCCATGGCGCGATGCCGGACCTGCCGCCCGCGCTGGCGGCCTACGGGCCCACCATCAGCGCCGTGGCGGATGTCGCCCCCGAGTTGGCGCGGCAGGAGCGGGAGCAGGTCGTTCTGATCGCCCATCTGCTCGGCGAGAAAGGGACGGCCGCCCTCGCCGGGGTGCTGGCCCAGAACGCCATCTTCAGCCCCGCGACCCCGGCGTTGCTCCTGCGCTTCGCCGAACTCGGTCCTGACACCGCTCCGGAGGAGCTTGAGCGACTCGTCGAGGACATGGTGGTGCACTATCGGCCCCTGCTGGGGAGCTGGCCCGAGAACATCGAGATCGGGGCCGACCTCTCCGCCATGCTCGTCGCCTATGGCGAGCAAGCGCTCAATGATTGGCAGCGCCGGGCGTACGAGCTGTTCCAGGAGCGGATGATCAGCGAGCCACCGGGCGCCGCCTGACGTTCCACCCGCGTGATGTTTTACCCGCGTCCTGTCGAGCAGACGATCAGCCATGCGGCACAGTGACGCGGTTGAGGAGCGGGATGGTGGGTGAGGCGCTCGCGTTGACGGCGGCCCTGTGCTTCGGGATCACGCACTTCCTCAACGGGCTGCTCGCCCGCCGGGCCGACAGCGCCGCCGTCGCGCTCGTCAGCCAGGTCGGCGGCACCGTCCTCATGCTCGTCGTCGCGCCGTTCGTGGCCGCGCCGCAGGTCAGCGGCGAAGCACTCGGCTGGGGAACGCTTTCCGGCATCGGGACCGGCATCGGCGCGGCGTTCCTGTACCGGGGACTCGGCAATGGCCGTTTCAGCGTCGTCGTGCCGCTGAGCGATGTCGGCGCCGTCGCCCTGCCCGTGCTGGTGGGGGTCGTGCTGCTGGGTGATCGTCCCGGCTTGGGAGCCTGGTGCGGGATCGTCGCCGCGCTGCCCGCGTTGTGGCTGGTCTCCCGCTCTGATCATGACGGGGCACCGGCCACCGCGTCGGGGGCCGGCGACGGCCTCGTCGCCGGCGCCGCCTTCGCCCTGCAGTTCGTCGCGATCGCCCAGGCCGATCCGGCGGCCGGGCTCTGGCCGCTGGTCGCCAGCCGCGCCGCTTCCGTCGTCGCCATCGCGCCCCTGCTCCTGCGCCATCCCGGCAGGATCCGCATGCCCGCCAGGCTCGCCTGGGGATGCGCCGGCGCGGGCGCGCTCGGCACGGTGGCGATCACCCTGTACGCGCTCGCCTCCCGGGAGCAGTTGTTGTCGCTCGCCGTCGTACTTACCGCGCTTTATCCCGCCATCCCGGTCGTTCTCGGCGTCACCGTGCTCCGCGAACGTCTCACCCGGGCCCAGCAACTCGGCCTCGCCTGCGCCGCGGCGGCCATCGTGCTGATCTCGCTGGACTAGCCGGCCCTCGGTTGCGTCTGAAATGTGCCAGCATCGGCTGTTTCATGACTGCTTGGCTTGGCGCCCGTACACCACTCATGAACGGGAACCATGCCAATCTCATCGCTCGCTCCGCCGCGCTCGCCCCTCGTCGGCCGGCTCGCGGTCATCTCGCTCATGCTGGGCATCTTCGCCATCGTCACCAGCGAGATCCTGCCCATCGGCCTGTTGACCACCATCGGCGCGGACTTCGGCATCTCCGACGGCATCACGGGACTGACCATGACGCTGCCCGGCATCGTCGCCGCGGTCGCCGCACCGGTCGTGACGCTGACGACCGCGCGCCTGGACCGCCGGGTGATGTTGGTCGCCCTCATGGCGGTGCTCGCCGTCGCCGACGTACTGGCCGCCGTGGCGACCTCCTACTGGGTCATGCTGATCTCCAGGGTGCTCGTCGGCCTGACCATCGGCGGCTTCTGGTCGATCGGCGCCGGGCTGGCCGGGCGGCTGGTGCCGCCGCACGCCGTCGGCGCCGCCACCGCCGTGATCTTCTCCGCCGTGCCGCTGGGCTCGGTGCTCGGGGTACCGGCCGGGACCTTCATCGGCGATCTCGCCGGTTGGCGTACCGCGTTCCTGGTCCTGGCCGCGCTGGCGCTGGCCGTCCTGGCCGCCCTGGTGATGTTGCTGCCGCCGTTGCCCGCCCAGCAGGCCACCAGCCTGCGCGTGCTGCTCGACCTGCTGCGCACTCGGCGGGCCGGCATCGCGCTGCTGTCCACCTTCCTCGTCGTCCTTGCTCATTTCGGTACGTACACGTACGTCACGCCCTTCCTTCAGGACGTCACCGGCCTGAGCCCCGCAGCGGTCAGCGCCGTTCTGCTGGCGTACGGCATCGCCGGGGTCGCCGGGAACTTCCTGGCCGGCAAGGTCGCCGCCACCCGCTCGCGAGCCGCCTTCGTGACCTGCGGCTGCCTGATCGCGCTCACCACCCTGCTCCTGCCTTCGATCGGCGTCACGGCCGCCGGCGCCGTGGCGGCGCTGGTGGTCTGGGGGCTGGCGTATGGAGGTGTGCCGGTGTGTTCGCAGGCGTCGTTCATCGCCGCCGCTCCGCGGGCGCCGGAGGCCGCCACGGTCGTCTTCACCTCTTCCTTCCAGGCCACCTTCGCGCTCGGTGCTCTCCTCGGCGGGCGCGTGGTCGACGCCTTCTCTGTCTCCACCGTGATGATCTGCGGTGGGCTGACCGCTCTGCTCATGGCGGTGTCCGTGTGGTCGCTCGCGGGGTCCCGCTGAGCCGCGTAGGTGGAGGCTGAAGATCACGGCCAGCAGGGCCATCATGGCGGTGCCCGAGGTGGCGACCGCGAAGCCGTACTGTGCGCCGGACAGGTCCGACAACCAGCCGGCCAGGGCCGCCGCGCCCGCCGAGCCCGCGGCGCTGGCCGAGTTGAGCCAGGTGAACGCCTGGGTCAGCGCGGCCGGATGGACGGCCTTCTCGGTGAGCACCCCGCAGAGCACCAGGATCGGCGGGATCGCGCCGCCGGTCAGCAGGCTCACGGACCCGAGCCCCAGCGGCGAGTCCACCATCAGCGGCAGCGTGCTCGCCAGTGCCAGGATGGACACGGCGACCACGAGTTGTACCCGGGAGGCGGCCCGCCACCTGGACAGGCCGTACAACCAGCCGGTCAGCAGTCCGCTGCAGCTGGAGGCCGCGAAGATCACCGCTGCCGTGTCCGCCGCGCCGTGCTGGACGGTGAAGGCCGTCGTCGCGACCTGGGTGGCGCCGAAGTACACGCCGATGGACAGGTTCAGGCCGATCAGCAGCGCGAAGCCGGGCCGTACGAGCGAACGATCGGCCCGGCGGCGTTCGGCGGCGCTGGGCTCCGGCGCGGGCGCGGTGCGGTGCTGGGTGGCGAGGGCGAGGCCGCCCGAGACGATCAGTACGGCGGCCAGCAACGTCCCGAGCATCGGCTGCCCGCCCGCCCCCAGGGCGCTGACCAGGGCGGGACCGACCAGATAGGCCAGTGCGTTGGCGAGCGACTCCAGCGAGAAGGCGGCAGGCAACTGCCCGGCCCGGTCGCCGCGCAACAACGTCGCCCAGCGGGCCGCGGACAGCGCGCCGAGTTGCGGGATGGTGGCGCCGACCAGCGCGCCGCTCGCGGTCAGCAGCCAGGCCGGTGCGTGGCCATGGGCCGAGGTCAGCAACATGGCCACGGCCGTGGCGTGGGCGAGCAGCGCGGGCGGCAGCACCCGGCTCTGCCCGAAGCGGTCGATCAGCCGGGCCAGTTGCGGTCCGACCAGGGCCTCCGCGACCGCGAAAGCGCCGGTCACCAGGCCGGACACGGCGTAGGAGCCGGTGGTGCCGTGTACCAGCCAGACGATGCCGAGGCTGGTCATCGCGATACCGACGCGGCCGATGGTGGCGGTCAGGAAGAAGGCCGCGGCTCCCGGAGCGCGCAGCAGATCACGGTAGGTCGCCGACGACACGCGTGTCCCCTCTGCTGCCCGGCGGGGCGAACCACTGGGGTCGTCGGCGCCCGAGGTATTACCGACCCGTGGTCATCGCCTGGAACCGTCCAGTGCTGGCGTGGAGCGGGGACACGCGCCCCCACGCCGACTCCGTCACCGGGCAGGAATCTTCTACTAAGCGTGGTTTTGCCGCAGACGATAGCAGATCAAAGTCGTCAACTTAGATTGATGGCATGGGTAGGGATTGAGCTGGAAAGCGCCCTCGTGTCAAGAATCGGGTGGTGGCTCCGACCGGTTGGGGAGCGGGGCGCGTTCGGGCGCTCCCCAGCAAGGAGAGGCGGAGCGGGATGAGCAAGGTGACCGCGCAGATGTCGGTGTCGCTGGACGGCTTCTACGCCGGTGAGCGGCACGGCGGCCAGGGGAACTGGATCGACTCGGCGGAGGCCGCGGGGTTCTTCCGGGTCACTCGCTGGCTGACCGAGGCCATGGCCTGGCGGGAGCGGCAGGGGTTCGCCGGTGGCGAGAAGGACACGAACTCCGACATCATCGCCGAGACGTTCGAGGCGGCCGGGGCGTACGTCATGGGGCGGCGGATGGCGGACGGCGGCGAGGGGCCCTGGGGGGAGGAGCCGCCCTTCCGCGTGCCGGTCTTCGTCGTGACGCACCGCCCCCGCCAGACCCTGACGCGCAAGGGCGGCACCAGCTTCACCTACGTCACCGACGGCGTGGCCAGTGCCGTGGAGCAGGCCCGTGCGGTGGCGAACGGCAAGGACGTCAACGTCGCGGGTGGCGGCAGCCTGGTACGCCAGGTGCTCAAGGCGGGGCTGCTGGACGAGTTGGAGCTCAACGTCGTCCCGGTCGTGCTCGGCACCGGGATGCGGTTGCTCGACGCCGATCTCGGGCTCGCCGACAAGGAGGCCATCGAACTGACGCTGAACAGGGTCGTCAACACCCCAACCGTCACGCACCTGCGTTACACGGTCAACGGCCGCGCCGCACTCGTGCTCGACGACCGCGGAAGGGGGAGCGGCGAGTAGGGTGGGGCGGCGTGGGAGTCGGGTCGGCGGAGACGGTTCTGGTCATTATCCGGGGTAATTCGGGGTCGGGTAAGACGAAAGTGGCTCGGTCGGTGCGGGAGGCGTACGGTCGCCGTGGGCTGGCGATCATCGGTCAGGACGTGGTGCGGCGGCAGATCCTGCGGGAGCTGGATGTGCCCGACGGCGTCAACATCGGGTTGATCGACACGATGTGCCGGCACGTCCTGGACGCCGGGCAGCATGTGGTGCTGGAAGGGATCCTCACGCTCAGCCGGTACGGGCCGATGTTGCGGCGGCTCGCGGACGACCACGCCGGCACCACCTGCTGCTTCTACCTGGACGTGCCCTTTGACGAGACGGTCAGGCGGCATGCGACCCGTCCGCAGAGTGCCGAGTTCGGCGCGGAGCTGATGCGGGAGTGGTACGTGGAGCGTGACCTGCTGCCGGATGGCCGCGAGACGATCGTGGGCCAGGACAGTTCGTTGCCGCAGACGGTCGAACGTATTCTCGCCGACAGCGAACTGCTGGCCCGTTAACCCGTGCTGAGGTCGCGGCGGCGCAGCCCGTACAGGCCGAGGGCCGTCAGTGCCGCGGCGAGTGCGGTCAGCGCCGCCGTGGCCGCGGGGGCGAACGTGCCCAGGGGGTGCCAGGGCAGGTGGGAGAGTACCGACGTGTTGACCAGCCATCCCGGCAGGCCCGCGTAGTCGCCGAGGACGGTCACGAAACCGCTGTACACGAGCACGGCCCAGGCCAGGCCGGCGGCTCTCGGGGCGAGTCCGAGCAGGGCGGCGGAGAGGGCGAGCAACACCAGCGCCTCCGGCACGCGCAGCAGGCTCGCCGGGACGACCTCGCCCACGAGGCCGGGATCGCCGGTCGATGCGGCGGCGCCGATGCCGAGCGCGGCGCCGTACACGGCCTGGAGGACGATCACCGCGAGTGCGGAGACCAGGAGGGAAGACCCGAACCAGGCCGTACGGCCGGTCGGGCCGGCCAGCAGCGGGCCGAGGCGGCCGCGCAGTTCCTCGCCCCGCAGTCGCAGGACGGACAGGACCGCGAAGACGCCGGTGTAGAGCGAACCGGTGAACACCATGAGGCTGATCCACGCCCGCCCGAAGTCCGCCCCGGCGAAGATGGGCAGGTCGGTGGCCGACATTCCGCCGGTCATGGCGCCCAGGACGAGGCCGACGGCCACGTACGCCGCCGTCCACCAGCCGATGGCCGCCCGCTGGAGGCGGAGGGCGAGCGTGAACGGTGTGCGCAGCCAGGAGGGCGCCGAGGAACGGCCGGGGCGTGCGGGCATCAGCGCGGCGCCGAGGTCCCTGCGGCTCGCCAGCCCGTACGCGCCCGCGACCAGGACGGTTGTGAGCAGGAGCGAGAGGCCGAGCGGCCACCAGCGTTCGTCGGCCAGCGGCCGGGTCTGCTGTGACCAGCCGATCGGGGACAACCAGAACAGCGGGCCGCCCTCCTGCGCCTGCAACGCTCCCGCGCCGCGCACGATCCACGCCATGAAGAGCGCCGCGCCCGCGAGCCCGGCCGCGCCCCTGGGGTGCTCGGTGACCTGGGCGGTGACGGCGGTGACGGCGGCGAACACCAGCCCGGCGGCGGCCAGCGAGGCGCCGAACAGCAGCGCGCCGGAGACGGGGAACCCGATGCCGGCCGCCGCGACGGTGGTGAGCACCGCGAGCGCCGCGTTGCCGATCAAGGCGACGATGAGCGCGCCGGTGAGCTGGGCGTGCCGGCCCACGGCGGCCGAGCGGATGAGCTCGGCCCGGCCCGTCTGCTCTTCCGCCCGGGTGTGCCGGGTGATCAGCAGCACGTTCATCAGCGCGGCGGCCAGCAGGAACTCCACCCAGTAGGCGGCCAGGAAGTACTTCTGCGTGGTGACGGCCTCGGCGCCGAAGAAGGGCCCGGCCAGTACTCTCATGAACGTGAACCGGATCAGCCGGGTCGCCTCGTCCAGAGCCTGCGGCGTCGGCACGACCGTGGTCGTGGCCGCGTGGTAGAAGCGCGGCACCAGGAGCGTGATGGCGAGCAGCCAGAGGGGGAGCTTGATCCGGTCGCGGCGCAACATCAGCCGCGCCATGGCGCCGGTGCCGGTCAGGTGGGCGTCCGCCGCCCGCATGTCGGTGCGGCCGGGCGTTCGGGAGAGTGTCGCGGTCATGCCGCCGCCTGCCTGACGCCGTAGTGCCGCAGCATGAGTTCCTCCAGCGTCGGCGGGTGGCTGACCAGCGACTTCACGCCGAAACCCGCGAGGTGCCGCACGGCGGCGTCGAGGTGCTCGGTGTCCACGCTGAACCGCACGTTGTTGTTCTCGGCGGTCAGGCCGTGCACGCCGGGCAGGCGGTCCAGGCCGGTGACCGTGGTGGCGGTGGCCGCCACGACCGTCGTCCGCGTCAGGTGCCGCAGTTGTGCCAGCGTGCCCGACTCCACGGCCCTGCCCTGCCTGATGATGGTGACCCGGTCGGCCAGCGTCTCGACCTGCGCCAGGATGTGGCTGGACAGCAGGATGGTACGGCCGGCGGCCTTGACCTCGGCGACGACCTCCTGGAAGACCGCCTCCATCAGCGGGTCCAGGCCGCTCGTGGGCTCGTCCAGGATCAGCAGCTCCACGTCGGCGGCCAGGGCGGCGACGAGCGCGACCTTCTGGCGGTTGCCCTTGGAGTAGGTGCGCGCCTTCTTCTTCGGGTCCAGCTCGAAGCGTTCGATCAGCTCGTCCCTGCGCCTGCCGTCGAGCCCGCCGCGCAGGCGGCCGAGCACGTCGATGGCCTCGCCGCCGCTGAGGTTGGGCCACAGTTCCACGTCGCCGGGCACGTACGCCAGCCGCCGGTGCAGCGCGACCGCCTCTCGCCAGGGGTCGCCGCCCAGCAGCCTGGCGGTGCCGAAGGTGGCGCGCATCAGGCCCAGCAGTACGCGGATGGTGGTGGATTTGCCCGCGCCGTTGGGGCCCAGGAAGCCGTGCACCTCGCCGGTGCGTACGGTGAGGTCGAGGCCGTCGAGGGCGCGCACCGGCCCGAAGGTCTTGACGAGGTCCGAGACTTCGATGGCGGAGGTCATGATTCTGCTCCGAGGTTCTCGTGGCCCGGCCGCGCCTCGGCCGCGCGTGCCATGGCCTCAGCGATCCGCCCAAGGAGGTCGTCTTCCCTGGTCACGTCCATGGGCAGGGGATGGCCGCCGGCTTCGCGGATCGTCGCCATTTGGGGCAGTCGGCGCGCGCCGCCGTACACGATGTGGCCGGCGCGCAGGAGCTCCGGCGCGGTGGCTTGGCCGATGCCGGACGAGGCGCCGGTGACGAGACAGACCCTGGGGTCTCCGAATGTTCGCACACGGGGGAAGCTACGGAAGCGTTCGCGAATTCAGCAATCCGGAGAAGCTGTTTCCGCAGGTCAGATGCATTTCATTGGTGCGATGACATTGCCGCCAAACGCAACACGGATGGCATACTCGGTGCATGTCCGTTGGTCATCTGACGTACGAGGACCGCCGCGAGATCGCCGAGGGTCTGGCGGCGGGGCTCGCCTATGCCGAGATCGCCCGCCGCCTGGGACGCCCGAGATCGACCGTCGGCCGCGAGATCGCCCGCAACGGCGGCCCGCACGGCTACCACGCGGGCCGGGCGCAGCAGGCGGCCACCTGGCGCGCCCGCCGCCGGCCGAACACGCCGCTGAGCGCGCCGCCGCCGCCGGTCCTGGACGACTCTCGAACCGGGCACGACTCTCGAACCGGGCACGACTCTCGAACCGGGCACGACTCTCGAACCGGGCACGACTCTCGAACCGGGTACGACCATCGGGCCGTGCGCGATCCTCAGGCGGTTCGCGCGTACGAGGAGAAGCTGACCGGGCTGCTGGGCGGGTCCTGGCCGCCGATGGCGGCGAGGGTGCTGGTCTGCCTGCTCACCAGCGACAGCGGCAACATGACCGTCGCCGACCTGATCGAGCGGCTGCGGGTGAGCCCGGCGTCGATCTCCAAGGCCGTCGGCTCGCTCGAACAACTGGGTCTCATCAACCGCGAACGCGACAGCCGGCGCGAGCGCTACTACATCGACGACGAAGTCTGGTATCGGGCGTGGCTGGTGGGCACCCGATCGATGGCGCTGTGGGCCGGCACCATCCGGGAGGGCGCGGACGTACTCGGCGCGAGCACCCCGGCCAGCACCAGGCTCCTGACCGCGAGCCGGTTCTTCCAACTGCTCAGCGACGACATGGCCCAGGCGGCCGAACACTACCGGCGTACCTTCGCCGCGCCCTCTTGAACCTCAAGCCGCTTGAGGTCCCATAGTGACGGATATGCACGACAACGAGCTGTACGCGATCGGGGACGCGGCGCGCCGTACCGGCCTGAGCGTCAGCGCCATCAGGTTCTACGCCGACGCCGGGATCATCGCGCCCACCCGCCTGACCGAGGCCGGCCACCGGCTGTACGACATCCGCGCCATCGCCCGCCTTGAGCTCATCCGCACCCTCCGCGACCTGGGCACCGGCCTGGACGACATCCGCCGGCTGCTCGCCGGTGAGACGACCCTGCACGACCTCGTCACCACCCACCTCGAACTCGTCGAACGCCAGGAGCGCGGCCTGCGGGCCAGGCGGGCGGTGCTGAGGACCCTGGCCAGGCAGGGCGGCACGGTTGCGCAGGCGGCCCTGATGCACAAGCTGGTCTCGATGTCCGACGAGGAGCGTGAGCGGCTCATCGACGACTTCTGGCAGGAGGTCGGCGCGGGTCTCGACGTGGCCCCCGACTTCGTCGAGCGCCTGGCCGCGATGCGCCCGCACCTGCCGGAGGACCCCACCGCCGAGCAGCTCGAAGCCTGGATAGAGCTGGCCGACCTGGTACGGGACCCGGCGTTCCGCGACGCCGTCCGCTCCTTCCTCCAGGAGACCTACTCCACCCCGCCGGCCCGGCTCATGACCGCCACCCCGGTGCAGGACTTCATTTACACGACCGGGACGAAGATCATGGAGGACCTCTTCGCCGCGCACCGCGCCGGGCTGCCGGCGGATTCCCCGCAGGCTCAGGAGGCGGTCGTACGTCTCGCGCGGGCGGCCGCCGAACTCGGCGACAAACGGCCCACCGCCGAGTTCCGGGAGCAGATGGCGGCGTACTTCCTGCTGATCGAGGAGATCGAGGAGGAAGAAGACCCCGCGTTCGACCGCACCCATGGCAGGTACCTGTCCCTGGTGGCCGTGATCAACGGGACCCCGTCCGAGGAGGGCCCTGTGCCCTTCGCATGGCTCTCGGCGGCCCTGCGTGCTTCGCTCCCCCTGTGACGAACCCCCCGGCGTCAGACTGCTGCTCGCTGGGACGTATCGGAACGGGCCGTTCGTCTGAGCACGGGTCTGATCACCGTGAGCTGGGCCACGGCCAGTAGCAGGGAGACCAGGGCCAGGCCGCCCCACAAGCCCGCCGGGCCGGTGTGTTCGAGGAGCTGGGTGCCGAAGACGGGGGCGAGGACGGTGGCGAAGCCCCAGGAGGTGCCGAAGATCGACAGGTATCTGCCGCGCGCGTCCTCGGGGGCGATGGCGACGACCATGGCGTAGCTGCGTCCGAACATCAGCACGTCGCCGGCGCTCCACACCACCGTGGCGGCGAGGTGGGCCGATAGCCCGTCCGCCACGGCGTAGCCGGCCAGACCGGCGGCGAGCAGCAGGTAGCCGCAGGTCATCGCCGCGTGGTGGGGGAGCGCGGCCGTCCATCTCAGCAGTGGCTGGCAGAGGACCATGACGACGGCCGAGACGGTGGACAGCAGCCCGGCGTCGGCGGCGGGCAGGCCGCGGTGCACCAGCGCCAGCGGCAACGCCATCCCGACCTGCATGTAGATCAGTGCGAAGCAGGTGCCGGAGGCCAGGAGCAGCAGAAGCGAGCGGTCACGCCACGCCGACCTCCCAGGAACGGTGGGCTGGGCGGGAGAGGAGGTGGATGGCGCGAAGGGGCGGTCGGCGGGCAGGGTGAGGCGTACCACGAGGGCGCAGGCGAACACGGCGATCATCGCCACGGACCCGGAGGCCGCGATGCCCGCCTGGGCCAGGGCGCATCCGACCAGGCCGGCGACGATCGTGCGGCGGCGGCCGAACCGGTCGGCCAGGACGCCGCCCAGGAGCCGGGAGGGGATGGTGGCCAGCCCGAAGGCCGCGGAGATCAGACCGGCCGCGACGGCGCTCACGCCGAACTCGGTGGTGATCAGGACGGTGAGGAACCCGAGCGAGAAGGCCCCCAGCTTGTTGATCGCCCGCGCCAGGACCAGCCACCATACGATGCGCGGCAAACGTTCCGCACGGCCGGCGATCAGCACGTCCATCCTCCAGTGACCAACGTAACTGATAACGTCGGTCACGGACTCTAGAGCGCTAGGAGTGACCAGTCAAGTGATGTTCGATAGTCACGTGGCGATCCTGCTCGACACCGCGGTATCGCTCGTGAACGTACTGACCGACGGCGGCGACCGCGGCAAGCCCTACGTCGCGCCCAAGGGGGAGTCGCTGCCGGCCGCGGTCGCCACCGCGCTGCCGGGCGTCGCGACGGTCTCCATGGAGGAGGCCCTGTACCTGGCCGGCACCGCGCTGAAGGTCCGGCGCGTCTTCGAGGCCATGGAGGCGCGGCAGGAGGACGACGCGGCCTCCGTCGTCAACGCCCTCGTCATCAGCACGGGCGCGCGCCCGCAACTCGACCGCGTCCCCGGCGAACCCTGGCAGGTCCACTTCCACGGAGCCGACGACAGCCTCGCCGTGGGCTGGAGCGCCGGCTTCGCCTCCGCGCTGACCCTGGCCATCGGCAGCGACCTCGGCGGCCGCCTCGGCATCTGCCAGGCCAGGCAGTGCGACCGCGTGTACGTGGACGCCTCCCGCAACGGCGTACGCCAGTTCTGCTCCCGCTCCTGCCAGAGCAGGACAAAAGCGGCAGCTTTCCGCGCCCGCTCCCGCTCCTGACACCCTCCTCACCCGCTCGGCATCCAGAGCCGACGCGCAACGTGAACTCTTTTGTGGCGGGGCGGTAAGTACAGGCGATCGTGCCCGATACGGGGCACCGCCAGAAGGAGCTGACCGTCCATGGCAGAACCGGCGACAGCCGAGGTTGCCGACACCGACCTGATCAGAAGGTCGTGGCGTGAGCCCGAGGCGTTCGCCGTGCTGTTCGACCGGCACGCTCCGGCGCTGCACCGCTACGCCGCCCGCAGGCTGGGCCCCGATTCGGCCGATGACGTCGTGTCGGAGGTGTTCCTGGCCGCGTTCGAGCACCGGCAGCGCTACCGGCTCGATCAGGCCGACGCCCGTCCCTGGTTGTACGGCATCGCCTCCAACGTGATCGGCAAGCGGCGGCGCGCGGAGTTGTCCCGGTACCGGGCGTACGTGCGCGGCGGTGTGGACCCGGTGGAGATCGGCGGCGGGCTGGTGGAGGAGGGCGTCGGGACGCTCGCGGTGAACAGGCCGCTGGTGGCGGCGCTGGCCGGGCTGCGGGCGGGCGACAGGGACGCGCTGCTGCTGGTGGCGTGGGTGGGGCTGACGTACGAGGAGGTCGCCGCCGCGCTGGACATCCCCGTCGGCACCGTCCGCTCACGGCTCAATCGGGCACGCAAGAAGGTTCGCCAGGCCCTGGAAGGGACAGACCATGGATGAGCTGAAGGAGCTCGGGCGCCTGTGGGCCGACATGCCGGAGGCGAGTGAGCAGGATCTCGCCGCCTCTCGCGCCGCGCTGCTCTCCCGGGCCGGCATGCCGCAACGCCCGCGGCCCCGGATCAGGTTCCGCCGGCCGGCGCTGAGGGTCGGTCTGGTCGGTGCGCTGGCGACCGGGCTCAGTGCCGTGATCGTCGCCGCGCAGGTGGGCCTTCTGGGTGCCGGGTCCGTGGCCAATGCCCAGGACCTGCTCAAGCGGGCCTCCGCGGCCGCGGCAGGGCAGGAGGAGCTGGTGCCGGGCCCCGGCCAGTACGTGCACACGAAGATGCGGGTCAGGAAGAACCTGTACACCCGCGACAAGGCGACCGGTAAGCTCCCGCTGACCGTCGTGCACGGCAACGAGGAACGCTGGGATCCGGCGGACGCGAACCGGCCGTGGCTGATGCGCGAGCAGTCCTACGCCGCCGAGGGCCCGGCCCTGCGCCACCTGTGGGACCGCGGCGTCGTGGACATCCTGCACGAGCCGTCGTACTGTCCGGGACCGCGCGCCTACGCGCGGCTGGGCGACTGGCCGAGTGACGTCGGCCAGGTGCGCGCCAAGCTCGTCGCCCAGGTGGGCGAGGATCCCCTGAGCCAGTGGAACGAGCTGAAGCGGCTGGTCAAGGAGTCCGTGGTGCGCCCGAGCCTGAGCGCCGCGCTCTACCGGGTGGTGGCCGAGGTCGACGGCATCGAACTCGTGCCGGAGGTCGTGGACGTGGCGGGCAGGCCGGGCATGGCCGTGGCCATGGACGAGGGTGGCGGCCGCCGCTCCGAGCTGATCTTCGACCGGAGCACGTACCGCTATCTGGGCGAGCGCACGGTGAACGTCGCGGACGTGCGGGAGGACACCCCCAACGGCACCATCACGCAGCCCAAGGGCGCCACGACGGGCACCGCCGTGCTCGGCGTCGAACTCGTCCCGAGCCTGCCCGCTGTGTCGGACAAGGTCTCCCGGATGAAGATCCCCTGCTGACCCCTTAACCCCCAAAAAAGCGCCGGACGTTCTGTTCGGCATGCCCGCACAACGAAAGGAAGATCCCATGTTGATCGTCAATGCGGTCGCCTCCGCCCTGATCGTCACCTCGCTGGCGTCGCCCGCCACGGAGACCGCGTACGAGAACAAGGCCGAGATCGAGACGGTACGTGCCGACTGCATGAAGGAGCGCGGACTGAAGTACCTTCCCGAGGAGGTCATGAAGCGCGAATGGACCAAGGAGGAGCGGGCCAGGGTCACGGGCGATCCTGAGGCGATGCGGGCCTATCGCGCGAAGTACGGCTTCGGCGTCTGGTCCAGGCTCGTCTTCCCCAAGGACCCCGCCGTCCACGGGGAAGGCCGGGAGAGCAGGAACAACAAGCATCTGATGTCGTTGTCGCCGAGCCGGCTCAAGTCCTACCAGGCCGCGGACGAGAGGTGTTTCGCCAAGGCCGTCAAGTCCGTGCTGGGCAAGAAGGCGTCCTCACAGGCGGACTTCCTGGAGCAGATGGGGGCGGCCGTGGACGGCCGGCTGCGGGTCCTCGACCAGGACGGGAAGCTCGTCAAGCTCGGCGAGGAGTTCGCCTCCTGCCTCGGAGTCTCCACGGCGAAGCCGTCGGAGCTGGCCGAGCGGGGTGTGCGGGAGTTCCGTAAGCAGAGCACCGAGGTCGCCAGGTCGCGGCAGACGACCTCGGTGCCCGAGGAGAAGCTCAAGGACAAGGACTTCTGGATGTGGCCGGCCATGAAGCCCGCGCAGGCCAGGCCGTACCTGGACAAGGAGGTGGCGGCGGCGCTGGCCGACCTGAAGTGCGGCAAGGCGTTCTACCAGGCGTACCTGCCGCGGGCGCGCGCCGTCCAGGAGCGGGTGTACCAGGAGTACGCCATCGACTTCGCCCTCTAGACAGGACAGGGGATCCCGCCCGGCGGAGGCCGGGCGGGATCCGCACGTCAGCGTACGTAGATGTCCGGACGCGGGGGCGTGGGCATGCGGTCGCCGAGGAAGAAGCTGGTGTGCGGGGGCTGGTTGTAGGCGGTGTTCTGCCAGGCCACCGACACGCGGTAGAGCGGGTCGTGCATCAGGGTGTAGATGCGCCGGTCCGTCGCCGTGGTGGTGGCGTATATGCGCAGCGCGCGGTTGTCGCTGGTGGGCCAGATGACCTCCTCGCGCCAGTCACCGAACAGGTCGCCGGACAACGACGGGGTGGCCTTGGTGCCGTTGTTGGAGTGCACGCCGGAGGCGGTCAGCAGGCGGGTGTCGGAGCTGGTGCCGTACTTGTCGATCCTGGTCTGGTCGAGCAGTTCCCTGACCGGGTCGGCGTCCCACCAGGCCAGGAAGTTCACCGAGGACGGCTCGCGGGCGGCGCTGTTGCCGGTGACGCTGCGCAGGGTCGTGTCCGAGGCGGACCAGAACTCGCCGGCGACCCGGACGGTCGAGATGTCCCCGGCCACGCCGCGGCCGTTGTCGGAGCCGGACGCGGTGGACCACAGAATGCTGCCGTTGCGCGGGTCGATGTAGAGCGAACTGGGCTGCGAGGAGGACTCGCTGACCTTGAAGTACTCCAGGCCCGCCCGCGCCGGGTCGAAGTCGCCCAGGTGCTGGGCGTCGCCGTGGCCGGTGCGGGTGGACCACAGGCCGGTGCCGTTGTCGTTGACGGTCATGGCGCCGTACACGATCTCGTCGCGGCCGTCGGCGTCCACGTCGCCGACGGACAGGCTGTGGCTGCCCTGTCCGGCGTACTGCGAGCCCGCCGAGTTGCTGTCGAACGTCCACCGCTTGGTCAGCGAGCCGTTGCGGAAGTCCCACGCGGCGATGACGCTGCGGGTGTAGTAGCCGCGGGCCATGATCAGCGAGGGACGTTCCCCGTCCAGGTACGCGGTCCCGGCCAGGAAACGGTCCACCCGGTTGCCGTAGTTGTCGCCCCAGGAGGAGACCGTGCCGCGCGGCGGGTCGTAGTTGACCGTGGACATCGCCGCGCCCGTCAGGCCGTTGAACATGGTCAGGTACTCGGGCCCGGCCAGAATGTAACCGCCGGAGTTGCGATGGTCGGCGCCGGAGTTGCCGATCACCGTCCCCACGCCGTCCCTGGTGGCGTCGGCGGTCTTCATCGCGACCTCGGCCCGGCCGTCGCCGTCGTAGTCGTAGACCTGGAACTGCGTGTAGTGGGCGCCGGCCCGGATGTTGCGGCCCAGGTCGATGCGCCACAGGCGGGTGCCGTTGAGGCGGTAGGCATCGACGTAGACGTTGCCGGTGTAGCCGGACTGGGAGTTGTCCTTGGCGTTGGACGGGTCCCACTTCAGCACGATCTCGTACTGTCCGTCGCCGTCCATGTCGCCCACGCTGGCGTCGTTGGCGCTGTAGGTGTAGGAGACGCCGTCCGGGGTGGTGCCGCCCGACGGCGGCTGGATGGGCACGTCCAGGTAGGAGCCGCCGGTGAAGCGGAGCGAGGCGGGCGAAGCGGCCTGCTCGGTCCCGCCGACCACCGCCCGCACGGTGTAGGAGGCGTCGGCGGCGGCACCGTTGTCCTGGTAATTGGTGGAGATGGTCAGGTTCGAGGCCACCCGGGTCGAGCCCCGGTAGAGGTTGAAGGCGACGCCGTCGGGGTCGGTGCCGAGCAGTCGCCAGGAGACGAGGTTGCCCGAGCCTGAGCGTACGCTCACCAGCCCCCGGTCCAGGTCTTCCATCTGCTTCGTGGGTGGCGCGGCTTGGGCGGGGGCGGACGGGATGGTGATCGAGGCCAGGGCCAGGACGGTGGCCGCGGCTGCCAGGTGTAAGCGCATGGCGGGTTCCTTTGCGGTTGGTAAGCGCTTTCCCGATGGGCAAAAAGAAAGTTTCATGGGGTGGGGCGGCGCGGTGATAGCGCTAACAGATCGAGGCTGAGGGTGGAACGGGGTGCCTGACCTGCGGGGATCGTCACAGGTGCTCCTCTTCGGCGGCGGGGGTGGCTGGGGCGGCGCCAGGGCGTATTAAAGCCAGGCGGTACTTGATCCGCAAGGAGTCGTACCGGATTTCGCTGACCCGCCCGCTTGACTCGACGTCAGCCGCGCGGCGGCGGGGCTTCCGTGCGCTCCCAGCGGATCTCGCCGTCCTCCCACCGGTCGGTCGGGCTCAGGCCGAGCGAGGTGGCGACGGCCGCCGAGGCCCGGTGGTCGGGGTGGATGTGCGCGACGAACGTGTCGATCCCCTGCTCCGCGAGCCGGCCGACCATGGCCGTGGCGGCGGCGGTGGCCAGGCCGCGACCCTGCCACGGCGTGCCGATCACCCAGGCGATCTCCGCGGTACGGCCGTCCACCGTGGCCTGCACGTAGCCCACCAGCCGCTCCTCCCGCCGCAGCCAGATCACCCAGTTGCGCCAGCCGGGCGGCCCGGCGGACAGCCGTTCGTAGCGCGCCCGCAGGTCCTGCGCGGACAGCGGGGCGCCGCCGATGAACGTGTGCAACGCGGGGTCCGCGAGCACCACGGCCATCTCATCGGCATGCTCAGGGCGCAGGGGGCGAAGGATGAGCAGCGGTGTCTCGATGGTGTCCATTTGGCCACGATAAACGCGCACGTCCCGTACATCGCCCGTGGCTTACCAGGGGAGTGTCTCTTCGCCCAGACCCATATGGCCTGAGCGGCAGGGTTTTAGCACTCCGTGGTCACATGATGACAAAGCGGCATTGGTTCTTGCCGTAAACGAAGCGGAAAGTGAAGGTACCCCGTCCTTTGGAGATCGCCCATGCATCCACTGCAGCTTCCAGTCCCCGGCGAGCGGACGTCCGAGACGGTCAGCCGATACCGGGATGAGGGCGGCCCGGTCGTGCCCGTCGAACTCCCAGGAAAGGTCGCCGCCTGGATCGTGACCTCGTACGAGACGGTCAACGAGGTGCTCTCCGGCGACGGCACCCTGTACGGCAAGAACCCCGTCAACTGCCCCGCGATGCACGACGGCACCATCCCTCCCGACTGGCCGCTGCGGCAACTCGTCGAGGGGGAGCACCTGCTGGTCAAGGACGGCGGTGACCATCGGCGGCTGCGCGGCCTGATCAACCGCGCCTTCACCCCGGCCCGCGTGGAGGCCATGGGCCCCCGCATCCAGGAGCTCACCGACGACCTGCTCGACCGGCTGGCGGAGCAGCGGGAGGAGGTGGTGGATCTCGTACAACACTTCAGCGAGCCGCTGCCCATCGCGGTGATCTGCGAGCTGTTCGGCGTGCCGGAAGGTGAGCGCTACCAGATCCGCGAGTGGACCAACGTGCTGCTGTCCCACACCGCCACGCCGCAGGAGGCCGCCACGGCCGCGGACGAACTGCTCGGCTACCTGCGTGCCTACATCGGGCGCAGGCGCGTCGAGCCCGCCGACGATCTCACCACCGGGCTCATCCGGGCGCAGGAGGACGACGGCGACCGGCTGTCCGACAGCGAGATGGTGTGGATCCTGTGGCTGGTGCTCATCGCCGGTCACGAGACGACCGTGCACCTGATCGCGAACACGGTGATCGCGTTGTGCTCCGATCCCGGGCAGGTGGCCAAGGTCAGGAAGGACGGCATCTGGGCCGAGGTGGTGGAGGAGTCACTGCGCGCCCGCAACTCGGTGCAGAACGTCATGTTCCGCTACGCGTTGCAGGAGGTTGAGGTGGCGGGGACCACGATCCCGGCGGGCGAGCCCATCATCGTGTCGCTCGGGGCGGCGGGCACGGACCCGGCCAAGTTCGGCGCGGACGCCGATCGGTTCGACGCCTCACGCGAGCCGGACGTGCACTTCGGCTTCGGCCGCGGGCCGCACTTCTGCCTGGGCGCGCCGCTGGCCAGGCTGGAGATGCGGATCGCGCTGGCGTCGTTGTTCGCCCGCTATCCCGAGCTGCGGCTGGCCATCCCGGAGGACGAGGTCGCCTACAGCTTCTCCCTCATCACGGAGGGGCCGACCGCGCTGCCGGTGGTGCTGGGGCCGCGCAGCTGACCTGAGAACCGGGCAGCCGGGCCCCCAGGGCACCGCCACGCTCGCCCTGTGGGGGCTCGACCCTGCGGTTACCGCGATCAGTCGCGGTCGAACAGGGAGTCCAGCAGGCCCGTGACTCCGATGACGCTCAGGAGCGAGGGCGTGGATCGGTCCTGGGGAGTGGTTCCGGTCGCGGGAAGTGCGCAGGCTGCCGGGTTGTCGGTCAGCGCGTCCAGGATCCTGTGCACACCGAGGGCCTCCAGCAACGACGCCGGCCGTTGCGCCGGGGCAGGCTCGCCGGCGGGCGCACAGGCGGCCGGGATGGTGGAGACGACTCGTTCGAGGTAGTGGGCAACGGACGCGGTGTCGATCACCGGCATGGGCGGCAGCTCCGTGCCCGGGGCCGCCGTGCTGCGGGCGCACGTCAGCGCCCGGTTGATGAGGTCCTCGAACATGACCCGCATGGGGGAGAGCGAGGACGGGTCCGAGCCGGCGACGGGCGCGGACGGATCCGAGCCGGTGGTGGCGGAGGCGGACAGGCCCGAGCCGGTGGCGGAGGCGGGCAGGTCCGAGCCGGGGGAGAGTGAGGGCGGGGCCGCCGCGCCGCTCGGGCCCAGCAAGGACGACTGGCCGGTGCTGGGGAAGGGCGCCTGGCTCGGGCGGGGGAGCGCCGACTGGCTGGTGCTCGGGACCGCGGATCCGCTCGGGGCGGCCGACGCGCTCGTACTCGTGCTCATGCTCGGCGTCGGACCGCCCTGCATCGGCGCGTACGAGTCGGCGACCGACGCGTTCAGCCGCACCTCGGCCTGGACCGGGGGCGCGAACGGCCCGGAGATCGGTGCGTACGGCACGGGAACGGGTGCGATGTACGGCACGCCGGGAATGGCGGGCATCGTGGCCTCCGGCGAGAAGAACCCCCGCAGCCGGGAGTCGCCGATGATCGTGTCCATCAGGCTTCTGATGTCCTCGCCCGTGATGGTCCCCGTGAGCGGCGCGGGCGGCGACACGTTGATGCTGATCGCGTCGAAGTTGCCGCACCGGGCGGCGGTCCCGTCATCCGCGGTCGCCTGGGCGGCGCTCGCCAGCAGGACGGCGGAGGTGGCGGTGAATACGGCAACGGCATGCCGGTACATGATGCTCCCCGATGGGTGATGATCTAGTTATCCTTGCGATCAGTACCCTTAGTGTTGGTTCAATTACTTCATAGTTGGATCTAGCCCTCTTTACCGGTAGTCGCCGCGTTGCGCACACGGCACGCCGGGCTCTAATGTCACGCCTCGTGAAAACACTCAAGATTGCCGTCTTAACGGCAGCCCTCATCGCCCCAATTGCCGGTACGGCCACCGCGACGGCCGCGACCTATCCCGTGAAAGACGAGAAGCTCACCGCCAACCCCCTCTATGCGGCCGGTGCGCTGCCCAAGGCCGAGTGCGCGGAGCACAAGATGCGCCGCGGCGACCGCCTCAACCAGGCCCGTAAATACCTTGATGGGGTCATCGGCTGCCTCGAGAAGACCTGGCAGCAGCACCTCGCCGGGGCCGGCCTCACCTACAAGAAGGTGAAGGTCGAGCACGTGAAGAAGTTCCCCAAGAAGTGGTGCGAGTTCGAAACGGGAAAAATCGACTCGCAGGGGTACTACTGCGCCGAAACCGGCACCATTGCCTTCCAGGTGGGCAAGACCTGGCTGGATGACGCCTCTGACCTCTGGATGTTCCACTTCGCCGGCTACATGTACGGCCACCACGTACAGTCGCTCGTGGGCATAGAGCGGGCCTACCAAGATGCGCCATATCGCAACAAGTCCGAACTTAATGAACAGATCCGCCGTCGTTCCCTCCAGGCAGAGTGCCTGAGTGGCGCGTTCACGAAGAGCGTCTGGCCCATGAAGGGTCGTACGGCGAAGGACTGGAAGAAGCTCCTGTCGGTTCAGGAGGGTGACGCCCGCGGCGAGGTGCGCGAGCTCGGCACGACGTCCAACATTCGTCACTGGATCAAGCAGGGCTACGCCACCGGCGATCCCAAATCGTGCAACACCTGGGCGGCTCCGTCCGCCAAAGTCGCGTGATAATCGGGTGATCTCCCCGCGGCGGCCACGCGGGTCGCCGCGGACCCCGGTGGAAGGAGCCGGTGCATGCGCGCGTTCCTCGCCTTCCTGCTCGCCGCGCTGACGTTCGTCGCGGCCTGCGGTGACGCCCCGCCGACCAATCCCGGGCTGCGTACCGAACTGCTCGGCATGCTCAAGCAGGACCAGGAGGTCAGGACCCTCGAAGCGGCCCAGGAGGACTGGGATCGGGTCGAGAAGGCCAACACCGAGCGCATGCGCCAGATCCTCGACGCGCACGGCTGGCCCGGCCACGCCATGGTCGGCAAGGACGGCGCGCAGGCCGCCTGGGCGCTGGTCCAGCACGCCGACCGCGACCTGGACCTGCAGCGGCGCGGCCTGGAGCTGATGCGGCAGGCCGTGGAGAAGGGCGACGCCGATCCGTCCGACATGGCCTTCCTGGTGGATCGGGTGCGGGTGGCGGAGAAGAGGCCGCAGGTGTACGGCACCCAGTGGGAGACCGATCCCCAGGGCAATTGGCGGCCCCGCACGCCCATCGAGAACGAGGCGGAGGTGGACGAACGCCGCGCGGACGTCGGGCTGAAGACGTTGCGGGAGTACCTGGAAGAGCTCAAAACGGCCAAGTGACAGCTATATTGAAGCGCTGTTACATTGCTGGAGAGGAGCCCCTGATGTACCCCGCGATCGAACCCTATGAGACCGGCATGCTCGACGTCGGCGACGGCAACCTCATCTACTGGGAGGTCTGTGGCAATCCGGACGGCAAGCCCGCGGTCGTCGTCCACGGCGGGCCAGGATCGGGGTGCTCGGTCAACTCGCGCCGCACCTTCGACCCGGAACGGTTCCGAATAATCCTGTTCGACCAGCGCAACTGCGGCCGCAGCCGCCCGCACGCCAGTGACCCCGCCACCGACCTGACCCACAACACCACCCAGCACCTGATCGCCGACATGGAGCGGCTGCGCGAGCACCTCGGCGTCGACCAGTGGCTGCTGTACGGCGGGTCGTGGGGCTCGACGCTGATCCTGGCCTACGCCGAGACCCATCCGGAACGGGTGTCGGAGATCGTCATCGTCGCCGTCACGATGACCCGCCGCTCCGAGATCGAGTGGCTCTACCGGGGCGTCGGCAGGTTCTTCCCCGAGGAGCAGGAACGGTTCAGGCAGGGCGTGCCCGAGGCCGACCGCGAAGGTGACCTTTTCGCGCTGCTGGCGGGCTACGCACGGCTGTTGTCCGACCCCGACCGGCAGGTACGCGAGAAGGCCGCCACCGACTGGGTCACCTGGGAGGACGCGGTGATCTCGCAGGAGAGCAACGGCAAGCCGGGCGCCTACAGCGACCGGCCGGCCGACGCCGTGATGGCCATGACCCGCATCTGCTCCCACTACTTCGCCAACGCCGCCTGGCTGGAGGAGGGCGTGCTGCTGCGCGAGGCGGGCAAGCTGGCCGGCATCCCGGGCGCGCTGATCCACGGCCGCCTCGACCTGGGCGGGCCACTGCACACCGCGTGGGAGCTGAGCAAGGTCTGGCCGGACGCCGAACTGCACGTGGTCGAGGACTCCGGGCACACCGGCAGCCAGACGCTCAGGAAGGTCCTGCACGAGGCCATCGAGCGCTTCTCACCAGTGCAGGATCCGGCCACGGACTAACGTTTGCGGCCGGTGCGCGGGCGTGAGGGGCGGCGCTCGGGCGGCAGCACCTCCACCGACGTCTTGCGGATGTGGTCGTAGACCAGCGACGTACGCACGTCGGCGATGTTGCGGTGCCGCGACACGTGGTCGAGCACGAAGTCGCGCAGGTGCCCGGCGTCCCGCACGCCCACCTGGATGATGAAGTCGTCCCCGCCCGAGACGACGAACACGGCCAGCGTCTCGGGCAGCCCGGCGACGTAGTCGCGGAAGCCCTCCACCGCCTCGCGGATCTTGGGGTGCAGGCGCACGTTGATCAGCGCCTGCACCGGGCGGCCGATCGCGTCGAGGTTGACCTCGGCGTGGAAGCCCTCGATCACGCCGGCCGTGCGCAGCGAGCGCACCCGCTCCAGGCAGGTCGAGGGGGCGATGCCGAGGTGCTCGGCCAGTTCGCGGTTGGTCTGGCGGCCGTCGCGCTGCAACTCGGCGAGGATCGCCGTATCTAGTTCGTCCACGTACCCAGCTTGCCACCGGTTTCCGAATTTCCTTCGGAAACCGGCCACATCCTTTGGTGGAACAACGGCATAGGTGTGATTCTTCGGGGTGAACTTCGGAGAGAGGATCCGTGCATGAACGTGCTCGACGAGCTCGACCGCCGTACCGATCTGCCCACCAAGGAGCTGGCGGTCAAGTGGGTGATCGTGATCGACCGCGACCTGCCCCGCGGGCTGCAGGCCAACGCCGCGGCGTGCCTGGCCGCCTCCACCGGGGTCGCCGTGCCGGCGATCGTCGGTTCCGGCGGCGTGGACGCCTCGGGGCTGGCGCACGCCGGGCTGCCGTGGACGGGCTGCACGGTGCTGGGCGCGCCGGCCGCGATCGTGGCGCGGATCAGGAACGAGGCGGCGGCGGAGCCCGACCTGGTGGTGGCGGACATGGCCGCCATCGCGCAGCGGACCAACGTGTACGACGACTACCTGGCCGAACTGGCGCGTACGCAGGAGCCGCCGTACTACGCGGTCAGCCTGTTCGGGCCGCGGGAGGTCGTCGAGCGGCTCACGGGACGGCTGCCCCTGCTGCGCTGAGGCCGGATCAGATGGGCGGAACCAGGACGAAGTAGCGGTCGAGCAGGGCCTGGTCGCCGCGCACGCCCAGCCGGTCGGCCGGGATGCGCCGCCAGAGGAACAACATCAGGTCCGACGCCGTACCGGACAACTCGATGTCGAAGCCCCCGTCCTCGCCGAAGCCGAGCCGGACGTCCTCGACGTCGAAGCGCACCAGCCACTGGCCGGGCCCGTCGGTCCGTACGAAGCGGAAGCGCTCGCCCGCGCCCGGCGGAGCCTTCATCCAGGCGCGCCGCGCGGGAGCCATGACCTCGAACGTCTGCGTGACCGCGTTCGCCGCGATCTCCTCGGGGACCGGGCGGGCCGCGCCGAGGGCGTTCTCGGCGTCCCAGCGGTGCACGGCGGCCTCGATCGTCTGCATCCGCAACCAGAAGCCGACCGTCTGCTCCGGCGCCCACGTCCAGACCGTCTCGTCCGGCGGGTGCTCGCGGAACTGCCTGCCGAGCAGCTGCGCACCCTCGTCGAACCAGTCCAGCAGGCTCGGCGGGATCGGCCCCATGGTCGGGGCACGATCCGGCGCGGGCCAGCCGGTCATGTCGGCGGGGAACTCGGCCCTGGCCAGCCCGGCGGGGTCGATCGGCGGCACCCGCAGGCGTTCCCTGATGATGGTGCCCACCATCCGATGCACCATGCCCAGGTGAAGCACGAGGTCGGACATCGTCCAGGCCGGGCAGGACGGCACCATGGGCGCCTGGCCCGAGTCGGCCGCCCGGCGGGCGGCGTCGTGGAATGCGCGTACTTCCGCTGCGAAAGGTGCGGCAGAGTCCATGGATTTCACTCTGCCGCACCTCGAAGATCGACCTCCATCCGATTCTCAGTCGAAGAAGCGGGCGCTCTGGACGTACTCCATCGCCTTGACGAACTCCGGGTCGTTCATCCGGCTGCCCAGCTCCTCCTCCGGCACGTCCTCGATCCTGGACTGGATCCACCACAGGTTGCCGAACGGGTCGCGGACGCGGCCCACCCGGTCGCCCCAGTACAGATGGGTGACCTCCGTGATCGACGTGCCGCCGGCCTCGACGGCGCCGCGGTGCGTGGCGTCGGCGTCGGGGACGTACAGGCGCAGGAAGGCCGGGGTGGCCGGCCACTCCGGCGGGGCGTCGAAGAGCATCACGATCGCGTCGCCGATCCGGATCTCGGCGTGCCCGATGCGGCCTTCCGCGTCGGTCACCCGGCCCAGCTCGACGGCGTCGAACGCGGTCACCAGGTAGCGGATGAGCCCGTCGGTGTCGGCGGAGATGATCCACGGGGTGACAGTGGTGTATCCGTCGGGGATCGGCTTGACGGTCATGATTCCTCCTGAGAGTCGCGAACAAGACCGAAGGTAGAGGCCATGTAGGCCGGGACCTGTCCTACATGCGCGGCATGCTTGAAGTCATGAGTGATTCCCGTCTCCTCGCCCTGCTGTCACTGCTGCAGACCCCGCGCGAGTGGCCCGGCGGTGAGCTGGCCGAGCGCCTGGGCGTCAGCCGCCGCACGGTACGGCGAGACGTCGAACGGCTGCGCGACCTCGGTTACCCGGTGGCGGCCACGATGGGGGCGGTGGGCGGGTACCGGCTGGTCGCGGGCACGGCCATGCCGCCGCTGCTGCTGGACGACGAGGAGGCGGTGGCGATCACGGTCGGCCTGACCACCGCGGCCAGGCATCCCGTGCGCGGCATCGAGGAGGCGTCCGTGCGGGCCCTGGCCAAGCTGGAGCAGGTCCTGCCCACGCGGCTGCGCCACCGGGTCAGGTCGCTCGGCGGGGCCACCGTGCCCATGCCGGCCCTCGAAGGGGCGCAGGTCGATCCCGGGCGGCTGACCGCGCTGGCGGTGGCGGTGGAGGGCCGGGAGCGGGTGCGGTTCGGGTATCGGGCGCACGACGGTTCGCAGAGCCGGCGGCTGGTGGACCCGCATCGGCTGGTGGCGGCCGGGCGGCGCTGGTACCTGCTGGGCCACGACCTCGACCGCGACGACTGGCGGATCTACCGCATCGACCGCATCGACGATCTACAGGCCACCGGGGCCAGGATCGTGCCACGGGAGCCGCCGGGCGGGGACGCGGCGGCCTACGTGGCGGACAAGTTGTACACGTCGGCTCCCACGTACGAGGCCGTCGTCACGGTGCACACACCCGCGAACGAGGCGGTCAGGGCGCTGGGCGAGGTCACCCCGATCGGCGGGCGTGCGTGCCGGCTGCGCATGCACGCCGATACCCTCGACTGGCTGGCCTTCCGGCTGACCACGCTGAGCTGCGAGTTCGAGGTGCACGAACCGGCCGAGCTGATCACGCACCTGCGCGCGCTGGCCGCCCGCCTCACGCGTGCTGCCGCAGGAACTCCAGCACCATCGGACCCGCCACGTGCCTGAACTCCTCGAAGTAGGCGTGCCGCGCCCCTTCGATCATCCGCACCTCCGCGCCGGGGATGCGGCCGGCCAGCAGCGGGGCGTTGGCCGCGGGGTTGAACACGTCGTCGCTGCCGTGCACGACCAGTGTGGGTGCGGTGATGGCGGGCAGCACGTCCCAGGCGTCGTGGCGCGCGCTGGCGGCCAGGTGGCGGAGGCGGGCGTAGTGGGGCATGCCCGGGTCGCCGATCGTGAAATAGGGGCCGGGATGGGTGGCCAGCCAGGCGGGCGTGTACATGAGCTCAAGCAGCGCCCGCTCGGCCGCCGCCCGGTCCGGCTGGGCCAGCGACCTGCGTACGTCGTTGCTCCGCTCGACCCCGTGGGCGCCGCCGGGCGAACTGCAGCCGAGCACCAGCGCCCCCACCCGCGAGGGATGCTCGGCCGCCAGCCACTGGGCCACCCGCCCGCCCATGGACGTCCCGTACACGTGCGCCCGCTCCACCCCCGCCTCGTCCAGCACGGCCAGCACGTCGGCGGCGAACCCCCGGGTGCCGTACGGCTCGTCGGGCTTGTCGCTGTCGCCCGTGCCCCGGTAGTCGAGGGTGATGGTCTGGTACGCCGCGTCGAAGTCCGCGCGCACCGAGTCCCACCAGCGGTGGTCGTTGGACTGGCCCTGCAGCAGCACGAGGGGCCGGCCAGCGCCTCTGACCTGGTAGGACAGCTTCACGCCGCCCGGGGTGGTTACGTATGGCACGCCTCCGATGGTGCCCTACGCGAAAAAGTTCGGCGAAACCGGGTGCATGATGTCCGGTGAGCCGCCCCGGCTCCGACGTCCCTGCTGAAGACCACGAGAGAGGACGAACCATGAAGTACATGATCCTTTCGTACGCCTCCCAGCGGGACTACGACGAGATGGCCGGCAAGGACACCGGCCGCGCGTCCTGGACCCCGGAGGCCCTGGCAGCCATGCACGAGTTCATGACCACGGTCAACAAGGAACTGACGGAGTCCGGCGAACTGGTCGAGACGCGGGGGCTGGCCGCGCCGGTGCACACGCGCAGGGTCGGTGCCAGGGACGGCGCGCCGTACGTGACCGACGGGCCCTACGCCGAGACCCAGGAGGTGCTGGCCGGCTACTGGATCGTGGAGTGCGAGAGCTTCGACCGGGCCACCGAGATCGCCGGCCGGCTGGGGCAGTGCCCGTACCCCGGTGACCTGTACGCCGACGCCTACGCCGACATCCGGCCCCTCATCGACTCGTCAGAGGACCTGGGGTTCTGAACGGCGGCGGGGTGACTGAGGACCTGCTGCGCGAGCTGGCGCCGCAGGTCCTCGGCGCGCTCGTCCGGCGTTACGGGCATTTCGACACCGCCGAGGACGCCGTGCAGGAGGCGCTGCTCGCGGCGGCCACCCAGTGGCCCGAAGAGGGCTTACCGGACAGTCCACGCGCCTGGCTCATCACGGTGGCCGCCCGCCGGCTGACCGACCTGCTGCGCGCCGAGCAGGCGCGCCGCCGCCGTGAGGACGCCGTGGCGGCCAGGGCGCTACCGGAGGACTGGCGGCAGGCCCCCGCCGACCGGCCGCTCACAGCCTCCGACGCCGCCTCCGCCTCCGACTCCGACTCCGACGACACGCTCGTCCTGCTGTTCATGTGCTGCCATCCGTCGTTGTCGCCCGCCTCGCAGGTCGCGCTCACGTTGCGCGCCGTCGGCGGCCTGAGCACGGCGCAGATCGCCCGCGCGTTCATGGTGCCCGAGCCGACCATGACCCGCCGCATCACCCGGGCCAAACAGCGGATCAAGGACAGCGGCGTGCCGTTCCGCCTGCCGCGCGCCGCCGAGCGCGACCGGCGGCTGGGCGCGGTGCTGCACGTGCTCTACCTGATCTTCAACGAGGGGTACGCCAGCACCTCGGGCCCCGACCTGCACCGCGCCGAGCTGACGGCCGAGGCGATCAGACTGGCGCGGATGGTGCGCCGGCTGCTGCCCGATGACACGGAGGTGGCCGGGCTGCTGGCCCTCATGCTGCTCACCGACGCGCGCCGCCCCGCCCGTACCGGGCCCGACGGGGCGCTGATCCCGATGGCCGAGCAGGATCGCGGTCTGTGGGACGCCGCCCGCATCGCCGAGGGCGTCGAACTCGTCACGGACGCCCTGCCCCGGGGGACGCCGGGGCCGTACCAGCTCCAGGCCGCCATCGCCGCCCTGCACGACGAGGCGCCGACCGCGGCGGAGACCGACTGGCCGCAGATCACGGCCCTGTACGAACTGCTGCTGCGCATCGCCGACAACCCCATGGTGGCGCTCAACCACGCGGTCGCCGTGGCCATGGCCCGAGGCCCGCAGGCCGGCCTCGACCGGCTAGAACGGCTCGGCGGCGACGACCGGGTGTCCGGCGACCACCGGCTGCACGCGGTGCGCGCCCACCTGCTGGAGATGTCCGGCGACCACGAGGGGGCACGGGCGTCGTACGAGAGGGCGGCGGAACTGGCCATGAGCTTCCCCCAGCGGCGCTATCTGCGCTCCAGAGCGGCCCGCCTGGCCGGGCCCGGGGAAAATTAATCGGCGTGGGACGGGAATGCATCGCCGGGGGATGTGGTTACATACAGCGTGGCCGGTGTGCCCAGTGTCCCCGGGCCTCACCTATTGCCTTCGCGGACTACCGTTCGGCTGGAGCCGCGTTGTGCCTTTCGCCGAGAGGCGACACGCACACCGGTACGCACTCGTGGGGCGCCCGCCCTCTCCGGAGGGCGGGCGCTCACGTGTTTTTCTGATCCCAGTACGGGTCCGTGATGCCGCCGGGAGCGGCCATCGCCTCCGCGTCGATCCCGGTCAGCCGGGCCCCCGCCTGGTAGGCGCTGTCCAGGAACTCCAGCACCGCCCCCACGGGATCGTCCATGCCGCGCACGTCGTCGTAGCGCAACACGGCCAGATGGCTGCCCCTGGCGGCCAGCCACTCGGCCTGCGCCGGACGCAGCGGCTCGCGTTCCAGCCCGTCGGGCTCCGGCGCGGTGTAGGAGTAGAAGGCCGGCCACGGCCGCTCCTTGTCGCCGAACCAGAACCCCGAGCTGATCACCTCCCAGCTGTAGGCCTCCCGCGTGACCGGATCGGCCTGCGGTGAGACCTTCACCACCCGGCCGGTGAAGCGGGTGACCGCGATGTCGAAGGTGTGCCAGAAGTGGTGCACGGGGCTCGTCTTGCCGGCGAAGTCGGCGGCGAAACGGTCCAGGAGTTGCACCACCTGCGACAGGATGCGCCAGTACCGGTTGATGAGCACCGGGTCGTAGCGGGCGTGCAGGGTGTCCTCGGCGAACGGCGTGCTGTCGCCCATGTCGAACGGCACCGCCCAGATCTCCGGCCGGATCCCCAGCCCCGCAAGGGTCTCGAAGAGCCGGTCGTGGAACGAGGCCACCGACCGGCCGATCAGGCTGAACTCCGCGCTGCGGCCGTCGAAGACGTCCACCACCAGCCGGTGGCGTACGAGGTCGAAGTCCACGCTGAACAGCGGCTGCTCGCCCAGCCCGCCCATCGGCCGGGTGGTGAGCCCGCGCCCCGTGGGATGGAAGGGCACCTGCCACCAGTGGTTGCGGCGGTTGCTCGATGCCAGCCGGATCTTGCCCACGATCTGCGCGAACCGGTGAAAGGTCTCCTTGGCCTCCGTCCATTCCGCCAGCGGCATGGCCGGGAACAGCTCCATGACGGCCCCCTCCGACGTAGAGCATTTCCCTGCAATCGTAACTACTGGGAGTATTCGACCGGATCCCCGGGGTCGTGGAACGCGGCCCGGAGGCCGGGCCGCGCCACCGTTCAGCCGGAGCTGACGTACTTTCTCGGCCGCAATGCATGGGAGCGCAGCGCCGCCAGCGCCGCGAGCTGGCCCGGCCGGTCCATCCGCACCGCCAGGTCGTCGCTGAACGCCAGCCCCAGCGCCGTGAGCTGGGCCACCAGATCGTTCACCGGCCCGGCGACGTCCTCCAGGTTCGTCGCCGGATGCCAGCCCTCGCCGCCCACCACCTCGGCCACCCGCTCGCGCAGCTGGCCGGGCGACATCAGCGTGCCGTCGGCGAGCAGCAGCAGCGCGGCCTCCCTGGCCGACACCTCGAACTCGTGCTCGCCCCTGGCCAGCAGCAGCCGGGTGACCGCCCGCCACATGGCCGACTTCGACTTCAGCAGCCGCATGCCGTAGTCGGTGATGGCCAGCTTGGCGCCGTCGTACCTGATCGCCCCCAGCTCCCGCTCGGCCAGGTCACGCAGCCGCAGCGCCTCGGGCGAGGGCGCCAGCCGCAGCGGCAGGCTCTCCCCCGAGGCGGCCAGGGACAGCAGCCGGTTCAGCGTCGGCAGCGGTTGTGGCGTCACCGGGGCGTGCAGGCGCACCTCGAACGGCTGGGCCAGCTTCCGCCTGGCCGGGCCGCGCCCCAGCACCCAGCGGTTGAGCCGCTCGCCGTGCACCCGGTTGAGCCAGCTGTCGCCGCCCAGGTCGGTGCGCGGCTCGGTGAGCCAGCGGCGGGTCAGCGCCGTGCGGTCCACACTCTCGCCGGCCACGATGGCCAGCTCCAGCGCGGCGGAGCAGGCGATGTGCGCGCCCAGCTCCTCCGGCCCCATGATCATGCTCCACTGCAGTTCTGGTACGTCGGGCGGGAGCACACCCGTGGCCTCCAGCGCCTGCTGGTAGGCGGTCGTGCCGGCGTCCTCGCCCTCATGGGCGTAGGTGCGCAGGATCTGTACGGTCGTCGAGGACACGCAGAGAGCGGCATAGCGGTCCATGCCGCCGAGCTGGAGCAGCCGCCCCAGCGAACGGGCCAGGCGCTCCAGGTCGGTGCTGACCTTCATCGGCCCGACCTTGAGCGGCAACGTGTACCAGAGGAACTCGCAGACGTCGAGCTGGGTCACCGTCTCCAGCGGCTCCCCACCCGTCAACCATTCGACGGCGGTCCTGGCCTCCTCGGCCAGATCCGGCTGAGATCGCTCCAACTCGGCGAGCAGGGCGGTGACATCCGGTGCACTCATGCCTCGAAGTTTGCCGTATCGACCCCGGGCCTGACGATGACCGAAACCGGTGCGTATTGGGTCTTGCACAGCGACTACCTAAAAAACCCCTATTGAGGTGACTGTAACGTGATCATATCCACCGTTTCTCAAACAACATGCGGGCCTTCCAGTCGGCGTAGGGAATCAGCTCGGCGGACAGGATCGGATGCAGCCACCAGAAGTTGATCAGTGCCAGGAGGGCGAAGGCGCCCACGGCGGCCGCACCGAGGGTACGCCGCAGGGGAACGGTGCCCTTGGCCGTCACGGTGGACGGCCCGATCAGCAGCCCGGCGCACAGGGTGATGGCCAGCACCATGAACGGCACCATCGGGATGGCGTAGAACAGGAACATCGTGCGGTTGTCCGCGAGGGCGAAGTAGAACCAGGGCAGCCAGGCCATGACGTAGGCCAGGAGCACGGCCCCGGCCCGCCAGTCGCGCGAGGAGACGTACCAGGCGATCAGGGCCACCAGCGCGGCCAGCGCGCCGAACCAGATGATCGGCGTGCCCACGCCGAGCACGGCCTCCGAGCAGTCCTTGACGCCGCACGCGTTCGACTTGCTCTCGTAGTAGAAGGCGACCGGGCGCAGCAGCAGCGGCCACGACCACGGCTCGGACATGTACGGGTGCGAGGTCTCCAGGCCGCTGTGGAAGGTGAAGACCTGCCACTGGTACTGCACCCACGACCGCATCGAGTCGAAGACGAAGAACAGCGGGTTGCCGGCCGAGGTGGCCTGGTCCCAGTTGCGGCCGTAGCCGTCGTGGTTGACGAACCAGCCCGCCCAGGTCGCCATGTAGGCCACGAACGGCACGATGCCGAAGGCGACCACGCCCTGCGGCACGTCCTTGGCGAACGCCCCCTTGTACGGCTGGCGCAGCCCCACGGCCCGGCGGGCGCCGAAGTCCCACATCAGCGACATGATCGCGAACGCGACCGCGAACGCCAGCCCCGACCACTTGACCGACATCGCGAAGGCCAGGCACACCCCGGCCCCGATCCGCCACCATCTGATGCCCAGCGACGGGCCCACCGACGAGACCGGCGAGTTCTCGTACCAGGTGACCAGCTTCTCGCGGGTCTGGTCGCGGTCGACCACCAGGCAGGCGAACGCCGCCAGTGCCCAGAACATCAGGAAGATGTCCAGCAGCGCCGTGCGCGAGAGCACGAAGTGCAGGCCGTCCAGCGCCAGCAGCAGGCCCGCGAAGCAGCCGAGCAGCGTCGAGCGGGTCATCCTGCGCGCCACCCTGGCCAGGATGAGGATGGACAACGTGCCGATCACCGCGGCGGCGAAGCGCCAGCCGAACGGGTTGAGCCCGAACATCCACTCGCCCAGGCCGATCATCCACTTGCCCAGCGGCGGGTGCACGACGTAGGAGGCGCACTTCTCGAAGTCCTGCGGCGAGCACGCCTGGAAGATGTCGGTGTTGCCGGCCAGGATGCCCTTGTCGGCGTCCTTGATCGTGACCTTCTCGACGCCGTGCGTGATCAGCGAGAAGGCGTCCTTCATGTAGTAGGTCTCGTCGAAGACCACGGACTTGGGATGGCCGAGGCCGATGAAGCGCAGGATCCCGCCGAAGAGGGTGATCAGCAGTGGTCCGGCCCATCCCCAGAACACGCTGCCGCGCATGGGAGGTATGACCCGATCACGTACGGACTGCGCCCTGGGTTGGCTCTCGCCGGCCTCCGAGCTCTCGTAGGCCTGGTACGGGGAATCGGTCACCGCCATTCGGACATCGTACGGGCCCCAGAGCGGTGGTTACCCAAGAAACACGGTCTATTTGGGATGCGCTGCCACAATGGTCAGGTGACTGAGAACGGCAGGTTGGTGCTGGCAGGAGCCCCCATAGGCCAGGTCGGAGACGTCTCTCCGCGACTGCGCGAGGTGCTGGAGAGCGCCGACGTGGTGGCCGCCGAGGACACGCGCCGGCTGCGCAGGCTCGTCGCCGATCTCGGCGTCGAGCTCACCGCCAGGGTGGTGTCCTACTACGACCAGAACGAGGCGGGCCGCGCCCAGGAGCTCGTCGAGGCGCTGAAACAGGGCCGCACGGTCGTGGTGATCACCGACGCGGGCATGCCGGGCGTGTCGGACCCGGGCTACCGCCTGACGCATCTGGCCGTCGAGGCGGGCATCACCGTCACCGCGCTGCCGGGGCCGAGCGCCGTCACCACCGCGCTGGCCGTGTCCGGGCTGGCCAGCGACCGGTTCTGCTTCGAGGGCTTCCCGCCGCGCAAGTCCGGCGAGCGGGCCCGCAGCCTGGCCGCGCTGGCGGCCGAGGAGCGCACGATGGTCTTCTTCGAGGCGCCGCACCGCCTGGCCGACTCCCTGCAGGCCATGGCGCAGGCGTTCGGCCCCGACCGGCGGGCGGCGGTGTGCAGGGAGCTGACCAAGACCTACGAGGAAGTGCGCAGGGGCGGGCTGGCCGAACTGGCCGAATGGGCGGCGCCCGGCGTCAAGGGCGAGATCACGGTCGTGGTGGCGGGATATCCGGCGGGCGAGGTGGAGCAGGACCTGGACGCCCTGGCCGCCGAGGTGGAGCGCAGGGTCTCCGGTGGCGAGCGGCGCGGGCAGGCGGTGGCCGAGGTGGCCAAGGGCGCCGGCGTACCCAAACGAGAGCTGTATGACCTGGTTCACAGGAGAACTCCCACCCCATAGGGTGCGCATCGTGAAGAACTGGGGGGTGTCGGCGCAGCGGCTGGTCCCGCCGATGCCGGGCGGCGCCCTCCTGGGCTGGCTCGGGCCGCTCGCGGTGGCGATCTTCGGCGGACTGCTGCGCTTCATCAGGCTCGGCGAGCCGAAGGCCGTGGTGTTCGACGAGACGTTCTACGTCAAGGACGCCTACTCGCTGATCACGCACGGCGTCGAGCGGGTCATGCTCGGCGACGACAAGGACCCCATCTCCGACCGGCGCATCATGGCCGGCAACCTGGACATCTTCAAGGACTGTCCCCAGCCTGCGGACTGCGGCTCCTTCGTGGCGCACCCGCCGCTGGGCAAGTGGATGATCGGCGCGGGCGAGTGGCTGTTCGGGATGAACCCGTTCGGCTGGCGCTTCGTGGCGGCGCTCGCGGGCACGCTGTCCATCCTCATCCTGGCCAGGGTCGCGCGCAGGATGACCCGCTCGACGCTGCTCGGCTGCCTGGCAGGGACGCTGCTGGCGCTCGACGGGCTGCACCTGGTGTTGTCCAGGACGGCGCTGCTGGACATCTTCCTGATGTTCTGGGTGCTGGCCGGGTTCGCCTGCCTGGTGGCCGACCGTGACTGGGCCAGGGGGCGGCTGGCGGGCTGGTACGACGCCTCGGTCTCCGCGCGCACCGAACGGGGCCCGCGGCTGGGATGGCGGCCGTGGCGGCTGGCGGCGGGGTTGTGCCTGGGGGCCGCTTGCGCGGTCAAATGGTCGGGGATCTTCTTCCTCATCGCGTTCGCGGTCATGTCGCTGATGTGGGACTTCGGCGCCCGGCGGGCGGTGGGGCTGCGGGAGGCGTACCGGGGGTCGCTGGCGTACGACCTGCCGGGCGGGTTCGGCGCCCTGGCGATCGTGCCCGCGGTGACCTTCGTGGCCTCGTGGACCGGGTGGTTCGCCACCGCGGGCGGCTGGGGCCGCAACTGGGACCAGGCCACCTCCGCGGGCAACCCGTTCTTCTTCGCGCTGGACTCGGCGCGCTCGTGGCTGCAGTACCAGTCGCAGGTCCTCGGCTACCACAGCGGCCTGGACACCTACCACTCGTGGATGTCGGAGCCCTGGCACTGGCCGCTGCTCTTACGGCCGGTCTCCTTCTGGTACCCCGCGAACCTGCCGCCGTCGGCCTGCGGCAGCGACCAGTGCTCCCAGGCGGTGCTGGGCGTCGGCACCCCCGCACTCTGGTACGCCGCCGCGCTCGCCGTGATCGCGCTCGTCGCCTGGTACTTCTCCTCCCGCGACTGGCGGGCCGGGGCCGTGCTGCTGGCCTTCGCGGCCGGCTGGCTGCCCTGGTTCTACTACGCCATCGCCGACAACCGCACGATGTACCTGTTCTACATGATCCCCGTCGTGCCGTTCATGGTGCTGGCCCTCACGTTGTGCGCCGGGCTCGTCCTCGGCAGGCGGGACGCCCCGCCCGCCAGGAGGGCGGCCGGGGCGGCGGCAGTGGGCGCGTTCACGCTCATCGTGCTGATCAACTTCTGGTGGTTGTCACCGGTGCTGACCGCCGAGACGGTCACGCACGCGCAGTGGTGGTCCCGGATGTTGATGACTTCTTGGGTGACCGGCGCGCCCAAGTGACCCCGCGGCGCAGCGTGATCGCCGCCGCTATGCAGGCCAGCGGCACGGCGGGAAGCACGTAGCGGTAGTCGAACTCCGCCGTGGCCGCCGGGGCCAGCAGCAGGCCGACCGCGCCCAGCCAGGGCAGCGCCACCGGGCCGCCGAACTTGCGCCAGCGCACCACGACCCCGTACAGGCCGATCAGCAGGATCCCGCCGACCACGATGCCGCGCAGGTAGAACACCTGCTGGTAGCTGCTCATGATCGTGGCCCAGGGCTGCACGATGCGCGTCTCCGGGGGCCCCTGCTCGTAGCTGAACGCGTCGGTGTCGGTCCGGCCACCGGCGTAGGAGGACCACTTCGGCAGCCGTTTGGGCTGGCCGTTCTCGTCGATCTCGACGTACGGCTTGAACTGGTACATGTTGTACGTCGACTCGTCCGGGAAACGCGGGCGCGACCAGTGGAAGGAGCGGAAGAAGTCGCGCGCCACCACCTGCAGGTAGTCGCCGGGCTGCGACAGGATGGCCCGGGTCGCGAACGCGCTGGCCGCCTCGTTGGTGATCTCGCTCCACTTCTTGTTGGTGCCCCAACGGTGCAGCACCTCGCCGGTGCCGGTGCCGTCGCCGTTGCCCTGACCCCACAGGTACCACTGCGCGTAGTCCTTGCGCTGGTTGACCGGGTCGTTGATGCACAACAGCAGGAGCTGGACCTCTTTGTACTTGTCGATGTCCATCTTGTTGCAGTCGGCGAAGATGGCGGTGCGCATGTAGAGGATGAGCCCGTCGCTGTTGGTCATCGCGAACTTGCCGTACGCGGAGGCGAACCACCCCATGTACGCCATCACCGGGATCGCGCAGGCGGTGATCAACGCCACGATCGGCCGCCAGCCGGTCCGCTTGACCAGAAGATAGAGCACCACGAGCGCCAGGATCGGCAGGCCGATCGACCGCGTCAGCCAGGTCAGCGCCAGCAGCAGGCCGATGACCAGGCCCGCCTTCCAGCTCAGCCGCCGCTTCCACAACACCAGGGTGATGACGCCCACCACGAGCAGCATGAACATGGTGTCGGACATGATCAGCTGTTCGAGCTGGATCTGGTAGGCGTCGAGCAACACCGGCGCGGCCGCCAGCGTGGCGCCCCACTTCGGCAGCCTGAACTTGATCCGCAGCAGCGCGTAGATCAGGCACGCCGTGGCCAGACCCATCACGTGCTGCAAAAAGACGACCAGCGTGAAGCTGTGGAACGGCTGCAGCAACATCAGCCAGAAGCTGTAGCCGTCGGGCCTGATCGGGTGCGGCCGCGGATGCAGCGCCACCGAGACGTACTCGTAGGAGTCGTTGAACCACATGGCCGGGCCGTAGCCGAGCATGGTGATCAGCCGCAGCACGGCGCCGACGCCGAAGACCGCGGCGAACACCCGATGCCTGCGCACCATGGACAGCAGACGTGCCGTCCTGCCAGGGGCGGAGTGGTCCACAGGGGTAATCTCCGCGACGCTCACCATGCTGTAAAGAATGCCAGTCGTTTTCGGGTCTGTGCCCGAGCATGGGCTCCTTCAAGGCATGATGGTTCACTGGAAGAGCCTTAACTGAAGGGTAGACACGTGGAACTGACGGTGGTCATGCCCTGCCTCAACGAGGCGGAGACCGTGGAAGTCTGTGTACGCAAGGCACTGGCGTGCATGGAGGAGCACGGCATCGAGGGCGAGGTACTGATCGCCGACAACGGCAGCTCGGACGGCTCACAGCAGCTCGCCCGCGATGCCGGTGCTCGTGTCGTGCATGTGGATGAAAAGGGCTATGGAAACGCCCTGATGGGCGGCATCAGGGCCGCACGCGGCAAATACGTCATCATGGGCGATGCCGACGACTCCTACGATTTCACCTCGCTGCTGCCGTTCGTCGAGCAGCTCCGCGACGGTGCCGACCTGGTCATGGGCAACCGCTTCAGGGGCGGCATCGCCCCGGGCGCCATGCCGCCGCTCCACCGCTACCTGGGCAACCCGGTGTTGTCCTTCATCGGCCGGCTGTTCTTCCCGTCGGCGATCAAGGACTTCCACTGCGGGCTGCGCGGTTTCCGCCGTGACTCGATCCTGCGGCTGCAGCTCCAGACGGGCGGCATGGAGTTCGCCTCCGAGATGGTGGTCCGCTCCACGCTGTCGGGCCTCGACGTGCGCGAGGTGCCCACGACGCTCGCCCCCGACGGCCGTTCCCGCCCGCCGCACCTGCGCTCCTGGCGCGACGGCTGGCGCCACCTGCGCTTCCTGCTCCTCTACAGCCCGAAGTGGCTGTTCTTCTACCCCGGCGTGCTGATGATGATCGTCGGCCTGGTGGCGGGGACGGCGCTCGTGTTCGGCCCGGTCGAGATCGGCGAGCTCGCCTTCGACGTCGACACGCTGGTCGGCTCGGCCGCCCTGGTGGTGATCGGCTTCCAGGCGGCGCTGTTCGCGGTCTTCACCAAGGTGTACGCGGCGGAGGAGGGCTTCCTGCCGGAGTCGCCACGCATCCGGCGGCTGATCGGCATCGTGAGCCTGGAGAAGGGGCTCGTGGTGGGCGGCCTGCTGGCGCTGGCCGGTCTGGTCGGGCTGGTGATGTCGCTGGTGCACTGGCAGGTGCGCAGCTTCGGTGAGCTGAACCCGCGCGAGTCGCTGCGCCTGGTGGTGCCGTCGGCGACGGCGTTCGTCATGAGCTTCCAGACGATCTTCGCCGCACTGTTCATCAGCATTTTGGGCATCCGCCGCACCCGCGAAACCCCGATCGACCACGCCGCCGCGGCGGCGGAGGAAGCATTCTCGAAGACCTCTCTCGAAGAGACCAAGCGATAAACAGCATTTTTTACGCGGTGCCGTGGCCGGCCACCCACCGCCGCTGGTTCCCGTCTGTCCAGGGAAACGCCCGCTGACCGGTCAGTGGCGCGCCGCCGTAACGGCGCGCACTGCCGGCCGGTTACGTGGTCAGGAGGGCCCGGTAACCGGGTAACTTGGGCTCGCGTTGCGGCGGGTCACCGGTGAAGGGTTCAGCGGGCGTTTCCTGGAGGGCCATCAGCCGAAGTGCGGCGGGTGGGGAACCATGGCAACGCGTAACAGATGATCCCAAGCCCGCCGAAGTGCGGCGGGTGGGAACCATGGCAACGCGTAACAGATGATCTTCTAAGACCCCGTAGGCTAAGAACCATGTCCCAGCACATCTTGACCGCCGTTGCGTGGCCTTACGCCAATGGTCCTCGGCACATCGGGCACGTGTCCGGTTTTGGCGTTCCGTCTGATGTTTTCAGTCGTTACCAGCGCATGGCGGGCAACAAGGTGCTGATGGTGTCCGGCACCGACGAGCACGGCACACCCATCCAGGTCCAGGCCGACAAGGAGGGCGTGACGGCCAGGGAGCTGGCCGACCGCTACAACCGCGTCATCGCCGAGGACCTGACCGGGCTCGGCCTGTCCTACGACCTGTTCACCAGGACCACCACCAAGAACCACTACGCCGTCACGCAGGCGATCTTCAAGGGCCTCTACGACAACGGCTACATCTTCCCCAAGACCACGATGGGCGCGATCTCGCCGTCCACCGGCCGCACGCTGCCCGACCGCTACATCGAGGGCACCTGCCCCATCTGCGGCTACGACGGCGCGCGCGGCGACCAGTGCGACAACTGCGGCAACCAGCTCGACCCGATCCAGCTCGTCAACCCCAAGAGCCGCATCAACGGCGAGACGCCGACGTTCGTCGAGACCGAGCACTTCATGCTCGACCTGCCCGCCTTCGCCGAGGTGCTCGGCACCTACCTGCAGTCCAAGCAGGGCGAGTGGCGGCCCAACGTGCTGAAGTTCGCCCTCAACCTGCTCGGCGACCTGCAGCCCCGGGCGATCAGCCGCGACCTCGACTGGGGCGTGCCGATCCCGCTCGACGGCTGGCGCGACCAGCCCAACAAGCGGCTCTACGTGTGGTTCGACGCGGTCATCGGCTACCTGTCGGCCTCCATCGAGTGGGCCAGGCGCTCGGGCGACCCCGACGCGTGGCGCCAGTGGTGGCAGAACCCCGACGCCCGCGGCTACTACTTCATGGGCAAGGACAACATCGTCTTCCACGCCGAGATCTGGCCGGCGATGTTGTTCGGCTACAGCGGCATCGGCGCGCGCGACGGCTCGCCAGGCCCGCTGGGCGCGCTCGACGTGCCGTCCGAGGTGGTTTCCAGCGAGTTCCTGACGATGGAGGGCAAGAAGTTCTCCTCCTCCCGGCAGATCGTCATCTACGTGCGCGACTTCCTGGCCCGCTACGACGCCGACGCGCTGCGCTACTACATCGCCGTGGCAGGACCGGAGAACCAGGACACCGACTTCACCTGGCAGGAGTTCGTCAACCGCAACAACGGCGAGCTGGTCGCGGCCTGGGGCAACCTGGTCAACCGGTCCATCTCGATGGCGGCCAAGAACTTCGGCGCCGTGCCCGAGGCGGGCGACCTCACCGACGCCGACCGGGTGTTGCTGGAGCGCTCGCGCAAGGCGTTCGGCCCGGTGGGCGCGGAGCTGGGCCGGTCTCGGTTCAAGAACGCGATCACCGAGGCGTTCGACGTGGTCCGCGAGGCCAACAAGTACCTGGCCGAGCAGGAGCCGTGGAAGCTCAAGGACGACCCGGAGCGGCAGAAGTCCATCCTGCACGTCGCGCTGCAGGTCGTGGACGACGCCAAGACGATGCTCACGCCGTTCCTGCCCAGCTCCTCCAACAAGGTCTTCGACATGCTCGGCGGCGAGGGCGTGTGGTCGGGCATGCCGGAGATCCGCGAGGTCGACGAGGACGGCGGCACCCCGTACCCGGTGATCACCGGCGAGTACGACGGCGCGGCCCGCTGGGAGCACCGGCCGATCAAGCCGGGCACGCCGCTGGCGCCGCCCGTGCCGCTGTTCAAGAAGCTCGACCCGAAGGTCGTGGACGAGGAGCTGGCCCGGCTGGGCGAGTGATCCCCTAGTCCTTCAGCGTGACGGCGGAGGCGGTCCTCCTGACCGGCTTCGCCGTCACGGCGGCTACTTTAGATGGCGTGACCAAGCTTCCGGCCGCACCAGAGCCGCTTTCCGCGCCCGTGTTCGACAGCCACTGCCACCTCGACATCATGGTGGGCAACCGGCAGGCGTCATCGGGCGATCCGGTGGCGCAGGCCGCGCAGGCGGCGGCGGCCAGCGTGCGCGGCATCCTCGACGACGCGCGGGCCGTCGGCGTGACGCGGCTGGTGACGATCGGCTACGACCTGGCCTCCTCCCGCTGGAACGCCGAGGTGTCGGCCGAGCAGGAGGGCGTGTACGCCGGCGTCGCCATCCACCCGAACGAGGCCCACGAGGCCACGCCCGAGGTGCTGGCCGAGATCGAGTCGCTGGCCGGGCGGCCGGAGGTGCGGGCGGTCGGGGAGACGGGCCTCGACTACTACCGCGACTGGGCGAGCAGGGACGACCAGCACGCGAGCTTCCGCGCGCACATCGAGATCGCCAAGCGCACCGGCAAGGCGCTGGTGATCCACGACCGTGAGGCGCACGACGACGTGCTGAAGGTGCTGGCCGCCGAGGGTGCGCCGGACAAGGTGGTCTTCCACAGCTTCTCGGGTGACGCCGAAATGGCGAAAAAGTGCGTCGAAGCGGGATATTTCATGTCGTTCTCCGGGCCGGTGACGTACAAGAACGCCGGCTACCTGCGCGAGGCGGCCGAGGTCGCGCCCGCCGAGCTCATGCTGGTCGAGACCGACGCTCCCTACCTGCCGCCCGTCCCGCACCGTGGCAAGCCCAACGCCCCTTATCTCATCCCGCTCGTCCTGCGCTGCCTCGCCGAGGTCAAAAAGGTACATCCGGATGAGTTGTGTGAGGCGATCAGCGTCAACGGAGTCACCGTCTTCGGCGAGTGGTGACCATCTTTTGGTGAACCGGTAGTTACGGGGGCGGGACCAGCGCTAGCGTTCGGGCGGTCCTGCCGCCCTACCGGAGGTTGGTTCGTGCGAGGAAAGAGGCGTGCGCCCCGTCCGCCGATCCCGTGGCTTTCGCCGTGGACGCCGGTTGTGTGCGTGGCGGGCGCGGTGGCAGTCGGCGCGCTCGTCGCGGTGTCGTCCCTGGTCAAAGAGGTTGTCGTGGTCGTCGATGGCGAGCACAGGCCGGTCCGCGCGTTCGCGGGGACCGTGGCGGAGGTGCTCGCCGAGGCCGAGGTGTCGGTGGGGTACGGCGACGTCGTGAGCCCGTCCTCGCTGAACGAGGTCGACGACGGCGCCACGATCGAGGTGCGCCGCGCCCGCCCCATCACCCTGACGCTCGACGGCCGCACCAGCAAACACCTGGTCACCGCCACGAACGTGGGCGACGCCCTGGCCGAGCTCGACATCGCCCCCGCCGCCGGCGGCAAGTTCTCGGCCACGCCCGCCGACGCGGTGCCGCTTGAGGGCATGGAGCTGACGGTGTACACAAGGCGGAAGGTGTACGTCGTGGCCGGCACCACGCGGCTGACCTCGCGTACGACGGCCAGGACGGTACGCGAGGTGCTCAGGCAGAAGCGCGTCGCCCTGCGCCGGGGCTACCAGGTGGACCCGCCGCTGAGCAGCTTCCCCAAGAACGGCACGGTCATCACGGTCAGCCCGCCCCGCTCCGTACCGATCCGGTCCGACGTACTCCAGCTCGACTGGCGGGCGCTGGCCATGTGCGAGTCGCACGGGAACCCGCAGGCGTACAACCCGGACGGGCCTTACTACGGCATGTACCAGTTCAGCCTGGCCATGTGGCAGGCCGTGGGCGGGATGGGCCTGCCGAACACCTGGCCGGAGGACGAGCAGACCTACCGGGCCCAGCTCCTGTACCAGCAGGTGAGCGGCAAGTGGCAGGGCCAGTGGCCGCACTGCGGCGAACGCCTGTTCACCGCCGCCGCCTCCTGACACGCGACCAACCGGATGCTCAGCCCCTCAAGCGGCTCCAACCGGACGCTGAGCCTTCAACGGCGCTTCAACCGGACGCTGAACTCTTCAACGGGGCTTCAACCGGATACTGAGGACCCGAAGTCGGCCCCCTTGGGCGGCTGGAGCGGCTGGAGCGCGTCGTCGTTGCGTGCGGCAACCGAGACCTTCCCGTACGGTGGCGCGTCCGGCTGGCCCACGAACAGTTTGTTCCCGCTGAAGGCCACCGACCAGCCGAACAGGCCGTCCTTGGCCGTCAGGGTCCGGTCCTCGGCGGCGTTCTTCCACGAGACGATCCGCACGCCGTTCCCGTACGGGGCGCCGATCGCCAGCCGGCCGTCGGAGGAGGCGGCCATCGAGAACCCGAACGCCTGCTTGGCCGCCTGCGTCACCCGCCTGATGGGTTTCCTGGCGGGATTCAGCAGTTCCACGTAACCGGGTCCCGGTGAGCTGATGGCGTAACCGGAGCCCTCGGAGTAGGCGACCGCGTAGCCGTACCGGTCACCGGACTTGGCGGTCGGCGAGTCCAGCTTGAATGAGGTGATCTTCGTCGCCAGCACGTCGTCGATGAAGACGACCGAGCCCGAGTCGATCTTGCCGGCCTCGATCTGGCGGCCCGCGCCGTCGTCGTTCTCGTACGGCACGCCGACGACCAGCCCGTTCTCCGGCCCGAACGCCATCGACCAGCCGAACTGGTCGCCGACCTCGCTGTTGCCCCGCACGTCCACGGTCTCCTGGCTGATCCTGCGCAGCTCCGTCGCGCCCTTGCGTACGTAGATGGCGCCCACGTCCAGGAGCTGGGACTCGTCCTCGTACGGCGCGCCTATCACGACCAGGTCGCCGCGCGCGGCCAGCGACCAGCCGAAGTGCGCGAACCGCTGGGGCTGGGGCGCGGTCAGGCGCTGCGGGGGCGTCGTGCCGCCGCCGTAGACGATGTACGCGGCCCCGGCGTCCTCGACGCCGTCCACGTCCGCGTACGGCGCGCCGATGACCAGGTCGGCGCAGGCGTCACCATCGACCTGCGCCAGCCGCACGGACCAGCCGAACCCGTCGCCATCGGCGGGCCCGGGAACGGTCACGGGGACGACCTTGCCACCCGACAACACATGCACGGCACCCGTCCGGTCGGCGAACGGATCGCCCACCGCCACGTCGTCCACCCCGTCCCCGTCGAAGTCGGAAGCTCCGGCGCACGCCACGCCACTGAAGGCCATGGCAGTGACACCCATGGCCCCTGCACCATTCGTGGCACCCGTGGCACCCGTGGCACCCGTGGCACCCGTGGCACCCGTGGCGTTCGTGGCACCTGCGGCATCCGTGGCACCTGCGGCACTCGTGGCATTTGCGGCAGTTGTGGTGCCTGCCGTGAGCAGGACTATCGCGATGAGAGCCGACCTGATCATTACAGCCCCACCTCGATCTGCCGGCCGTTCTCCAGCAGGTTCGCCGTCATCTTCACGGGCCGGCGATACATGGCCAGGTCGAACACGAACGCGCTGTCCACCCGCGCGCCGGGCAGGATGGCCGGCGGCAGCGTGATCTCGGCCGCGTCGTGCTCGCCGCCCCTGTCATCGACCATGGTGACGACGGGCTGGATCAGCTCCTTACGTTCGCCGCCCGGGTTGATCATCGTCCAGGTGATCACGCAGAGCTGCCCCTTGGTGGCCGTCTTGCCCTCGTACTCCTTCAGCCCGCACACCGGCGTGCCCGAGACGATCGCGATGGGGTCGTCGAAGTTCTCGCCCAGCGGGAACCTGCGGCCCACGTCGTTGGGACGGGCGCTGCCGGTGGACGCCGAAGGGGTGCCGGTGTTCGCGGTGACGGTCGTGTTGCGCTCGGAGGTGACGATCAGCACGGCCACCGTCACGACGAGGGCAAGCACGGCCGCCGCCGCGGCGATGAGCCACCGGGTGCCGGCCGTACGCGCGCCGCCGAGGGTGTCGGGCTCGTCGTCCGCTGCGGTGCGCGAGGTCCGCGCGCCCGGCTGAGTCTCGGTGCCCAACACAGCGGCCTGACCTGCCTGAACGGGCATCCTCTCGTCCCGCGACGGCGCATCCGTGCGTCCGGAGTCCCGCGACGGCGCGCCCGTATGCCCCGAGTCTCGCGACGGCGCATCTGTACGTCCCGAGCCCCGCGATGGTGCGCCCGTGTGTCCCAAGTCGTGCGACGAAGTGCCCGTTCGCCCCGAGTCCTGGGGCGAATCCGAGCGCTCCGAGCCTTGCGGTCGCTCGCCCGAGCGCTCCGAGCGGGATGGCTTACCGGCACGGAACAGCCCGCGCAGCCCTGGCTTGCGCTCCTGCTGCTCCTGGCCGGGAACCTGCCATCGGGCCAACTCCTCCCTGGCCGCCTCCTCCTCGCGCCGAGCCCGCTCCTCCACGGACGCACTCGCTGCTGCGGCAGACCCCGGCGCACCGGGCGGGACGCCGGGAGACCCCGGCGCACCGGAGGACCCAGGCACGCCGGGCAGCGCACCGGGGGACCCCGGAGAACTCTGCGCCTCCGGAGAACCGGAGGCACCCGACGTACTCGACACGCCCCGAACACCGGCCCCGCCCGTAGAGGAGGAAGCCGCGCCCGTGACCCCTCTCCCCGTTGCGTCACTGGGTGGCGGCGTAGTGAACGTGGCCGTGATGTCCGGCTCGTTCACCACGTTCTGCGGCGGCTGCCAGTCGCTGAGCATCTCGGTCGCCACCAGCGTCGGCGGATCGGCCGCGGCCTTGGCGGGCACATTGCCGCCGACCAGGGCGATCAGCAGATCCTGCGCGGAGGGCCGCAGGGCAGGATCCATCGAGGTGGCCCGCCGTACCAGATCGTTGAGCGGCGCAGGCAGTACGCCCAGGTCGGGCGGCGTGTTCAGGACACGCGTGGCCATGGTGATGGGATCGCCGCGCCCGTACGGATGCCGCCCGTTGCCGGCGTAGGCGACCAGGCAGCCCCAGGCGAAGATGTCGGCCGCCGGGCTGACCTGCTCACCGCGTACCTGCTCGGGAGCCCACCACCCCGGGCTGCCCAGCAGTTCGCCGGAGAGCGTGAACCCCGTCTCCCGGTCGAGCGCCCTGGCGATGCCGAAGTCGATCACCCGCGGCCCGGACAACGAGAGGATCACGTTCGCGGGCTTGAGGTCCCGGTGCACCAGCTCCGCCACATGGATGGCCGCCAGCGCCGCCGCGACCCCGAGCGCGACGCCATGTAAGGGTCCGGGGTCCAGGGCTCCGTACTGTGTGATCTGTTCCGACAGGGGGGTGCCCGCGATGTACTCGGTCACCATGTACGGCCGCCCGTCCCGGGTATTGCCGTTGTCCAGCACCTGGGCCGTACAGAACGACGCCACCCGGCGGGCGCTGTCGACCTCCACGTGGAACCTGGCGGCGAAACCCTCCTGGTTGGCGAACTCCGCCTTCACCACCTTGAGCGCGACGAAACGTCCCGTCGGCGCCCGCGCGAGGAACACGGTCCCCATGCCGCCCTCGCCGAGCCGGCCCAGCAGCCGGTACGGACCGATCTCCCGTAGGTCGGTCGGCCGTAGCGGAGCGGCTCCCGTTGGCTCCATGAGGGAAGTCCCTTCCTGTTCCACGCCATCCTCTCCTTTGGTCTCCCCATCCGCCATCACAGGTTGTTCGATGCGAGAGACTGATTGGATGATGAGGCTGCTGGGCCCCGCAGAAATACGTATTTTGGCTAACAAGCTGGATCTGCGCCCAACAAAAAAACTTGGCCAGAACTTCGTGATCGACGCGGGGACCGTCCGGCGCATCGTCCGCGTGGCGGATCTGTCCCCTGATGACGTGGTCATAGAGGTGGGCCCCGGCCTCGGCTCACTCACGCTCGCGTTGCTGCCACCGGCCGCCCACGTGGTCGCCGTCGAGATCGATCCGGTACTGGCGGGCCAGCTCCCGATAACCGTCGCCAATCACGAGGCCACAGACGAGCCGCCGCCCGCCGATGAGCCGACGCCTGCCGACGAGGTGACGGCCGCCGACGAGGTGACGGCCGCCGACGAGGTGACGGCGGCTGATCACGGCGTCGCCGGCAAACTCACAGTGGTCAACGCCGACGCCATGAAGATCACCCTCGACGACCTCGCGGGCCACGTCCCCACTGCCCTGGTGGCCAACCTCCCGTACAACGTGGCCGTCCCGGTGGTGCTGCACCTTCTGCAGTCCCTGCCCTCCCTGCGCAAGGGCCTGGTCATGGTGCAGTCGGAGGTGGCGGACAGGCTCGCCGCCGGCCCCGGCTCGAAGGTGTACGGGATCCCGTCGCTCAAGGCCGCCTGGTACGCCGACGTGCGCCGGGCCGGCCCGGTGGGGCGTACCGTCTTCTGGCCCGTGCCCAACGTCGACTCCGGCCTGGTCTCCCTGACCCGCCGCGACCCCCCGGCCACCACGGCGTCCCGCGAGGAGGTCTTCGAGGTGGTGGACGCCGCCTTCGCGCAGCGCCGCAAGACCCTGCGGGCGGCCCTGGCCTCATGGGCGGGCAGCGCCGCCGAGGCGGAACGCGCCCTGCGGGGCGCCGGAGTCGACCCGTCCGCCAGAGGCGAGCAACTCGACATCCACGCGTTCGCCCGCATAGCCGAACTCCGGCCCTGAACAGGGCACAGCATGAACGTCGCCGCATCGCGGGAAGCACTCGAATGGGCCGCCCGCGCCGTGGGAGAGTCCCGGCCCGCCGAGGTCGTGCGCGTGCTGACCGGCGGCACCCATGCCGGCACCCTCCTGCCGAAGACACCGGCCGGCCGGATGGTGCTGCGCCGCTTCCCCGAGGGAGACGGCGCGGCGGCCAACGAGGCGCGGGTGCTGACCGCTGGGCCGTACCGACCTCACCCCCGGGGCCCTGCGGGCCGGCCACGCGTCCTGGTCCGAACGTTGCGTGCGGCGCTGGGCGGCGGGAGAGTTCTCGACATCGGGCAAAAGCCCACCAACTTGACTCTCTGTGTACGAGGAGCCGGGAGTCGTCCCGGTCATCTTCCCAGAACCGCATGTCAGGGTAGCCTGCCCGGATAACATCGAGTGTCCTTGACCCCGGCAAGTGATGAGAGTGGCAGAAGATCGATGAGTTCGGTGACCGTACGTGTGCCCGCGAAGGTCAACGTGCAGCTTTCTGTCGGCCCGCTCAGGGAAGATGGCTACCACGACCTGGTCAACGTCTTCCATGCGGTATCGATCTTCGATGAGGTGGTGGCGAAGGAGTCCGATTCGATCACCGTCCAGATCAACGGCAAGTGGGCCGACCAGGTGCCGACCGACGACAACAACCTCGCGATCCAGGCCGCCCGCGCGCTGGCCAAGCACGCGGGCCGCAGCTACGGCGCCGACCTGGTCATTCAGAAGGACATTCCCGTGGCGGGCGGGATGGCGGGCGGCAGCGCCGACGCCGCCGGCGCGCTGGTGGCCTGCAACGAGTTGTGGGGTCTGGGCCTGCCGCCGGAGGATCTGATGGAGATCGCCGGAGACCTCGGCAGCGACGTGCCGTTCTCCCTGCTCGGCGGTACGGCCGTCGGCACGGGGCGCGGTGAGCAACTGAGCGAACTGCCCACCGGGGGCACGTTCCACTGGGTGTTCGCACCGGCGAACGGCGGGCTCTCGACGGCCAGTGTGTACGGCGAGTGCGACCGGCTCAGGGAGGTCTCCGGAGCCCAGGTGCCCTGGCCCCAGCTCAACGACTCGCTGATGGAGGCCCTCGGCACCGGCGACGCCTACGCCCTCGGCTCCAACCTGAGCAACGACCTCCAGACCGCCGCACTGACCCTGCGCCCCTCACTCGCCTCCACGCTCGACGCGGGCCGCCAGCACGGGGCTCTGGGTGCGATCGTGTCCGGCTCGGGCCCGACCTGCGCCTTCCTGGCCATCGACGCCACCCATGCCCGTGACCTGGCCCAGAGCCTGACCGCCACGGGCGCCGCCCACACCGCGGTGGCCGCCCACGGCCCCGTCCACGGCGCCACCCTGATCTGACTCTGACCCTCTGCATCACGGGCGCACGCCCGTGCCGGTACCACGCAGGCCCTGGGCGGCCTCGGGGCCTGCGCGGTACGGGCACGGTCCGGCCGGCGACGGTACGGGCACGAGCATGGGCATGGTCGGCCGGTGACGGCAGGGTGGCACGTGTGGAGCCGATACCCTGGGATGACGATGAATCTGGTGAATCTTGAGTCGGTTTCCCACGCTTACGGCCCCAAGCCGCTGCTCAGCGACCTCTCGCTAGGAGTGGAGGCCGGCGAGCGCATCGGTGTCGTCGGCCGTAACGGTGGCGGTAAGACGACGCTGCTGTCCGTCCTGGCGGGCACCGTACGTCCGGACAGCGGTCGCGTCACGCACAACCGCGGCCTGCGCGTCGGGTTCCTGTCGCAACAGGACACGCTCGATCCCGCCGCCACCGTGCGCGAGATCGTCCTGGGCGGCCTGGCCGAGCACGAATGGGCGGGGGATCAGCGCGTACGCGAGATCCTCACTAACCTGATCGGCGACCTCGACCTCGGCTCCAGGTCCGCGGACCTGTCGGGCGGGGAGCGCAGGCGTACGGGGCTGGCCAAGCTGCTCATCGACGACCACGACCTGATCATGCTGGACGAGCCCACGAACCACCTCGACATCGAGGCGATCGCGTGGCTGGCCGGGCATCTGTCGGCGCAGAAGAGCGCGCTGGTGGTGGTGACCCACGACCGGTGGTTCCTCGACGCCGTCTCCACCCGCACCTGGGAGGTCGTGGACGGGCGGGTCGAGCGCTACGAGGGCGGTTACGCCGCGTACGTGCTGGCCAAGGCCGAACGCGCGCGCATCGCCCAGGCCGCGGAGGAACGCCGCCAGAACCTGATGCGCAAGGAGATCGCCTGGTTGCGGCGCGGCCCGCCGGCCCGTACGTCCAAGCCGAAGTTCCGCGTCGAGGCCGCGCAGGCGCTGATCGCGAACGAGCCGCCGGCCCGCGAGAGCGTCGAGCTGATGCGCTTCGCCGCCGCCAGGCTCGGCAAGACCGTCTACGACCTGGAGAACGTCACCCTGCACGCCGGCGGCCCCGGCACGGGTCCGCTGGTGCTCGACCACCTGACGTGGCAGTTCGGCCCGGGGGACCGGATCGGGCTGATCGGGGTGAACGGGTCCGGCAAGTCGTCGGTCCTGCGGCTGCTCGCCGACACGGTCAAGCCCGACGCGGGGCGGGTGGTCAGGGGCAAGACGGTACGCCTGGCGCACCTGTCCCAGGAGCTCGCCGAGCTCGACCCGTCGCGGCGGGTGCTGGAGACGGTGGAGGAGGTACGCAAGTACCTCCAGGTCGGCAAGCGGGAGTGGACCGCCTCCCAGCTCCTCGAACGCCTGGGCTTCAAGGGCGAGGCGCAGTGGAAGGTGGTCGGCGACCTGTCGGGCGGTGAGCGGCGGCGGCTGCAACTGCTCAGGCTCCTGATGGACGACCCCAACGTGCTGCTGCTCGACGAGCCCACCAACGACCTCGACATCGAGACCCTCAACGAGCTCGAAGACCTGCTGGACGCCTGGCCCGGCACGCTGGTCCTGGTCAGCCACGACCGCTACTTCCTGGAACGGGTCACCGACCGGTGCGTGGCGCTGCTCGGCGACGGCAAGTTGTCGATGTTGCCCGGCGGGGTGGACGAATACCTCGAACGGCGCGCGGCCGGCACGGCGGTGACCGCCCGCCTCGGCGACACCGCCACGACGTCCGGTGGCGCGGACGTGGACGCGGCGGTGTCCGGGCCCACGGGCGCGCCCACGCAGGGTGGGCTCTCGGCCAAGGAGGAACGCGAACTCCGCAAGGAGCTCAACCGCCTGGAACGCCAGCTCGACAAGCTCAGCGACCAGGAGACCCGGCTGCACGCCGCCATGGCGGAAGCGGCCAGCGACTACGCCCGGCTGGGCTCGCTGGACGCCGAGCTACGCGAGATCGCCTCCCAGAAGGACACGATCGAAGCCGAGTGGCTGGAAACCGCCGACCGCCTGGGCGAGTGACGCCCACGCTGAGGTCAGAGGGGTGAGTCGAACGGGGTCAGCAGCGTGCGGAGCAGTGAGGCCAGCGCCTGCTGATCCGCACCCCCCAGCCCCGACAACAACTCCCGCTCCCGCCGCAACAGATCATCGAAGGCGGCATCGACCCGGTCCAGCCCGGGATCCGTCAAGGACACCAGCACCCCGCGCCGATCCTCAGGATCGGGCCGCCGCCGTACCAGCCCCGCCTGGGCGAGCCGGTCGATGCGGTTGGTCATGGTCCCGGAGGTCACCAGGGTGGCCCGCAGCAGGGCCCCGGGGCTGAGTTCGTACGGTTTGCCGGCCCGCCGCAGCGCGGTCAGCACGTCGAACTCCCACGGCTCCAAATCATGCTCGGCGAACGCGGCCCGCCGCGCCCGGTCGAGATGTTTGGCCAACCGTGACACCCTGGAGAGCACCTGGAGCGGTTCGACGTCGAGATCGGGGCGCTCCGCTCGCCAGGCCGCGACGAGGCGGTCAACCTCGTCTCTCGCATCCTCCGTCATGACACAAGAGTGTACTGTCTTGACATCGAGATATATATCTCGATATCAATTATCTTTATGTCGAGAGATATCTGGGACCCTGTGACCTACGCCGTCTACGCCGACGAGCGGTCCAGGCCGTTCATCGAGTTGCTCTCCAGGGTGGGGGCCGTCGAGCCCGATTATGTCGTGGACGCCGGCTGCGGCAGCGGCGAACTCACCGTGGAGCTGGGAAATCGCTGGCCCAGAGCGACCGTGGAGGGCTTCGACTCCTCGCCGGCGATGATCACCAAGGCCCGCAAGCTGGAGACGCAGGCCAGGTTCGCGGTCGCCGACGTCGCCACCTGGCGGCCCGACCGGCCCATCGACGTGCTGATCTCCAACGCCGTCCTGCAGTGGGTGCCGGACAACGAAGCCGTGCTGGAGCACTGGGTGGAGTCCCTGGCCCCGGGCGGCTGGCTGGCCTTCCAGGTGCCGGGCAACTTCGAGGCCCCCAGCCACGTCGCGATCCGCGAGCTGTGCGCCTCCCGCGCCTGGTCCGACAAGCTCAGCGACTACGGCAGGGGCAACCCCGTCGGCGACCCGCTGGACTACGTGGACCTGCTCAACGACGGCGGCTCCCAGGTGGACGCGTGGGAGACGACGTACGTGCACATCCTCCACGGCGAGAACCCGGTGCTCGACTGGGTCTCCGGCACCGCCCTGCGCCCCATCCTCGACCGCCTCGACCCGGACGATCAGCGGCGCTTCAAGCAGGACCTGGCGGGGCCGCTCGCCGAGGCATACCCGGCCAGGAGCTACGGCACGCCCTTCCCGTTCAGACGGATCTTCGTGGTGGCGCAACGGTGACGGCGGCCGCAATGATGACGGCGGCCGCAACGATGACGGTGGCCGCAGAGATGACGGGAGCGCGGGGATGACGGGAGCGCAGGGATGACGATCAGGGCGCTGCACCACGTGCAGCTCGCCGCCCCGCGCGGCAGCGAGCCGCTGTTACGGGAGTTCTACGAGGGTCTGCTCGGCCTGCGCGAGGTGCCCAAGCCGCCCGATCTGGCCAGGCGCGGCGGCGTCTGGTTCAGGGGCGAGGGCGTGGAGGTGCACCTCGGCATCGAGGACGACTTCAGGCCCGCACGCAAGGCCCACCCCGCGTTCCTGGTGGACGACCTCGACGCGTACGCGGGCAAAATGCCGGACGCGTCCATAGATCACCTGTTCCCCGGCTACCGCCGGATCTACGTCTCTGACCCGGTGGGTAACAGAATCGAACTCCTGCAACCCGTGTGATGTTCACCTTCCGGTGGCATCATGGTCCGAAATCGGACTCTTGCGAGGTGTAGTGGGCATCGAGATCGAGGACAAATTCGACGTTCCCTCTGAGTACGAAGTTCCGGACCTCAGTGGTGTGGCCGACGTCGCCGGCCCGAAGAACTACCAGCTCGTCGCGCTCTACTTCGACACGCCGGACCTGCGCCTGGCCGCGCGCGGCGTGACGCTCCGGCGAAGACGGGGCGGCTCCGATCCCGGCTGGCACCTGAAGCTGCCCAAGGCCAAGGGTGTCCGCCAGGAGATCACCCACCCGCTCACCCGCAGCACCAAGGTCGTCCCCACGGAACTGGCCGAACTCGTCCGCGCCTACACCCGGGGCGCCGAGCTCCAGCCGGTCGCCGAACTCGACACCCGCAGGAGCGTCACGACCCTCAGCGACGGCGAGACCGGGCTGGTCGAGATCGCCGACGACCGCGTCAAGGGCACCGCCTACGGCCCGGAGCCGGTGATCGTACGGTGGCGCGAGGTCGAGGCGGAGCTGCTCGAAGGCGGCACCGAGCAACTGCTGGCCAAGGTCGGCAAGCGGCTCAGGAAGGCCGGGGCCAGCCCTTCCGCGGCCGCCAGCAAGCTGGCGAAACTGCTCGAACCCGCCCCGCTCCCCACCGCGCCCACCAAGCCGGGCTCGGCCGGCGAGGTCGTCGTCTCCTACCTGGCGGGCCAGGTCAAGGCCCTGCTGTCGCAGGATCCGCGGGTCCGCAGGGCCGAGGAGGACGCCGTGCACCAGATGCGGGTGGCCGCCCGCAGGATGCGCAGCGCGCTCAAGGCGTTCAAGACCATCGTCACCGACACCGAGCAGGTCCAGGAGGAGCTGCAGTGGCTCGGCACGGTGCTCGGCGAGGTGCGCGACCTGGAGGTGATCAGGGCCAGGTTCGCCAAGGAGCTGAGCCGCCTGGCGCCGGAGCTGGTCACGGGCCCCATCCAGATCCGGCTCGGGTCTGACATGTACAAACGCGAACAGGAGGCGTACGAGCGGGTCAAGGAGACACTCAGCGGCGAACGCTACTACTTCCTGCTGAACGCGCTCGACACGCTCGTCTCCGCCCCGGTCCTGGCCAAGGCGGCGGGCAAGCCGGCGCAGGAGCGGCTGCGCACCGACGCGGCGGCCAACTGGGGGCGCGTGACCAGGGCCTACGACCGCGCCCAGGCCATCGAGGACCTGGAGCGCCGCGAGATCGCCATGCACGACGTACGCAAGGCGGCCAAACGCGCTCGTTACACCGCGGAGGCGCTCAGACCGGTTCTTGGCGACGACATGGGCAGGCTCGCCAAGCTGGCCGAGAACGTCCAGGAGGTGCTCGGGACCTACCAGGACGGCGTGGTCACGCAGGAACTGCTGGCCAAGGAGGCGGAGAGCGCCCGCCAGGCGGGCGAGGACACCTTCACCTACGGGCTGCTGATCGGAATCGAGCGCGGCATCGCCGAGCAGGCACACGCCGAGTTCCCGGGAGTCTGGAAGGAGACGCTGAAAGCGGTTAGTAAGGTTCTATGAGGAGCCTTCCTACCATCCCCTTCGAACGCGGCAGTCTGCTCGAGGTGCCCGTGGCGTACCGGGAACTGCGGGCGGCGAAGGGCATCGCGAAGGTACGCACCCCGCTGGGCGACGAGGTCTGGCTGGTCAGCGGGTACGAGGACGCCCGAGCCCTGTTCAACGACAGCCGGCTCGGACGTTCCCATCCGGACCCGGGCAACGCCGCCCGCCTGTCAGGATCCGCCCTGCTCGGCGGGCCACAGGGCGAGGCGGCCACGGAGAAGGCCGAACACGACCGCATGCGCAAGCTGTTCGTGCCCTCCTTCTCCGCGCGCCGCATGAAGAAGCTCTCCGACCACGTCGGCTCGCTGGTAGACGAGCGGCTCGGCCACCTCGCCAAGCTCCCGCAGCCGGCCGACCTGCACGCCGAGCTGTCCTTCCCGGTCCCGGTGCTGGTCATCTGCCAGCTCCTGGGCGTCCCGTACGAGGACAGAGAGTACTTCAGCGGCGTGTCCTACCGCATGGGGGACATGCTGGACCAGGGCGTCAGCGAGGCCGCCCAGGAGGAGCTGAAGGCCTACATGGCCGGCCTGATCGAGCGCAAGCGGCACGAGCCGGCCGAGGACGTGCTGTCCGACCTGGCCGGCGAGCTGGACGACGACGGGACGATCGCCCAGCTCGCCGCGGCGCTGCTGTTCGCGGGCCACGAGACCACCGTCAACCGCATCGACTTCGGTGTGCTGCTCCTGCTCGCCAACCCGGGCCAGCTCGACCTGCTCAAGGCCGACCCGGGCCTGGCGAAGGGGGCGGTGGAGGAGATCCTGCGCCTGGCCTCGCCCAGCCTGCACGGCCTGCTCCGGTACGCGCACGAGGACATCGAGATCGGCGGCCTCGTCATCCGCAGGGGCGAGGCCATCGTGATCACCCCGGGTGTGGCCAACCGGGACGAGCGGATCTATCCGGATCCGGATGAGTTCGACCTGAACCGTCCGCAGACCGACCCGCATCTGGCCTTCGGCTACGGCCCGCGCTTCTGCATCGGCGCCAGCCTGGCCAGGGTCGAGCTGGAGGCGGTGTTCAGCCGGTTGTTCCAGCGCTTCCCCGGCCTGCGCCTGACCGTGCCGGAGCAGGAGCTGCCGCGTACGGAGGGGAGGATCACCGGCGGCTACGCCCGCCTGCCCATCACCTGGTGACCGTCACGGCCGGTGCACGGTCCCCGGCCGTCAGGTCGGGTAACGCTCGACGCTGACCACCCGCCCGCCGGCCCGGTGCAGCACGGCGAAGGTGCCCTTGCGCAGGTGCACCCGCTTGCCGCTCAACGCCTCGATCAGACCGGGCAGCACCTTTCCGTGACTGCACACGGCCGCGGGCGCCGGAAGGCCGCGTACCAGCGCGGGGGTCTTGCGCGGATCCTGGCCCTCCTCGCTGAGCAGCGGCTCGACCCTGATCTCGGCCGGCTCCCCGTCCGGCGCCCCGATCGCGGCCGCGTACGGCTCCAGCGTCTGCACGCACCTTGAGCTGGGCGAGCTGATCAGCAGGTCGGGCCGGTAGGCGGGCAGCGCGGTGGCCAGGTTCGCCGCCTGGGAGATCCCGTCGGAGTCGATCGGGCGGGCCGCGTCATCGCCCTGCCACTCGCTCCTGGAGCCGGCCGAGCTGTGCCGTGCGAGCACGAGGGGCTGGGTGTCCAGCGGCGCGACGTGCAGGGCGCGCAGCAGTCCCTTGTCCCACTCCCACGTCAGCAGCCTCTTCGCCTCGGCCACGGGCAGCCAGCGCAGCTCGTCCACCTCGTCGCCGGGCTCGAACCCGGCGTCGGCGACGGCCCGCGCCACCCAGTAGTCCACCCGCTTGAGCCGGTCGGCGCTCATGTAGTGGACGGGCGGCAGCGCGCGGCCGAGCAGCACGGTCAGGCCGGTCTCCTCGCGCACCTCGCGCAGGCCCCCGGCGATCACGTGCTCCCCGGACTTCAGCTTGCCCTTGGGAAAGGTCCAGTCGTCATAGGCGGGACGGTGGATGACGGCCACCTCGGGGTCGTGCTGGTCACCCCGCCAGACGACGGCTCCGGCCGCCCGGAGCGGGTCAGTCATCAACGGTCCTCCAGCGGCGCGTGCCGATGTGATGGCTCTGCAGGTCCTCGCCGGGATGGCGGACCCAGTTGCCGTCGGAGTTGAGCCACCACGCGTTCGTGGTGTCGGCCATGACCTGGTCCATCAGCTCGATGAGGTAGGCCTTGTGCTGTTGCGAGGTGACCTTGACCAGGGCCTCGACGCGGCGGTCCAGGTTCCTGCGCATCAGGTCGGCGCTGCCGATCCACACCTCTGGGCGCCGGCCCAGGCCGAACTCGTACACCCTGGAGTGTTCGAGGAAGCGGCCGAGCACCGAGCGCACCCGGATGTTCTCCGACAGGTCGGGGATGCCGGGGCGCAGGATGCAGACGCCGCGCACCCACAGGTCAACGGGCACGCCCGCCCTGGAGGCCCGGTAGAGCGCGTCGATGATGGGCTCGTCGACCAGCGAGTTGGTCTTGAACCTGATCCGCGCCGGGCGGCCCGCCTGCTGGTGGGCGATCTCCCGCTCGATCCTGGCCACCAGGCCGCTGCGCATCGAGTGCGGCGCGACCAGCAGCCGGCGGTAGGCCGAGTGGTGGGAGTAGCCGGTCAGGTGGATGAACAGGTCCGTGACGTCCTCGCCGACCAGCGGGTCGGCGGTGAGCAGGCCGAAGTCCTCGTACTGGCGGGCGGTCTTGGGGTTGTAGTTGCCGGTGCCGATGTGGCAGTAGCGGCGCAGCTCGCCGGAGGGCTCCTGGCGTACGACGAGGGCGAGCTTGCAGTGGGTCTTCAGCCCGACGACGCCGTAGACGACGTGGCAGCCGGCCCGCTCCAGCTTGCGTGCCCAGGAGATGTTGGCGTGCTCGTCGAAGCGGGCCTTGATCTCCACGACCACCACGACCTGCTTGCCGGCCTCCGCCGCGTCGATCAGCGCGTTCACGATGGGGGAGTCGCCGCTGGTGCGGTAGAGGGTCTGCTTGATCGCCAGCACCCGCGGGTCCTCCGCGGCCACTTCGATGAAGCGCTGCACGCTGGTGGCGAAGGAGTCGTACGGGTGGTGCAGCAGGACGTCGCGCTCGCGCAGGGTCGCGAACAGGTCGTCCTCGGCGTTGATCACCTCGGCGGGCACGAACGGCCGGTAGTTCAGCTCGCCGCGGTCCAGGTCGGCGATGGCGTGCAGGCCCGACAGGTCGAGCGGCCCCGGCAGCCGGTAGATCTCGTGCGGCGCCAGCTCCAGCTCCTCCACCAGCGGCGCCAGCACCTCGGGCGTGATCGTCTCCTCGACCTCAAGCCGTACGGGCGGCCCGAACCGCCGCTTCAGCAGCTCCTTCTCCAGGGCCTGCATGAGGTTCTCCGTGACGTCCTCGTCGACGTCGAGGTCCTCGTTCCTGGTCACCCGGAAGACGTGGTGCTGGAGGATCTCCATGCCCTTGAAGAGCTGCCCGAGATGCGCGGCGATGACGTCTTCGAGCGGTACGAACCGGTCCTTGGACGCCTGGACGAACCTGGGCAACTGCGAAGGAACCTTGACCCGGGCGAACACCGTGTGGTCGGTCGCCGGATTGCGTACCAGGACCGCCAGGTTCAGGCTGAGGCCCGAGATGTAGGGGAAGGGGTGGGCGGGGTCCACGGCCAGCGGCGTCAGGACGGGCCTGATCCGCTCCCTGAACAACTTGCGCAGCTCGGTGCGCTCCTCGCGGCCCAGGTCGTCCCACCGGACGATCTCGATGCCCTCGGTCGCCAGTTGCGGGGAGATCTGCTGGTGGAAGGCCGCCGCGTGCCGCCTGGCCAGCTCGTCCGCGACCATCGCGATCCTGGCCAGCTCCTCGCGCGGCTTGAGCCCGCTCTTGGTCCGCAGCAGCAGGCCGGTCGCCATGCGCCGTTTGAGGCCGGCCACCCGTACCCGGAAGAACTCATCCAGGTTGCTGGCGAAGATGGCCAGGAACCGCACCCGTTCGAGCAGCGGCAGCGCGGCGTCCTCGGCCAGTTCGAGCACGCGTTCGTTGAACTGGAGCCAGCTCTCTTCGCGGTTGAGAAACCGCTCCTGTGGTAGAGGCAGGTCATTAGTAGGCTGGAACGGTTCCGCGGACATATGGCGTATATTGCCCCGTTTGGTTGAACAGAACGTTAACGTAGTCGCAACGGCTTACCCGTGAAGGTCGGCCCTGCTCAAACCCATCGTCACCCCTGATGCCCCACGTGTTCAAGGCTCACTCGGGATGATCTACCTGTTCCAGGCGGGCGGCCCGCTCGGCCAGCCTGGCCTCCCGCTGGCGGAGCTTCTCCTCGCGCTCGCGCGCCTTCTCGGCCTCCTTCAGGAGCCGCTCGCGCTCCTTCTCCGCCTCTTTGAGCTGCCGTTCACGCTCCTTCAGCTCGCGAACCCTGGCCTTCTCCGACTCCTTGAGCTCGCGCTGGCGGAACTTCTCGGCCTCCTTGAGCTCCTTCTCGCGGGCCTTGTCCAGCTCGCGCTGCTCCTTCTCGCTGGAGTTGGGGACGGGGCCGGAGACGCGGGGCGGCTGCTTGACCTCGGGCACGTGCCCCCGGCTCGTGCTGGTGAGCGCCGGATTGGGGTTGAGCCCGGTGAGACCGTTCCAGGCCAGGTTGACCAGGTGCGAGGCGACCTCCTCGCGACCCGGCTTGCGCACGTCGAGCCACCACTGGCCGGTCAGCGCCACCATGCCGACCAGCATCTGGGAGTACATCGGCGCGAGCTTGGGGTCATAGCCGCGTGACACGAACTCGTCGGCCATGACGTCCTCGACCTGGCTGGCGATCTCGCTGATGAGGCTCGCGAACGTGCCGGTGCCCGAGGCGGCGTGCGAGTCGCGTACCAGGATGCGGAAGCCCTCGCTGCTCTCCTCGATGTAGCGCAGCAGGGCCAGTGCGGCCCGCTCCAGCTTGATCAGGGAGTGGGAGGCGGCGAGGGCTTCGGTGATCATGCCGAGCAGCTTCTGCATCTCGCGGTCCACGACGACCGCGTAGACGCCCTCCTTGCCGCCGAAATGCTCGTACACCACGGGTTTCGACACCTGTGCGGTAGCGGCGATCTCCTCGATAGAGGTCCCGTCGAACCCCTTCTCGGCGAAGAGGGTGCGGCTGATGTGGATCAGCTGCTCTCTTCGCTCGCTACCGGACATGCGCCTGCGAGATCGGGGTTCGGTCACGGTTTCCATAATGACGGTCATGGGTGCATGACCGCTCACCCGCGGAGCGGCGCCGCCAGCGGAGGCCGTGGACGTGCCGCTAGGCAATGCGCTTCGCCGCCAGGCGCTCGGGAGTGGGCCAGCGGACGTCGTACGCCCAGCCCAGCTTCTCGAAGATCCGGATCAGGCCGGCGCTCAGGTCGATCTGGCCCTTGAGCGCGCCGTGGCGGGCGCAGGTCGGGTCGGAGTGGTGCAGGTTGTGCCAGGACTCGCCGAAGGAGGGGATGGCCAGCCACCAGACGTTGCGCGACTTGTCGCGGGTCTGGAAGTCCTCCTCGCCGAAGACGTGGCAGATCGAGTTGATCGACCAGGTCACGTGGTGCAGCAGCCCGATGCGGACCAGGGTGCCCCAGAACAGCGCGGTCAGGGCGCCCTGCCAGGACCAGGTCAGCAGCAGGCCCAGTACGCCGGGCAGCAGCATCGAGACGATCGCCAGCGGGCCGAACCACTTGTGCAGCTTGACCACGTCCTGGTCCTTGCACAGGTCGGGGGCGTACTTCTCCCTGTTGGTGCGCTCGCTCTCGAACAGCCAGCCCATGTGGGCGTACAACAGGCCCTTGGACATGTTCTTGAAGCCGGGTCCGAAGCGCCACGGCGAGTGCGGGTCGCCCTCCTTGTCGGAGAACTTGTGGTGCTTGCGGTGCGTGGCCACCCAGTCGAGCACGGACATCTCCAGGGACAGGGTGCCCGCGATGCCCAGCGCGATCTTCAACGGCCGCTTGGCCTTGAACGAGCCGTGCGTGAAGTAGCGGTGCAGGCCCACGGTGACGCCCAGCCCGGAGACCACGTAGAAGACGAAGGCGATGGCGATGTCCGTCCAGCCGAGGCCCCATCCCCACGCGAGCGGCACGGCCGCCGCGATCGCGATCAGGGGGAGCCCGACGACCAGGCCGAAGGTGATCAGTTCTGACTTTGACTTCGGCTCGGGTTCGAAGTCGGGCTTCGGGGCAGGTGATGAGCGCTCGGCAGTAACGGTCATTGGCGACCTCCAACGACGTGTATGAGATTGAATGTCCGGGCTACGCAACCGTAACCTACGCCATCGTAAGTAAGGAAGACCTAAGACCGGAATGGATGGAAGGAGGGCCGGATGAGCGAGGTTCGCGCGATGTGCCTTTTCGGGCGGGCTGATATGCGGCGCGCCATGCCGCAAGCCCTCTGTCAGCAGGGCTGTTGACGGCTGAGGTGGGTGTGGGAGCCAATTACGGGCGCGCGCGTGGGCGCGGGGTCGGTATCGTAGGGGGTGTCGGACGTCACGTGTCCGATCTGTCCCGGATCGTCTAATCGGCAGGACAAGTGGTTTTGGTCCACTTTGTAGGGGTTCGAGTCCTCTTCCGGGAGCTTTGAGGCACTCCCCGGCGAGAACGTATCGGGGGAGGCCAGGTATCCTCACGGTGTCGGGAGGGTTGCGGTGCGGTTGACGCACCCAAATGCCCTGATCTGTCCAGCCACAGGGAGCCTCTGTCCGTGAGTGTGCCGCGCCCGGCAGCCGTCATCGTCCTCGCCGCCGGCGAGGGCACCCGGATGAAGAGCCAGACCCCGAAAGTCCTGCATGAGGTGTGCGGCCGCGCCCTGGTCGACCACATCCTCACCGCCGCCCGAGATCTCGGTCCCGAGCGGCTCATCGTCGTCATCGGCCACGCGCTGGAACGGGTCGGCGGCCACCTGGCCGTCAGCAGCCCCGACGCGCGCGCAGTCGTCCAGCGGGAGCAGCGCGGCACCGGTCACGCCGTGCGCACCGTGCTCGAAGAGGTCGGCACGATCTCCGGCACGGTCCTGGTCACCTACGGCGACACGCCGCTCCTGCGTACCGAGACCCTGGCCGGTCTGCTCGAACAGCACGCCGCAGACGGCAACGCCGTCACCGTGCTGACGGCCGAGGTGCCCGATCCGACCGGCTACGGCCGGATCATCCGCGACGAGGCCGGCGCGGTGCTGGAGATCGTCGAACAGAAGGACGCCAGCCCCGAGCAGCGCGCCATCAACGAGATGAACTCCGGCATCTACGCCTTCGACGGCACGTTGCTCGCCGACGCCGTCAAGCGCGTGTCCACCGACAACGCCCAGGGCGAGGAGTACCTCACCGACGTCCTGGCCATCCTGCGCCGCGACGGCCACCGGGTCGGCGCCTGCGTGGCCGCCGACTTCGTCGAGGTCGAGGGCGTCAACGACCGCGTGCAGCTCGCCGCCGTACGCAAGGTGCTCAACCGGCGCCTGCTGGAAGAGCACATGCGCGCCGGCGTCACGATCATCGACCCCGCCAGCACCTGGATCGACGTCGATGTGCGGATCGGCCGCGACGCGGTCATCCACCCGGGCACCCAGCTGCACGGGGCCACCGTGATCGAGACGGGCGCCGAGGTCGGCCCCGCCAGCACGCTGACCGACACCTTCGTCGGCGAGGGCGCGGTGGTCCGCAACGCCGTCTGCGACCACGCCGAGATCGGCCCGGAGGCCAACGTCGGCCCCTACGCCTACCTGCGTCCCGGCACCGTACTGGGCCACAAGTCGAAGGCCGGGACGTTCGTCGAGATGAAGAACACCAAGGTCGGCCGGGGCTCCAAGGTGCCGCACCTGTCCTACGCGGGGGACGCCACGATCGGCGACGACGTCAACATCGGCGCCTCCACGGTCTTCGTCAACTACGACGGGGTCAACAAGCACCGGACCACCGTGGGCGACGGCGCGTTCGTCGGTTGCGACACCATGCTCGTCGCCCCGGTCACGGTCAAGGAGGGCGCCTACACGGCGGCCGGCTCGACGATCACCGACGACGTGCCCCCGGGCGCGATCGGGGTGGCGCGGGCGCGGCAGCGCAACATCGAGAAATGGGTGTTGCGCAGGCGCGCGGGTACCAAGTCGGCCGCGCACGCCGAGCGCGCGCTGGCCGAGCAAGAACAGCGGGAGAGCGATCAATGACCAGCATCAAGCAGCCCGGAGAGAAGAACCTCATGCTCTTCTCCGGGCGGGCCCACCCGGAGCTGGCCGAGGAGGTCGCCGAGCACGTCGGCGTCTCCCTTACCCCCACCAAACTCATCGACTTCGCCAACGGCGAGATCTACGCCCGCTACCTGGAGTCCGTACGCGGCTGCGACGCCTTCGTCATCCAGAGCCACACCGGGCCCATCAACAAGTGGATCATGGAACAGATCATCATGGTCGACGCGCTCAAGCGGGCCTCCGCCAAGCGCATCACCGTGGTCATGCCGTTCTACGGATACGCCCGCCAGGACAAGAAGGGCCGCGGCCGCGAACCCATCACGGCCAGGCTCATCGCCGACATGTTCAAGACCGCCGGCGCCGACCGGCTCATGTCGATCGACCTGCACACCTCGCAGATCCAGGGCTTCTTCGACGGCCCGGTGGACCACCTGTTCGCCATGCCGGTCCTGGAGAGCTACCTCAAGAACAAGCTCGACCTGGAGAGCACCACCGTCGTCTCGCCCGACACCGGCCGCGTGCGGCTGTCGGAGCGCTGGGCCGACACGCTGGGCACGCCGCTGGCGTTCATCCACAAGCGCCGCGACCTCGACGTGGCCAACTCGGTGAAGGTCAGCGAGGTCGTCGGTGACGTACGCGGCCGCACCTGCGTGCTCATCGACGACATGATCGACACCGCGGGCACGATCTGCAAGGCCTCCGACGCCCTCTACGAGCAGGGCGCCACCAACGTCATCGTGGCCGCCACCCACGCGGTCTTCTCCGACCCCGCCGTCGACCGGCTCAAGAACTCCCGGATCTCCGAGGTCATCGTCACCAACACGCTGCCGCTGTCGCAGGCGGCCCGCTTCGACAAGCTCACCGTGTTGTCCATCGCGCCGCTGATCGCCCGCGCGGTGACCGAGATCTTCCAGGACGGCTCCGTCACGAGCCTGTTCGAGGGCGACACCTGAGCGAGTAAACTAGCGGGGTTGCGCTCGTAACGCCTTCCGCTAGGGCGGGTGAGGGTGAGCGCCGACGCATCCGTCAATCGCATCCCTAGGAGATGTCGTGTCCGAAGTACGTATCGCAGCCGAGCCCCGCACCACGTTCGGCAAGGGCGCCGCTCGCAAGATCCGCCGCGACGACAAGGTGCCCGCCGTCCTGTACGGGCACGGCATCGACCCCATCCACCTGACCCTGCCCGGCCACGAGGTGCTGCTCGCGCTGCGCACCGCCAACGTGCTGATCCACCTCAAGGGTGACGGCGTGGATGAGCTGGCGCTGCCCAAGGGCGTGCAGCGCGACCCGCTCAAGGGCTTCGTCGAGCACGTCGACCTGCTCCTGGTCCGCCGCGGCGAGAAGGTCACGGTCGAGATCCCGGTCACCACGGTCGGCGACGTCAACTCCGAGGGCCTGCTGGACCAGCAGCTCATCTCCGTCGCCGTGGAGGCCGAGGCCACCCACATCCCGACCGGCGTCGAGGTCGACGTCGAGGGCCTGGAGATCGGCACCGTGGTCACCGCCGCCCAGCTCAAGCTGCCGCAGGGCACCTCGCTGATCGCCGACCCCGAGACCGTCATCCTGCAGGTCATCAACAAGCCGGTCGAGGCTCCCGAGGAGACCGAGGAGGCCGCCGAGGGCGAGACCGCCGCGGCCGCCGAGGGCGAGACCGCCGAGGCTCCCGCCGAGTAACCGCGGGTGCAATCGTGAACGGGGCGGCCGGACTCGAGCCGTCCCGTTCCGCTATCAGGGGCTTGAAGGGCTGGGAGCATGGATCGCTGGCTGATCGCCGGACTGGGCAACCCGGGGGCCGAGTACGCCGGCAACCGGCACAACGCGGGCTTCATGGTGCTCGACGAGCTGGCCGCACGGGCCGGCGGGCGGTTCAAGGCCCACAAGAGCAGGGCCGAGGTGTGCGAGACGAGCGCCGCCATCCTGGCCAAGCCCCTGACGTACATGAACCTCTCCGGCGGGCCCGTCAAGGCGCTGGCCGACTTCTACAAGATCGGCCCTGAGCGGCTGATCGTCGTCCACGACGAGCTGGACGTCCCCTACGGCGCGCTGCGCGCCAAGCTGGGCGGCGGCGACAACGGCCACAACGGGCTCAAGTCGATCACCAAGGTCCTCGGCACCCGCGACTACCTGCGGGTCCGCTTCGGCATCGGCCGCCCGCCCGGCCGGATGGACGCCGCGAGCTTCGTGTTGCGGGACTTCGCCACCATGGAGCGCAAGGACCTGCCCTTCCTCGTGGACCGGGCCGCCGACGTGGTGGAGTCGCTGCGGGAACGCGGTCTTGAGGCCACCCAGAACGACTTTCACCGGGCCGACCTGAACATTTCCGGCCCTCCTCGCTGATCGCCACATAGAGACGTTCGCCGGTTCTCGGGTCGCCACGCGGCTACCATCTGTGACTGTCCGTTCAGGAGTTGGTCACACCTGGAGACATGCGTGCGTGGTGAAGGACTCATGTCCGTCGTCAGGACCGGGCAGGGAGTCCGCCGGGGAACCGCACCGCGCACGCCCTCCTGGGTCCGCTCTTACCGGCTGGGAGCCGTGCTGGGCGATCTGTGCGGCGCGGGGCTCGGCGCCGGGGCGGCCTTCACGGTCAGGTTCGGCGGGCTGACGCCGTACGTGCTGCCGTACCTGCTGGTCAGCCTGGTGCTGCCGCTCGTATGGTGTTGCGCGGTGGCGCTCAACCGCGCCTACGAGCCGCGCATGCTCGGCGTCGGCTCGGAGGAGTTCCGCCGGGTCGTGCAGGCGGGCGTGGCGCTGACCGCCGGCACCGCCATCGGCTCCTACCTCACCAAGACCGACGTCGCCCGCGGCTACGTCGTGCTGGCGCTGCCGCTGGTCACCCTCTTCACCCTGGTCTTCAGGTACGCCCTGCGCCACTCGCTGCAGCGCCGCAGGGCCGCGGGCGCGTGCATGCGCAAGGTCGTCGCGGTCGGGCACGCCGCGTCGATCTCCGAGCTGGTACGCCTGTTCCGCAAGGAGCCCTGCCACGGCATGCACGTCGTGGCCGCCTGCCTGCCCGGCGGGCGGGCGGGGGAGTCGGTGGCGGAGGTTCCGGTCGCCGGAGACCTCAGCGACGTGCCGATCGTGGTGGAGCACTACGAGGCCGACACCGTGGCCGTGCTGGCCTGCCCCGAGATGGACGGCCAGGCGCTGCGGCGGCTGGCCTGGCGGCTGGAGCGCACCCACACCGAACTGGTCGTGGCCCCCGCGCTGATGGACGTGGCAGGGCCGCGCACGACGATCAGGCCGGTCGCCGGGATGCCGCTGCTGCACGTCGAGCATCCCGAGCTGAGCGGGGCCAGGCAGCTCGTCAAGAACGTCTTCGACCGGCTGGTGGCCGCCGCGCTGCTGGTGCTGCTGGCGCCGGCGCTGGTGGCGCTGGCGGTGGCCGTGCGCGCGACGAGCCCGGGGCCCGCCCTGTTCCGCCAGACCCGGGTGGGCAGGGACGGCAGGGTGTTCACGATCGTGAAGTTCCGCACAATGCGCCGCGGATCCGAGGAGCAGAAGATCACTCTGGTGAGCGACGGGGACGGCGTGCTGTTCAAGGTCCGCAACGATCCGCGCGTCACCCCGCTGGGCGCGCGGCTGCGCAGGCACTCGCTGGATGAGCTTCCGCAGCTCATCAACGTCGTACGGGGCCACATGTCGCTGGTGGGCCCCCGCCCTCCGCTGCCCGACGAGGTGGCGCGCTACGGTGACGACGTGCGCAGACGACTCCTCGTACGCCCTGGGCTGACCGGGCTGTGGCAGGTCAGTGGAAGATCTGACCTATCTTGGGAGGAATCCGTACGTCTCGACCTACGTTACGTGGAGAACTGGTCCCTTACTTTGGACCTCCAGATCCTGTGGAAGACTTGGTCGGCCGTCGCCCGCGGGCAAGGAGCATATTGATGACGATTCGCGACGATCACGCCCTCGCCGCCGACTTGGCGACCGAGGCGGGTGAGAGGCTGCTGCGGATCCGCGAGCGCACGGGTTTCACCGACCCTGCCGCGCTGAAGGCGGAGGGCGACAGATCCTCGCACGTCTACCTCATGGAGTCGCTGGCCCGGCTGCGGCCCAGCGACAGCGTGTTGTCGGAGGAGGCGACCCGCGAGGAGCGGCTCGACCCGCGGAGGCTGACGGCCGAGCGCGTGTGGATCGTGGACCCGCTGGACGGCACCCGTGAGTTCTCCGAGGAGGGCCGGGCCGACTGGGCGGTGCACGTGGCGCTGTGGGAACGCGGCAGGCTGAGCGCCGGGGCCGTGGCGCTGCCCGCCCAGGGGCGCACGCTGACGACCGGCGAGCCGCCGAAGATCCCCACCTACGACAAGGGCCGCTTCCGCATCGCGGTGAGCCGTACGCGGCCGCCCGAGTTCGTGCGCAAGCTGGCCTACCTCGTGGGCGCCGACCTGGTGCCGATCGGCTCGGCCGGAGCCAAGATCTCGGCGGTGCTCACCGGCGAGGTCGAGGCGTACGTGCACGCCGGCGGCCAGTACGAGTGGGACTCCGCCGCGCCGGTCGCCGTCGCGCTGGCCGCCGGGGCCCACGCGAGCCGCATCGACGGCTCCGAGGCCACCTACAACCAAGCCGACCCCTCACTACCGGATATCCTGGTTTCCCTACCGGAGCTGGCGACATCCCTGCTCGCCGGCATCCGGGACCTGCACCGCTGAACCGCCGGAGGAAGCTCCCATGCTCCAGCGCGACTACACGACGTCGCAGCTCGACGTGCTCGAAGCAGAGGCCATCCACATCATGCGCGAAGTGGCGGCCGAGTTCGAGCGTCCCTGTTTGCTCTTCTCCGGCGGCAAGGACTCCATCGTCATGCTCCGCATCGCGGAGAAGGCGTTCTGGCCCGCCGCGATCCCGTTCCCGCTCATGCACGTCGACACCGGGCACAACTTCGACGAGGTCATCGAGTTCCGCGACCGCCGGGCCGCCGAGCTGGGCGCCAAGCTGATCGTGGCCTCGGTCCAGGACTCCATCGACCAGGGCCGGGTCGTGGAGGAGACCGGGCGGCGCGCCTCCCGCAACCGCCTGCAGACCACGACCCTGCTCGACGCGATCGAGGCCAACCGCAACGACGCCGTCTTCGGCGGCGCGCGGCGCGACGAGGAGAAGGCCAGGGCCAAGGAGCGGGTCTTCTCCTTCCGCGACGACTTCGGCCAGTGGGACCCGAAGAACCAGCGCCCCGAGTTGTGGAACCTCTACAACGGCCGGATCCGCCAGGGCGAGCACATCCGCGTCTTCCCGCTGTCCAACTGGACCGAACTCGACGTCTGGGACTACATCAGGCGCGAGGGCATCGAGATCCCCTCCATCTACTTCGCCCACACCCGCAAGGTCTTCGAGCGCGACGGCATGCTGCTGCCCGACGGTGACGTCGTCCAGCGTGGCGACGACGAGCCGCTGTTCGAGGCCGTGGTGCGCTACCGCACCGTGGGCGACATGACCTGCACGGGCGCCGTGCAGTCCACGGCCGCCACGGTCGAGGAGATCATCGAGGAGATCGCCGCCACCCGGATCACCGAGCGCGGCGCCACCAGGGCCGACGACCGCTCGTCCGAAGCCGCGATGGAAGACCGTAAACGCGAAGGCTACTTCTGATGATGACCGTCCGTACCAGTTCCGCTTCTGTTGGAAGACCGGCTGTGTCTAATTTCAAGGGTTACTTCTAAACCATGGACATTCTTCGCTTCGCCACCGCGGGAAGTGTCGACGACGGCAAGTCCACCCTCATCGGACGGTTGCTCTTCGACTCCAAGGCGATCTTCGAGGACCAGCTCGAAGCCGTCGAGCGCACCTCGCGCGACCGCGGCACCGAGTACACGGACCTGTCCCTGCTGACCGACGGCCTGCGGGCGGAGCGGGAGCAGGGGATCACGATCGACGTGGCGTACCGCTACTTCGCCACGCCGCGCCGCAAGTTCATCATCGCCGACACCCCGGGGCACATCCAGTACACCAGGAACATGGTCACCGGCGCCTCCACGGCCGACCTGGCGATCATCCTCATCGACGCCCGCAAGGGCGTGCTGGAGCAGTCGCGGCGGCACGCCTTCCTGACCTCGCTGCTGCGCGTCCCGCACCTGGTGCTGGCGGTCAACAAGATGGACCTGGTCGACTACTCCCAGGAGCGCTTCGAGGAGATCAAGGATGAGTTCACCGCGTTCGCGTCCAAGCTGAACGTCGGCGACCTCACCTTCATCCCCATCTCCGCGCTCAACGGCGACAACGTGGTCTCGCGCTCGGAGAACACGCCCTGGTACCTCGGCACGTCCCTCCTGCACCACCTGGAGAACGTGCACATCGCCTCCGACCGCAACCTGACCGACGTGCGCTTCCCCGTCCAGTACGTCATCCGCCCCCAGCGGGCCAACGACCCCGCCTTCCACGACTACCGGGGTTACGCGGGCCAGGTGGCCGGCGGCGTGCTCAAGCCCGGTGACGAGGTCGTGCACCTGCCGTCCGGGCTGACCACCCGCATCGCCTCCATCGACACCTACGACGGGCCGGTGGAGGAGGCGTTCTCGCCCATGTCGGTGACGCTGCGCTTCGAGGACGACCTCGACATCTCGCGCGGCGACATGATCGCCAGGCCCAACAACCAGCCGAGCGTGTCGCAGGAGCTGGAGGCGATGGTCTGCTGGATGGCCGACGGCGCCAAGCTGAGCCCGCGCACCAAGCTGACGATCAAGCACACCACGCGCACGGCCAGGGCCATGGTCCGCGACCTGCACTACCGGCTCGACGTCAACACCCTGCACAGGGACGAGGAGGCGGGCTCGCTCGGCCTCAACGAGATCGGCAGGGTGTCGCTGCGCGTCACGCAGCCGCTGTTCGTGGACGACTACGCGCGCAACCGGATGACCGGCGGCTTCATCCTGGTGGACGAGGCCACGAACGGCACGGTCGGCGCGGGCATGATCCTCGACGCAAGGTAGATCTTTAAGGGATTTCCTTACCTGTCGTTTACTCTCCGCGCTAGGGTCATCGCGTTCCGTGTTCACGACGCGAAAGCCCTCACCGTGACTGATCACGTGACCGCCCAGGTGATCTACCTGGGCGGCCTCGGCCGAAGTGGCACCACCCTGCTGGAGAGGCTCCTCGGAGAGCTCCCCGGCGTGGTGGCGCTGGGCGAGGTCGTGCATCTGTGGGACCGGGGGGTTCTGGCGGAGGAGCTTTGCGGTTGCGGATCGGCCTTCCCCCGCTGCCCGTTCTGGCGGGCAGTGGGGGATCGTGCCTTCGGTGGCTGGAGCCGGCCGCTGGCCGAGCGCATGCTGGCGCTGCGCGGCCGGGTCGACAGGACCCGCAGGATCGCCAGGATCGACCATCCCGACCTGGCCGAGTACGTGGCGGCCTACCGGCGGCTGTACGACGCGACGGGCGCGCCCGTCGTGATCGACTCCAGCAAGCACGCCTCGCTGGCCTGCTGCCTGGTGGCCGGCGGCCTGGACCTGCGGATCGTCCACGTCGTCAGGGACCCGCGCGCCGTCGCCCACTCCTGGGGCAGGACCGTGCCCCGGCCCGAGAACGGGCGGCCCATGACCCGCTGGAGCCCCGCCCGCGCCGCCGCGCACTGGTCGGCCCAGAACGCGGCGCTGGAGCTGCTGCCGGGACGCGGGGCGCGGGTGACCAGGATCAGGTACGAAGACCTGCTCGCCGCCCCCGCGGACGCCCTCAGGAACCTGGTGGTGCGGCTCGGCCTGCCGGAGCCCGAGCTGCCCTTCCTCGACGGGCGCACGGTCTGGCTCGGCCCTTCCCACACGGCCTCCGGCAACCCGATGCGCTTCCACGTGGGGCGGGTGGAGCTACGGCGGGACGACGCGTGGCGCTCCAGGCTGCCCGACGGGGACCGGCGCGTGGTCAACGCACTCACGTGGCCGCTCATGGCCCGGTACGGATACTGGGGGATGGCGGCATGAGGTCACAACCTTCCGTCGGGGTCGTCATCCCGACGCGCGGGACCCGTCCCCGGCAGTTGCGGGAGGCCGTGCAGGCGGTGCTCGTCCAGGACTATCCCGGCGAGCTCGAAGTGGTCGTGGTGGCCGACGGCGGGTGCTCCCGCTGGGTCACCGGGACGCTCGGCCCGGCCGTACGGGTGTTGCCCAACGCGCTCAGCCCCGGCCTGCCCGGCGCCCGCAACACCGGCATCGCCGCCTGCCGCAGCGACCTGATCGCCTTCTGCGACGACGACGACATGTGGCTGCCCGGCAAGCTCAACGCCCAGGTGAACGCCCTCAAGGAGGCCGGCGGCGAGTTCGCGAGCTGCGGCATCGAGGTGGAACACGGCGGGCGCCGGATGTCCCGCCTGGCGGGAACCTCCACCGTGACTGTGGACCACCTGGTCCGCTCACGGATGATGATGGTGCACTCGTCGACCTTTCTGTTTGAACGCGGCGTGCTCTGGCCCGACGAGAGCGCGCCCGGTGGACAGAACGAAGACTGGGACCTGGCCCTACGCGCCGCCAAGCGGCGGCCGCTTGTCCACGTCGACCGGCCGCTTGTGCTGGTGCGCTGGGCCGGGTCCCACTATGCGGCCCGGTGGGCGGACCGCATTGCCGGGCTTGAGTGGATGCTCGCCCGGCATCCGGAACTGGCCGTGGACCCGTGCGGCGCGGCGCGGGTCTACGGCCAGCTCGCATTCAGCCACGCCGCGCTGGGACAGCGGCGCGCGGCCGTCCGCTGGGCCGGCCGCGCCTTCGCGGCCCGCCTCGCCGAACCCCGGGCGCCGATCGCGCTGGCGGTGGCCGCCGGCCTCGTCTCCGCCTCCACCGTCCTGTCGCTCCTGCACAGCCGCGGACACGGCATTTGAGCCCGCCCCACGGCGACCCCGAGCCGCCCGGCCGGCGGGTGCACGTGGGCGGGGCCGGGCGGGTGCGCGTGGATGGGGCCGGAGGCGGGCGGGTGCGCGTGGACGGGGCCGGAGGCCGGCGGCTGCGCGTGGGCGGGGTCGAAGGCGGGCGGGTGCGTGTGGGCGGGGCCGGAGACCGGCGGGTGCGCGTGGACGGGGTCGAAGGCGGGCGGGTGCGTGTGGGCGGGGTCGAGGTGGACGCGCTCACCGAGGGCGAGGTCGTGCGGCGGGTGGCGGCGGCCATGGAGGCCGGCGAGGGCGGGCGGATCGTCACGCCGAACGTGGACATCTGCCGCGCCGCCGCCTCCGACCCCGCGCTCAGGGAACTCGTGTGCTCGGCCGACCTGGTCGTCGCCGACGGCATGCCGCTCGTGTGGGCGGCCCGGCTGCTCGGCACCCCCCTGCCCGCCCGGGTCACGGGCGCCGACCTCCTCTGGTCGCTCACCGAACTGGCCGCCCGCCACGACTGGCCCGTCTACCTGCTCGGCGGCGGCCCGCCGCACGTGGCGCCCAAGGCCGCGCGGGAGCTCACGAACCGCCACCCCCGCCTGCGGGTGTGCGGCGCGCACGCGCCTCCTTTCCACTTCGACGCCACCCCGGAGGGCGCCGCCGAGGTACGCGGGAAGGTGATCGCCGCCCGGCCCAGGCTCGTGTTCGCCGGGCTCGGATTCCCCCGCCAGGACCTCCTCATCGCCGCCCTGCGCGAAGAGCTGCCGGAGACGTGGTTCCTGGGCTGCGGCGCGGCCATCGCGTTCGCCGCCGGCACACTCGGCCGCGCGCCCGCGTGGATGCGGCGGACCGGGCTGGAGTGGGCCTTCCGCCTCGGCGCCGAGCCGGTCCGCCTGGCCCCCCGCTACCTGGTCAACGACCTGCCCTACGCGGCCCGGCTGCTCGGCGGGTCGTTCATGTCCGCGTCAGTGCGCGGACGCGGGCGACCTCCTGAGGGCTGAGCCCCCGTGTACCGTGGGCCAGCGCCAGGCGGGAGTCCATGGGCCGGTACGCCGTGCGCGACAGGCCCGACCAGGTGAACCCCTTCCCCGCCGCGCCCGAGTCGTGGCAGCAGGCGCGCAGGATGCGGCGTTCGGCGGCCGGGGTCCAGCACAGGCCCGCGTAGGCGTACAGGTCGCGGAAGCCGGCGATCGGGTCGGCGGCCAGCGACTCGTAGGAGGTGAGGTGGATGCCGGGGGTGCGGGCCAGGATGCCCCTGGTCACCCGCCACAGCGCGGCGGCCTTGGCCAGCCGGTCCTGCGAGCCGACCAGCGCCCGCAACTCCAGCAGCTCGGGATGGTCGCGGACGAGCAGCGGCTGCTCCAGCAACTCGTGGAAGTACACCGTCCAGCCCAGCCGCTGCCAGCTCGCCACGAACGACACCGGGTCCCGTACCAGCGCGATCACCCGGCAGCCCAGGTGCCGCGCGAACCATCCGGCGCTCAGCACCGCGAACGGGTCGTCAAGCAGCGCCCGCCGCCCGGCCAGCCGCCCGTGGGCGAAGGCGGCGCCGTAGCGGAGCAGGCGGGCCAGGTCGTACGGGGAGCGGTTGGCGCGCAGCTCGGCCAGCCACCGGTAGCGCAGGGCCACCGTGTCGCGGAAGGCGGGCAGCCAGTGTGCCGTGTTGTCGTCGCAGATGTACTGGAATCGGTGCGTCACCCGGGCGGCGAGCACCCCGGGACAACGGCCGGGCGGATGCTCGGGATTGAGCGGCTCGTTGACGTAGACGAGGTCGCCGCCGGCGGCGAGCATCTTGCCCGTCCAGCTCGTCCCACTTCGCGGCAACCCCGTCACCAGCACCGGCGCGCCGGCCGCCGGAACCAGGTCTCGCGTGTCGTGGTCCGCCGGGGCAGGTTCGCGGCTCATGCGGCCGCCCAGCCGCGTACGCGCAGGGCCGTGAGCGTGTGGCGGCCGAAGGGGTGCAGGCCGTAGCGGCGGTGCAACTGCCACAGCGGGAGCAGGTTCTTCACGACCACGCCCGCCGACCAGCCGGCCACCGCCCCGAGCGCGCCGTAGGAGGGGATCAGCGCCAGGTCGAGCAGCACGGTGGCGCCGACCGCGGCCAGCAGGTTGGCCAGGCTCGTGCCGGTGTGGCCGGCGGCGGTCAGCACCACGTCCACCATCCCGCAGGCCGTGGCCAGCATCATCGTGCCCGCCAGCACCAGCGCCACGGGCGCGGCGGCGCCGTACGAGGGGCCGAAGATCCGCAGCACCCACGGTGCCAGGGCCGCGTACGCCACCCAGACCGGCCACGTCAGCAGCACCAGCCAGACCGTGGCCGCCTGGTACAGCCGCCCGGCCCGCTCGTGCTCACCCTCGGCCAGCGCTCGGACCAGCCCGGCCTGCACCGCCTGCGCCAGCCCCTGGTTGGCGAGCTGCCCGACCACCTTGAACCGGGTGGCGGCCGTGTAGACGGCGGCCTGCGCGGGCCCGGCGAGCAGCGCCACGATCACGATGTCCACCCGCTGGAACACGGCCTGGATCGCCCCGGCCACCGACCTGGGCGCGGTGTAGCGCCACAGGTCCCGTCCCGTCCCCGGCAGGTAGGGCGTGCGCGGCAGCCGCCCCCGCAACCCGGCCGCGGCCAGGACCAGCACCGGCAGGTACGGCCCCGCCCACGCCAGCGTCAGCACCCACCCGGAGGCCCCCGCCAGGGCCGCCCCGCCCACCGCGGCGACCTGGCAGAGCGGCATCAGCACCCCGTCGAGCAGCACGGTGGGCCGCACGGTGCCGAACCCGCGGGTGGCGGCCAGCAACACGTCGGCCACCACCATGACGGGCAGCAGCGCGGCCACAGGCCCGAGCCGCGGATACAACACGACCGCCGCGCATCCGGCCACCGCCACGCACGGCACCAGCGCCGCCCGGACATATCCGGAGATGCCCCGGTAGCCGTAGGTCTTGGCGCGGGCGATGAAGTAGATCAGCCCGTTCCCGGCGTCCAGCTTGGCGATGCCCGCCGCCATGAGCGCCAGCGCGGTCGCGGTGAAGAACGCGCCCGCCTCGTCCGCCTCGTACGCCCTGGTCACCACCACCACCAGCACGAACTGCCCCAGCGCCCCGCAGGCCGCCCCCGCCAGCCCAGCCAGCCCTCTGCGGCCGAACCCCTGGAACCCGGTCACCGCCGCCACGAGGGCTCTCCGCCCAGCCAGCGCGTCAGCCGCGCGTCGTAGACCTCGAAGTGGTCCCGCAGCGCCCGCCCCAGCACCGGGGACACCCGGCGCGGCAGAGAGCGGCCGTTGTGGCGCTCGAAGGCGGGATAGCCCAGGTTCGGCACTCCCAGGAAGTCCAGCACCCGGTCGTAGATCGACTCGGGCTCAGCGAAGAAGCGGTGGCTGTCGAGCACGAGGATGCGTTCGCGGCCGATCAGCGCCTCAAGCCGGTCTAGCTGGTCTGCGTAGCGGCCCCTGGCCAGGTAGCCGTGGTGGCGGTGCGAGTGGTGCAGCGCCAGGGGGGAGTCGCGCAGCAGTTCCTCGGCGCCGGCCAGGCGGGTGGCCTCCAGCTCCACCGCGTACTCGAAGTGTGACTCGGTCTCGTAACCCCTGGCCAGCTCGTGGGCGTGCGCGGAGCAGGCCCGCTCCACCGGGTCGCGGACCAGCACGATCAGCTTGACGCCGGGCAGGTCGGCGGCGATGCGCTCCCCGGCCAGCGGGTGGAACAGGTAGTAGGGGGAGGACTCGTAGGCCAGGGCGCGGGTGCCGTACCGGTGGCCGAGCAGGGCCGCGCTCACCCGCAGCGGGAAGTGCGCCTGGTACCAGGCGAGGTTGCGCCAGTAGGCGACGTCGAAGTAGTGCACACCCTTGTGCAGCACGGGTTTGAGCAGCAGCGGATGCTGGGCCAGCGCGCGGTACAGGGAGGTGGTGCCGCACCGCTGCGCGCCCGTGATCAGGAACGACGGCAGCACGCGCGCTCCCGACGTGAACCGTCCCGTGGTCAGCGACAACGACAACACCGATCGCTTCATGGTCCTCAAGTGAGCTGCTCCTCGTGGTCTACGGCCGGGTTGAGCCAGGACTCCGGCGGGCCGAGCGGCGCGTGGCCGTCGGCGTGGTGCCGGGCGGCCAGCGCGATGAGATAGCGCAGCGCCGTCTGCCTGGCCGGCGCGGCCGACAGGCCCAGGGGCGCCAGCACCCGTACGGCCCGCGCCACGCACGCCCGCGCCGCGTCGGGCGGCCCCATCCTGCGCAGCGCCCGCTGGAAGAAGTGGTGCACGGCGTCGAAGCCGTAGGGGACGCCCACCTCGTACCGCTCCCAGTCCCACACCAGCAGCCGTCCGTCGGCGGCGCGGCAGATGTTCCAGGGGGACAGGTCGCCGTGCCAGGCCGGGCGCGCGCCGCCGGTGCCGGCGATCTCCCTGACCGCCGCCATCAGCAACGATCCGGGCACCCGGCCGCGCCGCACCGGCAGCGGCGACAGCGCCAGCACCGACAGGCCGCGCCAGTGACCGTGATGCAGCACGTCGGGGGCGGCGACCGTGCCGAGGGACAGCCCGGCCAGGCGGCGCAGCGCCGCGGCCTCGGCGGTGATCAGCTCCCGGGCCCGCGCGCTGTCGCCGATCTTCACGAACGCCAGCCGCCGCCCGTCCGCGTGCGCCTCCAGGATGGGCTTGCGGTTGGCCCGCCGCGCGGGACGTACATGAAGGACGGTTTCGACCCGCCGGTGGAAGACCTCGCTGAGGTGCGCCGAGATCGACCCCTCGACCGGCACCACGACCTCGGAGCCCAGATGCCACCACCGGCGCGGCGCCAGCCTGCGCGGCACGACGGCGTGCGGCAGCAGCGTGTACGCCCGGGGCGAGCCCGCCCCCGGATACAGCAGCCGCACGGTCTCCGCGAGATAGTCCAGACGGACGGCGGCGTCGTTCATGCGTGGTCCCCCTGTTCGGCGTTCCGCCACAACAGGGCGAAGGAGATGAGGTAGAGGCTGAGCGGCGTGACCAGGCCGTCGTAGACGAACATGTAGAGCAGCACGAGCCCCATCACGAGCACCCCGCCGAGCCCGATGGGGCTGCGGTCGCGCCAGTGCCGGCGGATCGCGCCCAGGAAGAACGCCACGTACAACGCCGCGCCCGTGAACCCCTGCGTGATGATCAGCAGCCAGAGTTGCCCGTCGCTGCCCAGCGGCGGATGCCCGCAGGTGTCGCACCAGTCGGTCTTGCCGGTGGTGATCGTGCGGTGGTTGCCCCTGGCGTTGCGGGTGTTGCCGTACCCGATCACCGGCGAGTGCCCGGCGGCGGTGAGGGTGGCGCCGACGGTGAACGCGCGGATGTCGTTGGAGTGCGGCTTGTCCAGGCGCTGGGCGAACACCGAGGCCAGCGGGCTGAGCGTGAACGCCAGCGTCGCCGCCGCGGCGGCCCCGCACAATGCCACCCTGGTACGCCCGCCCACCCGGACGATCAGGTAGAGCACGGCCAGGCCGAGGCCGATCCACAGGCCGCGGTTGAGCGAGTACACGATGGGGATGGCGGCCAGGGCGAGCACCACGGCGACGAAGACCCGGTGCCGCGTCCTGCCGTACACCCACCAGCCGATCACGAACCAGACCAGCAGCACCGAGGCGTTGCTGCCCCAGGCGTTGGCCCACTCGAAGGGCGCCTCGGGGCGGGCCAGGGAGAAGCCCAGCACCTTCTGCGTCTGGGCGGCGGTGGGGTGGATGATGTTCTGCACGAAGGAGTTCCCGCCGATCCACTCCGGCAGCAGCAACTCCACCGGCGAGGTGAAGGAGAATCCGGGCAGGAACACGCCGAGCAGCCCGCCGGCCACGGTGGTGACGAACAACACGCCGAGCATCCGCACCAGGCGCAGCTGCGGCAGCTCCCGCCGGGTGAGGTTGCCCAGGTAGACCACCATGATCAGGATCGAGACGTAGAGCGCCAGCCGCATGCCGTAGCCGACGACGCGACCGGGACCGAACGCGCCGTACGTGCCCGGCGGCGTCTCCGTCAACATCAGCGCGCTCACCAGGTACCCGGCCAGCAGCAGTAACCACAGCCCGAACCCGCGCGGCACCCTGATCGGCCGCCGCCGCCACAACAGCACCGCCATGGGCACGGCCAGCACGATCACCGACAGCCCGCCGAACCCCAGCGCCCACCAGACCGGATAGCCGACCAGCAGGGCCGCGATGGGCCAAGCGGGCCCTGTCACGTCTGCTTGCCCGGCCGCCGGGGCTGGTGGAGCGCCTGCATGGGCGTGGTGTCCGCCGCCACGCCCGGCTCCAGCTCGCCGGTCGCGACCAGCTTGCCGAGCGGGGTGCGGGGTTCCAGCAGGGGTACGAACGAGGGCACCGCGTCTGTGGCCGTCACCACGCCGATGATCGGCACGTCGTGCCTGGCGAGGCGGCGTACGACGGCCTCGACCTCCACGGAGGTGACCCGGCCGAGGCCCACCAGCAGCACGGCCGCGTCCGCCCTGGACAGGTCGCGCACGTCGGATCCGTCGAGCACGACCAGGGGCGCGCTCACGGCGAGCGGTTCGGCCAGCGACGAGGCGTACAGGTCGGCGGGCAGCGACCTGACCAGCAGCCGCTTGCCCGGGCACGCCGAGACCACGGCGCAGGCCAGGTCGTGCAGCACGCCGTGCTCGCGCGGGCTCGACAGGTCGCTGAGCACGGGCAGGCCGGTGAGCCGCTCGACGTCGGCGGGCGTGCGCAACCGCCGGTCGAACCGGTCGCGCACGTAGGCGGTGGCCGAGCCGGTCAGCAGGCCCAGCATGAGCCCGGTGCCGAGGTACAGGGGCAGGCTGGGGGAGCTGGGCGTGTCCGGCGGCGCGGCCTGGCTGATGACCGAGCCGGGGGTGACCGCGACCGTGCGCAGCGCGTCGTACTTGAGCGCGAGGTTGGCCGCCTGCCGGCTGAGCACGCTCTGGCGCTGGGTGGCGATCGCGTGCTCGGGGCTGGTCCTGCGGAGCCGGTCGAGCCGCTTGATCCCCTCGTCGATTCCGGCGTTGACCTGCTTGAGCTTGCTCAGCACCGCCTCCTGCTGCTCGGCCATGGAGGTCAGCGCGCTCTCGCGGCGATGGGCCAGGTACGCCTCGGCGTAGGCGCGTGACCAGGTCGCGGCGGTTCCGGGGTCGGCGGCCGTCACCGAGATCAACAGGACCGAGGAGTTGGGCGGCACGGTGACCTCGACCGGCTCCGCCTGCACCTCGGTAGTGGGCCCGGCCGCTGCCCCGGTCGTGGGCCCGCTCGTGGTTCCAGCTGTGGCCCCGGCTGTGGCTCCGGTCGTGGCGTCGGTTCTGGCGTCGGTTCTGGCGTCGGCCTCGGTGAGGCCGAGTGTTTTGGCCGCCCGGGCCGCGACCACGGCCGACTGCGCGACCTGGGCCTCGGTGTCGAGGTTGAGCGATTCGCGCAGGCGGCTGGTCACCTGGTTGGTCGGCTCCTGCGGGCCGAGCGGCGTGACCAGCACCTGCGTCGTGGCGGTGTAGGCGGGCGGGCTGAGCCGCATCAAGGCCAGCCCCGCGGTGCCGCCGAACACGACGCAGCCCACGAGGAGCAGCCACCGCCTGCGCAGCAGCGAGATGTGCTCGTCGAGGTCGGTGCCGGAGCTCATGAGCGCCCACTATAGGAGGGACGGTCAGTACCCAGGTTGAATACTAAAGATTTTCTCCGGTAAGGCCAGAAAGAAGCAACCTGAAAAGTCGAAAAATCAGGAAATTCGGGACCTTACTTGGCCGCTACGAACTGGGAGGACTTCCCCACTGGCTGAAGTTCCAGGAATGACATGGCAAGGTTCAGGTGTGTGTAAGGCGGGGGTCATTCGACGAAGGAGTTGGAAGGCTTTGCAGCTACGGGGCATTTCGCAAAACATCTCGAATGCCGCGTTCAGCGGCGTTATTCTGGCCGTGGTCGTGGTGCTGGCCGCGTGTTCGAGCGCCGAGGGCGCGGGCGCCCCGCCCACTCGCGTACCGGCGCCCGCCGCCAAGCCGGCGGGCGCGCCCCCCTGCACGGCCACCACGCGGCTCATCCCGTCCTGCGGGGCGTGGTGGGGCATGGCGCCGGAGGTCTTCACCGGCGCCGGGGTGGAGCAGGCGCTGCACGGCGCGGAGTCCCGCATGGGCGCCGCGGCCGACGTGCTGCACGTCTACCACCGGGGCCGCGAGCTGTTCCCGACCGAGGCGGAGGTCAGGCTGGCCCGCGACCCGGCCAGGCCGCGACTGCTCATGATCAATTGGAAGCCGTCTTTCGACCACACCTGGGCGGAGATCGCCAAGGGGACGCTGGACGCCAGGATCGACCGGCTGGCCGCTTACCTGCGGCGTACCTTCCCCGAGCGGTTCTTCCTCACCCTGCACCACGAGCCGGAGAACGACGTGGACGCCTCCTCCGGCTCCGGGATGCGGGCCGCCGACTACGCGGCCATGTTCCGGCACGTCGTGCTGCGGCTGCGGGCGGGCGGCGTGAAGAACGCCGTGGTGGTCGTGACCTACATGGGGGCGCCCAACTGGGCGGCCGAGCCCTGGTTCGAGGAGCTCTACCCCGGCGACGACGTGGTGGACTGGGTGGCGATGGACCCGTACGCCGATGACCGGGTACAGGACTTCGACGGGCTGGTGAACAAGACGCGCAAGGAGTATCCGGACTGGCCGGGGTTCTACCGGTGGATGCAGGCGCGCTTCCCCGGCAAGCCGGTCATGGTGGCCGAGTGGGGGGCGTTCGAGCGGCCCCGTGACCGCTCGTTCAAGAAACGCTTCTTCGAGTCCGTGCGCGCGCAGATCAAGAACTATCCGCAGATCAAGGCGCTGCTCTACTTCGACTCGCCGCAGGCGCCGCGCGGTGACACGAGCTTCGACTCCGACCCCGGCGCGGATCGGGCGTTCAGCGAGCTGGCTCGAGATCCGTACTTCCGCTCGACGCCCGTGCCGCGGCCCTAGCCTTGAGGCGCCAGCCGACGACCGTGACGACGGTGGCGGCGGCCAGGGCCCAGACGGTGAGCACGTTGTCCACGTCGAGCAGCTTGAGCGCGGAGGCCAGCAGCACGATCGCCAGCATGGCCCTGATCAGGCCGCCGGGGGCGCGGGAGGAGATCCTGGCGCCCAGGTAGACGCCCGGGATCGAGCCGATGAGCAGCGACAGCGTGAGGTCCATCTGGAAGTCGCCGAACAGCAGGTGGCCGAGAGCGGCGGAGACGACCAGCGGCACCGCCTGCACCAGGTCGGTGCCGACGAGCTGGTTGGCCTTGAGCGCCGGATACAGGACGAGCAGGGCGACGATGATCAGCGAGCCCGAGCCGACGGAGGAGACTCCCACCACCAGACCGCCCACCATACCGACCAGTAGGGTCGGGATTGGGCGCACGACAATGTCGCGGGCGTCCGACGATCCTCCCCGCCCGCCGAGCCAGCTCTTCAGCGCCATGCCCGCCACGGCCAGCAGCAGGGCGACGCCGAGGGCGTACTTGACGCCGTCGGTGACGGCGAACGCCCTGGCCAGGAACACCCCGCAGAACGCCGTCGGCACCGACCCCGCGCACAGCCAGCCGACCAGGCGCAGGTTGACGGTGCCGCGGCGCAGGTGCACGACGCTGCCGACCGGCTTCATGACGGCGGAGGCGACCAGGTCGCTGGAGACCGCGGCCAGCGGCGGCACGTTGAAGAACAACATCATCATCGGGGTCATGAGCGCCCCGCCGCCCATCCCGGTCAGCCCGACCACGATGGCGACGAGAAAAGACCCGCCGATCAGCGCCCAGTCGATCAACGGATCCAGCCTCCCCGCCGCTGTGCCCGGCCGGTCACCGAGTCCGGCCTTCCTCGCGCGGTGCCTCGCCGATCATCGGACCCAGCCTCCGCTCTTCAGCGTGTCCAGCACCCTGGAGACGGCCGCCTCGATGGAGAGGTGCGTGGTGTCGATCTCCAGGTCTGCGTCCTCCGGCTCCTCGTAGGGGTCGGAGATGCCGGTGAACTCGGGGATGAGGCCGGCGCGGGCCTTGGCGTACAGGCCCTTGCGGTCGCGCCGCTCGCACTCCTCCAGCGGCGTGGCGACGTGCACGAGCAGGAAGTCGGCCCCGACGGACTCGACCATCTCGCGCACCTCCTCACGGGTGGCCGCGTACGGCGCGATCGGGGCGCAGATGGCCAGGCCGCCGTGGCGGGCCGTCTCGGCGGCGACGAAGCCGATGCGGCGGATGTTCAGGTCGCGGTCGGCCTTGGAGAAGGTCAGGCCCTTGGACAGCAGGTGGCGCACCACGTCGCCGTCGAGGTAGGTGAGCGTGCGGCTGCCCAGCTCCAGCAGCGCGTCGCGCAGGCCGCGGGCGATCGTGGACTTGCCGGAGCCCGACAGACCGGTGAAGAACACCACCAGGCCGCGGCGGTGCGGCGGGCCGGGGATGTGCACGGGCTCGGGTCCGGCCAGGTGCTCGCTCGCGCCGTACGCGGTGGCGACGTGCTCGCGCAGTTCCAGGTCGATCTCCGGCTCGTCGCGCGGGGCCAGCGGCACCGGGACCACGATCGTGTCCTCGGGCAGGCGTTCCGCGCAGCGCAGCGCGGCGCGTACGACGGCGGGGCCGGCCTCGCCATACGAGAGGGGGAGCAGCAGGATCGCCGCGTCCAGTTCCTTGGCCGTGGCGACGATCTCGGAGAGGTCGTCGAGCGGGCCGCGCATGGTGACGGCGAGCGCGGGACGCCCGGCGAGCCGCTCCTTCACCTCGGCCGGGGTGCGCCGCAAACGGGCGAAAGGCCCGTGCTCCGGCGTGCCGAGGGCCTTGATCGGCCCCGAGGTCAGGCCGTCGGGCTCGTGGCCCGCCACGGCCAGCGCGGCCAGCGGCAGGCCCTCGGGGTCGAGCAGCGTGACCTCGTCCCCCGGTGACAGGTCGGCGTCGATGTGCAGGGTGACGGCGGCGGGCCACGGAGCGCCGCCGGCCAGCGTGCCGCGCTCGTGTACGGCGTGCAGATCGTCGTGGCCGAGGAACCCGGTCAGCGGCTCGAACGCGCCGGAGAGCAGCAGCTCAAGATCGGCCAGTTCGCGCGGGCCGGGGGTCCACTCCACGATGTCTGCATCCCAACTATTCCGATTGAATTGGTAGGAAAGGAGTCTACCGACTGATACCAGTGTGTCGCTAGACCCTCTCCTGTTGCGCCTGGGGTCCGCCTAGAGCAGCCGGGCGAAGTGGTGCTGCGGTTTCCTGATCACCATGGTGATCTCATCGTGTGAGGCGGGGAAACGGCCGCTGGTCAGCTTGGACATCAACCCGACGGCGACGGCGCCGATCCCCCGGGCGCGGGCGGGGCCGCTGGTGTTGCGCTCGTCGTCGGTGATCATCAGGCCCCTGCTCAGGCAGAACGCGTGCAGGCCGTCGCTCGACGCCAGGGGCTCGTACACGGCGGGCAGCGGGCCGGGTACGCCGGATCTCACCAGGCCGCGCCAGAGCAGGCGGCGCAACCAGGACGGCGTGATCCGGTCCAGCAGCCCGTAGGCGGATCTTCGGTCGCGCATGCGCAGCAGCACCAGGCCGCCCGGCCGCAGCGACTGCAGCAGCCGGTCGAAGACCAGCTCCGCGTGGCTGACGCGCTCCAGCAGGAACGACAGCTGGATGATGTCGAAGCCCCTGGGCGGCAGCGGCACCGAGCGCAGGTCCCCGAGTTGCCAGGTGACCAGGTCGGCGCGTTGTTCCAGTGCCCTCCTGATCGCGGGGTGGTCCTCGTCGGCTCCCGTGGCCCTGGTCTCGATGTGCTCCAGGACCAGCGGCCCGTCGTGCGCGCACCCGGCGAGCAGCACGTCGAGCCGCCGTATCGGCTGTCCCGCGCAGTGCTCGCGGACCCGATGACCGAAGAGGTCGCCTCGCTGAACGACCGATCGCACCTCAGACATGTCACCTACAGTAGTCATTCACTTCCCATACGTAATGCATTTCCCTGCTAGCGTCCTGCCTCGTGAGCGATCAGATCTACGTGGGCAACGCCGGTCTGGACGCGGCGGGGGACCGGGGATGGCTGCTCGGCCACTTCAAACCGCCCGGCGATCCGCGGCACAGCGACGACGTCGAGATCAAGTGGGGCGTGCATCCGCCGGGCGACGAGCGGCTGGAGTGGGTCAAGGGGGAGGCGCGCACGGCGCTGCTCATCCTGATCAGCGGCAGGTTCCGGGTGGAGTTGCCGGGGCGCAGCGTGTTGCTGGCCGAGCCCGGCGACTATGTGGTGTGGGGCAAGGGCGTCGACCACTCCTGGCGCGCGGAGGAGGCATCGACTGTCCTGACCGTGCGCTGGCCTTCCGTGCCTGGTTACCGCGCAGGCTGAGCCTCCGCGACCGGTAACCGGCCGGGGCCGGGCGGCGAGTAGGCTGGGAAGAGACCCCCGCGACCTGACACGGCCGGGGGTAGTCGTGTTGCCGTCGTGGGGCTGTGGGCGTATCTGATGAGTCTTTCCGGGCTACTTGACCTTGTTCGCGCCGACCCGAAGCTGACCGCCGCTCTCGAAGAGGGCGGCGACGTCTCGCTGATCGCGCCGTCCGCGCTGCGTCCGTTCGGCGTGGCCGCGCTGACCGCGCACGACCAGCGCACGGTGCTGGCCATCACCGCCACGGGGCGTGAGGCGGAAGACCTGGCCACCGCGCTGACCAGCCTGATCGAGCCCAATTCCGTCGCGGTGTTCCCCGCATGGGAGACGCTGCCGCACGAGCGGCTCTCCCCGCGCAGCGACACCGTGGGTCAGCGGCTGGCCGTGCTGCGCAGGCTGGCGCACCCGGTCAAGGGCGACACCGCCGCCGGGCCGCTCAGCGTGATCGTGGCGCCGATCAGGGCCCTGCTGCAGCCCATCGTGAAGGGCCTGGGCGACCTGGAGCCCATCCGGTTGCGCGCGGGCGACGACGCCGACCTCGACGCCGTGGTGGCCAACCTGGTCAACAACGGTTACCACCGGGTGGACATGGTGGAGAAGCGCGGTGAGGTGGCCGTGCGGGGCGGGCTGCTCGACGTGTTCCCGCCGACCGAGGAGCATCCGCTGCGGCTGGAGTTCTGGGGCGACACCGTCGAGGAGATCCGCTGGTTCAAGGTGGCCGACCAGCGCTCGCTGGAGGCGGCCGAGGACGGCCTGTTCGCGCCGCCGTGCCGGGAGCTGCTGCTCACCGCCGAGGTCAGGACCAGGGCCAGGGAGCTGGCCGAGGAGCACCCGTCGCTGGCCGAGGTGCTCGACCAGCTCGCCGAGGGCTCGCCGGTCGAGGGCATGGAGGCGTTCGCGCCCGTGCTGGCGGGGGAGATGGACCTGCTGCTGGACCACCTGCCGATCAGGTCAGCGGTGTTCGTGTGCGATCCCGAGCGGATCAGGGGGCGGGCCGAGGAGCTCGTACGCACCTCGCAGGAGTTCCTCGAAGCCTCCTGGATCAACGCGGCGGCCGGCGGCGAGGCGCCGATCGACCTGGGCGCGGCCGCGTTCCGCTCGCTGGAGGAGATCCGCGGCCACGCCGACGCGCTGGGCCAGCCGTGGTGGACGATGGCGCCGTTCGGCAACGGGGTGGAGCTGGAGGCGCACGACTCCGAGGCGTACCGGGGCGACACCGCCAAGGCGCTGGCCGACATCAAGGGCTGGCTGGCCGACGAGAAGGCCGTGGTGCTGCTCAGCGAGGGCCACGGCCCGGCCGAGCGCATGGTCGAGCTGCTCAAGGGCGTGGACGTGCCCGCCAGGCTGCGGGAGTTCCTGGACAAGGCGCCCGAGCCCAAGGTCGTGCACGTCTCGACCGGCCTGATCGAGCACGGCTTCATCACGCCCTCGCTGGCCGTGCTCACCCACCTCGACCTGGTCGGCCAGAAGGCCTCCACCAAGGACATGCGCCGCCTGCCGTCGCGCCGCCGCAACATGGTGGACCCGCTGCAGCTCAAGGTCGGCGACCACGTGGTGCACGAACAGCACGGCGTGGGCCGCTACATCGAGATGGTGCAGCGCACGGTGCAGGGCGCCACCCGCGAATACCTGGTCATCGAGTACGCCAAGGGCGACCGCCTCTACGTGCCGACCGACCAGCTCGACGAGGTCACCCGCTACGTCGGCGGCGAGGCGCCCACGCTCAACCGCATGGGCGGCGCCGACTGGAGCAAGGCCAAGTCCCGGGCCAAGAAGGCGGTCAAGGAGATCGCCGGCGAGCTGATCAGGCTCTACTCCGCCCGCATGGCCTCGCCGGGCCACGCCTTCGGGGACGACACGCCTTGGCAGCGGGAGATGGAGGACGCCTTCCCCTACGCCGAGACCGGCGACCAGCTCGAAGCCATCGACGAGGTCAAGCGCGACATGGAGCGCGGCGTCCCGATGGACCGGCTGATCTGCGGCGACGTCGGCTACGGCAAGACCGAGATCGCGGTGCGGGCGGCGTTCAAGGCCGTCCAGGACGGCAAGCAGGTCGCGGTGCTGGTGCCCACGACGCTGCTGGTCCAGCAGCACATGTCCACCTTCAACGAACGTTTCTCCAGCTTTCCCGTCTCGGTCAAGCCGATCTCGCGCTTCCAGACCGACGGCGAGGTCAAGGGCACCCTCGAAGGGCTGCGTTCCGGCGCGGTGGACGTGGTGATCGGCACGCACCGGCTGTTCAGCCCGGAGGTCAGGTTCAAGGACCTGGGGCTGATCATCATCGACGAGGAGCAGCGGTTCGGCGTCGAGCACAAGGAGGCCATGAAGCACCTGCGCACGCAGGTGGACGTGCTGGCCATGTCCGCCACGCCGATCCCGCGCACGCTGGAGATGGGTCTGACCGGCATCCGCGAGATGTCCACGATCCTCACGCCGCCGGAGGAGCGGCACCCGATCCTCACGTTCGTGGGGCCGTACGAGGAGAAGCAGATCGGCGCCGCGATCCGGCGCGAGCTGATGCGCGACGGGCAGATCTTCTTCGTGCACAACCGGGTGGCCTCGATCAACCGGGTGGCCGCGCGGCTGCGCGAGCTGGTGCCCGAGGCCCGCATCGCGGTCGCACACGGGCAGATGAACGAGCACCAGCTCGAAAAGATCATGGTGGGCTTCTGGGAGCGGGAGTACGACCTGCTCGTCTCCACCACGATCGTCGAGTCCGGGCTCGACGTGCCCAACGCCAACACGCTGATCGTGGACAGGGCCGACAACTACGGCCTTTCGCAGCTGCACCAGCTGCGCGGGCGGGTCGGGCGGGGCAGGGAGCGCGGGTACGCCTACTTCCTCTACCCGCCGGAGAAGCCGCTGACCGAGACCGCGCACGAGCGGCTGGCCACGATCTCGCAGCACACCGAGATGGGCGCGGGCATGTACGTCGCGATGAAGGACCTGGAGATCCGCGGCGCGGGCAACGTGCTGGGCGCCGAGCAGTCCGGGTTCATCGCGGGCGTCGGCTTCGACCTGTACGTCCGGCTCATGGCCGAGGCCGTGCAGGAGCAGAAGGCCAAGCTGTCGGGCGCCGAGGTGCAGGAGGAGCAGCAGGACGTCAAGGTCGAGCTGCCGATCAACGCCCACATCCCGCACGACTACGTGACCTCCGAGCGGCTGCGGCTGGAGGCGTACAAGCGGATCGCGGCCATCGCCACCCCGATCAACATCGAGGAGGTGCGCGAGGAGCTGACCGACCGCTACGGCAAGCCGCCGGCGGAGGTGGACAACCTGCTGGAGGTGGCCAGGTTCCGCATCAGGGCCCGCGCGGCCGGGCTCACGGACGTCACGCTGCAGGGCCAGAACATCAAGTTCGGCCCGGCCAGGCTGAAGGAGTCGCAGCAGGTCCGGCTCGACCGGCTGTACAAGAAGGCGATATACAAGCAGGCGGCAGAGACGTTGCTGGTGCCGGTGCCCAAGACGAAGCCGCTGGGCGGGCAGCCGTTGCGCGATCTCGATCTGCTCAAATGGTGTGGTGACCTGGTCGAGGCGATGTTCCTCGAACCCACCCGGGTAAGCTAGCGGCGGTTTCTGGTCGGAAAGGGACGTACGTGAAGTCGATACGAGTGGTCGCCGCCGCCGCGGCGGCGGTCGCGGCACTGACCGCCTGCTCCTCCCCCATGCAGGCCGGGGCCGCGGCCGTGGTGGGTAATGAGCGCATCTCCACGAGCAAGCTCAACGAGGAGACGCAGGCGTACCTGGCCGCGCTGAAGAGGGTCAACCTGGACGAGACGGCGCTCGGCGTGCCGGCCAACCAGGCCGTGCTGCAGCGCCTGGTGCACGTGAGCGTGTCCAGGCAGCTCGCGGCCCGCCACAAGGTGCCGGTGAGCGAGACCGAGATCGACGCCGCGCTCAAGGACCCGGGCCAGCAGCAGTCGCCCGAGATGAACCTGCTGTCCAACGCCGTCAACCCGAGCGACGCCCGCGAGTACGTCCGCGCCATGGTGGGCCTGGCGAAGTTGCAGCAGCAGTACGGCCAGGCCGGCCAGCAGAAGCTGATCGAGGAGTTCAGCTCGATCAGGACGACCATCAACCCGCGCTTCGGCACGCTCAACCCGCAGCGCACGCAGGAGAACCCGGCCCTGTTCGTGGACACCGGCAGGTTCGGCCAGGTCCAGCAGGTGCCGCAGCAGCCGATGCAGCAGCAGCCCCAGGGCTGAGCGTGGCGCTGATCGTCGTCACCACCTCGCCCAGGGTCGCCCCGGGCCTGCTGAGCCATCAGGCCTGGCAGGCTCTGCGCTCGGGCCCGGTGCTGACCGGCTCCGAGGTCCATCCGCTGCTGCCCTACCTGGCCGAGGCCGGGATCGTGGTGGAGGTCGTCCGGCCCGACCCGGAGGCCCTGGCGTCGCGGGCCGCCGCCGAGACCGTGGTGTGGCTGGCCGAGCAGGACGGCGAGGACTTCATGCGCGCCGTCGGGCACGCCGCCGTCGCGCTGGCGGACCCGCCGCTGATCGAGGTGCTGCCCGGCTCCTACGACCTGCCGGGCGCGCGGGTGCTCGACCTGGTCGCGGTGATGGAACGGCTGCGCACCGAGTGCCCGTGGGATCGCAAGCAGACGCACGAGACGCTGGTGCCGTACCTGCTGGAAGAGGCCTACGAGGTGCTCGAGACCATCGAGCACGGTGACTATCCGGCGCTCCGCGAGGAGCTGGGCGACCTGCTGCTGCAGGTGGTCTTCCACGCGCGGGTGGCCGAGGGCTTCGACATGGACGACGTGGCGGCCGGGATCGTGGAGAAACTCGTCCGCCGCCATCCGCACGTCTTCGGCTCCGTACGCGCCGAGAGCGCGGAGGAGGTCAACGACAACTGGGAGGCGATCAAGGCGGCCGAGCGGGCGGCCAAGAGCACCGAGTCGTCGGCGCTCGACGGGGTCCCCATGGGGCAGCCGGCGTTGTCGCTGGCCGCCCAGCTGCTGCGCAGGGCCGAGCGGGCGGGGGCGCCCGAGTCGTTGTCGGCCGCGGTCGGGCAGGGGGTGGCGCGCGAGCTGTTCGACCTGGTGCGCCGGGCGGCCGAGGCCGGGCTGGACGCGGAGGCCGAGCTGCGGGGGGCGGCGCGGTCGTACCGGGATCGGGTGCGTACGTGGGAGTCGTCGGAGCCCACCGACTGAGTTTGACGCTACACGTCGCGAAAGGGGGCTGACCTTCGCGACCGGGGGGATCGGTGGAGCTGAGACCGCTGCACGCGGGGGAGCCACGGCAAGTGGCCGGGTACCGCCTGCTCGGCGGCCTCGGGGACGGCGGGCAGGGCTCGGTGTTCCTGGGCCGGGACGCCGGGGGAGCGCGGGTGGCCGTCAAGGTGCTGCACGCGCGGCTGCTCGGCGACGCGCACGCGGAGCGCAGGTTCCTCCAGGAGAGCGCGACGGCGGCCAGGGTGGCCGGGTTCTGCACGGCGAACGTGCTGGACAGCGGGCTGGTCGACGGCAGGCCGTACATCGTCAGCGAGTTCATCGAAGGACCGTCGCTGCACGAGCAGGTGATGACCGCCGGGCCCCTGTCGGGCGGTGAGCTGGAACGGCTGGCGGTGGGCACGATCACCGCGCTGAGCGCCATTCACGGGGCCGGGATCGTGCACAGGGACTTCAAGCCGAGCAACATCCTGATGGGCCCCGACGGGCCACGGGTGATCGACTTCGGCATCGCCAAGGCCATGGACGCGACGACGACGGCCAGCAGCGTGGTGGGGACGCCCGGGTACATGGCACCCGAGCAGATCGCCGGGGAGAACGTCACGGCGGCCTCCGACGTGTTCAGCTGGGCCTCCACGATGGGCTTCGCCGCGACGGGGGAGCCGCTGTTCGGCCGCGACTCGATCCCCGCCGTGATGAACCGCATCCTGAACGCCGAACCGGAGCTCGGAGCGGTCGGGGAGCCGCTGCGGTCGGTGTTGCGCGCCTGCCTGTCCAAGGACCCGGCCGTGCGGCCGACGACGGACGACGTACTCAAGCGCCTGCTCAGGCGGGCCGACCAGACCGCCTCACTGGAGCCGGACCCCAACCCGCACACGACGCCCGCACCGGCCCCGAACCCGCACACGACACCCGCCAGGCGCCGGGGTGGGAGGCGGCGGTCCTTGGCCGGCAAACGCTCCAGGTGGGCCATCGCCGGCGCGCTGGTCGCCGTCGGACTGGTCACCACGCTCCTGTGGCAGGACCTGCTCCTGCCGGATTCAGGCGCGAGCCCGTCCACCACCGTGACCGCGGGCGAGCGGTACGCGGACGACCTCGGGCCCGCATTCGCACCCCGGGCGGGCTCGGACGTCGAGGTCATGGCCATCGGGTACAACGGGAGCTCGCCCATGGTCGCCTACGCCGACAGGAACAACAACACGATCAACGTGTGGGAGGCCCGCGGCGGCCAGATGGTGGACAACCTGGCCAACCCCGGCAAGGCCCCCGTCACCTCGATCGGGCTGACCACGGTCGGCGGCAAGCGGAGCGTCGTCTGGACGGGCGCCGACGGCATCCTGCGGCGCTGGCGGATCGGCCGGCCCAAGCAGGACAGGTGGCAGAGCGTCTGCACGGGCGCGGCCCGGATGAGCCTGGCCAGGTGGCGCGAGCACGCCGTCGCCGTGGTCGCCTGTCCCAACGGCCGGGTCGTCCCGCTCGACCTGGACACCGGCCGCATGATCGGCGAGCCGCAGCAGGCCCGCGGCCCGATCACCGCGCTCGGCTTCAACGGGCTGACCGGCCGGCCGCTGATCGGCACGCTGAACGGCGTGCTCGGCGGCGCGAACAAGGTCATCGGGAAGGGCGAGGTCCGCTCGCTGGCCACCGTCGGCAGCAACCTGGTCGCCATCACGGTGGGCGACTCCACGGGCCTGTACCAGCTGGGCACCGGCAAGTACGTACGCGGCTTCACCACGGGCACGGCGGGCGTCGGCGTCACGTCGGTGAACAACACCAGAAATCTGATCGCCACCGGCGGCCGCGGCCTCACCATGTGGAACGCCGACGGCAGCGGCCGGCGGACCCTGCTGGACCCGCGCATCGAGGTGGACTCGCTGGCGGTGGGCGACGGCCTGCTGGTGGCCGAGATCGACGGCGAGATGCGGGCCTGGAACCTGGACGAGCACACCCAGTGAGCCCGGTGGGCCGCAGACCGCCCCGACCCGGTACGCGGCCGTACCGATAGGCTCTGACCGCCTATCACTTTCGATTTAGGAGCGCATCCCGTGGCTACCATCGAGGTCGTATACGCTCGCGAGATCCTCGACTCCCGGGGCAACCCCACGGTTGAGGTCGAGGTCGTGCTCGACGACGGCAGCACCGGCCGCGCGGCCGTCCCGAGCGGGGCGTCCACCGGCCAGTTCGAGGCGGTCGAGCTGCGTGACGGCGGCAAGCGTTACGGTGGCAAGGGCGTGGAGAAGGCCGTCCTGGCGGTGAAGGACGAGATCTTCGACGAGATCAGCGGGGTCGAGGCGGAGGACCAGCGCATCATCGACCAGATCATGATCGATCTGGACCGCACGCCCAACAAGTCGAAGCTGGGCGCCAACGCCATCCTGGGTGTCTCGCTGGCCGTGGCCAAGGCCGCCGCCGACAGCGCCGAGCTGCCGCTGTTCCGCTACCTGGGCGGCCCCAACGCCCACCTGCTGCCCGTGCCGATGATGAACATCCTCAACGGCGGCGCCCACGCCGACACCAACGTGGACATCCAGGAGTTCATGATCGCGCCGATCGGGGCGGAGACGTTCAGCGAGGCCGTGCGCATGGGCACCGAGGTCTACCACGCGCTCAAGGGCGTGCTCAAGGAGAAGGGCTACGCCACGGGCCTGGGCGACGAGGGCGGCTTCGCACCCAACCTGCCCTCCAACCGCGACGCGCTCGACCTGATCCTGGTCGCCATCGAGAAGGCCGGCTACGTGCCGGGCGAGGACGTCGCGCTGGCGCTCGACGTGGCCGCCTCGGAGTTCCACAAGGACGGCGTCTACACGATCGACGGCAAGGGCCTGTCGGCGCGCGAGCTCATCGCGTTCTACGAGGACCTGGTCGCCAACTACCCGCTCGTCTCCATCGAGGACCCGCTCGACGAGGAGGACTGGGAGGGCTGGAAGGCCATCACGGAGTCCCTGGGGGACAAGGTGCAGCTGGTCGGCGACGACCTGTTCGTGACCAACCCCGAGCGGCTGGAGCGCGGCATCAGGGACGGCGCGGCCAACGCCCTGCTGGTCAAGGTCAACCAGATCGGCACGCTGTCGGAGACGCTCGACGCCGTGGACCTGGCCCACCGCAGCGGCTACCGCTGCATGATGAGCCACCGCTCCGGCGAGACCGAGGACACGACGATCGCCGACCTGGCGGTGGCGGTCAACTGCGGTCAGATCAAGACGGGCGCCCCTGCCCGATCCGACCGGGTGGCGAAGTACAACCAGCTCCTGCGCATCGAGGAGCTTCTCGATGACGCCGCCCGCTACGCGGGTCGCGCGGCTTTCCCGCGTTTCCGGCGCTAGTTTCGAGTACGGCTCGCGGCGCCCCGAATCCGGTCGCGAGCCGTACTTGAGGGGGTGTGCAGCAATTGGCGAAGAGGCCGCAGCTCACCGGGCGGGCCGCCATCCTGGCAGTCGTGGTGTGCGCGATCGCGATGAGCCTGGCCTACCCTGTGCGCGAGTACATCAGCCTGCGCCGCAGCATCTCCGAGCTGCGCGCGGAGAAGGCCAGGGTCGAGGCGGAGAAGCAGTCGCTGCTGGCCCGTGACCGGCAGAGCGACGATCCCAACTGGATCAAGAAGACGGCCAAGGAACGGCTGCACTACTGCGGGCCTGGCGAGAAGTGCTACGTGGTGATGGAGCCGGAGCAGGGCAAACAGCAGACGGCCGTGAAACAGCAGGCGGCGGTGCCGCCGTGGTACGAGACGCTCTGGGAGTCGGTGGAGGCCGCCGACAAGGGCACCGGCCGCAGGGCCGTGACGGGGAAGGAAAGTGTTGGACAGTAAGGACGTCGAGGTCGTCGAGCAGCAGCTCGGGCGGCCGCCCCGGGGGTTGCGGGAGGTGGCGCACCGCTGCGCGTGCGGCAATCCCGACGTGGTGGAGACCGCGCCCAGGCTGCCCGACGGCTCGCCCTTCCCGACCCTGTTCTACCTGACCTGCCCCAAGGCGGCCTCGGCCATCGGCACGCTGGAGGGCTCGGGGCTGATGCGCGAGATGCAGGCCAGGCTGGCCACCGAGCCCGACCTGGCGGCGGCCTACCGGGCGGCGCACGACGACTACGTGGCCAGGCGGGACGAGGCCGCCGGCGCGCAGGGCCTGGAGCCGCTGCCGCGCGACATGCAGAGCACGGGCGGCATGCCGGAGCGGGTCAAGTGCCTGCACGCGCTCGTGGCCCACGAGCTGGCGGCTCCCGGAGTGAACCCGTTCGGCAGGGAGGCGCTCGATGCCCTCCCCGACTGGTGGAGTGACGGACCATGCGTGTAGCCGCCGTCGACTGCGGCACCAATTCCGTACGCCTGCTCATCGCCGACGTCGGCTCCGAAGAACTGAGCGACGTCGAGCGGCTGATGGAGATCGTCCGCCTGGGCCAGGGCGTGGACAGGACGGGCAGGCTGGCGCCCGACGCGCTGGAGCGCACGTTCAAGGCGATGCGCGCCTACCAGGAGCTGATCGAGCGGCACGGCGCCACCGCGACGCGCGTGGTGGCCACGAGCGCGACGAGGGACGCGGCCAACCGGCAGGAGTTCGTCGACGGCGTCAGGGAGATCTTCGGGGTCGAGCCCGAGGTGATCTCGGGGTCGGAGGAGGCGGAGCTGTCGTTCACGGGCGCGACCAGGGGCCTGCTGCGCCTGTCGCCCGAGACCGAGGTGCCGCAGGGCCCGCTGCCGCCCTATCTGGTGGTGGACATCGGCGGCGGCTCCACGGAGTTCGTGGTCGGCGCCGAGCACGCGGAGTCCGCGTTGTCGGTGGACATCGGCTGCGTGCGCCTGACCGAGCGGCACCTGCGGGAGGCCGGTGACCCGCCGTCGGCGCGGGCCCTGGAGGCCGTGGTGGCCGACATCGAGGCCGCGCTCGACCGGGTCGAGGCGGAGGTTCCCGTCAGGCGGGCGCACACGCTGGTGGGGCTGGCCGGTTCGGTGACGACGGTCGCGGGCATCGCGCTCGACCTGCCCGCGTACGAGCCGGAGCGCATTCACCACGCGCGGATCTCCGCCGAGCAGGTTCACGACGTGACGCGGCGGTTGCTCGCGATGACCCATGGTGAGCGTGCCGAGGTTCCGGTGATGCATCCCGGGAGGGTTGACGTGATTGGCGCGGGTGCGCTAATTCTTGACCGGATCGTCCGTCGTTTCGCGTTTTCGCAGGTCGTCGTGAGTGAACACGACATCCTCGATGGAATCGCCTGGTCTCTCGCCGGATAGCTGAAGAAATCCGGACATTTCCGATCCACAGGCCGTGTTGAGCACTCATTCAGTATTGTGCTTAGGTAAAGGGGCATAACGGGGACTTTGTCATATCGCTATGCGCGAAAGGCGCTGGCGTGGCGACCGTTCCCGAGCGCGTCTCTTCCCTCACGGAATGGAGCACTCTCACATGATGTCTGTCGGGTTAGCACGTAAAGCCGCCGCGTTCGGCGCGGGGGCCGCGGTGCTGGCCGTCCTGTCCGCGGGCCTGGTGACCAGCCCCGCCCAGGCGGCCACCTCGACCACTGCCAAGGCCGCGAAGGTCTCGGTCGCCAAGCCGAAGGTCTCCAAGGGCGACTACGAAGGATCTTGCCCCGTCAAGATCAACTTCTCGGCCAAGATCAAGGTTCCCGTCAAGGGCAAGACCGAGCTGGCCTACCGCTGGCTGCACGGCGACGGGTCCAAGAGCAAGGTCAAGGTGGTCAAGCTCAAGGGCAAGGGCACCAAGACCGTGACGGTCAAGCAGTCCGTCACCTTCAAGGAAGACGTCAAGAAGGGCTGGGAGGCCGTCCAGGTCCTCGGTCCGAAGAAGGCCACGTCCAAGAAGAGCTACTTCTCCGTCGACTGTCAGAAGGAGGAGTCGCTCAACGAGGTGGTCACGCACGGCGACGACTCGATCGACGCCCGCGCCTGGGCCAGCCCGAGCTCGTACGTCGGCCGTTGCGACACCCCCGGTGACAAGATCGACTTCACCGGCGTGATCAAGACGGACCGCCCGCGCTGGGTGCGTTACCGCTGGGTCCTCAACGGTGACGTGGTCGACTACGGCAAGGTCAAGGTCTACGACGCGCGGAAGGTCGGCTTCGGCATCAACCCGCGTCACAGCGAGCGTGGCTGGGCCAAGCTCGAGGTCCTCGGCCGTGACGGCACCTCCTCCAACCGGGCCTACTACAAGGTCTGGTGCAAGAAGGACAAGCCCGAGTACCCGGACCACCACGACCACGACGTCAAGGTGTCCGCGGCCGCCTCGGTGAAGACCGGCACCGACTGCACGGTCTCCGCCAGTGGCCAGATCACCTCGACCGGCGAGGGCCGGGTGTCCTACACCTGGTCGCTGAACGGCACCGAGGTCAGCAGCGGCACCACCTACTTCGACCGCAAGGGCGGAACCCACGTCATCAACGGGTTCTCCCAGACCGTGTCGGGTGAGGCCACCAAGGGTGGCGTCGTGAGGTTCTCGATCTCCGGCGAGGACGACCGCGACAGCGTCTCCACGCGCTACGCCGCCTGCAAGACTCCTCCCACCACGCTTCCGGCCCCGGCCGAGAAGGCGGAGGAGAAGCCGGCCGCCACGCCTTCGCCCTCGGCGACGGCCACGGAGACCAAGTCCGCCGTCTGACGGCGACCAGTTTGACCGGTAAGTCGAACCGGGTGGCACCTTCGGGTGCCACCCGGTTTTTCTTGCGAATATAAAGCGGACATAAATCGAATCCATAGCGGCCCCTGCCATCGTGCCCGCATGGGCAAAGCGAAGATCGCCGTCGCGCTGCTGCTCCTGGCCGGCCTCCTGGCCCCGGCCTCGGCGCACGCCACCGCGGCGGCACCACCTGACGTGTGGAGCAAGGCGACATTCAGCGAACCGGGGCAATCCGCAATTCAACGGCACTACGTGAATCTCATCGACGCGGCCGAGTAAGGCACGTCGATCAAGCTGACGATGTTCCGGTTGTGGGATCCGGGCATCATCAACGCGCTGACCAATGCGGCGATCAACCGGAAAGTCTCCGTCCAGGTCCTGGTCGACGACGGCAACGTCAAGAACAGCGAGCTGGACCAGGCTTACCGGACCATGAAGGAGCGGCTCAAAGCCACCTCCAACTCCAGGGCCATGGAGTGCGAGGACGCCTGCCACGGCGACGGGCAGATGCACAACAAGTTCCTGCTCGTCGAGGACGTGAAGAAGACCGACGCGGTCCCCGCCTCCAGCTACGTCGTGGTCACGGGCACATCGAACATGAGCTTCGACACGATCGGCGGCACCGGCGGCTACAACAGCGCCTTCACCCAGGCCGCCAACCAGGACCTGTTCCTGCGCTACAGCCAGTACTTCGCGGACCTGACGAGGGACGAGGATGACCTGAACTACTACGACAGCAGGCCCCCGGCCACCTACGGGAACGTCAAGGCGTACTTCTACCCGCGCGACGACGGCGCCGACCCCGTGCTCAACACGCTCAGGGAAGTCACCTGCAGCCCGTTGCTGCCGACCCACATCCGCATCCAGATGTGGTCCATGAGCCGCACCGGCATGGCCGACGAACTCGCCAAGCTGGGACGGGAGGGATGCCGGATCGAGATCGTCGCCAACCACATGAGCAGGGTGAACGTCGGTGGCGACGGCGCCACGCGGGCAGGGGTGTGCCCGAGACTGGCCGGCCAGCCGAACGTGTCCATCCGCGGCTACAACAACGAGCGCGGCGTGCACGACAAGAACCTGATGATCGACGGGTACTACATGGAGAAGCGCACCAAGGCCGTCTGGACGGGGAGCCAGAACTACAACTACACCTCCAAGAACTCCAACGACGAGAACTACGTCAGGATCCTCGGCGACGAGGAGATCCACGATCAGTACGCGGACCACATGTCACGCACCATGGCGAAGGCCCCGTTCGCGGTCTCGGCGCCGGCCGAGTGTGTGCGGATCGAGCCCAAGGACCTGAACCCGGCCGAGCCCGAATGATCGGGCACCATCGGTGTCATGAGTTTCGTACCTCCCGGCACCGGCTGGCCGGAAGACCCCGCGACCGCTGACACCCCGGTCGCGCTCGATCCCGCCGACGTGCGCCGGCTCGCCGCCGGCGCGGTGACCCTGGCGGAGCTCACCGCCGGGCAGTCGGTCTGCCGGGCCTGTCCGCGCCTGGTGGCATGGCGCGAGGAGGTGGCGGTGGCCAAGCGCCGCGCGTTCGCCGAGGAGACGTACTGGGGCCGTCCTGTCCCCGGCTGGGGCGCGGAGCATCCGCGGATCCTGCTGGTCGGCCTGGCGCCGGCCGCCCACGGCGGCAACAGGACAGGACGCATCTTCACCGGCGACCGCAGCGGCGACTGGCTGTTCGCCTCGCTGCACCGCACCGGCCTGGCCGCTCAGGAGACCAGCACGCGCGCGGGCGACGGCCAGCGGCTGCTCGGCACGCGCGTGCTGGCCTCCGTCCGCTGCGCCCCGCCCGCGAACAAGCCAGAACCGTCGGAGAAGGCCGCGTGCTTCCCGTGGATGGCCAGGGAGGTGGCGATGGTCGCGCGGGACGTACGGGTGATCGTGGCGCTCGGAGGGTACGCCTGGCAGGCCGTGTGGCCCGCGCTGAAGGACGCGGGCTACGCGTTGCCGCGCAGCCGGCCGCCGTTCGGCCACGGGGCCGAGACCGAGATCCGGTACGGCGACGAGCCCGTCACGCTCATCGGCTGCTACCACCCCAGCCAGCAGAACACCTTCACCGGCCGGGTCACCGCCCAGATGCTGGACGAGATCTTCACCAGGGCCAGGTCACTGGCTGTGTGACGCGTCCCACCACCCCCGGATTGGATTCGCCGGCGGTGCTTGACGTAAGCTTGTGAATGCTTTCACAAGCACTCCACGAGGGATGGGGCCTCAGGATGAACAAGCACATCTTGATCGTCGGCGGCGGATACGTCGGCCTGTACACAGCGCTTCGGCTGCAGCGCAAACTCCGTGGGGAACTGCGCAGTGGCGAAGCCCGCATCACGATCATCGACCCCCAGTCCTACATGACCTACCAGCCGTTCTTGCCGGAGGCGGCGGCGGGTAACCTCTCGCCGCGGCACATGGTGGCGCCGCTGCGCAGGATCCTGCCCAAGGTGCGCATACTCAACGGCAGGGTCACGCGGGTGAACCACGCCGAGCGCCTGGTCACCTTCCAGCCGGCCGTGGGCGAGCCCCGCCAGGTGGCCTACGACGTGATCGTCATGGCCGCCGGCTCGATCTCGCGCACGCTGCCCATTCCCGGGCTCACCGACATCGGGATCGGCTTCAAGACCGTCGGCGAGGCCATCGCGCTGCGCAACCGGGTGCTGCACCTGCTCGACGTGGCAGAGTCGACCGACGACCTGGAGGCGCGGCGCAGGGCGCTGACGTTCGTGGTGGTCGGGGCCGGGTTCGCCGGCGTCGAGGCGCTGGCCGAACTGGAGGACATGGCCAAGGACTCCACCCGCTACTACCGCAACATCGAGCCGTCCGACATCCGCTGGGTGCTCGTCGAGGCCACCGACCGGGTGCTGCCCGAGGTCGGCCCCGAGATGGGCAAGTGGACGCTGGAACAGCTTCGCGAGCGCGGCATCGACGTCAAGCTCGACACCCGCCTGGAGTCCTGCGAGGACGGCCACGTGGTGCTGTCGGACGGCTCGAAGTTCGACGCCGACACCCTCGTGTGGACGGCGGGCGTCAAGCCCAGCCCCGTGGTCAACGACAGCGACCTGCCGATCGACGAGCGCGGCCGGGTCAAGGCCACCGCCATGCTCACCGTGGCGGGCACGCCGGGCGCGTTCACGGCGGGTGACGCCGCCGGCGTCCCCGACGTCACCAACCCCGGCCAGTACTGCGCGCCGAACGCCCAGCACGCGGTCCGTCAGGCCAAGGTGCTGGCCGACAACATCGTCCGCCACCTTCAGGGGCAGGAACTGGTCGAATACCGCCACAAGTATGTCGGATCGGTGGCCGGATTGGGCCTTCATCAGGGCGTCGCCAATGTCTATGGCGTCAAGCTTCGCGGATTCCCTGCGTGGTTCATGCACCGGACCTACCATCTGTCGCGGGTGCCGACGCTGAACCGCAAGGTCCGGGTCGTCGTCGATTGGACCCTGGCCCTGTTCTTCAAGCGAGAGACGATCTCGCTGGGTGAGATGGAGCACCCGCGCGAGGGCTTCAGGGCCGCGGTGGCGACGACTCGCCGCTAGCCCGGGTACGGCAGCGCCCCGGCGACCCTTGCGCCGGGGCGTTTTCGGCGCCCCTGACGTAAGCGGAAGGGGTACCACGGGTGGGTCTATCAGCGGTGACCGTGCTCGGCGTCGACCGGCCCGGCGTGATCGCCGCAGTAACCGGTTCGCTCGCCGACTGCGGCGCGAACATCCAGGACTCGACCATGACGTTGCTCGGCGGCCACGTCGCGATGATGTTGCTCGTGTCGGGCGAACTGGACTCCGCCGAACTGACGAAACGGTTGGGAGCGCCCGACCTGGTGATCACCGCCTCGGCGATCGAGGCCCGCCGTCACTTCTGCGACGGCGGCGACGGGCTCGGCTACGTGCTGACCGTGCACGGCCCCGACCGGCCGGGCATCATCTCCGCGATCAGCGCCGTGCTGGCCGAGGACGGAGGCAACATCACCGGCATGAGCACGAGGCTCACCGGACGGCTCTATGTCCTGATCGCCGATGTCGAGCTGCCGAAGCAGGTGGACGTGGCGGCGCTCATGCGCAGGCTGGCGGCCGTCGGCGCCAGCCTCGACTCCGACATCACCTTCCGCCCCGTCGAACCGGATCTGTTGTGAAGCGGCAGGTGGGCACGGCGCGCGAGATCCTCGGCGCTCCGCATCCGCTCCTGTCGGCCGTGGCGGAGCCCGTGGATCCGACCGCCCCGGAGGTCGTGGCCGCCGCGGCGGACCTGCTGGCCACTCTGCGGCGTCTGGAGCCCGCCACGATCGGGCTGGCTGCCCCCCAGATCGGCCTGAGCTTGCGCCTGATCGCCTTTGACGCCCGGCTCCACCCCAGGAGCCGGTCGTGGGCCGGAGAGCTCGTGGTGGCCAATCCACGGCTCGCCGGGGCGTCCCACTGGGGGCACGGGCGGGAGGGGTGCGCGTCGATCACCGGATTGACGGCAGATGTCCGCCGTGCGACGCGCATCACCGTACATGGGCATTTGCCAGGTACGGGCGAGGACGTCACCATCGAAGCGGATGCCTTCGAAGCTCGTTGCATTCAGCACCAACTGGACCATCTGGACGGTCTACTCTTCTTGGACAGAGTCCGGGGGGCGCTATCACTTCACCGCAGACTTCACACTTGTGACGCCTGATGCGAAGTTGTGCTCCTCGGAAGCATGGTCCGTTTCGTATGATTACGGCGCCCCCGTAGCCCAATGGCAGAGGCAAACCCCTTAAAAGGGTTGACGTGCGGGTTCGAATCCCGCCGGGGGCACTTGCCATCTTCATTGTTCTCCAGGTCTCTGACCTGGAGGTTTACCGTGAACGCCGGACTGGTTCCGCGCTGACCGTTCACGGTCGATATCGAGTTGTTATGGAGTTGTCCTGTCACCGGGCGCTCACTGCTGGTGGAGGGCCGGTCCCGTAGGGGTCGAGGGCCCTGGCGGGCCGGCGAGTAAGATCTCACCGGCGGGTTGCCGGTGAGGGTCAGTGTTCGCCTGCTCGAAAACTTTTCGTGCGCCGGATGATATTGACAACCCGCCAGTTTTCTGCCTGCTCTGCGCTTTGCGGGAGTTTCTTTCTGTGAATGGTTGACTACGCTTTACAACCGGGCTTTTCGCTCCGGGGAAACTTCGATAGTGAGCGGCGGGCCGGGCGGGGGGTCGCCGGAGCGTCTCCCGGGGGCCCGCTCCACGCCGGGGCGGCCCACGTCGAGGGCCGGTCGGGGCCGTCCGTGGCAGACTTCTTCCGGGGCGGGATGACCTTGGGAACTCTCCGGCGGGCACGTTCGTTGTGAACCCAGCCGAAGTCCCAAATAACATCGATCTGAGCGTCAGTTGACCAGGGTGCTGCCGGCCCACATAGGCTCGGCGTCACAGGAGGCAGCGATGGAGAGCAAGAACCCCGTATTCAGCAGGTCGCGGCAGCAGGCCGCGACGGGGTGGGCGGGCCCCACCCCGTCCCCGGACCAGCTGCAGAACATGTACGACGCGCCGTCGTACGCACAACCCACCCGGCCGGCGTACCGGACCATGACGCTCGACGACGTCGTGGTGCGAGGGTTCCTGACCCTCGGCACGCTCGTCGTGGCCGCGGCCGCGGCCTGGATCCTGCGGGTCCCGCCCGCAGTCGCCATCGGCGCGGCCATCGTGGCGCTGGTCCTCGGCCTGATCGCCTCCTTCAAGATGAGCACCAACCCGGCGCTCATCCTGGGCTACGCGGTCTTCGAGGGCGTTTTCCTCGGCACCATCAGCGCCCTGTTCGAGAACATGTTCAACGGCATCGTGCTGCAGGCGGTGCTGGGAACGGCGTTCGCGTTCGGCGCGGTGCTGACCGTCTACGCGCTGCGCATCGTCCGTGTCACACCCAAGCTGGTGAAGTTCGTGGTCGCCGCCGCCATCGCGGCGGTCGGGCTGATGCTCGTCAACCTGCTGGCCGGCTTCTTCGTGGACGGCGGCCTCGGCCTGCGCACCGACACCCCGCTCGGCTGGATCTTCAGCCTCGCCATGATCCTGCTCGGCTGCTTCTTCCTGCTGCTCGACTTCGACTCGATCGAGCAGGGCGTCAAGCAGGGCGCGCCGGAGAAGTTCGCCTGGCAGTGCGCGTTCGGCCTCACGCTGAGCCTGGTGTGGATCTACCTGGAGGTGCTGCGGTTCATCAGCTACTTCAGCAGTAGCGACTGACCGTTCAGCTTCACGTCATGAGGGAGGGCCTCGCCGTTCAGGCGAGGCCCTTCTCGCTGTGCGACCGAAAATCTACCTGCCGTCACCAAAGGATCCTGGGCTGGGGTCTTGCCATTCGCAGATCCGTGTTGCAGTGTCGAGCAAAGGACCATATTCCGCGGAGGTGCTCATGTCCTTGAACCACTCACCGGAGACGCAGACAAAGCTCATCGCCAGGGTCCCTACGATCACGGGACGCGAACTCCCCGAGTGGTTCCAAGCCATCGACAACGGCCCGGCTTTCCTACGATGTGACGAGCGGGCCAACTGGCTCGCCGACGAGCACGGGCTGACCCACGGCTACGCCGCCGCCATCGTCCACGAGCACGAGCGGCACCGCCGTAACCGCATGGGCTTCATTTAGGCCCAACACGCCCCCGCGCCCGCGCCCCAAGCGCGGGCGCGTCATCATGAGGTCATGGACCTCGACAAGGCACTCGGCTTTCTCCGCACCCATCACCGTGCGATCCTGCTGACCCGGCATCCCGACGGGCGGCCGCAGATGTCTCCGATCACGGCCGGCGTTCAGGACGGCCACGTGGTCATCAGCACGAGGGAGACGGCGGTCAAGGTCCGCAACGCCCGCCGCGATCCCCAGGTGTCGCTGTGCGTCTTCACCGACGCCTTCTTCGGCGAGTGGATCCAGGTGGACGGCACCGCGGACCTCGTCCCCCTGCCGGAGGCCATGGACCTGCTGGTCAGGTACTACCGCGACATCTCCGGGGAGCATCCCGACTGGGAGGACTACCGCGCGGCCATGGTCAGGGACCGCCGCGTGATCATGCGCATCACCCCGACCCGGGTGGGCCCGGACCACCACGGCTAGGCCGCGCCCCCATGATGGTGGGCGCGGCCGTCGCCGGTGGTCAGCTCAGGCGTTCGATGACCATCGCCATGCCCTGGCCGCCGCCCACGCACATCGTCTCCAGGCCGATGTTCCTGTCGTGGTGCTGGAGGCTGTTGATCAGCGTCGAGGTGATCCGCGCGCCGGTCATCCCGAACGGGTGCCCGACCGCGATCGCCCCGCCGTTGACGTTGAGCCGGTCGAGGTCGATGCCCAGCTCCTGGTAGGACGGGATCACCTGGGCCGCGAACGCCTCGTTGATCTCCACCAGGTCGATGTCGTCGATCGCCATCCCGGCCCTGGACAGCGCCTGCTTGCTGGCCTCCACGGGACCGAGCCCCATGATCTCCGGCGACAGGCCGGAGACGCCGGTGGAGACGATCCTGGCCAGCGGCGTGATGCCCAGCTCCGCCGCCTTGACGTCGCTCATGATGACGACCGCCGCCGCCCCGTCGTTCAGCGGGCAGCAGTTGCCCGCCGTGACGGTCCCGTCGGGGCGGAAGACGGGGTTGAGGCCGGCGACCTTCTCGTACGTCGTCCCCGCCCGCGGCCCGTCGTCCTTGCTCACCACGCTCCCGTCGGGCAGGGTCACGGGCGTGATGTCCTTCTGCCAGAACCCGTCGGCCAGCGCCTTCTCGGCCAGGTTCTGCGAACGCACGCCGAACTCGTCCTGCTCCTTGCGCGAGACGCCCTTGAGCTGGGCCAGGTTCTCGGCGGTCTGACCCATGGCGATGTAGATGTCGGGCACGGTGCCGTCCTCGCGCGGGTCGTGCCAGACCTGCCCGCCCTCGGCGAAGGACTTCGTACGGCCCAGCGCTTCGAGGAAGACCGGGTTGTGCGTGTCGGGCAGCGAGTCCGAGTTGCCCTTGACGAACCGGGAGACGGTCTCCACACCGGCGGAGACGAACACGTCGCCCTCGCCCGACTTGATGGCGTGGAAGGCCATCCTGGTGGTCTGCAGCGATGAGGAGCAGTAGCGGGTCACGGTGGTGCCGGGCACGTTGTCGAGCCCGAGCATCACCGCCACCACGCGGGCCATGTTGAAGCCCTGCTCGCCTCCCGGCAGGCCGCACCCCAGCATGATGTCCTCGATCGAGGCCGGGTCGAGCTGGGGCACCTTGGCCAGCGCCGCCTGGATCATCTGCACGGTCAGGTCGTCGGGCCTGATCTCCTTGAGCGACCCCTTGAAGGCTCGTCCGATCGGGGAACGCGCGGTTGCGACGATGACTGCCTCGGGCATGGCCCCTCCTTTGTCGGCGCTAATAGTAGAACTATATTCCAGTTCTTCGCGCAAGGCCCGCCGACGGGGCTGGCGTTATCCGTACATACCCGGCGCCGTCGCCGTGTGGTCGTTCACCGCGTGCATGGCGCCCTTGTCGTCGCGCCACAGTCTCCAGCCGTCCTGGCTGCCCGTGAACCAGGGGGGCGGGGTCGTGGCGGGGGAGACCCGCTTGCCGGTGCCGAGGTCGTACTCGCACAGGGCGGCCGTGGAGTAGAAGCCCGGCGCCTGGCCGCGCAGTGGCAGCGGCTTGGGGTCGGTGACGCAGAAGGACCAGCCGCGCTCCGCCTCCACCGCCACGGGCTTGCCCGAGACGAGGTCGAAGCTCGTGCCCTTGGCGCCGTGCTTGAGGAAGCCCAGCTTGTCCATGCGGTCGGGGAAGGCCAGCCACCAGCCGGAGCCGGGCACGTCGGCGGCGGTGACCTGGCCGACCACGCGCCCGCTCGCGGAGTCCAGCCGGGCGAAGCCGCCGTAGGAGCCCTGGCGGTCCACTGGGCGTACGACGGGGGCCAGGCCGGGGCTGCCACTGGGATAGACGCGTACGACCGAGGGCCGCATCCAGTTGATCGTCCCGTCGGCGATCTTGACGGAGAACAGCCCGAAGGTGGAGACCTTCTTGCTCTGCGGGTTGGTGTACGGGGCGACATATCCGACCAGGTCATCGCCTGTCCCGCCGAATGCCCATCCGCCCGACATGTCGATCCCCGGCCCCAGTGCCTGCTCGATCGGCTGCTGCCACTGGAGCTTGCCGGACTTGAGCTCGTACGACTCCACCATGGGGTTGGAGGCCAGCCGCAGCAGCAGGACCCGCTCCTGGTCGGACCACTCGACCTCGGAGATCCCCGGCAGTTTCCACATCTGCTTGCCGGTTGCCGGGTCGAGCACGACCGTGCGGGCGCCCGCCAGGGCGGTGTGCTCGGAGACGCAGACGTAGGGCCCGCAGCGCTGCGGGCCGAAGCTGGAGTGGATCGGCCGGGTCCACTTCTGCACGCCGGAGTGGGCGTCACGGGCGATGAGCAGGGCGTTCCAGCGGCCCTTCTTGGTCGGGTCGAGCGCGACGACCACGCCCTGCCCCTTGCCGGTCTCCATGATCGCGGGGGCGGAGACGCCCATTCCCGGCAGGCGGCCGGCCATCGTGGCGGGGTAGGCCCACAACCGCTTGCCATTGCTGAGGTCGACGGCGACGGTCTCCAGCGCGCCGTCGGGCTTCATGGAGGTGGCGGCGACGACCCCGCCTGCCACCATCATCCGGCTGACGGCGTTGACCTGGGAGTTGTGCCAGGTCGGGAATTTCGACGTGGCCGCGTCGCTGCCTGCGCAGGCGGTCACGGTCAGGGATCCTGCGAGGGTTCCGGCTAGGGCGAGGGACGGTTTCCAGAGGGGCCGGAGCACGGGCAATCCACTCCAAAGAGGACGGGGAGTGGCGACTCCGGAGCGGAGGGTGACCGGCCGGGGCCGCGCGGCCGTCAGGTGTCGTTGACTGCCTCGCCGAGTCGTCGCCGGAACAACGCCGCCCACTTTCCGTGCAGGCCCGTCGCCCGTCCGTCGACCCGGGTCGCGGTGACCTCGGTGCCGGGCTCCTCCGCGGCCGTAGCCGCCGCGAGGTAGATCGGTTGCAGTGCTTCGCCGCGCGCGGGGCGCGGCTCAGGCCACAGCCCCAACGCAGCGCACACCGAAGGTAGCACCGCGTAAGCGGCCTGCGCGTAACCTCGGTCAGATGGATGGAAACGATCGGGTCCGAACATTTCTGTCGGATTTGTATCGAATTCCGGGCCCAGGACGTCGGCGAAGGCCACCGTACGCGCGCCCGCGTCCACCACGGCCACCGTCTGCGCCGCGGCCAGCTGCCGGCTCCAGCGCCGCGTCACCCAGCGCAGCGGCTGCGCGATGGGCCGCACCGTGCCGAGGTCGGGGCAGGTGCCCACGACCACCTCGACGCCCGCGTCCCGCAACCGCCGCACCGCCTTGGTCAGATGCCGTACGGCGATCGCGGGCGGCGTCTGCGTGATGATGTCGTTGGCCCCCACGAAGATCACCGCCACGTCGGGCTCCATCGCCAGCGCCACGTCCACCTGCCCGCCCAGCTCGGCCGACGGCGCGCCGGACTTGCCCGCCACCACCAGCCGCACCGGCCGCTCGGCCACCGCGGCCAGGCCGCCGGCCAACAGCACGGCCGGCGTCTTGGCGGGGTCGGTCATGCCCAGGCCGACCGAGGTGGAGTCGCCGAGCATGGCCATCCTCAGCGGCTCGCCGGGATGGAAGCCGCCGTAGAGCCCATCGGATGGCGGGCCGTCCAGGCCGTGCGGGGTGCCGATGGCCTTGCGCGCGAGCAGCCCTTCCGCGATCAGGAGACCGTAGGCCGTGGCTCCCAGAGCCGTCAGCCCGCCTCCTCCGAGTGCCGCCGCGGCGGCGATCCTGCGCGCCGCGCGCGCCATTCCCGGTGCCCAGACCACGTACGTACCCCTCCCCGGTCGAACTCGGCGGTAGCGTTTGCTTGAAACTAACCGAGGTCCCGCCACCCCCATCGGACCTCGGCCTTGGACAAGCTGATCAAGCTTCGGCAAAGAAGGTGAGCACCTCGGTGCGCGTTTACGATTCCCTGGTTGACCTCATGGGGAACACCCCCCTGGTCAGGCTGAACAAAGTCACCGCGGGAGTGCCCGCCCAGGTGCTGGCCAAGGTCGAGTACTTCAACCCCGGAGGCTCGGTCAAGGACCGCATCGCCGTACGCATGATCGAGGCCGCCGAGAAGTCCGGCGAGCTGCGGCCCGGCGGCGTGATCGTGGAGCCGACCTCCGGCAACACCGGGGTCGGGCTCGCCATCGTGGCCCAGCGCAAGGGCTACCGGTGCCTGTTCGTGGTGCCCGACAAGGTGGCCCAGGACAAGATCGCGGTGCTGCGGGCGTACGGGGCCGAGGTCGTGGTCTGCCCGACCGCCGTCTCGCCCGACCACCCCGACTCCTACTACTCGGTCTCCGACCGGCTGGCCCGCGAGGTGCCGAACGCCTGGAAGCCCGACCAGTACTCCAACGTCAACAACCCCGAGTCCCACTACCACTCCACGGGCCCCGAGTTGTGGCAGGACACCGACGGCGGGATCACGCACTTCGTGGCGGGCATCGGCACCGGTGGCACGATCAGCGGCACGGGCCGCTACCTGAAGGAGATCTCCGGCGGGCGGGTGCGGATCATCGGGGCCGACCCCGAGGGCTCGGTGTACTCCGGTGGGTCCGGGCGGCCGTACCTGGTGGAGGGGGTCGGCGAGGACATCTGGCCGGCCACGTACGACACCGAGGTCTGCGACGAGATCATCGCGGTGTCCGACAAGGACTCCTTCAACATGACCCGCAGGCTCGCCCGCGAGGAGGGTCTGCTGGTCGGCGGCTCCTGCGGGATGGCCGTGGTGGCGGCGCTGCAGGTGGCGGCCGGGGCGGCGGCCGGCGACACGGTCGTCGTGCTGCTGCCGGACGGCGGCCGCGGCTACCTGTCGAAGATCTTCAACGACGACTGGATGGCCGACTACGGCTTCCTGATCACCAGCTCCGACGAAGGGCTGGTCGGTGACGTGCTGTCGCGTAAGGGGCCGGGTATGCCGGAGTTCGTGCATGTTCATCCGCACGAGTCGGTCGGCACGGCCATTCAGATCATGCGCGAGTACTCGGTGTCCCAGCTGCCGGTGATGAAGGAGGAGCCGCCGGTCATGGCGGCGGAGGTGGTCGGTTCCATCGTCGAGCGCGATCTCCTCGAAGCCCTCTATCACGGCCGGCTCTCCTCCGATGATCCGATCGCCGATCACATGTCCGCGCCGCTACCCACGATCGGCAATGGTGAACCTGTGGCGCGTGCGGTTGAAGCGCTGGAGAAGGCGGATGCGGCTGTTGTGCTGGAAGACGGCAAGCCCTCCGGGCTGCTGACCAGGCAGGACCTGCTCGCCTTCCTCGCCAACCACTGATCGTCAAGGGCTGAGCGGGAACTCGGCGATCGCTTCCCACTGACCCGGCAGGACCCGCTCGCCTTCCTCGCCAACCACTGATCGTCAAGGGCTGAGCGGGAACTCGGCGATCGCTTCCCACTGACCCGGCAGGACCCGCTCGCCTTCCTCACCGACCACTGATCGTCAAGGGCTGAGCGGGAACTCGGCGATCACTTCCCAGGCGCCCTCGGGCGACGGGCCCGCATAGAGCCTGCCGCCCAGCGCCTCCACCCGTTCGGCCATGCCGACCAGCCCGAACCCGCCGCCCAGCCGCGACACCCGAGGGTCCGAGCCGGACCCGAAGTTGCGTACCCGCAGCACCACGACCCGTTCGTAGCGCCGCAGGTCCGCCTCCACCCAGGCGGTGCGGGCGGCATGCTTGCGGATGTTCGTCAGGGCCTCCTGCATCACCCGGTGCAGGGTCGTCATGACCTCGGGCGCCAGCGTGTGGTCGTCGAGGCCCTGCCCGATCTCGAAGGCCACCTTGGGCCCGTCCGCCGAGAACCGGTCGGACAACATCCGCAGGTCGGCCAGCGCGATGCCGGGCTTGCGGGCCGCGTCGTCCTCCGTGCGCAGCACCGCGACCATGCGCCGCATCGAGGTCAGCGCGTCGGAGCCGGCCGTCGCGATCGCGTCCAGGGCGGGCGCCACCGCCTCCGGTCTGGTCTCGGCGACCGTACGGGCGGCCTGGGCCTGTACGACGATGCCGGTGATGTGGTGGGCGACCAGGTCGTGCAGCTCCCTGGCCAGCTCCAGGCGCTCGGCCCGGCGTACCGAATGGACGGCCATGTTACGGCGCTCCTGCTGGAAGCGCAGGTAGGCGCCGATGCCGGCGGCCGTGGACCAGCTCGCGAACAACATGAACGCGATGATCAGGCCCGAGTTCTGGTACTCGCGCCCGTTCGCCTCCCACATCAGCACGACGAGCGCCACGCACGCCAGCGTCGCGGCCAGGCGGACCGGCTCCACGTGCCGCAGCACCCCGATGATCAGGATGAGCAGCGCGCCCGTCTCCGCCAGGCCCGGCGCGCCGACCCACCCGGTGACCCCCATGAGCAGGGAGATGCCGAACGACGTGCTCATCAGGGCGCAGAACCCCACCACCCGGTACCTGCGCCGCAGGGCCACGGCCACCATGCCGCCCACGCCGCACATCACCACGAGCCACTGCAGGGGCCCGATGGTGACGGCGAGCACGAGGTCGAGCATGAGCAGCATGAGCAGCCAGCCGTACATCGCGATCTCGCTCAGCCGGCGGACCCAGTACAGGATGCGTTTGGAATCACCCACGACCTCGAGCCTAAGCCGGAGGTCGGACATGTCGTATCAACCGTTCGGCCGAGGAGACCCCGCAGAGACCAGCCCTTAAGCGGAGGCGGCGGGCGGGAGGCATCGCTGATCCTGGAGGTGTCGGAAAGGGGATAGACATGGTTGCCATCGGGTTCGCGCTGCTGGGCGCCGGACTGGTCGTCGCGGTGCTGCTCGCACTGGCCGACCCCGTACTGCTCTCCCGGATCAACGGGGAGCACGCGGAGGGCGGCAGCGGCCGGTTCATCAAGGCGGACGTCGTACGGCTCCCGCCCGGGCCGGGCGAGAACCGTCACGACCGTAACGGCGGTCACGAGCGTCGTCACGAGCGTCGTCACGAGCCCAAGGCGGCCTGACCGGCACGGCTCGCGCGGGCATGGTGTGCGAGCCACACGGGAGGTTGTGGGGACGATCTCCCGTGAGCGGCCCGCGATCCCGTTGGGGAACGGATCGCGGGCCGTCTTCCGTTAACGTGGCCTGTATGAGCAACGGTTTTGAGACCCTGGCCATCCACGCAGGTCAGGAGCCCGACCCCCTGACCGGTGCGGTCGTGCCGCCGATCTACGCCACCTCCACCTACAAGCAGGACGGCGTGGGCGGGCTGCGTTCCGGATACGAATACAGCCGCTCGGCCAACCCCACCAGGACCGCGCTCGAAACCGCGCTGGCCGCCGTCGAGGGCGGGGCGCGGGGGCTGGCGTTCGCGTCCGGGCTGGCCGCCGAGGACACGCTGCTGCGCGCGGTCTGCAAGCCGCAGGATCACGTGATCATTCCGAACGACGCGTACGGCGGCACCTACCGGCTGTTCGCCAAGGTGCACGAGCGCTGGGACCTGCACTACGACCCGGTCCCGCTGCACGACCTCGACGCCGTGGCCGCGGCGATGACGCAGAAGACGAAGGTGGTCTGGGTCGAGACGCCCACCAACCCGCTGCTCGGCATCGCCGACATCGCCGCGCTGGCCCGGCTCGCCCACGACAACGGGTCCCTGCTGGTCGTGGACAACACCTTCGCCTCGCCGTACCTGCAGCAGCCGCTCTCCCTGGGGGCGGACGTCGTCGTGCACTCGACGACCAAGTACGTGGGCGGGCACTCCGATGTGGTGGGCGGCGCGCTGGTGGCCGCCGACGCCGGGCTCGGCGAGGAGTTGACCTACCACCAGAACGCTATGGGGGCGGTGGCGGGGCCGTTCGACGCCTGGCTGACGCTGCGCGGGCTCAAGACTCTGGGCGTACGCATGGACCGCCACTGCGACAACGCCGAACGCGTCGTCGACCTGCTGCTCGCCCACCCCCGGGTCACCGAGGTGCTCTACCCGGGCCTGGCCGAGCACCCCGGGCACGAGGTGGCGGCCAAGCAGATGCGCCGCTTCGGGGGCATGGTCTCCTTCCGGGTCGCCGGGGGCGAGGCGGAGGCCGTGGCGGTGTGCGATCGGGCCAGATTGTTCACGTTGGGGGAGTCGCTCGGGGGCGTCGAGTCGCTCATCGAGCACCCGGGCAGGATGACGCACGCGTCGGCGGCGGGGTCGCCGCTGGAGGTGCCCGCCGACCTGGTGCGGCTGTCGGTCGGCATCGAAACCATCGACGACCTCCTCACCGACCTCACCCAGGCCCTCGGCTGACCCCAGGTTCCGGGGGAAGACAACCAGGTTGCTGGGCGACGACCACCAGATCATTCAGGGACGGCCATCAGGTCGTTCAGGGACGGCCACCAGGTCATTCAGGAACGGCCATTAGGTCGTTCAGGGACGGCCATCAGGTCATCCAGAGACGACCACTCGGTCATTCAGGGACGACCATGGGGGCCTTCGGAGATGACCATCAGGTCATTCGGGGACGACCATCAGGAAGAGGATCACCAGCCAGATCACGGACAACAGCCCGCTGATCGCCGCGATCCGCCCGCTCTGCGCCTTCGCATCGTCGTCCGGGCTTTCACTCGAAAGCGCCTGGACGGCGGTGCGAAGGTCGCGGTCGATGATCACCAGCATCACGGCGGCCACGATGAACAGCGTCATCGACGCCGTCATGTACCACCGGCCGAGCATTCCGTTGCCGAGCACCACGCCGAGCGCCAGCCCGAACACGAGGACGCCCAGGCTGGCGAGGCTGTAGATCCTCGTGATGCGCTGGATGAACTGCAGCGCGGGCACGTTCTTGGTACGGATGGCGCGTGGCGCGCTCATCGTCGCGGCGGTGACGGGCCCGATCGTGAAGATGGCGAACCCGATGTGCAGCCAGAGAAGCAGGGACATGCGGAGAGACTAGTCCCCGACGATCTCGCCGGGGGACTCGACACTCTCTTTGCTCTCTGCGGAGCAGCGCAAGCACAACTCCGAGGACACCACCGCGATGATCATCAACACGATGAGGAGAACCGTGGCTATCATGGCTCCTCCTTCTTCCCCGTTGCGGACGTAAATATCGTCCGTAATGACTAGACGGCTGTGCAACGGAATAAGTTCGGCGCGGGTATGGTTGTTCACCGCCGCTTTTTCCTTACCGTTTGGGCACAAGGAGGTGCCGTCCGTGGCCATCAGGCACGTCGAGCCGTACACCGACGAATGGCTGCAGCAGCCGATCAGCTACGTGCAGCAGGTCGTTGACCTGCTCGGGGCTGAGGTCGCCGATTGGTGGGACGGCCCGTGCGATCCCCGTGACGCCACGCTGAAGCTCACCGACGGCGCCGCGCTGGTGTGGGACGAGGAGAGCGGCTGGCGCCTGGGCGCGTTCGTCTCGGGCGGCCGCGGCCGGCACACGGAACTGTCCGGCGTACGCTACCTCGGCCACGGCCTGCTGCCCCGGCCGCAACGCGTACCCACGGCCCTGAACGACGCCAGGGCGGGCGTCGGCGCAAGCTCAGCCTGGCGCCCCTGCTACCGCTCCCACCGCAACTGCCGCGACGGCTTCGACATAGCCCTCGACTTCTACACCCCCGCCCCATAACCCCCCAAATACCCCGCCCACCTGCATGGGCCTCCGCACGGCACGCGCTACGCGCGAATCGGCTACGGACTCCCCTTACGGGGGAGCCGAGCCCCCTTGCCGGGGGTCTCCCGCCCCCCGGACCCCCGAGCCTGGGCCCCGTCCGGTGTCGGCGCTGAGTCACTTGGAGAAGAGGGGCGGCGAACGCCACCCGTTCGCATGGTCAGTCTGAGAACGTGCCTGCGATGATCGCGATGCTCTGGCGGTCGGCGCGGAGAACGGCTATCCCGTAGTCCATCGAGCAGTCGTCCTGGCCGTGCCAGTCGGAGGTGTAGGACAGCAAGCTGATTTCCTACTCCTTTGATAATATCCTCAGCATGGCTGAGAGTCCGTACAACGTTGGTGAGGGCCCTGCGACGCGGGTCAGCCTCTCTCTGCCCGAAGGCACGGCGGAGGCGATTCGCCGCCGTGTGGGAAAGCGGGAGTTTTCCTCGTTCATCACCGCGGCGGTGGAGCGTGAGCTACGCGGTCAGATACTCGATGAATACCTCGCCGACCAGGAACGCCGTGTCGGCCCGATTCCTGATCACGACCAGCAGCGTGCGCGTCAAGTGTTCGACGAAGTGTTCGCGGAGGAGAGCGAGTGGCGCGCCGCCGGTTGACGCACAAGGGCACTCTCGTCCTTGACTGTGCCGGGTTGTCGAAGTTCATCGACGATGAGACAACAGTCAGCGCCATGGTCGCGGAGGCACGTAGCCGGGACGTGGAAGTGGTGATCAGCGCTCTAACGATCATCGAGGCCGCCCACCGCCGCACGAACAGGTCGCGCCTCACCTGGCTGCTGTCCGGCATGCGCATCGTGCACATCGGGGAGGAGGAAGCGAAGGCGGCCTCCGACCTCCTGGCGGCTGCGGGCCTGCATGGCCACACGTATGCGATCGATGCTGCCTTGGCGGAAATGGCGCTACGGCAACCGAAGCCGGTCGTCATGCTGACTTCCGACATCGACGACATGAAGAAGCTGTGCGGCGATCGGGTGCACCTCGTCGCGGTGTAGCCGCTCCTTGGTCCAGAGCTCGCTCTTGTCGGTCTCCTTCTGTCGGCAACTACCGATGGAGTACCAGCAGGATGTGCTCGTCCTCGTCGTGCCACACCGTCCCCTCCCGCTGGAACCCGTGCTTCTCCAGCAGCCGCACCGACGCGGTGTTCTCATGGAACGGATCGGCGTACAGCGGCCGGTTTTGCTCCTTCTGGAGGAAGAGCTCCATGGCGCGGGAGCCGATGCCCCGGCCCCAGAACGCCTGCCCGAACCAGTAGCCGGTGAAGCGCCGGTCCTCCTCCCACCAGGCCACCACGTTGCCCGCCAGCTCATCGCCCACCATGACCGCCTGCACGAACACGGTTGGGTCGCCGAGGACGCGGGTCTTCCAGTGGCGCATGAACGCCTCCCGCTCCCGTGGCGGGAACTTCGAGCGCCGTACGGCCTCCGGGTTGTGCTCCTGCTCCAGGAACACCTCCAGGTCGGCCTCCGTCACGTCCCTCAGCAGCACAGGTGAGTCCATGTCGGGTGAGTCTGCCATCCGGCGCCGACAGTTCTGCTCGGTCCGAGGTCGGAAGGGCCGGGGTGAGGAGGCGATCAGGCGGTTGCCGGGGTCAGTAGCCGGTGCCGCGTCCCAGCGGGCCGAAGGCCACGTCCTTCTCCTGGCGCAGCACCCGCCCGTCCGCCCCGTACGCCGTCACCGTGACCGGCGGCGAGTGCAAGATCTTGTACGGCTCGCCCGCCGCGTCCTCCCCCTGTTGTTCGGGATCGGGCACCAGCTTTCCCAGGATGCGGACGATGAAGAACCCGTTCTCGATCCGCGCCTCAGTACGCCGCCCGTCCGCCCAGTCCACCTCCACCCGCCGCACCGCGTCGCTGACCCGCCCGACGACGACCCGGTAGTAGTCGTCCTTCTGGGTCAACTGCTTCCCGATCGTGTACGAGTGCGCGTGCGAGGTGTAGGCGTCCACCTGGAGATCGCCCGAGAAGGCCGTCCGGTCCCCGGGAGCCTTGAACCCCCAGAACGTGAAGACCGCCCGTTCGGCCATGTCCGGCTGATTGGTCGGCGTGCACAGGACGAAGCCGGCGTCGCTGCCCACCAGCGCCGTCACCCCGCCCTCGTCCCGGTACTCCGCCAGCACCCGGAAGGCGTCGGCCGAGCCGTGCTCGGGGATGCGCCGGTTCCCGTCCATGTTGTGCACAGGACCGCCCTGCGGCATGCACTCGCGTACGAGACCCAGCTGCTCGGGGGTGTTGGCCGGCAGGGTCGCCAGGTGGGCGGCGGTGTCGGGGGTGCCGGAGTGGGAGGGCGCGAGCATCGGCGCGACGACCGCGGCGGCGGCCAGGCCCGCGAGGCCCGCCACGGACCAGGCGGTCAGGGTACGGCGGCGGCGTCGCGAGAAGGTGCGCGCGGTGAGGGCGAGCGGATCCGCCGGAGCGGCCTCGTCGGCCATCAGGCGAAGCTCTTCGGCGATCCGGCGTTCGTCGATGGTCATCGCAGGTCCTCCAGGGAGACGCGCTCGCCGACCAGCCGGCGCAGGCGGGTGATGGCTTGGTGGGTCTGGCTGCGTACGGTGCCGACCGAGCAGCCCATGATCCTGGCGACCTCCGACTCGGAAAGGTCCTCGTAGTAGCGCAGCACCAGCACTGCCCGTTTTCGGGCAGGCAGGACGCGTAACGCCTCGGCCAGGGTGACGCGGGTCTCGACCTCTGACGTGCGGTCGTCCACGCCCTGGTCGGGAGGCGTCCGGAGAACCCGCTCCCGGCCCCAGCGCGCGCTGCGCCACCGCCCGACTTGTTCGTGATACATAACCCGCCGCACATACGCCTCCGGACTGTCGCGGATGCGCCGCCAGTGTCCGGCCGTCTTGGCCAGCGCCGTCTGCAGCAGGTCCTCGGCGGAGTGCTGGTCGCCGGTCAGCACGTACGCGAGCCGGATCAGGCTGTCGGAGCGGCTCGCGACGAACTCCGTGAAGGCCCGCTGGTGGTCAGGGTGCAAGGGGTTCTCCTCGTGTCTCGCACCCTTAGACGGATCGCGGCCCCGCAATCTATGGCGTCATGGATTGCGGGGCTGTGGCGTCAGCGGGCGCGGCGGAGGCGGAGGAAGTCGCTGACGACGTACTCGCCCAGCCGTTCCGCGCTCGGGGAGAAGACGCGGCCGCCGTTCCTGCGGGCCACCTCGTCCACGAACTCCTTCAGCCGGTCGTCGGCCGCCAGCATGAAGATGTTGATCGTGGCGCGCCGCCGCGTCATCTTGTCCACCTCGGACAGCGTGAGCTCCAGCGTCTCGTGCGAGGGCGGCCACTCGAACGCCGAGCGGCCGTTGCGCAGGAGGTGGGCCGTGGGCTCGCCGTCCGTGACCACCAGCACCACCGGCTCGAAGTCGGGGTGGCGGTCCAGGTGGCGGCCGGCGATGAGCAGGGCGTGGTGCAGGTTCGTGCCCTGGACCATGTCCCAGTCGAGGCCCGCCAGCTCGTCGGGCTGCAGCACCCTGGCGTAGTTGGAGAAGCCGATGATCTGCACGGCGTCCTGCGGGAACTTGGAGGCCACCAGCGCCTGCAGGGCCAGCGCCGTCTGCTTGGCGGCGGCCCAGGTGCCGCGCAGGGCCATCGAGTACGACAGGTCCACCAGCAGGCAGACGGCCGCGGCGCTGCGGCGTTCGGTCTCGGACACCTCGAAGTCGTCCACGGACAGCCGCACGCCGGGCCGGTCACGGCTGACGCCGCCACTGCGCACGCCGTTGACCAGCGTGCGTACGACGTCGATCGGCTGCTCGTCGCCGAAGTGCCAGGGCCGCGACGAGCCGGTCAGCTCGCCGGCCGAGCCCGCGTCGCGCTGGTCGTGGTCGCCGCGGCGGCCCGCGTCGAGGGTGGAGAAGACCCGGCGCAGCGCGGTCTCGCCCAGGCGGCGCACCGCCTTGGGGGTCAGCTCCAGCTTGCCGCGGCGGCGCAGCAGGTAGCCCTGCTCCTCCAACTCCCGTTCGATCCGCTTGAGCGCCTCCAGGTCGTCCACGGCGGAGCGGCCGAGCGCGCGGCGTACCGCGGCCTCGTCGATGTCGTCGAGCCGCGCGCCCGGGTAGTCCTGGCGCAGGGCGGTTTCGAGCTGGGTGAGGTCGGCCAGCTCCTCCAGCGCGGTCACGGCGTCGCCCATGCCCAGCGGCTCGTCGCCGGTCAGGCGTTCGGGGGCGTTCCAGGCCAGGTCGGGGCGGCGGGAGTAGAGGGCCTCGCCGAGGCGGCGCATCTGGTCGGACAGGCCCGCCTGGTCGAGGGTCTGGTTGATGAGGTTGCTCAGCTCCTCGCGCTGGCGCGGGGTCATCGAGGCCAGCATGCGCTGCGTGGCGGCGGCGCGGCGGGCCAGGATGTCGATGAGCTCGTCGAGGTTGCGGGGCCGCTCGGGGAACAGGTCGCCATATTTCGACATAAAGGAGTCAAAGTCGGCCTGGGTGTGCTCGCCCCGCGAGTCCTTGTCGAGCATGTCGTTCAGGTCCGCCATCATCTGGCGGACCCGTTCCATCGCCTGCGGGTCGGGGTTGGCCAGCGCGTCGCGCAGGCCCCTGAACTGGCTGTCCAGGACCTCCCTGCGCAGCAGGGCGCGCAGCTCCTCGAAGGTCTGGCGGGCCGCGTCCGAGCGCCACTCGTACGTGCTCAGCTCCTGGATGGCGCTGGCCGTGTCCTCGGGCAGCGCGTCCAGTCCCGTCTCCCGCAGCCGCGCGTCGTCCGACGGGTCGGGGAACAGCTCGGCCCGCTCCTGCCCGATCGCCTTGTCGAGCAGCGCCCTGGCCCGCTCCAGCGTGCCGTCCAGGCGCCCGCGCTCGCGCAGGTCACGGCGGCGCCTGCGCACCTCCCTGAGCATGTCGTCGAGGCCGCGCCGCTCCTGGGAGCCGGGCAGGCCGCGCTTGAGCAGGTCGCGCAGGGCGTGCACCGGCGTCGAGCCCGACAGGATGGCGTCGCCCATCTCGTCGAGGGCCGCGCGTACGTCATAGGGAGGGGCCAGGGGGTCAGGGCCGTCGTGGTACTCGCCATAGCGAAAGGCCATCACGGAACCACGCTAACCCCACAAAGGCCTCAATGTGTGGGTTCGGGCCTCACCCTGGGCTCGCGTGGGTTCGGGGCGTCTCCCAAACCGTGTGGGTTCGTTCGGGTTCAGGCGTCATGGGTTCAGGCGTCATGGGTTCAGGCGTCAGAGGTTCAGGCGTCACAGGTTCAGGCGTCGCCGAAGAACTCCCACACCTCGTGCAGGGAATCCACGTTCGGGCTGTAGCCGATCTGGGCCAGTACGGGGTGCCGGGCGCTCTTCAGCGCTTTCGTGAGGTCCGTCCACTCGCACTGCTTCTTGCCGAGCCCGTCCTTGCCCGCGTTCACGGGCTTGCCGGCCAGCCAGCCGTCCCCGCACGTGGCAGTGGTGCGGTAGAAGCCCGTCGCGTACGTGTAACCGAGCTTGATCTTCTTGCCGCCGCCGCGCGGCGCGAACTCGACGGCCGTGTCGCTGATCCGCTTGATCGTGCCCCAGGCCGTTCGCGGGGCGGGCCGGTCGGGGACCAGGATCTCGCTGACCCGCGTGGCCTTGCCGCCCCGGTACTCCACGCGCACGGGCACGGGGCCGCGTCCGAGCGTGGCGGTCAGGTCGGCGGTCGCGCACTCCGTGCGTCCCAGCCCTTTGCCGTCCACGGCGACCCGGCCCTCGGTCTCCACCAGGTCACATGCGACCGTGACCCGCCGGTACGCGGCCTTGGTGTAGTCGAGCCGCAGTTCCTTGGCCCCGGCGCGGGTCTTGAGCGCATGGGTCGTGCGCGTCGGACGGGTGGCGGACTTGGGCAGGACCCGCAGGTGCCCCTTTCCGTCATCCCAGGCGAAGCCGTACGCGGACGTGGCAGCGGCCTGGGCGGGGACGGTGAGCGTGCCCAGGACAAGAGCGGCGGTGGTGGCACAGACAAGCAGGCGCGGCATGGGCGGCCTCCCCCGAGGAAACATCAGTTACCACTATGACGTGGGAGACCGCCGGTTTGTTCACGTTCGGTAAACGGTCACTCCGTCAAGGTCTTCCTTGGACAGCCGCCGCATCAGGTAAAGCCCTTCAAGGGTGAACTCCAGCGCCGCCGCCGCATGCCCCGGCGACTCCTCGCCCGCGCCCATGCCCAGCCGCGACATGACCTTGGCCAGACCGGCGACGGGACCGATGCGGTGCAGCAGATCCCCGGCCGGCACCAGCTCGCCGGACTCCACCTGGTTGCCCTCCGCGAACTTGTCCGTCAGCGCGGACAGGTCCATGCCGCCCAGCCGGCTCCTGAACGTCTCGGCCGTCGCCCGCCGCAGCAGGTGGGACAGGATCTCGGTCTCCCTGCCCTCCTCGCTGACCTCGAACTCCACCTTGCCACGCAGGCTGTGCACCACGCTGCCGAGATCGACCACGCGGGCGACGGGCCGCTCCTCGCCCTTGATCGCCGCCCGGCGCACGGCCGAGGCGGCCGCGGTCTCGGCCGCGGCGATGGCGAAACGGGCGGACACGCCGGAACGGGCGTCCACGGCGGTCGATTCGCGGACCAGCCGGGTGAACCGGGCGATCGCCTCGACCAGGTGTTCGGGAACGTCGGCCCCGATGTCGGGCATGGCCTCCTGGCGGATGAGCGTGAGCTCGTCCTCGACGGTCTGCGGGTAGTGGGTGCGGATCTCCGCGCCGAACCGGTCCTTCAGCGGCGTGATGATCCGGCCCCTGTTGGTGTAGTCCTCGGGGTTGGCGCTGGCGATGAGCAGGATGTCCAGTGGCAGCCGCAGGTTGTAGCCGCGTACCTGGATGTCGCGCTCCTCCAGCACGTTGAGCAGCGAGACCTGGATGCGCTCGGCGAGGTCGGGCAGCTCGTTGACGGAGAAGACGCCGCGGTTGGTGCGCGGGACGAGACCGTAGTGGACCGTCTCGGGGTCGCCCAGCCGGCGCCCTTCGGCGATCTTGATGGGGTCGACGTCGCCGATCAGGTCGCCCACGGAGGTGTCGGGCGTGGCGAGCTTCTCCCCGTAGCGCTCGTCCCGGTGCCGCCACGCGACCGGCAGCTCCTCGCCCAGCTCCCGCGCCAGCGCCTGGCAGCGCGTGCAGGCCGGCGCGTACGGGTGATCGTTGATCTCGCAGCCCTCGACCACCGGCGTCCACTCGTCGAGCAGGCCCGTGACCGTACGGATGAGCCGGGTTTTGCCCTGGCCGCGCTCACCGAGCAGGACCAGGTCGTGACCGGCGAGCAGGGCCCGCTCCAGATGGGGCAGGACGGTGTCGTCGAAGCCCACGATGCCGGGGAAGCGGGGTTCGCCCGCGCGCAGCCTGGCCAGCAGGTTTTCCCGGACCTCGGCCTTGACGGTGCGATGAACGTGGCCGCTCTCTCGCAACTCGCGGAGAATACGTGGCTGATGCACGGGATCGAGACTACGTCCCCTGCGAGGAATGTGGCAGGGACTTTCGCATCTGGCGGAGATTTCGGATCTTGACTATTGCGTGACGGTTCGTGGGCGTGCTTGTCCCTTTAGTGGGGAGAATCGGGCCTAGGGAACTTGGACATGTCGAGGGAGGCGAGATCCGTGGCCGTGATGACAAGCCGCTTCGCCGACGGCCTCGCCGTGGGTTCCGACCTGGTGGAGGCCGCGGAGAACGCCGTCGGCCAGGCACTGTCGAGGCTCAACGGCCAAGCCGACTTGGTCTGCTTCTTCATCTGTGGCGACGACCCCGACGACGTCGCGCGGGCCGGTCAGGCCGCGATGAAGCTCGCACCCGAGGCGCACGTGGTCGGATGCAGCGCCACGGGGGTGATCGGGGACGGCCAAGGGGTGGAACTGACCCCGGCCGTGAGCGCGTGGGCGGCGACCCTGGAGGGGGCGCGGCTGACCACGTTCGCACTGGAGACGCTGACGGCCGAGGACAGGTTCGTGGTGGTCGGGCTGCCCGAGCGCAGCGGGGACGACCACGTGGGGATCCTGCTGGCCGATCCGTACAGCTTTCCGACCGACGCCTTCGTCGAACGTTCGGTCGATGTGCTGGGCGACCTGCCGCTGATCGGCGGGCTGGCCAACGGGCTGCAGGGCCGGGGCTCGGTACGGCTGTTCGCCGACGGCGAGATCTACACCGAGGGCGCGATCGGCGTGCTGCTCAGCGGCCCGGTCAAGATCAGCACGGTGGTCAGCCAGGGCTGCCGCCCGATCGGGCCGAGCATGGCCGTCACCGCGTCGGAGGACAACCTGCTGCTGGAGCTGGCCGGGCAACCGGCGCTGGCCCGGCTGGAGGAAATTGTCAGCGAGCTCGACGAGGACGACCGCGAGCTGGTCGCCTCGGGGCTGCAGATCGGGCTGGCCATGGACGAGTACGCCGAACGCCACGAACGCGGAGATTTCCTCATCAGGGGGGTCATCGGCATCGATCCGGAGCGCGAGGCCGTGGCCATCGGGGACATCGTGGAGGTCGGCAGGACCGTGCGCTTCCAGGTCCGCGACGCGGCCACCGCCGACGAGGACCTGTACGACCTGCTCGACGCCCACCGCGAAGAGCTGGGCAAGGTGGACGGGGCACTGCTGTTCACCTGCAACGGGCGGGGCTCGGCCATGTTCGGCACCGCCGACCACGATCCCGTCGCGCTGCGCGACACGCTCGGGCCCATCGGGGTGGCGGGCTTCTTCGCGGCCGGGGAGGTGGGGCCGGTGGCGGGGCACAACCACGTACACGGGTTCACGGCGTCGGTCCTGGTCTTCTCCAGCACGGCGGGCGGCCCATGACGCCGCCTGGTCTTCTCCAGCTCCGCAGGCCCATGACGCCGTTCAGCCGTTCGCGCAGGCTGCTCGTGGCGCCGTCCGGTCGCCCGTGATACTCGCGATCGACATAGGCGGCACCAAACTGGCCGCCGGTCTGGTCGGCCACGACGGGACGGTGGCGGAGGTCCGGCGTGCCGCCACGCCTCAGGGCGCGGACGCCGAGACCCTGTGGCGTGCCCTCACCGACCTCATCTCACCGTTGGGCGTGAGTGGCGTCGAGGGTGTAGGGGTGGGCTGTGGCGGGCCGATGACCTGGCCCGATGGGGTCGTCTCGACGCTGAACATCCCCGGCTGGCGCGGCTTCCCGCTGCGTGCGCGGCTGGCGGCGCGCTTCCCCGGCCTTCCGGTACGCCTCCACAACGACGCGATCTGCCTGGCCGTGGCCGAGCACTGGAGAGGGGCCGGGCGGGGGTACGGCGACATGCTCGGCATGGTGGTGTCCACGGGGGTGGGAGGCGGGCTGATACTGAACGGCCGCCTGGTCCACGGGCGCACGGGCAACGCCGGGCACATCGGTCATGTGGTGGTCGAGCCGGAGGGCGGGCCCCGCTGCGGTTGCGGCGGTCACGGCTGCCTGGAGGCCGTCGCCAGAGGCCCGGCACTGGCCATGTGGGCGTTGGAGCAGGGTTGGACGCCCGGTGCGGCGTCGGCGTCGGGCGGTGCGGCCCTGCCCGGCGGTGCCACGACGCTCGTCAGCGTCGGTGTGGAGGATCGGGCGGTGACGGCGCGCGGGCTGGCGGCGGACGCGCGGGCCGGGGGTCCGGTCGCGGTACGGGCCATGCGCCGGGCGGGCCGGGCACTGGGCATCGCCATCGCCTCCACCACGCACCTGTGCGACCTGGATCTGGTCACCATCGGCGGCGGGCTGTCCCAGGCCGGGGAACCGCTGTTCGGCCCGCTGGAGGAAGCTCTGCGCGAACACGCCAGGATGGAGTTCGCCCGCCGCGTCAAGGTCCTGCCCGCCGCCCTGGGCCAGGAGTCCTGCCTCATCGGCGCCGCCGCCCTGCTCCTGGCCGGCGACGCCTACTGGCCCACCTGAAAGCGAAGCCCCGCCCGGACGCGGAGGCCCAGCGAAAAGCTGCGGCTCAGGGGAGGGCAGGGGCTGCAGGGGCTCAGGAGGAGGCAGGGGTTCAGGGGAAGGTGGAGGCCCGGCGGCCCTTGCTGCTCGGGAAGGGCCGCCGGGCTCGTACGGGACGGGACGCTCAGCCTTCCTTGCTGGTCAGGCCGGGCCCTTCCTCCGTGCCCGAGTCGTTCGAGGGCCCGGAGTCCTGCTGCGAGGTCCCGCCGTCGGAAGCCGGCGGAACCGGCATCGAGGTCGGCTCGCACGCCGAGACCTCACCCTGGACGAGCTCCAGCGTGGTGGCGAACGGCGGCCTGTCGTCGCCGTCCTTGCTCTTGGAGACGGTCAGCACCAGCGTGGACCCGTCCGGCACCTGCCCCTTCCCGATCTTGAACGCGATCCCGCTGCCGCCCGGCCCGACCCCGATACCGGCCTGGAACGGCCCGGAGCCACCTCCGTGCGCACCGCGCGGCTGCTTGCAGGTCTGGCCCTGCGGCAGGTAGTCCACCACCGCCTTGACCCCGGCCGCGGCCAGCTCCGACTCCAGCCCCTCGGGATCGGTGAACGCCCGCACCTCCACGCTCACCCCGCCGTCGGCGTCCTTGGTCACCGCGTAAGCAGGCCCGCCGACCAGCCCGGTCGCCAGGACCACCGCCGTGGCCGCCGCCGCGACCCCCGCCAGCGCGGCGGACAGCCCCACAAGGCGCCTGGAGCCGCGCCGTACCGGTGCCGGTGTCGTAGTGGTCATCTTGTCCTCCGCAGTCCTCGTCGTGATCTCTTCCTTGAGTGCACTGAGAAGGCGATCTTCGAAGTTGCTCATGCCTTTCCTTCCAGATACACGGCCGAGGGCGAAGAGAAGTGTTCGAGGGCGCGCCTGGCCCTGTGCAAGCGGACTCGCGCGGTCACCTGCCTGATGCCCAGCGACTTGGCGGCTTCGGTGACGGTGAGCTGGTCGATCGCCACGAGCTCCAGCACCGCGCGCTCGCCCTCCGGCAGGCCCTCCATGGCCTCCAGAGCGCTGCGCATCTGGCGCTCGGCGTCGATCCGCTCCTCCATCCTGGCCAGGTCGTCGTCGTCCATCAGACGTCGCCCGGCCAGCCGGCCGGTCGCCCGCGCCTCCCGTGCGGCCCTGCGGTGCTGGGCCGACACGACGTTGCGCGCGATGCCGTACAGCCAGGCGATCTCGCTGCCGCGTCCGGCGACGTAGGTGTCCGCCGAGTCCAGAACCGCCAGGAAGATGTCCGCCGTGAGGTCGGCGGCGAGGTGAGGGTCGCTCACCCGCCGGACCACGAAACGCAGCACGGCATCGACGTGGCGGCGATAGAAGGCCTCAAAGGCCACAGGGTCTTCATTGAGGCGCACTGGCCTCGCTCCCTTCGTCGTTCGCCCTTACACCAGTACTTGGACCGGGCGACGAGAAGCGTTTCCCCGCAGGTCAGGCGGGTCGGCGGGGCTGGTGGAGCCAGGCGTCGAAGAGCGCGTCGAGTTCCTTGCCCGACAGGCGCTCGGCGAGGGCGGTGAACTGCTCCGTGGTGACGTTGCCGTGGCGGTGCTCGGCGGCCCACGTCCTGAGCAGGGCGAAGAAGGTGTCGTCGCCGATCTCCTTGCGCAGGGCGTGCAGCGTCATGCCGCCGCGCGTGTAGACCGAGGAGTTGAACAGGTCGTCGGGCTTGGCCCGGCCGGGGGGATACTGCCACATCGGGTCGTTTTCCGGCCGTTTGCGCAGCTCCTGGAAGGTGGCCTCCGCGCTCTTCCTGCCCTTGTGCTCCGACCACAGCCACTCGGCGTAGGTGGCGAAGCCCTCGTTGAGCCAGAGGTCCTTCCAGCGCTTGACGGTCAGGCTGTTGCCGAACCACTGGTGCGCCAGCTCGTGCGCGATGATCGTCTCGTCGGGGTCGAAGCCTCCGTAGAGCGGTTTGGTCTGGTTCTCCAGCGCGTAGCCAGCGGCGTAGTCGTCCACCACGCCGCCCGTCGAGGAGAACGGGTAGGGCCCGAACACCGTGGCCCAGTGGTCGGTGATCTCGCCGGACAGCGTGTAGAGCGAGTCGAGCGAGCTCTTGTACTTGGGGTCGGCGGCGGCCAGGTTGGGGATGCCGGTGGCGGTCGTGCCGGTACGCAGGTCGAACTTGCCCAGCGTGGCCGTGGCCAGGTAGGTCGCCATCGGATGGCCCTCGCGCCAGCGGTAGGTCGTCTTGCCGCCGGCGGTGGTGGGCTGCCCGGCCATCTCGCCGTTGGCCAGGGCGGTCAGCCCTTCCGGCACGGTGATCGCGAAGTCGAACGTGGCCTTGTCGGCGGGATGGTCGTTGTTGGGGAACCAGGTCTTGGAGCCGTTGGGCTCGGAGGCCACGAACGCGCCGTCGGCGGTCGGGATGAACCCGTACGTGCCCAGGTTGGCGCTGTCCTTGGCCGGCTTGGGCATCCCGGAGTAGGTGACCCTGACCGTGAAGGGCGCGCCCTCGCCGATCACGCCGCCGGGCCGTACCGTCAGCTCATCGCCCTTCCTGCTGAACGTCGCGGGGGAGCCGTCCACGGCGACCTCGCGCACGTCGAGCCCGGTCAGGTCGAGGTTGAAGCTGGACAACTCCTGGGTGGCGGCGGCCCGGACGGTGGTCACGCCGTCGAGCCGCTTGGTGGCCGGCGTGTAGTCGATCGCCAGGTCGTAGTGGGTGACGTCGTAGCCGCCGTTGCCGTCCTGGGGGAAGTCGGTGTCGCCGATGCCGGGCGCGCCCGCTCGGGAGTCGGCCACGGGGGTGGTGCCGGGCGGCGGCTCGTCGGCGGGGGAGCAGGCGAGCACGCTGACGAGCGCCGCCAGCATGGCCACCCGGCGTCTGTTGGCACGCATGGTCGACGGGCCCCCTTCGTTTCGTGGCCAGAATATTACGCTGAGTCAGGCATTGACTACGACTGTCCTGGCGGCCTTGTCGTGCAGGGCCTGCTTGCGGGAGTCGAAGAGGATCCAGCCCAGGTCCAGCAGGGAGCCGATGCAGCAGACCCATTCCAGCACGGTCGCCACGGCCTGCCGGACCGCCGCCTGCCCTACGCCTATTCTTCCGCCGTACTCCGACACGACCCGGATGCCGAACAGTTTCTTGCCGAGAGTCTGACCATCCCAGAAGGCGTGCAGCAGCCAGAAATACAGGAACGCCACGAGACCGGCCAGGAAGGTGTGCTCCACGGGGAAGCGGTCCCAGGCTCCTTTGCTCTCGTCCCAGACGTAGTCCCAGGTCGTCCAGCTGAAGGGCGCGGTGACGACATTGACGATGAGCCAGTCGAGGACGCCGGCGAACAGTCGTCGCCAGCGTCCTGCCAGCCCTGGTGGCGGCAATCCCATGATGTCTGGATGACCACCACTAAGTGGGGACAAACTAAAGATTGCCCCTGCGTTCCTGCTCGCGCTCGATCGCCTCGAACAGCGCCTTGAAGTTGCCCTTGCCGAAGCCGAGCGAGCCGTGCCGCTCGATCAGCTCGAAGAAGACCGTGGGCCTGTCCTGCACCGGCTGGGTGAAGATCTGCAGCAGGTAGCCGTCCTCGTCCCGGTCGACCAGGATCCCCCGCTTCTTCAGCTCCTCGATCGGGGCGCGCACCTGACCGATGCGCCCGCGCAGCTCCGGATCGTCGTAGTAGGAGTCCGGCGTCCGCAGGAACTGCACCCCGGCCCGCGCCATGTGGTCCACCGTGGTCAGGATGTCGTTGGTGGCCAGCGCGATGTGCTGTACGCCCGGACTGCCGTAGAACTCCAGGTACTCGTCGATCTGCGACTTCTTGCGGCTGACGGCCGGCTCGTTGAGCGGGAACTTGACCTTGCGGGTCCCGTCGGCCACGACCTTGGACATGAGCGCGGAGTACTCGGTGGCGATGTCGTCGCCGACGAACTCGGCCATGTTCGTGAAGCCCATGACCTTGCGGTAGAACTCCACCCATTCGTCCATCTTGCCCAGCTCGACGTTGCCGACGCAGTGGTCGATCGCCTGGAACAGCCGCCCGGTCCTGGTCGCGGGCGGCGCCACCAGCGGGTCAGCGGGCGCGTACCCGGGCAGGTAAGGGCCGGCGTAGTTGGACCTGTCGACCAGGGTGTGCCGGGTGTGGCCGTAGGTGGCGATGGCCGCGAGCGTCACCTTGCCGTGCTCGTCCTCCATCGTGTACGGCTCCGCCAGCCCCTCGGCCCCCTGCCCGACCGCGTGGGCGTAGGCCGCCTCCACATCGGGCACCTGGATGGCCAGGTCGATCACCCCGTCGCCGTGCTCGGCCACGTGCCGCGCCAGATCCGTGCCAGGCCGCACCGAGGCCCGGAACTCGAAGGTGGCGCTGCCCGAGGTCAGCACGTACGCGGCCACGTCCGGGCTGCCGTTCTCCGGGCCGCGATAGGCCACGAGCCGCATGCCGAACGCGGATGAGTAGTAGTGAGCCGCCTGCTTGGCGTTCCCCACAGCGAACACCACGGCGTCCATGCCGTTGACCGGAAAGACATCACTCATACCTTGAACTCTGGATTTTCCTGGACGAGTTGCGCAACAGTTACTTCAACGAATGCACAATCTGCCTAGTACTTCGGCGATCAGTCCGGTAATTCTGTACAGCATGACGACGATCGACGACCTCGACTCCCGGCTCATCGCCCTGCTCACGGCCGAGCCCAGGCTCGGCGTCCTGGAGTGCTCGCGGCGGCTCGGCGTGGCCCGTGGCACGGTTCAGGCCAGGCTCGACCGGCTGGTGGACAGGGGGGTGGTGACCGGCTTCGGGCCCGACGTGTCCCCGGCGGCGCTCGGCTACCACGTCACCGCGTTCGTCAGCATGGAGATCAGGCAGGTGGCCGGGCACGATCCGGTGGCCGACCGGCTGGCGCGCATTCCGGAGGTGCTGGAGGTGCACACGATCACCGGTGACAGCGATCTTCTTTGCCGCGTGGTCGCCAGGACGAACGCGGATTTGCAGCGGGTAATCGACCGGATCGTCGACGTACAGGGCGTACTCAGGACTAATTCGATCATTGCTCTTGACACTCCGGTTCCTTACCGGGTGCTGCCTTTGGTCGCCGATGTTCCTCGACAGGAGGCCCGCTAGCCGTACTATCGCTATGGGACGAGGCACCATTATCGATCGTTTACCCTTACCATTCGCCCAGCTTGCGGGGGTTGGGCCAGGCTTGACGAGGGGGGTCGTGGGTGCGGAGCGGTGGCGGTGGTAAGGGAATGCGGAAACGGCGGATTCTCCGGGTCGTAGGGATTTCTCTGGGCACCGGAATCCTCGTACTGGCCGGGCTTTTCGCCATTGCCTGGGCACTTACCCCCATTCCCGACACGACGCAGAAACAGGCCACCGCGCAGGGCTCGGTGATCTATTACCGGGACGGAAAGTCCGTGCTCGCCAGGCAGGGAATCGACCGCAAGAACGTCGATCTGGCCAAGGTGCCGCAACACGTGCGCGACGCGGTCATCGCCGCCGAGAACCGCTCCTTCTACGAGGACGGCGGCGTCTCGGTCAAGGGCACCGCGCGGGCCGTCTGGTCCACCGTCACCGGCCAGCAGCTCCAGGGCGGCTCCACCATCACCCAGCAGCTCGTCCGCAACTACTACAGCGGCCTGAGCCAGGAGCGTTCCGTCACCCGCAAGTTCAAAGAGATCCTCATCGCGATGAAGGTCGACCAGTCCAAGTCCAAGGACTGGGTGCTTGAGCAGTACCTCAACACGATCTACTTCGGCCGCGGCGCCAACGGCGTGCAGTCGGCCGCGCGCGCCTACTTCGGCAAGGACGTCGAGAAGCTGACGGTGTCGGAGGGGGCGTACCTGGCCTCGGTGATCCAGCAGCCCAGCCGCTTCGCCGCCCCCAAGGGCTCCGACCTGGCCGCCGCCCAGCAGCGCTGGCGGTCGGTGATGAGCGCCATGGAGCAGACCGGCAGACTGACCGCCCAGCAGGTGGCCGCGGAGAAGTTCCCCGAGCTCAGGGCGCCGAAGAAGCCGTTCGAGCTCAAGGGGCAGGCCCAGTACATGCTGGAGCAGGTCACCGCCGAGCTGAACCGGCGCGGCTACACCGACGAGGACATCAACAGCGGCGGGCTCAAGATCGTCACGACGTTCGACAAGAAGCTCATGCAGGCGGCCCAGCGGGCGGTGGAGGAGGCGCTGCCGGACGGCACCTCCAAGAAGGTGCGTACGGGCCTGGCCGCCGTCGATCCCGCCACCGGCGAGGTCGTCGCCTTCTACGGCGGGCGGCCCTCGCAGTCGCGTTACTACGACAGCGCGTTCTCGGCCAAGGTGATGGCCGGGTCCACGTTCAAGCCGTACACGCTGGCCGCGGCCCTGGACAACGGCTACGAGCTGTCCACCAGGGTCGACGGCAACTCGCCGCTGCGCGTCGCCAGCGCCTCCCAGGCCATCCCCAACGACGGCGACCGCTCCTACGGCCAGATCAACCTGATCAGCGCCACCCAGAACTCCGTCAACACCGCGTTCGTGGACCTCGGCCAGAAGGTCGGCCTGGACAAGGTGGCCAAGACCGCCGAGGCGGCCGGCATCCCCGCCGCCCAGCTCGAACAGCACAAGAGCGCCGCAGCCTTCCCGCTCGGCGTGGCCTCCGTCAGCGCCGTGCAGAACGCCTCCGGCTTCGCCACCTTCGCCAACAAGGGCGTGCACATGGAGGCCCACGTCGTCAGGTCGGTCACCAACGCCGAAGGCAGCAAGGAGACCGTCGAGCCGGTCGCGACGAAGGTGATCGGCGAGCAGGCCGCCGGGGACACCACGTACGCGATGCAGCAGGTCGTCAAGTCCGGCACCGGCAGCGGCGCCCGGCTCTACGACCGCCCGGTGGCCGGCAAGACGGGCACCACGGACGACTCCAAGTCGGTCTGGTTCAACGGCTTCACCCCGCAGCTCGCGGTGGCGGTGGACATGTTCCGCGACGACAACGCCACGGTCGAGATCCCCGGGTACGGCACGCAGTTCGGCGGTCAGCTCCCCGCGCAGATCTGGCGGGCGTTCATGACGGAGGCGATGGCGGGCAAGCCGGTCGAGGAGTTCCCCGAGCCGTCGCAGTACGGCTGGTCCTCCACCTACTCGGGCCCCGACCAGGACGAGGACGGGGCCGACCCGACCGGCACGCCGTCGGCGAACCCCGAGGACGGCTGGGAGGAGAACCCCGAGCCCGACACCGGCCAGCCCGAGCTCACGGACCCGCCCGCGACCGAGTCGCCGCTCGACGAGGGCGGGCCGGACGAACAGCCGGAGGAGACCTCCCCGCCGACCTCGGAGGTGCCCGACCAGCCGTCACTCCAGGAGGACGACAGAGGCAGCCCCGAGGACGGCCGAAGCGGTCGCCCCAGTAACAATTAGCCCTGGAGTTCGGCGCGCAGCTCCTCGACCGTCGTCACAGGCATCCGGCACGTGAACCCTCTGCACACGTAGGCCGCGGGCGCCTCACCGACCGGCCCCCGGCCCTCCAGCAGCGCCGGGAAGACGGGCTCGCGCGGCACCAGGGCATCGCCGGTACCCCGATCGGCGGTGTCGCCCCGGCCCAGCGCCACGACCAGGCCCGGCGCCTGCGCGAGCAGCGCCTCCCTGTGCAGCGCCGCCGTACGCGGATCGTCGGCGGGACCGACCACGGCCACCTCCACGGGCCCGGAGAGCGCCGCCCGCGCCACGGCCAGCCCCCAGCCCGCGAACCTGGCATGCCCCGCGGCCAGCACCGACACGGTGCCGAGCGCGGCCTGGGCGGCCTCACGGTGCCGCGTGGAGCCGGTCAGGGCGCCGTAGGAGAGCAGCGCGCCCGCGGCGGCGTACTGGCCGGAGGGGGTGGCGTTGTCCGTGGGGTCCTGCGGGCGCTGGAAGAGCCGTTCGGCGTCGTCGGCGGTGTCGTAGAAGCCGCCTTCGCCGTCGGAGAACCGGTCGAGCACGGTGTCGAGCAGCGAGCCCGCCAGCCGTAGCCACCTGGCCTCGCCGCTCACGCCGTACAGGGAGATCAGGCCCTCGGCCAGGTTGCCGTAGTCGTCGAGCACACCGGCGTTCGCGCCGGCCCGGCCGTCCCTGGAGGTGCGCAGCAGCCGGTCATCGGCCATGTGCGTGCCCGCCAGCAGCTCGGCCGCAGCCGTGGCCGCCGAGACGAGGTCGGGCCGCTCGAAGACGGCGCCCGTCTCGGCCAGGGCCGCGATGGCCAGGCCGTTCCAGGAGGCCACGATCTTGTCGTCGCGCCCCGGGCGCACCCGCTCCTCCCTGGCGGCCAGCAGCCGCGCCCGCACGTCCGCGTAGCGCGCCGGGTCCTCGGGGTCGCGCAACAACTGCAGCACCGACGCGCCGTGCTCGAACGTGCCCGCCGGCGTCACCTCGAACAAACCCGCGGCCCACCGGCCGTCGTCCTCGCCGAGCACCTCGCGCAACTCGGCGGGCGTCCAGACGTAGAACTTGCCCTCCACGCCCTCGCTGTCGGCGTCGAGCGCCGAGGCGAAGCCGCCCTCCGGCGTACGCAGCTCGCGCAGCAGCCAGTCGGCCGTCTCCAGCGCCACCCGCCGGGCCAGCTCACCGCCGCCGGCCTTCCACCAGTGCGTGTAGACGCGCAGCAGCAGCGCGTTGTCGTAGAGCATCTTCTCGAAGTGCGGCACGACCCACTCCGCGTCCACGCTGTAGCGCGCGAACCCGCCGCCGAGCTGGTCGTACATGCCACCGCGGGCCATCGCCGCGAGCGTATGCCCGCTCATCTCGCGCTCGCCGACCCGCAGCAGGAACTCCAGCGCCATCGACGGCGGGAACTTCGGCGCCCCGCCGAACCCGCCCCGCTCGGCGTCGAACGACTCCCGCAGATTCTGTACGGCCTGCCGCAGCGTCTCCTCGCCCGGCAGCGGCCCGCTGGGCAGCGTGGTGTGCGTGTTGAGCGCCTCCACCACCTTCGCGCCCTGCTTCAGCACGGACTCCCTGTCACTGGTCCACACGTTGTGCACCTCGGTGAGCAGGCGCCTGAAGTGCGGGCGGGGGAAGTAGGTGCCGCAGTAGAACGGGTGCCCCTCCGGTGTGGCGAACACCGTCATGGGCCAGCCGCCCTGGTGTGTCATGGCCTGCGTGGCGCCCATGTAGACGGCGTCCACGTCCGGCCGCTCCTCGCGGTCCACCTTGACGTTGACGAAGTGCTCGTTCATCAGGCGCGCGGTCTCGGCGTCCTCGAAGCTCTCGTGCGCCATGACGTGACACCAGTGGCAGGCCGAATAGCCCACGCTGATCAGGAGGGGTACGTCGCGCCGCCGGGCCTCTCGCATCGCCTCCTCGCCCCAGGGCCACCAGTCAACCGGGTTGTCGGCGTGCTGGAGAAGGTAGGGAGAGGTCTCGCCACCAAGCCTGTTCATGGGCCCAGGCTTTCACACGGATCAGAAGAGAACGATGCGGGTGAGGACTACCTGCTGATTCGTCCCGCCGACCCGCCTCGCGGCTGACTTCGGAGGTGCGTACGGCGTAGGTTACGGATCGTGGATATCGACTTCGTCTGCGCCCACGCCGGCCGCCCGGCGTCAGACGTCACACGCAGAGACCTGGCGCGCGCCCTGCTCGCCGTGCCGTCAGGAGTGGCCCTGGTGGGGCTGCCCGACCTGCGGCGGGCCATGATGGCCGCGGGCAACCCGCTGTCGATCACGTTCTGGGACTCCGCCAAGGCGACCCTCAGCTCGATCGAGTCGGGGGCGGCGACGGTCGGTGACGTGCAACGGTGGATCGAGTCCACCGGCACCGAGCCGATCCTCATGACGCCCAGCTACTTCGTCTGGCCGGAGGAGGACGAGCGCGGGCCCGTGGCCGTCGAGATGTTCGCGCGGCTGGTCGCGTACCTGGAGGAGCGGGTGGCGGCCGGGGAGGTGGATCCCGACGCGCTGGCCACCGGCGACCCGAGCGCCCGCTCGGCCTACGAGGAGTTGCAGGAACGCTGGCTGGGCACGCCGTTGCCGGACGGGCGGGTGCCGGGGTTCGCGGTCAGTGACGAGCAGGACGAGGAGTTGTTCGCGGCCTGGGACGAGGAGGAGGCGTTCGCGCTGTCGGAGCTGCGGCGCATCCTGTCCGAGCTGCCCAAGCCGCCCGAACTGCCCTCGGCCGACCTGGACGCGGCCTCGGCACGGCTGCGCGCGCTGATGGCCATGCCCGGTTACCCCGCCAGCGTGTTGCGGGCCTGTGCCGGGTTCGACGACCGGCCGGTGCCCGACGACGACGCCGAGTTGTGGCTGACGGTGGCGGCGGGCGTGGCCGCGCCCGTCTCGGACCTGTCGGACGCCGAGGGCGTGCTGGAGGAGTTCGCCGACCTCGACGGCGAGCTCAGCGAGGAGGACACGGCGCTGGCCAACCTCTGCGCGATCCAGCACGCTGACTGGCTGGCCGGGGTGGCGGCGCTGGTCAGGCTGGGGCCGGGGGTGCTGGCCTCGCCGGAGCGGATGGCCCGGCTCATCGCCGAGTCGGAGGACATCGAGATCGACGACCAGGACGCCGACGACCTCGACGCGACGGAGGGGTTGTTCCTGTCGGTGGTGAGCCTGTGGCGTCACCTCGGCATCGTGGACGACGACGAGGTGCTCACGCCGCTGGGGTGGTGGGGGCTGCCGAAGGCGCTGGAACGTGCCTGGTCGCCGATCACCGACTGACGATGCCTGGAACGTGCCTGGTCGCCGATCGCCCATCGCCGACTGACGGCTCACTCCGGTGAGGTCACTCCGGGTCGGTGCCGTCCACCAGGTGCTTGAACTCCGGGTGGCGTTCGATGTACTTCGCCACGTAGGGGCAGGTCGGCACGACGCGCAGGCCGGTGTCGGCGCTCGCCTGAAGGGCGTGGCCGACCAGCTTGCCGGCCAGGCCCTGCCCCTCGTACGCGGGCAGCACCTCGGTGTGCGTGAAGTCGACCTTCGTGGGCAGCAGCCGGTAGTCGGCGAACCCGGCGACCTTGCCGTCCACGAGGATCTCGAACCGGCTCTCCGAGGTGTTGTCGACCACTTCGATGGGCATCTACTTGGCTTTCCCGTCGTCCGGCTCGCCCGCGTGCGGCAGGTCGATCTTCGACATCTGCTTGTTCATCGACTTGACCAGGAAATACAGGGCGAAGCCGAGCGCGGCCACGACGAGGAAGCCGAGCAGACCCGGGCTCACTTCACCTGCTGCTAGTGCGTTCACACTTCCAGTCTGCCACCGGGGGTACGTGCTCCCGCCAGTGGCAGGACCCAAGGTCCGGTCAAGGGCAGGCGGGCTCGACCTCGTCGGCGTGGATGCCCGCGAACAGGTCGTCCTCGGGCAGGTCGGTGTCCACCAGCGAGCGCGCGAGGTGGTAGTCCTCGGTCGGCCAGATCTCCTCCTGCAACTCGCGCGGGCAGACGAACCAGAAGCCGTCGGGGTCCACCTGGGTGGCGTGGGCCAGCAGGGCGTCGTCGCGGATCTGGAAGTACTCGCCGCACGGCACCCGCGTGGTCACCGGCCACTTGGCGGGGCGGTCCTCCCAGCGGGAGATCCAGTCGGCGTACGGGGAGCCGAGGCCACGCTCGGTCATGGCCTCGTGCAGCGCCTCGAAGCGCTCCTTGGTGAAGCCCATCTGGTAGTAGAGCTTCAGCGGCTGCCAGGGGTCGCCGGTGCCGGGGTAGCGGTCGGGGTCGCCGGCCGCCTCGAAGGCCTCGACGGAGACCTTGTTGGTCATGATGTGGTCGGGGTGCGGGTAGCCGCCGTCGTCGTCATAGGTGATGATCACGTGCGGCCGGAACTCGCGTACGGCGGCCACCAGCGGCGCCGAGGCGTCCTCCAGCTTCTGCAGGCCGAAGCAGCCCTCGGGGAGCTGCTCCTCCTCGTTCTCCGGCAGCCCCGAGTCCACGAATCCCATGAACTGCTGCTCGACGCCGAGGATCTCGCGCGCCCGCGCCATCTCGGCCCTGCGCACCTCGCCGATGTTGGCGACGATCTCGGGCCGGTCCATCTTCGGGTTGAGCACGGATCCGCGCTCACCGCCCGTAAGAGTACAGACAAGAACTTCCACGCCTTCGCGCACGTAACGCGCCATCGTCGCGGCGCCCTTGCTCGACTCGTCGTCGGGATGGGCGTGGACGGCCATCAGCCTCAGCGGTGCACTCACGGGCTCGATGCTCCTCAGTAGGACCGGTCAGTCGCCCAGAGAGGCTAGTTTCTGCTGGGCGGTCGCGAGGGCACACCCCCCGCGGGCGACAATTGTCTCGGATAACGCTGAGGGAGTGCAGGGAGATTCCGCCATGGTCACCAGAGATGCCGGGAACGGGCCCGTTCTCGGCACACCCGACGACTTTCCAGATCGTCCCAAGCGAGGTGGCCGGCTGGTCGTCCACGTGGTGATCGGCGTGCTGGTGGCCATCATCGCCGGCGGCTGGGGCTACGTCATGTGGTCGATGACGGCGGGCGGCTCGGAGGCGCCCGCACAGGTGGTGACGTTCAAGGTGAACAGTCCCAGTAGGGCGGAGATCACCTTTGAGGTGTACAAGGCAGACGATAGGGTGGCGGTCTGCCGGATCAGGGCGCTGGACGTAGATCACGCGGAAGTGGGCAGCAAGGAAGTAAGAATCCCGGCTGGTGGGGGTAGTAAGCAGCTCAAGGAAAGCCTCGACACGAGTGGTCAGGCTACTTCCGTCCACATCCAGTACTGCAATCTCGTATAGTGAGACATTTGGGGAAGCGTTCGAGCGGTTAAGTTGTTAGCCTTTCGCAATTCAACCGTACGCAACCTCAGATGACCTCAGGGCCCCCTAGGCAAGCAAGGAGAACCCGTGGCCGACTCTCGCGATGAGAACGTCACATGGCTGACGCAGGAGGCGTACGACCGCCTGAAGGCGGAGTACGAGTATCTCTCTGGCCCCGGGCGCGTCGACATCGCCAAGAAGATCGAGGCCGCCCGTGAAGAGGGCGACCTGCGCGAGAACGGTGGTTACCACGCAGCCAAGGACGAGCAGGGCAAGATGGAGGCCCGGATCTTCCACCTCCGTCAGATCCTCGACAACGCTCAGGTGGGCGAGGCCCCCAAGGCCGAGGGTGTGGTGGGCCCCGGCATGACCGTGACCATACGGTTCGTCGGCGATGACGACGAGGTGACCTTCCTGCTGGCCTCCCGTGAGGAGAGCGGCGCCCCGATCGACGTCTACTCGCCCAAGTCCCCGCTGGGTGCGGCCATCAACGGCAAGAAGATCGGGGAGAAGGCGACCTACTCCCTGCCCAACGGACGGCAGAACACCGTCGAGATCCTCGAGGCAGTGCCGTACATCGGCAACTGACTCCCCCGCACGATGACCGCCGGGCCCACGTTGGCCCGGCGGAATTTTCGCGTTCGACGGGAATCCGGCAAGACCTGAGTTTCTTAGTTAAAACCCGTAAGCGTCGCAATACGTACAAGCTGATCCCGTTCATCGTGGTGGCTCTGGTAGCGGTGCTGACCGCGGATGTGTTGTTACTGGCGCAGCCGGACGTGGCCCTGGCGCCCGATGACGCGCCGGCCACGCCGAGGCAGACGCTGCTGGCCCAGAAGCGGCCACAGGAGCGGCAGCAGCAGCCGGCGAAGACCACGCAGCCCGTGTCGCCGCTGAGCAAGCTGCACAAGCCCAACCTGTTCGTGCTCACGCGCAAGCCGTTCACCAACGAGTTGTTGCAGAAGGTCGCCAAGCTGCCTGGCGTGCGGGCGCTGGAGCTGGCGGACGCGGCCTCGGTCACGCTCGACGGCAAGCGGGTGCAGACGCTGGCCGTCAACCCCTCCACGTTCCGCTCCTACACGCCCAAGGTGACCGCCTCCTCCGACGCGCTCTGGCAGAACGTGGCCGCGGGGGACGTGGCGGTCTCGTTCGTGCTGGGCAACGACGGCGGGCTCTCGTTGCACAGAAGGGTTTCGGCGGGCCAGGCGGGGCAACTGCGGATCGGCGCGTACGCCACCACGGGCTTCGGCGCCGTGGACGCCGTCGTGTCCAAGGACACCGGCCGCACGCTGGGACTGCCGCACGACAACGCGCTCATCGTCAGCGCCCCCAAGGCCAACTCCGACGAGTTGCGCAAGAAGATCCTGCGCAGGCTGCCCAAGGGCACCCAGGTGGTCGCGGTGAACCCGGTGCTGCCACAACCGCAGCAGCAGCAACAGCAGCAGAACACGCAGCAGAAGGACTGGCCGTCGGGCTCGTTCATGACGGGGGACCAGCTCACGGTGGCGCTCAAGGCGGCCGTGTCCAAGCTCGGCACCGCCTACGTCTGGGGCGCCGAGGGTCCCAACAACTTCGACTGTTCGGGTCTGGTCCAGTGGGCCTACGGGCAGGCCGGGGTGAAGATGCCGCGGGTGACGCACCAGCAGTGGGTGGCGGGGCCGCAGGTGCCGTACGAGCAGGCGCAGCCGGGCGATCTGCTCTTCTGGCGCAACGACCCGACGAATCCGGGCTACATCTCGCACGTGGCCATCTACTGGGGCAACGGGAAGATGTTGCACGCGCCACGCACCGGCGACGTGGTCAAGATCGCCTCCGTGACCACCCGCAACCTGGCCGGCGTCGTCAGGGTCAGCCCCTCGGCCGCGGCCCAGGTCCGCTAGGCGCCACCTGTCCTTCCCGCACAGGCCTTGCTTCCCTTGCGTGCAATTGCTGGAGCAAGGGTGTAATGATGATTACATGTCTACAGATGACGAGACGGCACAGGTACGCGGCTGGTTCACGGGACGCCTGCCGGAAGGCTGGTTCACGGGCGCGCCAGAGATCGTCAGGGACCGCGAGGAGATCGCGGTGCTCGGCACCCTGCCCGACCCGCCCGGCGACACCCCCGAGGCCGAACGGCCCGCGCTGATCGAAGGGCTGGCCCACAGGTTCAGGGAGGAGACGCGCGAGCGGCGGATCGAGATCGCCAGGGAGGCCGAGCGCAAGTTCCGCCAGAAGGTGGCCTGGGGCGTGATCTGCGGCGGCGAGACTGTGATGTTCACCACACTGTCCGTGCCGGTGATGACCCGGCTGCGCCAGCCGGAGCGCCAGGTGCTCGACACGCTCGTGGCCGCCGGCGTGGCCAGGAGCCGCAGCGACGCGCTGGCCTGGTGCGTACGCCTGGTGGGCAAGAACACCGACACCTGGCTGGGCGAGTTGCGCGACGCACTGCAACACGTGGACCGTGTTCGCGCCGCCGGGCCCGACGTCAATTCCTGAGATCCGCCAGCGGAAACGGCGCGAGGAATGGACTAAACCACTTCGGGAATTGGTTTAGACCAGCTCAATTGGTTTGGACCAGTGCCGGAAATTGATTCTTTTAAAGCCGCTCGGCTTGGGTAGGCTCCTCCAATCGTCAGGGCCGCTGCCTGCGGCGACGCCCTGGCCAATAGGTCTATGCCAATTGGCTTCCGGGCCGTTCCGTCGTTAATGATGACTGGGCCCTGAGAGAGTGGAGGAGTCACAGTCGTGTCCGTTTCCGTGGAAGTAACCGCACCCACCAGCAATAGCGAATTGGCCGCGTGGGTGAACGAGATCGCAGCCCTCACTCAGCCGGACCGCGTCGAGTGGTGCGACGGGTCGGAGGAGGAGTGGACACGCCTGACCAACCTCCTCGTCGAACAGGGGACGCTCACCCGCCTGGCCGCCAGGCCCAACAGCTTCTACGCCAAGTCCGACCCCACCGACGTCGCGCGGGTCGAGGACCGTACCTTCATCTGCTCCGAGCGCGAGCAGGACGCGGGGCCCACGAACAACTGGATCGCGCCGGACGAGATGCGCCGGACGTTCGGCGAGCTGTTCAAGGGCTGTATGCGCGGCAGGACCATGTACGTCGTGCCGTTCTGCATGGGCCCGCTGGGCGGCGAGATCTCCCAGCTCGGGGTGGAGATCACCGACTCGCCGTACGTGGCCGTCTCCATGCGCGTGATGACCCGCATGGGAGAGCGGGCGCTGCGCCTCATCGAGGAGCGGGGCGAGTTCGTCAGGGCGGTGCACTCCGTCGGGGCGCCGCTGGAGCCGGGTCAGCAGGACGTGGCCTGGCCGTGCAGCTCCACCAAGTACATCAGCCACTTCCCCGAGACCCGTGAGATCTGGTCCTACGGCTCCGGCTACGGCGGCAACGCGCTGCTCGGCAAGAAGTGCTACGCGCTGCGCATCGCCAGCGCCATGGCCCGCGACGAGGGCTGGCTGGCCGAGCACATGCTCATCCTGAAGCTCACGCCGCCGGAAGGGGAGACCCGCTACATCGCCGCGGCCTTCCCCAGCGCCTGCGGCAAGACCAACCTGGCCATGCTCCAGCCCACGATTCCCGGCTGGAAGGTCGAGACGATCGGCGACGACATCGCCTGGATGCGCTTCGGCGACGACGGCCGCCTGTACGCGATCAACCCCGAGGCCGGCTTCTTCGGCGTCGCCCCCGGCACCGGTCAGGTGACCAACGCCAACGCGATCAGGACGTTGTGGGGCAACAGCATCTTCACCAACGTCGCGCTCACCGACGACGGCGATGTCTGGTGGGAGGGCCTCACGGAGGAGCCGCCCGCGCACCTGACCGACTGGAAGGGCCGCTCTTGGACGCCCGACAGCGACGAGCCCGCCGCCCACCCGAACGCGCGCTTCACCACGCCCGCCGCCCAGTGCCCGACCATCGCACCGGAATGGCAGGACCCCAAGGGCGTGCCGATCTCGGCGATCCTGTTCGGCGGCCGCCGCGCGACCGCCGTGCCTCTGGTGACAGAGTCGCTGAGCTGGCAGCACGGCGTCTTCCTCGGAGCCAACGTCGCCTCCGAGAAGACTGCCGCCGCCGAGGGCAAGGTCGGCGAGCTGCGCCACGACCCGTTCGCCATGTTGCCGTTCTGCGGCTACAACATGGGCGACTACTTCGCCCACTGGCTCAAGATGGGCCGCCGCCAGGGCGCGAAGCTGCCGTGGATCTACTACGTCAACTGGTTCCGCAAGAACGACGAGGGCAAGTTCGTCTGGCCCGGCTTCGGCGAGAACAGCCGCGTGCTCAAGTGGATCGTCGGGCGGCTCAACGGCGAGGCCAAGGCCGTGCCCACGCCGATCGGCCTGCTGCCCGCCGACCTCGACGTCGATGGCCTGGACCTGTCGGACGAGGACCTGCGCACGCTGCTGACCGTGGACAGCGACGCCTGGCGCGAGGAGGCCGCGCTGATCCCCGGCCACTTCGACACCTTCGGCGACCACCTGCCCAAGGAGCTGTGGGAGGAGTACAACGCCCTGCTCGACCGCCTCGGCTGAGTAAAACGCCCTTGTGCGGTACGGCAGAGCCCGTCTAACTTGGCGGACTGCCGTACCGCTAGGGAGGGCCGCAGGTGGACGTGATCCTGGTCATCGCCGCTGTCGGTGTGTTCATGCTGGTCAGCATGGCGGAGCAGCGGGTCGAACGCGAACGCCGCCGCATCGCCGAGACCGAGCCGAGCGGCCAGGGGCACCAGCTGTCCCACTACGAGCTGGCCCATCTGTCGGGCGGGCCCCGGCGGGCCATCAACACGGCGCTGGCCGTCCTCGCGACGGCCGGCGCCATTCGTGTGTCACGCACCTCGGAGGTCACCCTGGTCCAGGGCGCACGGCCCTCGCCAGAGCCGATCGAGCAGGCCGTGCTCGACGCGCTGGCGGCCAGGCCGGGCGGCTGCCGGGCCGGCGAGCTGCGGCGCGAGCTGGAGACGCACCCCGCCTTCATCCGCCTGGCCGCCACGCTGGAGCAGCGCGGGCTGATCGTGCCGGAGGGGGCCTACGTCACTGCGTGGCGGCGCCTGGACCTCATCAGGATCGCCCTGGGCGTGGCCGTGGCGTACCTGGTGCTGCTGTTCGTGCTGGCGGGGGCCGGGGTGGCCGGGGTGAAGCCGTCATTTCTCGGAGCGCTGCTGTTCTCCGGGTTCTCCGTGGTCTTCGGGTTCGCGGCGCTGCACCGGCAGAAGCGGCGGCTGCGCAACGTCGTCACCCGCGAAGGCCGCGCGGTGCTGCATTCGGCGCGCGGCCACCATCCCAGGGGCGAGCGCGACCACGGCACGCTGGCCCTGTCCGTCGGCGTCCCCGTCGCCCTGTACGGCCTGTACGACGCCGGCGACCAGGCACTCTGCGACGGGTTGTCGGCAGGTGACCCGCGTGGCGACTGCACCGGCTCCTGCGGCACGTACGGCGGCGACGGCGGCTCCACCTTCGGCGCCGACTCCTACGGCGGGTTCGATTTCGGCGGCGGCGGCTCGTCGAGCTGCGGCGGCTCGTCCGGCTGTGGTGGCGGCGGAGGAGGAGGGGGCGGCGGTTGCGGCGGCGGTGGTAGCTGAATGCGCCGGTAGCTAAATGCGCAAAAGCTGTTGCTCCCTCGGGAAAGCCCTTACCTTGCGATTAAAGGTGTCCTGCCGGTTACTCTCCGGCAGGACCGGCCGACGAGGGGAGGCCGCACATGGACCTGTTCCTGCTGATCGTTTCGATGGCCGTCGCCGCGTTCACCGCAGTCACCGTCTCGGCGATCCAACGCCGGCACGCCGCCATCCGGGACTTCGCCACCGGGCCATGCATCCGCGACCTGAATCACTATGACCTGGCCTACCTGGTGGGCGGCCCGCAGCGGGTGGCCGAGACGGCCATCGCACTGCTGGCGGAATCACAGACCATCCGCGTCTCACGCGGTGGCAGGGTGCACCGCGTCACCGACGGCGTCGTCGCGCGGGAGCCCATCGAGGAGGCAGTGCTCGGCGTGGTCGCCGACCGCTCGGGCCTGCCGCTGCTGTCGCTCAGGGCCGAGGTGTCGAGAAGCCTGGCCATGAGCTCGATCAAGGAGAACCTCACGGCGCGGCAACTGCTCGTGCCACAGGACTCCTTCAACCAGGTCAGGACGCTGGCCGTACGGCTGCGGGCGCTCCTCGTGGCGGCGGTCGCCGGAGTCACGGCCGAAGCACTGACGATCCTCGCGGGCGCCGGCTTCCCGGCCTGGCTCGCCCTGCTCGTCTTCGGGGGCACGGGCATCGGCGCGCTGGTCGCCCTGCGAAACCACAAGCGCGCCATGAGGGCCACGCTGACCGCCTCGGGCGCGGAGACGCTCGACGCGGCCCGGCAGGCGAACGTCCAGGGGACCGCACAGGGGCCGGTCCCACTGGCGCTCTACGGCATCGCCGAGGTGCGCGACGCCGACCTGCGGGCGGAACTGGCCAAGCGGGAGCGCAGGTACGGCATGCGCCGCCGCGGGCCCTCGTACGCTGGAGGCGGCGCGGCCGGCTGCGGCAGTGTGACCTACGGCGGTTCGAGCTGTGGAAGCGGATCGTCCGGCTGCGGCGGGAGCAGCGGCTGTGGCGGCGGTGGTTGCGGCGGCGGAGGAGGCTGACGGTGGCGGGGCTGGGAGTGGGCATCGGCTGGCGGTCGGAACTGGACCTGAGCATCGAGCGGATGCCCGGCGTCGAATTCCTCGAAGTGGTCGCCGAGAACATCAAGCCGGCCCACCTGCCCGAGTCCCTGCGGGTGTTGCGGGCCAGAGGGCTGCCGGTGATCCCGCACGGGGTCTCGCTCGGGGTCGGCGGCGCTGAGCCGCCCTCTCCGGCCCGGCTGGCCCACCTGGCCGCCTGTGCGCAGGCGCTGGACTCGCCGCTGGTCAGTGAGCATCTGGCGTTCGTACGCGGGGGCGGCATGGAGGCCGGGCACCTGCTGCCCGTGCCGCGGACGCGCGAGTCCCTGCGGATCGTCACCGAGAACGTGCGCCGCGCCCAGGACGCGCTGCCCGTCCCGCTGGCCCTGGAGAACGTCGCGGCCATCTTCGGCTGGCCCGACGACGAACTGACCGAGGCGCAGTACCTGGCCGAGCTGGTGGAGCGGACCGGCGTGGGGCTGCTGATCGACGTGGCCAACCTCTACAACAACCAGGTCAACCTGGGGTTGCCCGCCGTGGCGGCGCTGGATGAGCTGCCGCTTGAGCATCTCGCGTACGTACACGTCGCCGGCGGGTACGAGGCCCACGGCGTCTGGCACGACACGCACACCACCAGCGCACCCCAGGCCGTTCTCGACGTGCTCACCGAGCTGTGCTCCCGGACCACCCCGCCCGGGGTGTTGCTGGAGTGGGACGACGAGTACCCGAGCGACTCCGTGCTGGAGAACGAGCTCTCCAGGATCAGGGCCGCGATGGCCCTGGCCCGGGAGCTCCGATGACGGCCGCCCCCGAACGGGCGGGTCTCGCCGGGGCCCGGGAGCGGTCCGGCGAGGCGGCGGGGCTCGTGGACGTGCAGGCGGGGCTCGTGGACGTGCAGGCGGGGCTCGGGGAGGCGCAGCCGGGGTTCGCGGAGGCGCAGGCGCGGCTGGCTGAGGCGCAGGCGCGGGTGGTGGCGGCGCTGGTGGCGGGGGCGGAGGTGCCTGAGGGGTTTGACCCGGAGCGGATGCGGGTGCAAGCCAGAAGCCTGATCGCCAAGCGCCGTGCCATCGTGGCCAGGATCCGCCCCGACACCGCCACCGCCGCCGGATCCGACCTGGCTGCCGAGTTCACCGCGTACGCCAAGGCCCGCGCCACCCCGCCGCCCGGCTACCGCGCCGACGCCGACGACTTCGCCGCCTGGCTGCGTGAGCGCGGCCGCATGCCCGCCACCGAGCCGCCACCAAGGCGCCGCTGGTGGTCACGCCTGCTGCCACAGGGGTGATCACCAGCGAAGCGCCACCCAGCGGACCTGCCCGCCCGCCGTAGCCGAGCCGCCGCACCGCCGCCGCGCTGCTGCCGCCGTAGCCGCACCGCCGCCGTAGCCGCACCGCCGCCGTAGCCGCACCGCCGACGCCGGGCCGGGCGGCGCGGTCAGGGTTAAGCTGATCGTAGCAAGCGCTTGGGAGGTGGCATGCGGATCGTCAACATGGCCGAGTGGCCGCTGGGCGAGCACGACGAGCGGTCCCACCCACCCGAGGGCGAACTGTTGTGGAACGAGTCCTGGTACTTCGACTTCGTCTCCGAGGACGGCCAGCTGGGCGGCTACGTCCGCCTCGGCCTCTACCCCGCGTGGAAACGCGCCTGGTACTGGGCCTGCCTGGTCACCGCTGACGGCCGCCGCGCCACCGTGCTCGACCATGAGGCACCACTGCCGGCCGGGGACCTGACGGCCACGGGGGAGGGCTATCTGGCCGCCCACCGCACGACCGACCCCTTCCGGCGCGCGGAGATCCACCTGTCCTCGGCCGACCTGTCGCTCGACCTCGAATACCGCACGGCCGGCGGCGTCTACGGCTACGCGATCACCCCACGCTACGAGATCCCCTGTGAGGTCACCGGCACGATCGACGGCCGCCCCTTCCGGGGCCACGGCGAGCGCGACCACAGCTGGGGCGTGCGCGACTGGTGGTCGATCTCCTGGTTGTGGAGCAGCGCCCGCCTGGAGGACGGCACGTACCTGCACGGCATGCGGGCCAACCTCGGCACGGAGCTGCCCTGGCCGGCGTTCCTGGCTCCCGCGGGCGAGGGGCCCGCCCATGTGCCGGGCTTCTCGGCGGCGACGGTGTTCGACGGGGACCGGCCGGCGGAGTCGGTGCTGCGCTTCCCCGGGCAGGTCACCACGGTACGGCCGATCGCCTTCGCCCCCGTGGCTCTGACCTCCCCCGAGGGGACGGTGGCCGCGTTCTCCAGGGCGATGTGCGCGTACGAGACCGAGGACGGCCGGACGGGCGCCGGCTGGACGGAGTGGCACCAGCCGCCGGGATGGCGGGAACACCCCTGGGAGGGCCGGGTTTAGGGGACTTTCGTCCGGAAACTGTGAGGGAGTGGGAGGAATACGCTGTGTCGATGGTTCGTACCTGACCGTCACGCCGGTCGCGTGCACGGACAGCGTCGGCACGCCGTACGAGATCACGCTGGAGCTGAGCAGGGACGGCACCCCCTACGGCAGCGTGGGCGAGCGCTGCGGCTGGCTGCTGGCGCGCCTGGCGCGCGGCGTCGATGAGGCCCGCCAGGGCAGGGGCGAGGCCAGGCGGTGGTCCGACCCCGACGACCGTTTCCCGGGCGAGGAGCCGGAGAGCGAGTTGTTCTCCTTCCGCTACCGCACCAGGGCCGGCCTGCCGGGCGGCGGCGAGCTGCGCTGCCAGCTGCGCACCATCCCCGTGTGGCAGCCGGGGCGCGGCGCGTGGCGGCTGACCAGGAGGGCCTATGTGGAGGCGTGGGGAGCCATGGGCGTGGGCATGCGGGCGGTGCTCACTTCGGCCGAGTTGTCGAGGTTCGTACGTCAGTTGGTGAATGAGGCGGAAGGGTGTCTAGAAGGTAGAGATCTGGCGTAGAAGGAGCGGGCACGGGCGGTTCGCGGTGATAATTGCCTGGTAGGGCAATCGTCGACCAAGGGCACAGCACCGCTGGGGAGGCCTTCCGTGGACCTGCGCAATCTGGTCTACCGGCTGTATGAACGCCGGTTGGAGGCCAAGCTGTCGAAGGACGCCGTACCCCGGCACGTGGGGGTCATCATCGACGGCAACCGCCGCTGGGCGCGCGCCATGGGCCTGCGTGACGTGGCCACCGGCCACCGCAAGGGCGCGGACAAGATCTCCGAGCTGCTCGGGTGGTGCCGCGAGACGGGCGTCGAGGTGGTCACGGTCTGGATGTTGTCCAACGACAACCTCAACCGGCCCAGGGAAGAGCTGGAGCCGCTGCTGGGCATCATCGAGGACGTGACGCGGGAGCTGGTGGCCGAGGGATGGCGGATCAGCCCGGTCGGCGCGCTCGATCTGCTGCCCGACAGAACCGCCAATGTCCTGAAAAATGCGAAAGAAGCGTCATCACACCGTCCGGGCCTGATTGTGAACGTTGCAGTTGGGTATGGAGGAAGACGTGAGATTGCCGATGCGGTGCGCTCACTGCTCCAGGAGCAAGCGAGCAGAGGAGCGAGCATCGAGGACCTCGTTGAGGTGCTCGATGTCGAGCACATCGCGGAGCATCTCTACACTCGCGGCCAACCCGACCCGGATCTTCTCATCCGGACCTCGGGCGAGCAGCGCTTGTCGGGCTTCATGCTCTGGCAGAGCGCTCACTCGGAGTTCTACTTCCACGAGGCCTACTGGCCTGACTTCCGCAGGGTCGATTTCCTGCGGGCGCTGCGCGATTACGCTGCGAGACACCGGCGTTACGGTTCCTGACACGACATTCGGGTATCCAGGACGTAACGTTGGAAGTGTCCGGTCACAGGTCGGACATTTCGGAGAGGTCCCGCCTTTGCACCAACATCTGCCGAGGGGGGCCGGACTCCGGCGCCGACGCGGCAGATCGCGGTCGGGGACGCGGGTCCGGTCCGATTCCCACCTCGTCTGCAGGGCGCCCGCACCAAGGGGCGCCCGGGGGAGAACGTGTGGCAGTGTCCTCGAGCAACCCTACTCACCAGTCGGCCAAGCGCACGTACGTGCTGGACACCTCGGTCCTGCTGGCCGACCCGGCGGCGATGACCCGGTTCGCCGAGCACGACGTGGTCCTTCCCATCGTGGTCATCACGGAGCTGGAAGGTAAGCGGCACCATCCCGAGCTTGGCTACTTCGCGAGGAAGGCTTTGCGCTACCTCGACGAACTACGGGTCAAGTACGGCAGGCTGGACGAGCCGATGCCCACGGGGGATGGCACGATCAGGGTTGAGCTCAACCACAGCGATCCGTCCATCCTGCCGGTCGGCTTCCGGCTGGGCGACAACGACACCCGCATCCTGACCGTGGCCCGCTCGCTGGCCAGTGAGGGGTGCGACGTCGTCCTGGTCTCCAAGGACCTGCCGTTGCGGGTCAAGGCGGCCTCGATCGGCCTGACGGCCGAGGAGTACCGCGCGGAGCTCGTGAGCGAGTCCGGCTGGACGGGGATGGCCGAGATTCAGGTGACCGCGGAGGACGTCGAGACGCTCTTCGACGCGGGCACCGTCGAGATCGAAGAGGCCAGAGACCTGCCGACGCACACCGGCCTGCGGATGTTGTCGGCCAAGGGCTCCGCGCTGGGCCGGGTGCAGCCGGACAAGTCCGTGCGCCTGGTCCGCGGCGATCGCGAGATCTTCGGCCTGCACGGCCGCTCCGCCGAGCAGCGCATCGCGCTCGACCTGCTGATGGACCCGGAGATCGGCATCGTCTCCCTCGGAGGCAGGGCCGGCACCGGCAAGTCGGCGCTGGCGCTGTGCGCGGGCCTGGAGGCGGTCCTGGAGCGCCGCCAGCACCGCAAGGTGGTCGTCTTCCGCCCCCTGTACGCCGTCGGCGGCCAGGAGCTGGGCTACCTGCCCGGCACCGAGGGCGAGAAGATGGGCCCCTGGGCGCAGGCCGTCTACGACACGCTCGGCGCCATCACCTCGCCCGAGGTGATCGAGGAGGTGCTCGACAGGGGCATGCTGGAGGTGCTCCCGCTGACGCACATCCGCGGACGGTCGCTGCACGACGCGTTCGTGATCGTGGATGAGGCCCAGTCGCTCGAACGCGGGGTGCTGCTGACCGTGTTGAGCCGCATCGGCGCCAACTCGCGGGTGGTGCTCACCCACGACGTGGCCCAGCGCGACAACCTGCGGGTCGGCCGGCACGACGGCGTGGTGGCGGTGGTGGAGAAGCTGAAGGGCCATCCGCTGTTCGCCCACGTCACGCTGACGAGGTCGGAGCGCTCCCCGATCGCCGCGCTCGTCACGGAGATGCTTGAGGACATCACGATGTAGGAGTAAGCCATGAGGTCAGGCCCGCCGTCAGCGTGGCCTGACCTCACCGCAGGTGTACTGCCCCTCCTCCTTGGAGGAGCCGTTGACGTTCTCCCGCACGATCCTGACCTGCTCGAAGGCCGCGTCCTGCTGCGCGGTGCAGACGATCTGCGCCAGGCCGAGCCTGGTCAGCGTGCCCTCGCCGCTGATGTAGACGGTCAGCGTCGAGGTGCGGGGGAGCTGGATCTCATCGCGCTGCGGCGGATTGATGGAGTTCTTGGTCCTCAGGTACCTGAACCCGCGCAGCGCCGTGTCCTGGTCCGTGAGCGGCTGGTTGGAGGCGTCGAAGAGCGCGCCGAGCAGGCTGGCGACGCTCTCGTTCTCGACGTAGGCCGGCTCCAGGGCCAGCTTGCCCTTCTTGATCATGAAGATCGTCCTGGACGGCGGCGGGATGCTGATGGTGGGGGCGTGGCTCCTGTCCTGCACGTCGGTGGGCGAGATGCCGCAGGCGGTGGCGGCCAGCAGGACGGCGGCCGTGAGGGCTCTGATGGGCTTCATGAATGCGGTAGCCAGACCGTGAAGAGGGTGCCGGGGTTCTGGGGGCGTACGGAGATCGTGCCGCCGTGCAACTGCACGTTGGCCCTGGCGATGGCCAGGCCCAGGCCGCTGCCGTGACTGCGGGCCCGGCCGGCGCCCGCCTTGAAGAAGCGGTCGAAGACGTGCGGCAGGGCCTCGCGCGGGATGCCCTTGCCGTGGTCGCGCACCTTCACCTCAAGGCCGTTCTCCGTGGCCCTGGCGGAGACCACCACGGGCGGTTGCCCGTGCTTGAGCGCGTTGCCGACCAAATTGGCCACAATGACGTCGAACCGGCTGGTGTCGAGGTTGGCGGTCAGCCCCTGCGACGCCTTCACCTTGACCTGATCGCTCCAGCCGCGCACGTCCAGGCAGTCCTGGATGGCCTCGGCCACGTTCATCGGCTCCAGGTTGAGCGTGGCCGTGCCCGCGTCGAAGCGGCTGATCTCGATGAGGTGCTCGACCAGCCCGCGCAGGCGCTCGATCTCCCTGAGCACCAGCCGTACGGCCTCAGCGGACGCCTCGGGCAGATGGTCGGCCTCGTCGGAGAGCATGTCGGCCACGGCCGTCATGGCGGTCAGCGGCGTGCGCAGCTCGTGCGAGACGTCGGCCACGAACCTGCGCGACAGTGCCTCCAGCGAGCGCAGCTCCGACACGCTCAGCTCCAGCGCGGCGGCGGCGTCGTTGAACCTGGCGGTCAGCCCGGCCAGCTCGTCCTGGCCGTGCACGGGCAGGCGGGTGTCCAGCCGGCCCTGGCCGAGCGCCTGGGCCGCGGCGCTCAGCCGCCGCACCGGCAGCAGCACCTGCCGGGCCGACAGCAGCGCCACGACCAGGGCGATCAGCACGATGACCGTGCCGGTCTGGGCGAGCGTGGTCCTGAGCGTGTCGAGCTGGCGCTGCTCGTCGGTCAGGGGGAAGAAGGCGAACGCGCGCAGCCCCGTGGCCTCGGTCGAGCCGGTGTTCTCCCGGTAGACCTCGGCGCCGACGATGAGGTACAGCTCGTTGTGGATGACCTTGCGCTGGGTGACGACGCTCTGCTTGGCCCTGCCGTACAGCTCGTTGGGCACGTTGCTCATCGACAGGCGGCCCTCGGCGGACAGCAGACCGCGATACTCCACCAGCACGCTGCGGCCCGGCCCGCTCAGCGCGTCGACCATGCGGTCCAGGTCCCTGGCGGTCGGTGGGGCCTCGCCCTGCTGCAGGGTGCCGATGGGGAAGGAGATGTCGCCGAGCGCCCTGGTGACCAGGTCGATCGCGGTCGTCTCGGCCCTGGTGACGAGCGCGGCCTTGGCCAGCTCGAAGCCGATGGTGGCGACCAGCAGCGAGGCGGTGACGGCGACCAGGGTGAAGGTGATGACCAGGCGGGCGCGCAGGCCGGTGGGACGGGGGATCACGGCGGGTTGAACCGATAGCCGAAGCCGCGCACGGTGTGGATGAAGACGGGCTCGGCGGGCTTGGGCTCGATCTTCGCGCGGATGCGCTGCACGCAGGCGTCCACCAGGCGCGAGTCGGCGATGTGGGTGTGGTCCCAGACCGCGCGCAGCAGGTAGCGGCGGTTGAGCACCTGGCCTGGATGGCGTACGAGCTCCAGCAGCAGCCGCAGCTCGGTCGGGGTCAGATGGATCTCCTTGCCGGCCAGCGTGACCTTGAGCGCGCCACGGTCGATCACGAGGTCGCCGAACGTGATCCGGTCGGAGGAGGCGGACTCGGCCCGCCGCAGCACGGCGCGGATGCGGGCGTCCAGGACGCGGGGCTCGACCGGTTTGACCACGTAGTCGTCGGCGCCGGCCTCCAGCCCCACCACCACGTCCAGGTCGTCGCCGCGGGCCGTGAGCAGGATGACCGGGAGCTGGTCGAGTTTGCGTATGCGGCGGCAGACCTCGACCCCGTCGATCCCCGGGAGCATGACGTCGAGGATCGCGATCTCCGGGCGGCGGGCTCTGATGTGGTCGAGAGCCTCCTCACCCGTCGCGTACGACGTGACGGAGTGCCCCTGCCTGGTCAGCGCAAGCTCTAGAGCCATGCGGACCGAGGGGTCGTCTTCAACAAGGAGGATGCCAGCCACGCGCACATTATTATTCCATGTCTCCAATACCCGTCTTGTGTCACCAAACTGTGACGTGCCGCAGATGTGGCCCAGAAGATGGTCCGCGACCCTGAAAGCGGCTTCCCTTCGGTAACGGGCGCCTGAAGGGAGGCCGTCCCTCATGTGACCAATGTCACAATTTTCGGCAAACGTGCCGCTAATCGGCTCGTTGGTGAAATTTTCCCCAAGCGATTCCCGCGTTTCGGTTGCGAAGCACCCCCCATGACAGGGCAAGCTCATGCATCGTGAGCCCCGGTCCGCAGTTGAGTGAGCGCCCCCCGAAGGATGATCTCCCCACGGCGCGCCGGCCTTCGCGCTTCACTCCAAAACGCATCATCATCACCACCCTCTCGTTCGTGATCGTCATCGGTGGCGGCGGCTTCGTCGCCTACCGGGCGATCCAGAACGCCAATGAGCCGCCGCCGACGCCCTTCTCGCTCAACGATCTAGGCAAGATCGCCGCCGGCGACCCCTTCGCGCCCGACCCGCAGTCCGACCTGCTCAAGGCCGAGGCCGAGCAGGCGTACCGGGCCGACAAGCTGAAGAAGGATCGTTCGGGCGCGGCCGGCAAGGACCTCGACTGGGTCGTGCCGGAGAAGGCCCCCGGCGGCGACGGCTTCCCCTCCATGAACTTCCCGCCGGGCAGCGACCCCTCACCGGGCAGCAACAAGGCCACCGCCAAGGCCATGCTTGCCTCGAACGGGTTCGGCGCCGACCAGTGGGGCTGTCTGGAGCGGCTCTGGCAGAAGGAGAGCGGCTGGAACGAGCGCGCCATGAACCGCTACTCCGGCGCGTACGGCATCCCGCAGTCCCTGCCCGGCACCAAGATGGCCAGCGCCGGCGCCGACTGGCAGACCAATGCGGCCACCCAGATCAAGTGGGGTCTGGGCTACATCAAGGGCCGCTACGGCACGCCCTGTGCCGCCTGGGGCCACTCTCAGTCCGTGGGTTGGTATTAACGAGTCAACTTTCCTTCTCCAATCGGCAAGCCGTCGCGCCTGATCCGGTATACGGGCGCACGCTGGCCGCATGGGTGTGAAGGTCAGTGTGATCCTCGATGTCCACAATCCGGGTGACAGCGCCGACGCGAGCATTCGCTCGGCGCTGGATCAGACGATGCCCGCGGACGAGTACGAAGTGATCTTCGTGGACGACGGGTCCACGGACGGGATCGGCGAGCGCCTGGACGCCATCGCGGTCGTCCGTGACAACGTCCGCACGCTGCGCCTGCCGTACACGGGCTCGCCCATGCGCGGCCGCAACGTCGGCCTCGCCTCGGCCGCCGGGGACTACGTGTTCTTCCTCGGCCCGAGCGACCGCCTGGAGCGGGACGCCGTCGAGCGCATGTACGACCGCGCCGTGGAGACCGACGCCGACGTGCTGGTCGGCCGCCTCGTACGCGACTACGGCCCGCCGATGACCGCCTTCGCGCGCAGCACCGGCCGCGCCGGCATCCTGCGCGACCGGCTGCTCACCCTGCTCCAGCCGCAGCAGCTCTACCGCCGCGCCTTCCTGGAGGAGCACGAGCTGGGCTTCGCCGTGCCCGGCGGCCGGATGGCGGAGCAGGCGTTCGTGTTGCGGGCCTACCTGCAGGCCAAGGTCATCGCGGTGCTGGCCGACCACCTGTGCTGCCACCTTGGGGAACGCCCGCCCACCGAGGAGGAGCCGCGCGCCATCGTGGGGGAGCTGCGCGGCCTGCTCGACGACATCGACCTGTTCGTGGACGAGGGCCGCCAGCGCGACCGCATGTACGCCTACTGGCTGCGTTACGCCCTGCTGCGCCCGCTGCTGACGAGCAAGTTCGCCGACTCCTCCGTGGACAGGGGCATGCACTTCCGCGTCGTGCAGGAGTTCATGGCCCAGCGGTTCCCCGACCGGCTCGACCGTTACCTGCCGGTCCAGCTCCGCGTGGTGGCCGCGTACGTGCGTATGGGCCGCCTGGACCAGATCGTCCTGATGTCGAACGCCTCCAGGCGGGCCGGACTGCGCGCCGACCTCACCGAAGTGCGCTGGGACGCCCACGTACTGGTGCTCGGGCTGACCGTGGAGGTGCTGGACGGCGGCGGCTCGCCCGACAAGTACCGGCTGGACGGCGAGCGTGTGCACTGGAGCCCGCCACGTTCGCTGGAGAGCAGGAAACTGCCGAAGGACGTCACCGACATCACCGAAGACGTCGAACGGGCCCGTATCGACGTCTACGTGCGCCACACCGGGACGGGCGTCGTGCACTTCCTGCCGATGACCCAGCGCATCGAGCGCGTCCCCGCCGGTCGCCGCAGGACCAGGGTGCGGATCCGCGGCGAGGCCAGGCTGGACATCACCAGCGCCGCCGTGGGCGCGCCGCTGCGGCCGGGCCAGTGGGAGGTGCACGTGCGCATGTTCAGCGGCGCAAGCCAGGCCAAGAGCCGCGTCAGCCGCCCCGATGGCCCGCTCAACTGCCTCGGCGTGCTGGCCCAGCGGCCCAGGATGCGGCTGGTGGTGCCGTGCTGGAGCGACCAGGGCGAGCTGGGCCTGGCCATCGAGCCGCGCTCGTTCTCCGAGTCGATCGCGCTGGTCTCGCCGGGGGTGACGGTCAAACACGTGGACCGGTACCTGTACGTCGTGCTGCCGGTGCCGTACGTGCCTCCGAGCGGCGGGCCCGCGCTGGAGCTGGTGATGCGCACCTCGGGGCGGCGGGCCCGCGAGGTCAGCGCGCCGGCCCTGGTCGAGGCGGGCGTGCCCGGCAGGCTGACCGGCCAGCTCGTGGCCAAGGTGCCGGTCAAACGGCTGCTGCCGGGCGTCGAGCATCTCGGCCCCGGCACCTGGTCGTGCTCGCTGCGCTCCGCCGAGGAGGAGATCGGGCTGCGGTTCGCGCTGGAGATGCGCAGGGGCCGGGTCGAGTCCCGCCCGGCCTCCGGCGGCCTCCCGGAGCGCCGCTCGCCGCTGGGCAGGGACAGCCTGCTGCACCGGCTCGGCCGGCGACTGCCCGGCGCGCGGCACCTGGTGCGGATGGCGCGCTCGGGCAGGCACCGCTACCTCACGGACTGACCCGTCGCGACGGGCACCGCCGCTGTCTCACGGGCTGGCCTGTCGCGAACGGATGCTCGCGGCGGCCAGGTCGCGGCCGCGGGTTTCGCGTGCGGCGTAGACCGCGGTCAGGGTGAGCACCGCCGCCAGGCCGAGGTAGATCGAGATGGGCACGCTGCTGCCGTACTGCTGGAGCAGGGCGACGGCGATGATCGGGGCCAGCGCGCCCGCCACGATCGCCGAGAGCTGCGCGCCGATGGAGACGCCGGTGTAGCGGGTCCTGGTGCCGAACAACTCGGCGAAGAAGGCGGCCTGGGGGCCGTACATCATGCCGTGGAAGAGCAGCCCGACCGTGACGGCCAGCGTGATCGCCAGGAAGTTGCCGGTGTCCACCAGCGGGAAGAACGCGAAGATCCACACGCCGATGCCGGCGGCGCCCGCCAGGTAGATCGGGCGCCGGCCGAAGCGGTCGGACAGCGCGCCCCACATCGGGATCGTGACGAAGTGGATGGCGGAGGAGACCAGCACCGCGTTCAGCACGGTGGAGTTGGCGATCCCGTTCTGCTTGGCGTAGGTGATGACGAAGACGGTCAGCAGGTAGAACGAGATGTTCTCCGCCAGGCGCGCGCCGATCGCGACGAGCACGTCCTTGGAGTGGTGCCGCAGCACCCCGACGATCGGCGCCCGCTCCTCCGGCGCGGACTGCTGAAAGACCGGCGACTCGCTGATCGACAGCCTGATCCAGAGCCCGACCAGCACCAGCACCCCCGACAGCAGGAACGGCACCCGCCAGCCCCACGACAGGAACGCCTCCTCCGACTGCAGGCCGGCCAGCACCGCCAGCACACCGGTGGCCAGCAGGTTCCCGCCAGGCGCGCCGGCCTGCGGCCAGGAGGCCCAGAAGCCGCGCCGCGCCGTGTCGCCGTGCTCGGAGACGATCAGCACCGCGCCGCCCCACTCGCCGCCGAGCGCGAAGCCCTGCACGAGCCGCAGCGCCGTCAGCAGCAGCGCCGCGGCGGGCCCCAGCGTCTCGTACGTCGGCAGGCAACCGATCAGGAACGTCGCCACGCCCATCATCAGCAGGCTGACGACCAGCAGCGCCTTGCGGCCGACCCGGTCACCGAAGTGGCCGAAGACCAGGCCGCCGAGTGGGCGGGCGACGAATCCGACGGCGTAGGTGAGGAAGGCCAGCAGCGTGCCGGTCAGCGGGTCGGACTCGGGGAAGAAGAGCTTGTTGAACACCAGGGCGGCTGCCGAGCCGTACAGGAAGAAGTCGTACCACTCGATGGTGGTGCCGATCAGGCTCGCGGCGACGATCTTCTTGATGGAAGTGGCCATGCCGGTCACCGTAGATTGTGACCGGAGTCACTCATATGGGGTCGGGGCCCACAGTGTGCGGCGGGTATGTGTGGCCGAGGCGGTGCAAGCGCAGCGCGAGCTGGATCTCCAGCGCCCGCTCCGGCTCCAGCCATCCCTCGCCCAGCAGCTTGCCGATCCGGTCCAGGCGCTGGGTGACGGTGTTGACGTGGATGTGCATGACCTCGGCCGTGCGTGAGGGCGAGCCGCCGGTGCCGAAGTACGCCGCCAGCGTGCCGGTCAGGGCGGTGCCCCTGCGGGCGTCGTAGTCGATCACCGCGCCCAGCGTCCTGGCGACGAAGCCGGGCACGTCGCGGCCGTCGCCGACGAGCAGCCCCACGAAGCCCAGCTCGGCCGCGCCCGCCCCGTCTCCGGCCCGCCCGAGCGCGATCAACGCCTCCGCACACCGCCGCGCCTCCTGATAGGCCGCCGCGACGTTCTCCGGCCCACCCGCCCGGTCGCCTTGGTATGCGGCGGCCACGTTCTCCGGCCCACCGGCCCGGTCGCCGCCTGCCGCGCCGGACGGTTTCACGCACGACGCGCCTGCCGTCGCCGGGCTGTGCAACGAGGACGTCAGCTCGCGGGCCACGCGTTGTGCCAGCTCCCCGGCGTCGTCGCCGGGCAGCAGCAGCACCACCTCATCGCCCCGCATCGCGGCCAGCCCGTGCCGCACCGCGGCCTGGGAGGAGGCCCAGAAGGCGGCCCGCTCCCGCTGCCCTTCGTGCCTGACCACCACGACGACGTGCGGCGCGCCCAGATCGACCCCGAGCCGCCCGGCCCGGTCCGCCAGGCCGGGGGAGCCGGGCCTGGCGATCAGGTCGTCGAGCAGCTCGCCCCTGACCCGTCCCTCGGCCTCGGCCACGCTCCTGCGGAACAGCAGCAGCAACGCGCACACCAGCGCCGCCCGTTCCAGGATGCGCTCGTCGGCGTCGTCGCTGCGCAGGATCAGCGTGCACAGCGGCTCACCGCCCACGTCCACGGACGCGATCAGCAGCTCACCCCTGCGCACCGTACGCCCCAGCGCCCTGGACGCCCGCGCCGCCTCGAACACCCCGGCGTCCAGTTCGCCCACGTCCCCGACGATGGCCCGCCCCAGGTCGTCCAGCACCGCCAGCGACCCGCCCAGCACGTCGGTCACCACCGCCGCCACGTCCTCGATCCCGCCGCCGCGCAGCACCAGCGAGGTCATCCTGTCGTGCGCCTTGGCGGCCCGCTCGACCGCCTCGCCGTGCGCCCTGGCGGTCCTGTGGGCCCGGGAGAGCTCCTCCAGCGCGTTCCTGGTCTCCTGCAGCAGCCCGGCGTTGTCGATCGCGACGGCGGCGTGCGCGGCCAGGCTGGCCAGCAGCGACACCTCCTCCTGGTGGAACGGCCGCGCGCTGCGGTTGGCCGCCATCAGCACCCCGATCACCCGCTGACCCAGCCGCAGCGGCACCCCCAGGATGGCGACCAGGCCCTCCTCCTTGACGGCCTCGTCGATGTGCTCCTTGTGCCGGAACCTGGCGTCGGCGAAGTAGTCGGCCGTCGCGTACGGCACCGCCGTCTGCGCCACCAGCCCGCCCAGCCCCGCCCCCATGGCCAGCCGCAACGCCCGGAACTTGGCCGAGATCGACCCGTCGGTGACCCGCATGTAGGTGTCGCCGCGCCCGGGGTCGTGCAGCGTCATGTACGCGACGTCCGTGGCCAGCAGCTGCCTGGCCCGGTGCACGATGGCCTCCAGCACGGCGTCGAGGTCGCGCAGCGCCGCCAGGTCGCCGGCCGTGTCGTAGAGCGCCGACAGCTCCGCCTCGCGCCTGGCCCGCCGTTTCAGCAGGTCGCGCACCTTGAGCGCCTCGACCTTGGCCCGCTCCAACTCCTCGATCGCCGCCGCGTCCGCCCCGGCCGCCCTGGCCTGAACGATCGGCCCCTCGAACTCCACCGCCGACGCCTCCCGGGCCAGCAGCTCCAGGAAGAGAATGCTCATTACCTGGCCGTCCAGCCGCCGTCCACGGGCAGCGACACCCCGGTGATGAACCCTCCGGCGGGACCGCACAGGTAGGCGACCAGCTCGGCCACCTCCTCCGGCTCGATCAGCCGCTTGATCGCGGCGGGAGCGAGCATGATCTCGCTCACGACCTCATCGGGCGCGATGCCGTGCGCCCTGGCCTGGTCGGCGATCTGCGCCTCCACCAGCGCGGTGCGCACGTAGCCGGGGCAGACGCAGGTGGAGGTCACCCCGTGGGGCGCCCCTTCGAGCGCCAGGGTCTTGGAGAAGCCCTCCAGGGCGTGCTTGGCCGCCGTATAGGCCGACTTGTACGCCGATGCCCGCAGCCCGTGCACCGAGGAGATGTTCACGAACCGGCCCCAGCCTCTGGCGTACATGCCGGGCAGCACCTTCCGCGCGATCAGGAACGGCGCCTCGACCATCACCCGCAACATCGCCGAGAACGTCTCGGGCGGGAACTCCTCGATCGCGGCCACATGCTGGAACCCCGCGTTGTTCACCACGATGTCCACGGCCTCGTCCGGCAGCCCCGCCACAAAACCGGGATCGCCCAGATCGGCCACCACGGGAACGCCGCCCACCTCGGCGGCCACCTTCGCGGCGGCCTCGGCCCGCATGTCGACGACCAGCACCCTGGCCCCGGCCGCGGCCAGCCGCCGGGCACAGGCCGCCCCGATGCCGCCCCCTGCCCCCGTCACCAGCGCGGTCCGCCCGGTCAGCTCCTTCGCCATGCTTGCAAACCCTAGGCGTTCAGGAGGCCGCCACGCATGGGTGCGGGCGACATAGATGAGTGACTCCCTATGTGAATTCATCGCATCTGCTATGGTGAGGCCCATGATCGCGTACTCGCTCCAGTGGTGGCCCGCCTCCTAGGCGGACCTCCTGAGCGTGTACGCGCACGGCCGCCTCGACGAGGCGGCCGTCACCGTTGCAGGTGGGTGTCCCCCCGTCGAGCACTGACGAGAAGAGGGCACTGTCATGAGCACCACCTGGCCGCGGATCCTCACCGCGCTGCTCGACCGCCGGTCACTGACCTCCCGCCAGGCTGCCTGGGCCATGGACCAGATCATGTCCGGCACGGCGACCGACGCCCAGATCGCCGCGTTCGCGGTCGCGCTGCGCGCCAAGGGCGAGACCGTGGCCGAGGTGTCGGGCCTGGCCGACGGCATGCTGGCCAAGGCGTCGGCGATCCGCGTCTCCGGCGACCCCGTGGACCTGGTCGGCACCGGCGGCGACCGCGCCAACACCGTGAACATCTCCACCATGGCCGCCGTCGTGACCGCCGCCGCGGGCGCCAAGGTGGTCAAGCACGGCGGCAGGGCGGCCTCGTCCGCGGCGGGCGCGGCCGACGTGCTCGAAGAGCTCGGCGTGGTCATCGACCTGCCGCCCGCCGCCGTGGTCAGGGTCGCGGACGAGGTCGGGATCACGTTCTGCTTCGCGCCCGCCTTCAACCCGGCGCTGAGACGCACCTCGAAGCCGCGCCGCGAGCTGGGCGTCCCCACCGTCTTCAACTTCCTGGGGCCGCTCACCAACCCCGCCCTGCCCTCCTCGCAGGCCGTCGGGGTCTACCATCCGACGATGGCGCCGGTTCTCGCGGGCGTGCTGGCCGAACGCGGCTGCTCCGCCCTCGTCTTCAGGGGTGACGACGGGCTCGACGAGCTGACGACCTGCGGTTCTTCGACGGTCTGGGTCGTACGCAGGGGAGCCGTGACCCGTACCGCCCTCGACCCCATGGACCTGTCGATACCCCGCGCCCGCCCGGAGGACCTGCGCGGCGGCGACGCGCGGCACAACGCGGACGTGGCCCGCGCGGTGCTCTCCGGCGAGCAGGGGCCCGTACGCGACATCGTCCTGCTGAACGCGGCCGCCGCGCTGGTCGCCGCCGACGGCACACCGCCGGCGGCGGAGCTCACGCCCGCCCTGAGCGCGGGCTACAAGAGGGCCGCCGACGCGGTCGACTCCGGCGCCGCGCTGTCCCTGCTCACCCGCTGGGCCCACGCCACCCGCACGGTCGCTTAGCGGGCGTGCCGGTCAGCGCAGGCCGGCCAGCCAGCGGCCGTGTGCGGTCCAGCAGTGGGCTTCGGTCAGGCCGGCGGCCAGCGCGACCCGGCGGATGTCACCGGCCGAGACGGTCGCCCAGCCGAACCACTCGCCGGTACGCCGCCCCCGCCGCAGCCGGACCCGGTCCACCCGGCTCTTCGTGCCCGGCGGCGCCACCTCGGCCAGGATCGTGCCGCCGGGACTGATGAGCTGCCTGACCCTGCGCAGCAGCGCCTCGGGATTGCCGCCGATGCCGATGTTGCCGTCGGCGAGCAGCGCCGTCTCCCAGCGACCGCTGCAAGGGATGTCCTCGAAGACGTCCCTGAGCAGGGCGAACCCTCCGGCGCGGCGGGTCAGGGCGACCGCGCGGGGCGTGATGTCGATGCCGAGGCAGCCGATCCCGCGCCGGGTCAGCGCGGCCGTCAGACGTCCGGGGCCGGAGCCGATGTCCAGCGTGGGGCTGGCGCAGCGGCTCAGCAGCGCCTCGTCGCCGTCGATCGGCTCGAACCAGCGCGCGGTCTCCAGCGTGACGCGGGTGCCGTCCACGTACTCGATCTCGGCGCCCGCACCGGCGAGGGCGTCGGCGTAGAGCTCCCCGATCACCGTCCCAGCCGCCTCAGCTCGGCGGCGAGACAGGAATCGGGCGCCTGAGCGGCCACGGCGGCGGCGTCCGCCACCGTGTCGACGTCGATCAGCTCGGGCAGGTGATGTACGGCCAGCCCGGCACGTTCCAGGCGGTCGAGTTGCTGCTTGCCGGTCTCCGGATGCGACATGGGCACCCCCAGCAGCAGTTCCGGGTCGGGCCTGCGCAGGCCGAGCAGCCAGAAACCGCCGTCGGCGGCCGGCCCGAACACCGCGTCGTGCTCCCGCAGCGCCCGCCCGGCCTCGCCCAGCAGCGCCGGCGTGACCTGCGGGGTGTCCATGCCGATCAGGACGATCGGGGCGGGCCGGAGCCGGTGGGCGTCGGAGAAAGCCGCCGCCAGGCGCTCGTCCAGGCCGTCGCCACGCTGCGGGATCACCACGAAGTCCTCCGGCAGCCAGCTTCCCGGCAGGCCGTCCAGCGCCAGCACCCGCTGGCCGGCCGGCGTCGCCGCGACGGCCCGCAGGCTGTCACGGAGGCAGGCGCGGGCCACGGCGGCGGCCTCGGCCGGGCGCAGCGGCGGAGTCAGCCGGGTCTTGACCCTGCCGGGCACCGGCTCCTTGGCGATGACCAGGAGCTGCGGCAGGTGAGGTGCGTTCAGTGTGCTCAGTCCTTTCGATGGGGCGGCGTACGGCCCAGCCGATCAGCACGGCCAGCGCGGCCCCTGCGTAGAAAACGGTCGCGAGCGTGCCGGAGCCCCCGGGGGCGGTGACGTAGGCGACCGCGCCCGCCAGGGCCACGCCCAGCCATTCCCACCGCCCGTCCATGGCGGCCAGCGCGACGACCAGCAGCGCGTACCAGGAGTAGCCCGGCGTGAACAGCAGCAGGAGCGAGCCGCTGACCAGCAGCGCCCCCCTCCAGGGCCGATCCGGGTGGCCGTGGCGCAGAACGGCCAGGACGACCAGCGCCAGCAGCAGGACCGCCGCGTAGGGCGCCCATGCGTCGGGCAGGAGCAGCCTCAGGACCGCGTAGCGGCTGCCGCCGCCGTCGTACCGCTCCTCCTGCAGATAACCCGGCAGGTAACCGGCCACCGCCGGGCCTGAGGCCAGCACGTACGGCAGGTACGACAGCACCACCACGACCCCAGCCGGCACCACGACACCGGCCACCCGCCGCCACGCCACCGGGTTCGCCGCCCTGTCCGCCGCCGCGTCCGCTGCTCTGCCCGCCCTCCCGCCCGCCAGCACGCCGGACAGCGAGCCCAGGAGCGCCGTCGCGGGCAACAACTTGGCCGCCACGGCCGCCCCCAGCAGCGCACCGCGCCCGCGTACGGCGTAGAAGGCCAGCACCACCAGCAGCACGCCGAGCATGTCCACGTGCGCGTTGTTCACGGCCTCGATCGGCATGGCCGGGCACCACGCCCAGTACGCCGCCCGCCGCGCGCCCGCGATCCGGCACAGTGCCAGCAGCGCGAGTACGGCCATGACCCAGCCGCCGAGCTGCAGGACTTTGTGCCGGGCGCCCTCGGGCGACAGCCAGTGGATGAGAAGGAAGTAGCCCTGCGCGAGCGGCGGATAGATCGTCGGCACGGTGGGGCGGTTGATCCGGGTGCAGCCGCCGTCCGGCAGGGGGTAGAGCGCGGCCCCGGCGCAGTCCGTGGGGAACAACCACTCGTCACGCAGCCCGGCGAGCGCCGGGTCCGCGGGCGGACGGTCGTAGGGGGAGTGGCCCGCGGCCTGTACGCGCCCGTCCCAGGCGTACCGGAAGGAGTCGGTGCTGCTGCTCGGCGGCGCCACCAGCCCGATCCCGGCCAGCCCGATCCCGCCGACCACGACCAGCACGGTCAGCCGCCGCGCCGGCACCCGCCTGCACAGCCAGAGCGCCACCGCGAACAGCACCCAGGCCGCCAGGTAACGGCCCAGTTCCGGCGGCTCCGTCACCGCCCCGGCCACGACGACCGCCAGAGCGACAAGCACCACCCAGGGCACGACAGCCGAGAGGACAGCGCGTACCGCTCTCGGCACGACGGCCGTCAGGGCGGTGCGCACCACCTTTGGCACGTACACATTCCGGCTCACGAGCGGCAGCCTCGCACCCCGGGCCGGGCTTTCCGCCGTTTCCGGGTGCACCGTTCGATCTCCGTAAGAAGCCTTACGAACTGCGAACGTCTCTTCAGCGGGGGCCGGGCGGCGGGCTAGCGTCGGCGGCGTGAGAGTGATGGTCACCGGCTCGGCCGGTTTCATCGGCGGGCACGTCACCGAGGCCCTGGAGGCCGCCGGCCACGACGTCGTCGGCCTGGACCTGCGCACCGGCCAGGACGTTCGCGACGCGGACCTGCTGGACACGCTGCTGCCGGGCATTGACGTCGTCGTGCACCAGGCGGCCAAGGTGGGTCTCGGCGTGGACGTCTCCGACCTGCCGGACTACGCCGGCGTCAACGTGTACGGCACCGCCGTCCTGCTGGCCGCCATGGCCAGGCGCGAGATCGGCCGGCTGGTGCTGGCGTCCTCCATGGTGATCTACGGCGAGGGGCGTTACGAGTGCGCCGAGCACGGCCCGGTGAGGCCGGGGCCACGTACCGTCGAGGACCTGGAAAGCGGCCGGTTCGACCCGGCCTGCCCGAGCTGCGGTACGTCACTGGCCTGCGCGGAGATCGACGAGGACGCGCGGCCCGATCCGCGCAACGCCTACGCGACCAGCAAGCTCGCCCAGGAACATCTGGCCGCCAACTGGGCCAGGCAGACGGGCGGCAGCGTGGCGGCGCTGAGGTACCACAACGTCTACGGCCCGCGCATGCCGCGCGACACGCCCTACGCGGGAGTGGCCGCGATCTTCCGCTCCGAGCTGGAGGCGGGCCGGGCGCCGAAGGTGTTCGAGGACGGCCGCCAGCTCCGCGACTTCGTGCACGTACGCGACGTGGCCGGGGCCAACCTCGCCGCCATGTCGGCGCCCGTACGGCCAGGAGAGCTGCGCGCCTGGAACATCGCCTCCGGCACTCCGCACACCGTGGGCGAGATGGCCGGCGCGCTGGCGGCCGAGCGGGGCGGACCGGAGCCGCAAGTGACTGGCCACTACCGGCTCGGCGACGTCCGCCACATCGTCGCCTCCGCCGCACGGGCCAGGACCGAGCTCGGCTTCCGCGCCGAGATCGGCTTCAACGCCGGCGTGAAGGAGTTCGCCTGGTCATGACGATTGATGTGATTCTGCCCTGTCTGAACGAAGAGGCCGCGCTCGGCTGGGTGCTTGGGCGTATGCCTGGCGGCTACCGTGCGATCGTGGTCGACAACGGCTCCACGGACCGCTCGGCGCAGGTCGCCAGGGACCTCGGGGCGCTGGTCGTCGCCGAACCTCTGCGTGGCTTCGGCGCCGCCTGCCACGCGGGGTTGCTCGCCGCCTCCTCCGACCTGGTCTGCTTCATGGACGCCGACGCCTCGCTGGACCCCGGCCAGCTGCCCAGGGTGGCGGCCCCGGTGATGGACGGGCGCGCCGGGCTGGTGCTGGGGCGGCGCAGGCCGCGCGCCGCAGGGGCGTGGCCCCCGCACGCGCGGCTGGGCAACGCCGTCCTCGCCGCCAATCTGCGCCGCCGTACCGGGGCGTCGCTGCACGACCTGGGCCCGATGCGGGCCGCCAGACGCGCGGCCCTCCTGGAACTCGGGCTGACCGACCGCCGCTTCGGCTATCCCCTGGAGATGGTGCTGCGCGCCGCCGCCGCGGGCTGGCCGATCGACGAGGTGGACGTGGACTACCTGCCCAGGGCCGGACGCTCCAAGGTGACCGGCACCCTGCGCGGCACCCTCCGTGCGGTCTCGGACATGCGGCGGGTCATGGCCGAGATCCGGCCCCACTGACCGCCTGACCGCCTGACCGCATGGGGCCCGGACGGCGGCCGCCGATCAGACGGTCCGCCGTAGGGTGCCCGGTTCGCTCAGGGCCTGGTTCGCTCGGTGTCGCCCGCGCTCGGTGCCCGGCCCCGTGCTCAGGGCCTGGTCATGGACAGTACGTCGAGTGCGGCGTCGAGTTGTTCCTCGCTCAGCGTGCCCTCGGCCACGTGGCCGCGCTCGATCACGACCTCCCTGATCGTCTTGCGCTCCGCCAGGGCCTGCTTGGCGATCTTCGCGGCCTCCTCGTAGCCGACGTACTTGTTCAGCGGGGTCACGATCGACGGCGACGACTCGGCGTACTCGCGCAGCCGCTCCGTGTTCGCCGTGATCCCGGCGACGCAGCGGTCGGCGAGCAGGCGTGAGATGTTCGCCAGCAGCCTGATCGACTCCAGGATGTTGCGCGCGATGACCGGGAGCTGCACGTTCAGCTCGAAGTTGCCGGACGCGCCGGCGAACGTGATCGTCGCGTCGTTCCCGATGACCTGGGCCGCGACCATGGCCGTGGCCTCGGGGATCACCGGGTTGACCTTGCCCGGCATGATCGACGAGCCGGGCTGCAGGTCGGGCAGGTTGATCTCGCCGAGCCCCGCCCGCGGCCCCGAGCCCATCCACCGGAGGTCGTTGGCGATCTTGGTGAGGGACACCGCCACCACCTTGAGCTGCCCGGAGAGCTCCACGATGGAGTCCTGCGCGCTCTGGGCCTCGAAGTGGTCGCCGGCCTCCTGGAACGGGATGCCGGTCGCCTCACGCAGCTTCTCGACGGCCTCGCCGGCGAACCCCGGCGGCGTGTTGATGCCCGTGCCCACGGCGGTGCCGCCCAGCGGCAGCTCCAGCGCGTGCTCCAGGGCCGCCGTGACGCGTACGACGCCGTGCTCGATCTGCGTGGCGTACCCGCCGAACTCCTGCCCCAGCGTCACCGGGGTGGCGTCCATCAGGTGCGTACGCCCCGACTTCACCACGCCGTCGAACTCGATCGCCTTCTCCCGCAGCGCCTCCGCCAGGTGCCGCAACGAGGGCAGCAGGTGGTAGGTCACCTCGGTGGCCGCCGCCACGTGGATCGAGGTCGGGAAGACGTCATTGGAGGACTGGGAGGCGTTCACGTGGTCGTTGGGGTGCACGGGACGGCCCAGCCGCTCCTCGGCCAGCGTCGCGATCACCTCGTTGGCGTTCATGTTGGACGAGGTGCCCGAGCCGGTCTGGAAGACGTCGATCGGGAAGTGGGCGTCGTGCTCGTTCTCCGCCACGTCCGCGGCGGCCTGCGCGATCGCCTCCGCCATGTCCTTGTCGATCACGCCCAGTTCGCCGTTGACCTCCGCGGCCACGGCCTTGATCAGGCCGAGCGCGGCGATGTGGGACGGCTCCAAAGGCCGCCCCGAGACCGGGAAATTCTCCACCGCCCGCTGCGTCTGGGCGCGCCACTTGGCGCCCGCGGGCACGCGTACCTCACCCATCGAGTCATGTTCGATCCGGAACTCGCTCATGACCCCCAGTCTGTCCCACGGCAGCCTGAACTGGCGGAAGACACCACCCGTCCGCCGAGACCCCGGGGGCGGGTGGTGTGTCGTCGCGCCGACCAACTCAAGGGAGAGCTGGGCAGCTTGAGAGGCCGGTCAGCTTGAGAAGAGGGCCACGATGAGGACGGCGATCACCACGGCGGCCGCGGCGGCCACCGCCATGAGCACCAGCATGCCGTTGCGGTTGCCCGTGGGCGGCTTCTCCGGCTGTCCCGCGATGGCGAACAGGTCCGTGCCGAGCCCGCCCGACTCCGCCGGTGAACCCTGGGCGCCCGGCCGCTGACCCTGCTGCTGGGGCCCCGACGGGGGCTGACCGGCAGTCGGGGGCGCGGGCGGGTAGACCTGCTGTCCCGGCGACTTCGGGGTCGGGATGCGGGTGGTCGCCATGGAACCCTCATCGACCGGGCGCTGCGGCTGGCCGCCGCCCTGCTCCTGCGCGCCGGGGAAGGGCCCCTTGGGACGTGAGATGCTGACCGTACGCTCGGGGTCGTAGTCGCCCTCGGGCAGACCGGACACGCCGGGGTACGGCCCAGTCGAGGCACCCGGACTCCCGGCCCCCCGCCCGCCTGCACCCTGACCCTCAGCACCCGGAGCCCCACTACCTCGGCTCCCGGCACCCTGACCTCCCGCGCCAGGCCCTCCCGCGCCAGGCCCTCCCGCGCCAGGCCCTCCGGGGCCAGGGCCTCCGGGGCCTCCAGCGCCGGGCCTCCCGGCGGCAGGGCCGCTCGGTGGCTGCGCGGAATAAGGCTGCTGCCCCTGCTGGGGATACCCGGGGCCCGCGGCATGCGGCACAGTCGGGGCGCTCGGCCCGCCTTGACCTGGCCCGCCTTGACCTGGCCCACCCTGACCCGGCCCGCCGGGGCCGCTCGGTCCGCCAGGGCCGTTGGGACCGGTGAAGGCGTTGGGGCCGTTGAAGGCGTTCGGTCCGGTGGGTGCTCCGGGGCCGCCTGCCCCCTGCATCCCGTGTCCCACCGGGGCACCCTGCCCGCCACGTCCCTGTCCCTGCGCCCCAGGACCACCTGGCCCACCTGGCCCACCAGGACCACCTGGAGCGCCGTACGGTGGCACGCCCGGACCGCCGGGCCCCTGCCTCGGACCGCCCTGACCTTGCCCGGGGCCGCCGGGCCCCTGCCCGGGTGCGCCAGGGCCCTGCCCAGGACCACCAGGACCACCAGGACCACCAGGACCACCAGGACCACCAGGACCACCAGGACCACCAGGACCACCAGGACCACCAGGACCACCAGGCCCCCAGCCACCGGGCCCCTGTCCGGGGCCTTGGACTCCCGGCCCCTGACCGGCGTACCCCTTACCGGCCGGAACGGGCCCCTCCTGGCCGCCGGGCCCGCGCCCGGCGGGTCCTTGGCCTCCAGGGCCGGGTTCGGGGTTCTGCGGAGCGGCGAACGGGTCGGGCAAAGCGGCCTCCTGCGCCATAAGAGCCTCGGCCGTGAGCACCGGCATCTCGCTCGTCGGGGTGTCGGCGACCATGCGTAGCAGGGTCTCCGCCTTGGCAGCGGGAAGTCGCTGCCGGTAGTCCTTGTTCAGCAGCCCGTTCAGCACGGGCCGCAACTGTCCCGCCTGCGTGGGCGGGTCGGCGCTCTCGGTGAGCAGTGCCGCGAGCGTCTCGGCGATCGTGGAGCGCTCGTAGGCCGGCCGTCCCTCGACGGCGTAGTACAGGGTGGCGCCGAGCGACCAGATGTCGGACTCGGGCCCGGTGTACTCACCCCTGGCACGTTCCGGCGCCGTGTAGCCGGGCGAGCCGATCACCATGCCCGTTTTCGTCAGCCGGGAGTCGCCCTCGGCCTTGGCGATGCCGAAGTCGGTCAGCACCACGCGGCCGCCGGCGGTGATGAGCACGTTGCCGGGCTTGACGTCGCGATGGGTGATGCCCTGGGCGTGCGCCGCGCGCAGCGCCCCGAGCAGGTCCACGCCGATCTCCGCCACGAGCCGCGGCGGCAGCGGCCCCTCCTCCTCGATCACCCGCTCCAGCGAGCGGCCCTCGATGAGCTCCATGATGATCCACGGGCTGTCCTCCTGGATCAGCACGTCGTGGATGGCGGCCACCGACTGGTGGCTGATCCGCGAGGCGATGCGCCCTTCGCGGACCATACGTTCGCGCAGCTCGGACCGCTGTTCCTCGGTTAGTCCGGGGTCCTGGCGGATTTCCTTGACCGCCACCTCGCGCCCGAGCGCGCGGTCGCGGGCGCGCCACACGGTGCCCATCGTGCCCCGGCCGAGCGGGGCGATGAGCTGGTAGCGCTCCGCGAGCAGGCGTGTCTGCTGTTCCGGCATGAGAAGAAGATATCGATTCTCGCTTGGGAAGTGCTTTACCCTCGCTTGCGAAGTTCTCTTGGCCAGAACCGCCGAGGAAGACACAACTTTATCACCGTCGCTTTGAAACGGGCATAAGCGGACGGAGTCGGCCGCGCTTCCACGCGCTTCCTGTGCACGCCCTCACCCGGTTTACGTTCGAGCCGCGGAGGGGGCACGTTGACGGCCGCCGCCGGGGGATCTGCCCTGTGTAGCCCGCGGTGCGCGGGCCTGCGTACGAAAGGGGGCTGAGGAGCCGGCGAGGCCGGCCGGGCGGGTCTGCGGGTGGTCAGGGGCTCCTCGGCGGAGCCCCCCGCGGCCACTCTGGCCAGCATGAGCGAGGCGCGTACGGAGTCGAGCCTGGTCGCGGGGTCGATCCTGAGCAGCGCGTCGAGTACGGGCGCCAGCGGCCCCGCCTTGGTCATCGGGATCGGCTCGCCACTGGTCAGCGCGGCGAGCGCGGCGGCGGCCGTACGCCTGCCGTGCAGTCCTCTGCCCTCGACGGCGGTGTAGAGGGTCGCGCCGAGCGACCACAGATCGCCGGCGGGGCTGGCCTTCGAGCCGAGCACCCGCTCTGGAGCGATGTAGCCGGCGGACCCCAGAACGATGCCCGCCTGGGTAATAGAAACATCACCTTCGAGCGCGGCCAGGCCGAAGTCGGTCAGCACCGCCCGGTCCTCGGTCACCAGCACGTTGCTCGGCTTGACGTCGCGGTGCAGGATCCCCTTGGCGTGCACGGCGCGCAGCGCGCCCAGGATCTGCCGGCCGATCTCGGCGGCCCTGCGGGGGTGGAGCGGTCCCTGGTCCTGGATGAGCTGCTCCAGGGATCTGGCCCGGAGCAGCTCCATCACGATCCACGGCCGGTCGTCCTCGGTGACCACGTCGAAGACGGTGATGACCGAGGGGTGCGTGACCATCGCGGTGGCCCGGCCCTCGCGCTCGGTGCGCGCGCACAGCTCGGCACGCAGGTCCTCGTCCAGGACCGTGGGCAGCCGCACTTCCTTGACCGCCACGTCCCGGTCGAGCAGTTCGTCATGTGCCCGCCAAACGGTGCCCATGCCGCCACGACCAACCGGCTCCATGAGCCGGTAGCGCGCGGCGAGTAGGTAACCGGAGGGCGCACGCATGCCAGGCAGCTTACCTATTTGTGTAAACCGACCAGTAGAGGCGGGGCCGATAATTTGTTGCGAACTTAAGTCAACCCGCCTGACTCGTCACGTCAGCAAACCTCCGGCCCACATCGTCCCAGTTGATGAGGCCCCACAGTTTCTCGACGTAGTCCGGACGGACGTTGCGATACTGAAGATAGTACGCATGCTCCCACGCGTCGAACACGAGCAGCGGGGTGGTGTTCAGCCCCACGTTGCCGTGGTGGTCGTAGATCTGCTCGACGACGAGCCTGCGGCTGAGCGGCTCCCAGGCCAGCACACCCCAGCCGGAGCCCTGCACGCCCGCGGTGGCGGTGGTGAGCTGCTTCTGGAAGGCCTCGAACGTGCCGAAGTGCTCGTCGATCGCGTCCCTGAGTGCCCCGTCCGGACGGTCGCCGCCGTCCGGTGACAGGTTCTCCCAGAAGATCGAGTGCAGTACGTGCCCGGACAGGTTGAAGGCGAACGTCTTCTCCAGGCCCACCAGGCCCGAGAACTCGCCCTTGTCGCGGGCCTCGGCGAGGCGTTCGAGCGTGTCGTTGGCGCCCTTGACGTAGGCCGCGTGGTGCTTGGCGTGGTGCAGCTCCAGGATCTCGCCGGTGATGGCGGGTTCGAGCGCGGCGTAGTCGTAGGGCATGTCGGGAAGGGTGTAGTCCCCCATGTGTCCTCCTGTTCGATCTCTGGAAGGACACTATTGCAAGTAATTTGCAGGTGCATCGGACTTGCGACCTAGGTCCTCCTCTTGGCAGGCTGTCCAGGGTCAGGTTGGTCCAGCCGCGCGGGCGGGGTAGCCCCCGCCCGCGTGAGCCATTTCTCCCGGCTTTCTTGGAGCGTTTCCGCAGCTCGCCGGGCTGATGTGACAGCGGACGTGACGACATGCCGGACAGGTGTAACGGCCAGCACAACGATTCGCCGGAAATTTGTGCATGATGCCTGTAGGGGAACTTTCAGGCGGTCGTACGGCCGGCTGACAGAAACCACGGGCCCGGCGTTAGCGAGCTGTAAGGGTGCCGTAAGGGTGCGGGGGCATGGTTGAGCCATGAAAGAAGGCAAGCCCTCAGAAGACGGCGGGAAACTGTCGTACCCGAACGTCACACTGAAGGTGCACGCCGAGGTCCGACCACTGAAGACAGACCATTGAAGGACGTGATGGGGATGCGTCAGACACAGGTTCGCCGCCGGTCGAAGAAGCCGGCCAGAGCTGCTGCTCTTGACCTTCGCACTCCGTCAGGGCGCACGCTGCCCTTTTGAAGCCCCGTTATTCACAGCGCAGTCTGAGAGGTGCGCGATGTGCAGTCACTACCCCGCTTGCCCAAGTGCCGACTCCCTCGACCGTGAGAGGTCGCACGTCATCTCGGCCCACCCCGACCAGGGCTGGAGCCTTCTCTGCAACGGCGTCGTGCTGTTCGACGACACCGGCCTGCTGCTGCCCGACGGCTCCGTCGTGGCGCCGCACCGGGCCGCGGTGGCCGCGTGAGCATCTCTTGACCGCGCTGGTCCCGTGACCGGCGCGGGGCGGGTGCCGAGCAGCCCTGGCGACTGCCCGGCCCCATCCGGGGGCGCCTGACCTGCCGGTCAGGCGGATGAAAAAGCAGCAGGAGCCTCAGCGGCGACGGCCGATCGTGAGTGCCGGGCCCGTCTTGTCGGTGAAGAAGTCGTCTCACTTGTTTGTCTAACGGCAACTCTCTACGATCACATGCATGATCGAGACCCCCCGCGTGCTTGGCGTGATCCGACTCAGTGTCACCACCGATGCCAGCACAGCCCCCGAACGCCAGCGAGACGCGATCCAGCACTGGGCCAGCGCTCCACATGTCAGCGGAACAGTGATCGGGTGGGCTGAGGACCTGGACGTGTCCGGCGGCCTCGACCCGTTCAAGCGACCGAAGCTCGGCCCCTGGCTCACGGAGCGGGAGAACGAGTTCGACGTCATCGCCGTTCTCAAGATCGACAGGCTTACCCGGCGCTCGAAGCACTTCGCGGAACTTGTGGAGTGGTGCGAGCAGCGCGGCAAGACCATCGTCTCTGTAACTGAGGGCATCGACATGTCCACCCCCATGGGGAAGATGTTCGCTCAGATCATCGCGGCGTTCGCGGAGGGGGAGCTGAACACGATCCGCGCCCGCATCCAAGCAAGCGCACAGACTCGCCTGGAGATGGGCGTTTGGACCGGGGGCGTGCTCCCGTTCGGGTATCAGTTCACGGACAGCACGGCGGGCAAGGGCAAGAAGCTGGCCCAAGATCCGGAGTACGCGGCTCTCCTGAGGGAGATCGTGGAGAGGGTCAAGACCGATTGGTCGGCCTACCGGATCGCCGTGGACCTCAACAAGCGCAAGGTGCCGACATGGCGGGACTACCTACGCATCAAGTCGGGAAAGTCGTCGCGGGGAATCCAGTGGACTTCAGCCACAATCGTCGCCATCGTCACCAACCCCACCGCTGCAGGCTTCTTCACCTACAAGGGTGAGCAAGTGGAGGACGATGAGGGCAACCCGGTCATGATCTCGTCCGACCCCATCATGACGCCGGAGGAGTGGAACCGGATGGTCGTTCGCTTCACCACCGACGAGCGGAAGGCGGTCAGGTCTACCCCCTCACGGTCGATGCTCGGGGGAGTAGCCACCTGCGGGGTCTGCGGTGCCAACATGTCGTCCGCCAAGAAGTCGAAGAACAACGCCAGGGGAGCGGTGTACTTCTACTACACCTGCAACAACCTCCAGACGGGTACGTGCCAGTTCCCTGCCCGAAGCACGCGGGAACGCCTTGACGAGTACGTGAACGATGCCGTTGGCAGGGCTCTCGGCCAGGCACCCGTGTTCGAGAAGTCCTCCGTGGACTCCGGCCCCATCCGTACCGAGCTTGAAGCCGTGAAGAAGCGACTTGATCGACTCGAAACGGACTACATGGCCGGTAGGTACGACGAAGAAGGACAGCAAGAGTCGTACTGGAAGATGCACAAGAGCCTCTCGGCGAAGATCTCTCGGCTTCGCTCGGAAGTGGAAGTGCTGGACAGCGCTCCGAAGTACGTGAACATCGGCAGGACCTACGCGGAGGTATGGGCAGAGAAAGACGACGAGCAGAAGCGAGCCTTTCTCAAGAAGCACAACATACGCGTTGTAGTCTTCCGGGACCTCGTTGAATGGTCCAAAGAGAGTGTGGTGGTCGAGTTCTTGGACCTAAAGGAAGTCATTCAGGACAATAATCTTCAACTGGATGATCTGGACTACTATAGGACCGACTTCAATACCCCGTCTGCAGATGATGGGAGCGTCATCCCGTTGGAGCGGCTTACCGAGATGGCGAAGACTCGGATCATCTTAAGGAAGGAAACTCTGGCCCTGTAGTCCTCGGTCGAAATCGCCCCGCTACGGCGGGGCGTGTTTATTTGTATGTTAAGGGATTGCCAGGCTTGACCATACGGCAAGCCCGGCATCCTTTTTGAAAATTTCACGAGGAACTCATGATTGCTACTAGTTATGACATCAACACCCTGACGGCCAATACTAGAAATCTTCTCCTCAACGGTTCTGTGGATGAGTCGTGGGACGTGGCCAGAGACGTCGCGAACGGTTGCGTTCGCGCGGGCTGGACGTTCGAGCAATACAGGGCTGCAATGCGTGACCCGAACAATCTGGGCGGCGAGTTCGCTTGGGGTTCAACAAAGCAGATGCAGGTGGACCGCCGATTAGGAAAGCTTTGGGAGAATGCCGAAGACTTCGCTGCCGACTGGGCCGACACGGGACCTGAGGCAATCCGGCAGCGACTCGCGGTTGTTTGGTCCGCTGTGGAGCGGACCACGTGGACCGGCCGAGCCGGGGGCACCGACCGAAAAGTGATGCTCGGCATATTGTCGATATGCGACGAACATGGAATCTATACCCCAACCGTTTCCCTTCGGCGGTTGGCCGAGTACACCAGCGTCCCACATCGAACCGTTTCCAGGAGCCTGGCTCGACTGGTCGAAGCGGGTTGGCTCGCTCCGATCGACAAGACCAACGCTCATGGAACACGGACCTATGAAGTGGTCCGCCAACGCAACGACACATATGACTACTCCCCCCTGTATATAAATAAGAACAGTTATATGTGTCATTGTGTCGGTGGCCACCAAGCCACACTGCTAGGGCCGGTGCCGGTGTGCCCTACTCACGGGATCGTCCCCAACCTTGGCCAGCACCCGATGTTCGTGGCCCCCGGCGGATTGGGCGACTCGGCTGAGCGTGTGTGGGCGTGTATGAAGTTCGGGGAGTTGGTCACGGCAAAGGACCTGGCCGACAGGACGGGCCGCAACGTGGAGACGGTGCGCAGGGCGCTGAAGCGGCTCTGTGGGGCGGGACTCGCGGGCAAGGTCCCGGGACACAAAGGCGAGTACCTGAAGGTCGGTTTGGCCTTCAACGGACATGCCGGTTTGCTTGCACGGCAATTTGGAGTAGACACCTACCTTGCTTCGATGAAGCAGAAGCATAAGGACCAGCGTTTGTGGTGGGACAGCTACAAGACCACCATGGCACGTATGCGCAAGGCAGAAGCCAAACAAGAGCTGTTGATTCGTTAGTTTGTTAGTGGCCACAGGAAGTGCAGTAGGTTGCGATCTCAGCTCATCCAGCAGAACGGAGTATCTCCGTTCACCTCTCTGCTGTGGCAGAGGCTCAGGTGAGTTTGAAATCCCAACTCACCACAGCGAACTACAAGGTGTTCATAGGTTGAACATCCTCTACCGAAGAGGGAAATAGACATGTCGTGGCATTCTCAAGGTGGCTACCTCACACAGGTCTTCAGGTGCGGCCATTGCGACAAGCTATGCAGGGAGACCCGGAAGCCGGGCTCAGGCCGCCGTGGTGCCTGGCGTGCTTACTGCTTCGTCGAGTGTCGCCAGGCCGCCAAGCGGCTGAGGGACCGTGAGCATGCTCAGCGCAGCTACCGCCGCCGCAAGGGCCTGTGTGTGGAGTGCGGAGCCAGAGTTGACGACGAGCGGCACATGCCGAACTGCGCAGGTGGGCGTGACGGTTTAGAGCTATACAGAATCGTTACAGGGGAATCTCGCAACATTAACTTTCCGACCCCTCTAACTACTTATGCCTGAGGGACTCTTCCCGTCTCTCGCGTTCGTGAAGGCCCTCGGTGACCTCGTGCCGGGGGCCTTCTTCATACTCACGCTCACAGCACTTTGGAGAACAAGACCGATGATTGCCTTTGCCCAGCTTGAAGACATGACCGCTCAGGAGATCCTGGGCGCCTGGCGTGACGGCGACTTGGACCCAGCCGTTCGTATCGTGTCCGTGGACGGCGACCTGGACAACCCGAGGTCGCTTACCTACGCCTGGCAGGCGACGCCCGATCGCGACGAGTTCCGTATGCGCACTCGGTAGGTAAGCCCTCGACACGCAACCCGTATCCACACCCCAAGGGAGCACCGAAATGGATGACTCGCTGAACACTCCGGCCACCCTCGAAATGAATCAGGTGACCGAAACAGCCACAGAAAGCCCTCAGATCGATTCTGAGGCGGATAAGTGGAAGAGCCTGAGCCGGACCAACGAAGCTCGATGGAAGGCGGCCAGCGCCGAACTGGAGGCCGCAACGGCCAAGAATGCGGAACTGGAACAGGCCATCGCCGACATGCAGGCCGAGCACGTGCATCAACTTGCCGCCATCCAGCTCGACCATGCGGCCAAGGACCACGGCCTGGAGCTTGGACCCGACGCCATCGGCCGACTCAACGTGTCGTCGTTCATCGACGCGGCCGGGCAGGTTGATCCGGCCGCCATCGCTGACTTTGTTAGTTCCTTCACACCGGCCCAGAAGCAGCCCAAGTTTCCTCAGAACGTGGGTGTCGGCCCGCAGGGTGGCGGGCCGCCCGCAAGCCCCGAGCCGCTGCCCTTGGACGCACGGGCACGCCGGTAGACCCTCTACGAAAGGTTTGTTAGTTACTTGGCTATTACTCCCATCCCTCCGTACGCGCATGCGGGGACTCATACTTTTGTGCCCACGGAGTGGAGTGACCATCTGCTCCTGCAGTTCGATCCGCTCCTGGTCTGGGCGTCGCCCCTCGTGGTGAACCACGACTATGAGGGCGACATCGCCGCTCAGGGCGACCGCATGGTCATCAATGGCCTCATCCGGCCCAACGTCGGCAAGTACAACGACGTGGCCGGGATGACGATCGAGGACCTGGAGACCGTTGAGCAGTACCTCGACATCTCCGAGGCCGATTACGTGGCCTTCTACGTGCGCGACATCGAGCGCGTCCAAGTGGCCGGCGCCTTGGCGGCCCCCGCCTCCCTGGAGTCCATCCGCGCCCTTGCCGCCTCCACTGACACCTTCGTCGGTACGACCATTGCGGCCTCGGCCACGGCACTGCCTCAGGTGGACGTGAGCGGCCTGTCCGACAACGTCGCCAAGGGTGAGGCACTGCTGGAAGCCATCTTCGACATGATGGAGAAGCTGGACACGGGCAAGGTGCCCGCAGACCGGTACGTAGTCGTCTCGCCCAAGGCCAAGCGCTACCTGTTGCGCGCCCCGGACGTGGCCAACGCCGCCGCCCTGGGCGAGCCTGGCGCGACGGCCAACGGCGTGGTCGCCCGCCTGGCCGGGTTCACGGTGGTGTCCACTACGGCCATGCCGACCGGTGTGGACATCGTGGCTGGGCACAGGGTGTACACCACATTTGCCAGTCAGTTCACGAGCTTCCGGTCTCAGCCGGTCGAGAAGTACCGGCGCGATCAGATTGACGCCCTGCACCTGTACGGCGCTCGGGTGCTTTCTTTCCCCGGCGGCAAGCAACCCACCGCACCAAACGTTGCCGTCCAGAATTCCGAGGGCCTTGTGAAGGCCACCGTGAAGTGGGCTGCGTAAGTTAGTTTCCAGATATCCCCGAGTCCCTTGTTGGGTTTGGGGATTTTCTTTGGTTGTAAAGCTGTGGACTAGTAAGTTCCTTCGTCATTGCCGGTGAGTGATGCTGCAGGTCAGGGTATGCGTGATGCCTTATCCGAAAAGTTCCAGACTCGTACTTGGTCGGAGGAAGGTACCCCCTGTCGGGGTCCATGGCCTCACGAAAAATGCATACCCCCAGAGTGCTGCTCTAACTAACTTTCCCCAGCGCCCACTAGCCATTGAGCTGCCCTAACTAATATTCTTGGAGTTAATTCGAGCGGAAGTATTGACATGAGATTCGCGTCCATGGCACTTTGCTGATCGCTGGACTTGATCAACCGAATAACGAACGAACTTACTCGGGATCGAGAAACCAGCGTCAGACATAAGACAGCCCCAGAGCGACAGAGATTGGTCGTCGTTTGCGCTCTGGGGCCACCAGCCAAGGAGCGTAGCTCATGCAGTCCAACACCATCGCTGCCCGTCCGCAGGTCTCTCCCGTGGTCTACTCGGGTCTGCTGGGCAGGATCGTGCAGACCATCACCCCACACAGTGAGGCCGACCCCGTGGGCATCCTGGGCGCTCTGCTGAGCGCCTTCAGCTCAGCGGCCACCAACCTGCCTCAGGTGGTCTACGGCACGCAGTCACAGACCCTGAGCACGTGGATCGTGCTGATCGGCAACACCGGCATGGGCCGAAAGGGCACGGCCACCCGTGCCGCTCTTCAGGTGGTCAAGGGCGCGCTGCCCGACTGGGCCAAGGCCGCGATCCTGGAAGGGTGCCCGCAGTCCGGGCCTGCCTACGTCTCGACCCTGGCGGACATGAACGGCACCGCCTTCATGATCGAGGAGGAGTTCGCCGACCTGCTCAAGGTGTCCGCGCGCTACAAGTCCTTCGGCAAGGCCATCCGGCGTAGCTGGGAAGGGGCATCGATCAGCAACCGCACCAAGGAAGCCGTGATCCACGTGGACGCCCCGCACGTCTCGATCATCGGCAACGTGACCCCGGCTGAATTCTCGGCCAGCATCGGCAAGGCCGACCGCGCCGGGGGCACCCTCAACCGCTTCCTGTGCCTGTACGTCGAGCGCTCCAAGAAGATCAAGCTCTCGGAACAGATCAGCGTCAACGCCTGGTCCGAACTGATGCGCCCCCTGGTCCGGGAATTCCGCAACGCCGTCGCCTACGCCAGGGACGTGGAGGAGGTCACCGTCACGGCAAGCGCCATGGCGCTGTGGGATGACAAGCTCTCCGAAATGATCGACGCCCTCACCCTGGGGCGTGAGGCCATGGAACAGTTCGCCGCACGAGCGGCTGACCACGTGTGGCGAGTCAGCGCCCTGTACGCACTCGCCGACCGCAGAGACGAGATCACCACACGCGACCTGGAGGCCGCCGTGGGCCTGATCTCCTACATGTGTGACTCCGTGACCTACCTCTCACCCGAGGTGGCCAACGCCGGAGCATCGGCAGAGGACACGATCGCCACGCGCGTGGAGCAGTTCGTTAAGGCCGCCGGTCCCGAGGGCGTCAACAGCACAGCCCTGTTCCGCAAGTTCGGCCGCAAGGCCGCCGAAATGAACGCCATCATCTCCGAACTCCCCTACGTCACCATGACCAAGGTCCAACCGCAGGGCGGCGGCAGGCCCGCCCTGGTCTACCGCTACGACACCCCGGAAGAGATCACAGACCGCTCGAACGAACTTAATGAACTGGACCAGGAGGAGGAGCTTCCCGAGATCCTCATGGAGGAGAACCACAAGCTTGAGCCAACCGTTGCGCAGAGCCCAACGGTTGAGACTGTTGAGAAGGCCAACGTGGAGGAGACCACTCCAAAGGAGGAGAGCGCACCCGTGCAAGAAGCTCCCGCCGTCTCGACGTTCTACCTGTCAGAAGACGAGTGGGACGAGATCGACGCCGCCCAGAGCGTCACGCCCGAGCCCGAGACCGCTCCCGAACCCGAGCCGGTAGAGCAGGCCACCGAAGAGCCCGCCGTCTCGCCGGAAGCGGTCAAGGCGTTCCTGTCCTCCGAGGCCGGGGCCGAGATGCTTCAGGAGATCCTCATGTCGATGATGGCCAAGCAGGCTGCCGCCAGCCTCCCTCAGGCGGGTACCGCAACCAAGGCCAAGACTCCCCGCAGGAGCCGGGCCAAGAGCACCCCCGATGCGCTGTTCCAGGCTCCTGAGGTAGCTGCCTGATCATCACCTTGCATACCGTAGGGAGACGGACAACTTGTCCGTCTCCCCACGAGGCCGGTACGTGTACGTGACCCTCGTCAGCCTTGTACGCAAAACCGGAGACGTACGCCGCCCCCGGCCGGGCTCGTTTCTCGGTGCTCGGGAGTCCTGGCCGCTCAAGCGCGGGCGGCGAAAGGACGGCCAGGACCCCAACCCCGGACAGAAATCCGTCCGGGGAGCCTGCACCCCGGACTGGGAAGGACCATCAACCTCATCCGGGGCTGTCTTCAGGGACGCTCTTCGCTCTTCCACGGACGCCAGCCGTCCCGCCACTACACCTTCCGTTACGGCCGGCTGAACCCTGCGTGATCAGCGACCGGGAGCCTCTCTGTGCCTGAGGGGGCTGTTGAGCCCCCGCCGTCAGCCTCTTCCAGACCGGCGGCGGGGGCTTCCGCCATGCCGGGGATGCATCCATGTCGCTTCCCCTGAACGCCGTCCCTCCGAGGCGACGACATAGCGGCCTGGTGACCCCCGGCCAGAACGGAAATCGCGTTCCGGACGATGGCCGCGATCCTTCAGGCAGGAAACCCGACGGGTATGGGTGCGTCTACCTGTCTGGCCGGGGATCGTCGGCACCCCGGCTAAGAGGCGGCAGCGTCTTCAGCCGGGGGCGTCTCTGCTGCTTCCTCAGTGGCCTTCTTCCCGTTCACCAGACTGGCGAGGAACCGCTTGAGATTCTCGTCGGCGTACCGCTTGGCCTGGGCTCGTTCAGGAAACTGCTCCTCTCCAACGGGCTTGCCGTCTCCCGTGGGCAGGTAGGAACGAACGGCGGTCTTGCGACCCTTGGTGATGAGGGCAAACGCTCTGATCCCGCCGACATAGCCGTAAGAGATCTCGCTGAGGGGCATGCCCGTCTGCGCGAACGGCGAGCCCTTCCAGTCGATCCTGATCGCGTCAATGTTGACGGTGCGACCCTGGGGCGCGGTCGCTGTGGCCCTGGCGCTCATGCGGCTACCCTCGCGTGCTCGGCCACGAGCAGGGCAACGCGGCTCGGCAGGGTTGACGGCACCAGTTCGGTCCGGGTGCCGATCGGCTCGTTGTCGGGGCCGACGCGGGGCAGCTCGACGAGGAAACTGCCGGAGCGCTCCCCAACCGTCACGGTGGCGACCAGCCACCCGCCATCCGCCTGGATGGTCATCTCCGGCTGATGCCAGAGATCCTCACGGGTGCCATAGACCGAGATCGCGCACGGCTGAGGGTCCGACCTCATGATCAGGAGTTCGTGAACGCCCTTGGCCTTCAGGTGCGGCACAACTTGGTCAAGAGCGTCCGCTTGCTGACGCGCAGTGGCCAGCGTAACCGGATCGCAGAGCAGAACACCGCTCGCGCATGTGGGGTGCGTCTCCATAGTTCGACCGTAGAATAAGCGGAACCGCCCTTGAAGGGCTTTCTTGTTGCGGAATAAATTTTACTCGCGCTCGCGAAACTCCGTTGCAATCGAAGATATAAAACTGCGGCCGGGCTCATCGAACAGCGCGAACCGGCCGAAGAAGTCAAATAGCCTTAGATGCTCGTTCACATCCTTGGGGTCGCGCATGATGATAGCTCCGCCGAAGGTCTCCGCCGTTGCCAGCCGATCATCGTACAACGTGAAGGTGTTCAGCGGTCCCGCTCCCACGTATGCGGCAAGGGGAATGACTCCGATATGCACATTGCCAAGCATCGAAAGAGAGACGAGCCTGTCGAGCTGCACGGCCATAGCGGGTGGCGGAACCAGCGCCCATCTCAGTGCGGCTTCCGAAAGCAGGAAGGTGAACGTCTTGCTCTGCTCGTAGAGTACGCTCTGTCGCTCAAGTTTTCTGGTCAACATTCTGGAGTGGTCGCCGGGTACGAGGCTCATGGTTGCCTTGGCGTATTCCGGCGTGTTCAGTAGGCCGGTTATCATCAAGGGTAGGAAAAAGCGGATGTGGCTGGCTGTCTTCTCCAATGCGGCAAGTTCACGTTGCTTCTTCTCAAGCCCTTTCCGTAGCGCCGCCCTTAGCTCCTGAAACTCGGTGTTCGCCATTCGGGCAAGAGCTACAACCTCATTGGCGATATCTCGCGGCGTGCCGAGAGCGGCGAGAAGGCGTTCCACGTCCAGCGTGGACGGCTGGACGCGGCCCGTCTCTATCTTCGAGAGCTTCGCCTGGCTCATCCCGGCACGTGTGGCGACACTCTCACCAGTGAGGCCGGTGTTCTTCCTCAGAGTACGCAGCGTTTCTGCAAGGTTCGGACGATCCTCGCCTTGCCGCTCGGGTTCAATCTGCAACGTACTCCACAAACGGAACAGATGAACTTACAGCGATGTCGCGATAGCGGATGTAGTCGCCGGGATCGACATTCTCCAGCAGTTCACGGCCAATCTGAGTGCCGTCTGGCCGGTACATCATTCGGACTATGTGCAAGTCGTCGAACAACCAGAAATCATAGTCCGGCACGCCGGGGTTGGCCTTATCGGTGAGATCCAGTATTCGGATGTCTTCACCCGCTGCTGCGTTGAACCTGTACCACCACTCGAATTCGTAACGCAGGTACTCTGACAGCGGACACGTGACGACATGAACGCGTCCGATCGTACGGCCCGTTTCCCTGTAGTGGCGGACTTTCTCTACCCATTGTGCAGCGTGGTCTCCCGTCGGCTCCTCTCCGCTCAGGTAGCGTTGATATGTGTCCCGTTCGCCAGGCATCGTGTAGACGGGATGCGTTTCCAGCCGAAAAGCTGAGCGCTTGAAGCTGTCGAAGTATCCTTGCCAGGCATCACCTTCCAAGAGCACGCGCGGCCTCCAGAATCAATTGTTCGGGTACCTCGACAACCCATTCGCCCTCGGGTGTGCGTACTGCCCTCATCGCGTACCCCTGTACGGCGACGGTGCCGGGCTTGTTCGTACGGAACACGGTGGGGCAGTCGTTGGAGCCGCAATTGCCGCCCGCGATGACCTCGTTCACCTGTACGTCCATGTTGCCTCCTGCTGATCGGAAGGACCTACCAGGAAAGCTAAACAGGCCATCTCGCTGGGTCAACGCTATGTCCGTTATTCCTGAACATGAATAACGGCAGGGGCTGGGGGAGGCGACTGCCGAGCAACCTCGCAGGCTCCAACGCCAGGCGCGACGTTGCCCCACGCGGCGGGCGCTGTACGGCTCTCTGTGTGGCCCTGGAGTGCGCCGAAGGGGTCTCGTGCCCCCGCGGGCTTCGTAAGCCCTCAGTACGTGACCAGCCGTGCGCGTGGGGACCCTATCGGTCCGGGGGGAAGCCTCTGGGGCAGCACAAGATCAACGCTGTGCTGACAACAACTATGTGCAACGCGAGACCCCAGAACCCAAGCTCTATGGCTGTGATCTGGGGCCCTTCGGGTTTGTCGCGGAAGAGTGCTACAACCTGGGCGAACGTGTCGGGATGCCTACGAAGGTAGCTCCGCCGTCAAGTTGCCGTTGATCAAAGAAGTCGTCACCCTTGTCGTCCACGACGATGAACGCGGGGAAGTCCACGACCTCGATCTTCCAGACCGCCTCCATCCCCAGCTCCGGATACTCCAGCACCTCCACCTTCTTGATGCAGTCCTGGGCCAGGCGCGCCGCCGGGCCGCCGATGGAGCCGAGGTAGAAGCCGCCGTACTGCTCGCACGCCTGCGTGACCTGCTTGGAGCGGTTGCCCTTGGCCAGCATCACCATCGAGCCGCCCGCCGCCTGGAACCGTTCGACGTAGGAGTCCATGCGACCGGCGGTCGTCGGGCCGAACGAGCCAGACGCGTATCCCGTCGGGGTCTTGGCCGGGCCGGCGTAGTAGACGGCGTGGTCCTTCAGGTACTGCGGCATCTCGCCGCCGTCGTCCAGCAGCTCGGCTATCTTGGCGTGCGCGATGTCCCGGGCGACCACCAGCGGACCCGTGAGGGACAGCCGGGTCTTGACGGGGTACTTGGTGAGCTCGGCGAGGATCTCCGGCATGGGGCGGTTGAGGTCTACCTGGATGACGTCGTCCGAGAGGTGCTCGTCGGTGGTCTCCGGCAGGAAGCGGGCCGGGTCGGTCTCCAGCTTCTCCAGGAAGACGCCCTCCGGCGTGATCTTGGCCAGCGCCTGGCGGTCGGCCGAGCAGGAGACGGCGATGGCCACCGGGCAGGAGGCGCCGTGGCGGGGCAGGCGGATGACGCGTACGTCATGGCAGAAGTACTTGCCGCCGAACTGCGCGCCGATGCCCAGCTTCTGCGTCAGCTCGAAGACCTTGGCCTCCATCTCCAGGTCCCTGAACCCGTGCCCGGACGGCGAGCCCTCGGTGGGGATCGAGTCGAGGTAGCGGGCGCTGGCGTACTTGGCGGTCTTGAGCGCGTACTCGGCGGAGGTGCCGCCGACGACCACGGCCAGATGGTACGGCGGGCAGGCCGCGGTGCCCAGCGAGCGGATCTTCTCCTCCAGGAAGGCCATCATGCGCTTCTCGTTGAGCACGGCCTTGGTCTCCTGGTACAGGAACGACTTGTTCGCCGAGCCGCCGCCCTTGGCCATGAACAGCAGCTTGTACTCGTCGGGATGCCCGTGCGGGTCCTCGGCGTACAGCTCGACCTGGGCCGGGAGGTTGTCGCCCGTGTTCTTCTCCTCCCACATGGTGAGCGGAGCCATCTGCGAGTAACGCAGGTTGAGCTTGGTGTAGGCGTCGTAGACGCCGCGCGAGATGGCCTCGGCGTCGCGCCCGTCGGTCAGCACGTGCCGGCCGCGCTTGCCCATGACGATGGCGGTGCCGGTGTCCTGGCACATGGGCAGCACGCCGCCGGCCGAGATGGAGGCGTTCTTGAGCAGGTCGAGTGCGACGAAGCGGTCGTTGCCGCTGGACTCGGGGTCATCGACGATCTTCCTGAGCTGGGCGAGGTGCGAGGCGCGCAGGTAGTGGGAGATGTCGTGCACGGCCGTCTCGGTCAGCAGGCGCAGCGCCTCGGGCTCGACTTCGAGGAACGTACGCCCGGCGGCCTCGACCTTCCGCACCCCCTCCGAGGTGATCAGCCGGTACTCCGTCTCGTCGGCTCCCAGCGGCAGCAGGTCGGTGTAGTCGAACTCGCCCATGTCCATCCTTTCGGTCGCTCCAAGAGATTACGCGCCCTTGGAGCGGCCGGTGGACCGGATCAGGCCTCGGACGGCCGAACGACGGCGGGCGCGCCCGGCCGTTCTGCGGTCAGGCCCACCAGGATGCCCGCGATGACGAGTGCCGCGCCCAGCAGGTCGTACGCCGACGGCAAGGCCACCCCGAGCACCGCCCCCGTGACGATGGCCGCCACCGGGATGAGCCCGGCGAACAGTCCCGCCCGGCCGGGGCCCAGCTTGGGCAGCGAGGTGTACCAGAGGAAGAACGCGACCACCGTCACCACGATCGCCAGATAGGCGAACCCCAGCGCCTCGGGCAACGTCGGCACCCTGAGCATGCCCGTCCCGGTGTCGGCCAGGCCCACCACGACCAGCATGGGCACGGCCAGCGTGGTCGAGTACGCCGACGTCCTGATCGCGCCCAGCCTCGGCAGCAGGGGGATGGCCAGCAGGGAGAAGCAGATCTCGCCCACGAGCGCGCCCAGCGCCCACAACAGGCCGGTCAGGTTGCCGCTGCCGAGCCCCGTGGCCAGCGTCGCGCCGGCCACCACCACGACGGCCCCGATCAGCAGCCGGGGCGCCGGCCGGCCGCCGGCCAGGGCCAGCGCGAGCGGCACGGTGCCCAGCACGGTGCCGACCAGCGCGGGCCCCGACGCGAGGGTGGACTGGACCACGCAGACGTTGAAGAGCACCAGGCCGAACAGCGTCAGCCCGGCCAGGCAGAGCATCTCGCGCCGCGTCATGCGGACGAACCGCAGGCCGATCACCCGCGTGATCACGAGCAGAATGACCGCGGCCACGAGATACCGAATGGCCTGTCCGCCGTATATGGGATACGAGCCGACCAGGCCCGAGACGCCGGCCAGCGTGCCGACCAGGAACATGGCCGCGGCGGCCCCCAAGATGCCGTTTCTCATGCGAGGGATGTTAGGAAGACAATGGTTCGCGTAAACAGTCCAATGTCCCGCCGAAAGACAGGACCAATATGGCTGACCTCCACATCCAGATAGATCGCGGGAAGGGGGGAATCGCCGGACAGATCGCGTCTGAGCTGCGCGAATCCATCCGGGGCGGGCGGCTCACCCCGGGCACCCGCCTGCCCGCCACCCGGGATCTCGCGGTCGATCTGCAGGTGTCCAGGGGTGTGGTCGTCGAGGCGTACGAGCAACTGGTCGCCGAGGGCTTCCTGGTCTCCAGGGTGGGCGTCGGCACCCAGGTCACGCCCAAGAACGGCAACCGGCCGGGCCCCGGACAGCGCGCCCTGCCGCCACAGAGCCCCGGACAGCGCGCCCTGCCGCCGCAGGGCTCCGGACAGCGCGCCCCGTCCGCGCGGAACGGCGGGCGGCCGGGCTCCGGGCAGCGTGGCCCGTTTCCGCACAACAGCGGGCGGCCGGCCCCCGGGCAACGCGACCCGGCCACGCCGGCGCGGCCCTCGCCGGTCGGTCAGGCCCGGCAGAAGCCCGCTTCTCGCCGGGCTTCGGGCACCGCCGTGGGTCCTCCGTACTACGGTCATCGCCCCACCTCTCCGGACCTGGGCCACTTCCCCCGCGAGCGCTGGCTGGCCGCCGTCAGGCACGTCCTGACCACCGTACCTTCGGGCGCCTTCGATTACGGGGACCCTGGCGGCGTGCCTGAGCTGCGAGAAGAGCTGGCCGCCTACCTCAGGCGGGTCAGGGCGGCCGACGTGCGCCCGGAGAACCTGATCATCGTGGGCGGCGTGGCGCAGGGGCTGAGCCTGGTCCTGCACGTGCTGGGCCGGCAGCGGGGGTTGCGGCTGGCCGTGGAGGACCCGACCAGCCACCGCCAGGTGCCGCTGTTGCGGCGGGCGGGCGCGCACCTGGTGCCGGTGCCGGTGGACGGGCAGGGGCTCGACGTGCGTCAGTTGAAGGGGGACGCCGGGGACGCGGTTCTGGTGACGCCCGCGCATCAGTATCCGACGGGGGTGGTGTTGTCCCCGGCGCGCCGGGCGGCGCTGATGGAGTGGGCGTACGCGGGCAACCGGATGATCCTGGAGGACGACTACGACGCCGAGTTCCGCTTCGACCGCGACCCCGTCGGCTGCCTGCAGGGACTGGCGCCCGACCGGGTGGTCCTGTCGGGCAGCGTGAGCAAGGCGCTGGCCCCCGGGCTGCGGCTGGGCTGGGTGGCCGCGCCGGCCGCCCTGGCCGAGGCGATCCGCAGGGTGCGGGGCGAGCAGGACCTGGGCTCGCCGGTCATCGAGCAGTACGCGCTGGCGCACTTCCTGCGTACCGGGGGCTATGACAAGCACCTGCGCCGCATGCGCAGGGAGTACCGGCGCCGCCGGGATGCCCTGGTCGCGGCGCTGGCGGCGGAGTTGCCCGGGATGCGGGTGCGGGGGATCGAGGCGGGGCTGCACGTGTACCTGGAGCTGCCGGGCGGCTGGGACGAGGCGCGTACGGTGCGGGCCGCGCGCGAGCTGGGCCTGTACGTCGAGGCGGTGGGGCAGATGCGCGAGTCGCCGGGGCCGCCGGCCGTGGTGGTGGGGTTCGCGCGGCTGCCCGCGCACAAGGCGGCCGAAGCGGTCGCGGGATTGAAAGTCCGAATGTCCGGACAAATCATGAACTGAAGGGTTTTGCTGGGATCAATCGGGAGGCGTCATGCGTGTGGGACTGCTGGGTCTGGGCCGGATCGGAGCCTTCCACGCCGCGACCCTGGCCGCGCATCCCCTGGTGACCGAGCTGATCGTGGCCGATCCCGTACGCACGTCGCCGTACGGCGGGCAGGGGGACCCGTTCGAGGCGGACGTCGTGGTCATCGCGACCCCGACCGGCACCCACGCCGAGCTGATCATCAAGGCGTGTGAGCGGGGCATCCCGGTCTTCTGCGAGAAACCGGTGGCGAGCACGGTGGCCGACACCGTCAAGGTGCTGGAGGCCGCTGCGGGCAACCGGGTGCAGATCGGCTTCCAGCGCAGGTTCGACCCCGGATACGTAGCCGCGGCGCACGCGCTGCGCGCGGGTGAGCTGGGCGAACTGCACCGCGTGCACCTGGTCACGGCCGACGCCGCGCCGCCGCCCGCCGCGTACATCCCGCTGTCCGGCGGCATCTACCGCGACTGCCACATCCACGACTTCGACGCCCTGCGCTGGGTGACCGGCCTGGAGGTGGTGTCCGTCTACGCGAAGGGGGCCAACCGGGGCGCCGCGTTCTTCGCCGAGGCGGGCGACGTGGACAACAGCGCGGCGCTGCTCACCCTGAGCGACGGCACGCTGGCCACCCTGCAGGGCTCGCGTTACAACGGCGGCGGGTACGACGTGCGCATGGAACTGGCGGGCACCAGGCGCACGCATGCCGTCGGCCTCAGTCCACGGGCCCCGCTGCGCACCACGGAGGGCCTGCCGGGCCTGGGGCAGGAGTCCTGGCCGGACTTCGTCGCCCGCTTCGAGGCCGCCTACCGTGCCGAGATCGACGCGTTCCTGCGCAGCGACCGCAGCCCCTGCTCGATCGAGGACGCGCTGGAGGCGCTCTACGTCGCCGAGGCCGCCGACCTGTCGCTGCGCGAGGGCCGTCCTGTGGAGGTTGCGGAGGTGCGGCGATGAGTACTCGCGCGAGGTCACGGGCGGTGGCGGCTCTCTCGGCGCGGGCGTAGGCGTCAGGTCGTGGCGGGGGTGGCTCGTTTCGGTTCAAAGCCCGGCGCCAGGGCGATGATGACGGCGGACAGGAACAGCGGCGCGATGAACGCCATGCGCATGCCCGCGCTGTCCGCGATGCCGCCCACCAGGGCCGCCCCCACGATGTAGCCGACGTAGTTGAAGAGGTTCACCCGGGCGATGGCCACGCCCGTCCCCGCCGGGTCGAGCTTGCCGGCCGCCGAGAACGACTGCGGCGCCACCACCGCCAGGCCCACCCCGATCAGGCCGAACGCGACCAGGGCCGACCACTGGCCAGTGGCCAGCAGGACACCCAGGAAGCCCAGCGTGGCGATCACGCCGCCGATCCTGACGATGGCGGCGGGGCCGTACCGTCTGGCCGCGAAGTCGCCGCCGAGCCGGACGATCAGCGTGGTGGCCTGGTACGCGGCGTAGGCCAGCGGGATCACCCACGGCTCGGCCGTCAGCTCGGTCATGTAGACGGTGTTGAAGTTGGAGACGGCGGCGTCGCCGACGTACAGGAAGGCCATGGCCAGGCAGAGGGGGATGATCGGCCGCCACGGGGAGCCGCCCAGGGACGCGCTCTCGGGCTTCTCCTCCGCCGGGGCGTAGAGGTGGCGGCCGGCGTAGAGGGAGCCGGCCACGGCCAGGAGCATCGGGAGCGCCATGATGAGCTCCAGCGGAAGGCCGGCCGCCGCCGACGCCCACAGGGCCCCGGCCATGCTGAGCGCGCTCCACACGCAGTGGAACCCGTTCAGCACCTGCAGGCCGTACCTGCGCTCGACCGTCACGCCCTGCATGTTCATGCCCGCGTCCACCGCGCCCACGGCCAGCCCGTACAGCAGCAGCGCCGGCACCAGCAGGACCAGGTCGGGTGCGAGGCCGGTGAGCACCACGGCGGCGGCCACCGCCGGCTGGGCGATCCGCAGCAGCAGCCTGCTCCCGCGCCGGTTGGCGAACGCCCCGGCCACCATGCTGCCGACCCCGGCGAACACGGGCACGATGAGCAGCAGCAGCGTGAGCGTGCCCTCGTCGAGTTCGTGCTTGGCCTGCAGGTTCGCGATCTGGACGAGCAACGAGGCGAGGGACAGGCCCTGTACGGCGAACACGACGTACGTGGCGACGCGGGCCTGGCGATCACGCGAGGACGGCACAGGGCCTCCAGATTGGGGGGAAATCTAACGTGAGGCGCGGTCAGGTTAGCGGCTGTTGAGGCCCTCCGGATAGGCTCCCGGAGTGAAACGGGGCTACGCGTCCGGCACGGCGCGCAGGGAGCGCATCCTGGCCACCGCGCTGCTGGAGTTCGCCGAGCACGGCTACCGCGGCACGTCGCTGGCCCGCATCGCGGAGCGCGCCGAGTTGTCCCAGGCCGGGCTGCTGCACCACTTCAAGAACAAGGAGCTGCTGCTGCTCGCGGTCCTGGACTATCGGGACGAACTGGACACGCGCAGGTTCGACCTCGGCCCGACCGGCGGGATCGCCGCGCTGCGCGCCCTGGCCGGGGTGGTCGAGCACAACTCCCGGGTGCCGGGCCTGGTGCAGCTCTTCTCCGTGATCGGCGGCGAGGCCGTGACCCCCGGGCATCCGGGCCACGACTGGGCCAGGCGACGCTACCGGCGGCTGCGCGCGAACGTCGCGGCCGCGCTGCGCAGGGGCGCCGAGCTGGGTGAGTTCAGGGCGGGCCTCGACGCGGAGGCGCACGCCGACCGGCTGATCGCGATGATGGACGGCCTGCAGACGCAGTGGCTGATCGACCCCGAGCGCATCGACATGGTGACCGTCTTCAACGGCTACGTGGACGACCTCATCGCCACGCTCCGCCCCTGATCCTCCTCCGCCTCCTCCACGGTGAGGCTCTTGGCCGCGGCCCACACGCCCAGCGCCATCAGCGCCGCGACCTCGGTGACGGCCATGCCGCGCTCCACCAGCCCCAGTGGCATGACCCGCCACCACGGCAGCCCGTTGCTGGTCGCGAAGAGCATCATCGCGCCGATGCCCGCCACCCACAACACCGAGCAGATCCCGAGCGCGAACGCCACCAGCGTGGCTTTGGAACGGGTCCTGTGCCGCCAGGGCCGGGCGATGACGACGGCCGCCAGCGGCAGGCAGAGGAAGGCCACGAAGCTGCCCACCCGGTGGATGCTGCCGCTCGTGCTCGGCCCGACCGACCAGTCGTGCTTCTCGAACCAGGCCGTCATGAACAGCCCGACGCTCCAGCCCATGAGCGCGATGGTGCCGAAGATTCCGGCCAGCCTCTTGCGGGCCAGTGACACGCCGATGGCCACCGAGCCCGCCGCCAGCAGGCCCACGCCGAGCCCGAAGATCCAGCCGTCGGGGCCCAGGCCGTGCTCGCTGATGGTCCGTCTGAGGGGGTTCATCTCGTCGAAGCTGGTCAGCTCCAGAGCCAGGATCACCGTTACGCCCGCGCCTGCCGCGCCGAGGCCCCACCGCGCCGGTTGATGCACGACACCCTCCCTTTGTCGGGGACAACGGCCGTACACTCCGGGAGATTCCTAAGAAATTCCTGAGAAACAGGGACTTGCGGGGGCGGCGCGCCGGAGGGAACGGGAACTTCGCGAAGGGGGATTGCCGGACCACCGGCCGGAATCCGCTGACACCCGTTCAATTGGGGCGAGCGAACGAGGCGAGCGCCAGTTATCGTCAGAAGTGTGAACGAACGTGCGGGATCGTGGTTGCCCAAGCTGCAGGAAGTCGGCGAGCGGCTGGCCGAGGAATGGGCGTCCGCTCGCCGTCCGCAAGGGTCGGGCGACGACGTGCCGCAGCCACACGAGCTGCGCGCGTCCGACGCCGACCGCGAACGCATCGCCCAGGTGCTCCAGGACGCGCACGCCGACGGGCGGCTCACGCTGGATGAGCTGGAGGAACGGCTCGGCGTGCTCTACGCCGCGCGCACGCTCGGCGAACTGGCGGCGCTCACCACCGACCTGCTGCCCGCCGACGAACAGCCGCTCAACCTGGACGGCCGGCCGGTCGCGGCCATCTTCAAGAAGGAGCAGCGCGGCGGGCGCTGGGTGGTGCCGGCCGAGCTGGGCGTGACTACCATGTTCGGCACGACGAAGCTCGACTTCCGTGACGCGATCCTGCAGAACCGGCTGATCGTCATCAACGCCACCCTCGTCTTCGGCGGGCTGGAGATCCACGTGCCGGAAGGGCTGGAGGTGATCAGGGTGGCCAAGGACAAGACGGTCCGCCTGACCAAGCAGCCCACCGAGCCCGGCGCGCCCGTGGTTGAGGTGCGCACGACGAACTTCGCGGGCGAGGTCAAGGTCAAGGAACCACCCCGCCGCAAGCGCCGCCGCTGACCCTCCTCCGTTCGGTTCAGTCCGCGGTGTCGAAGTTTCGGTCCGCGGTGTCGAAGTCTCAGCCCGTGGTGCCGAAGTTTCGGCCCGCGGTGTCGAAGTCTCAGCCCGCGGTGTCGAAGTTGATCGAGCTGTACGCGCGCAACTTCCAGAGCTGGTGCTCGCTGTCGATCTTGCGGATGGTGCCCGACCGGCCGCGCATCACCAGCGACTGCGTGTGCGCGGAGCCGGCGCGGAACCGTACGCCCTCCATGAGCTCGCCGTGCGTGATGCCGGTGGCCGCGAAGAACACGTCGTCGGACCTGACCAGGTCGTTCGTGGTGAGAACCTGGCTGAGGTCGTGCCCGGCGTCGACGGCCTTGGCGCGCTCGGCGTCGTCGCGCGGCCACAGCCTGCCCTGGATCACGCCACCCAGGCACTTGAGCGCGCACGCGGCCACGATGCCCTCGGGCGTGCCGCCGATGCCCAGCATCAGGTCGATGCCGGTGCCCGCGCGGGCCGCCATGATCGCGCCGGCCACGTCGCCGTCCACGATGAACTTGATCCGCGCGCCCGTCTCCCTGATCTCCTTGACCAGCCGCTCGTGCCTGGGCCGGTCGAGCACGACCACGGTCACGTCGGACGGCGAGCAGTGCTTGGCCCTGGCCACCGCCTGGATGTTGGCGGCCACGGGCGCCTCGATGTCCACCACGTCGGCCGCCTCGGGGCCGGTGACCAGCTTCTCCATGTAGAACACGGCCGACGGGTCGTACATCGAGCCGCGCTCGCTGACCGCGATCACCGACACCGCGTCCGGCATGCCGAGAGCCGTCAGCCTGGTGCCGTCGATCGGGTCGACCGCCACGTCGCAGTCGGGGCCGCCGCCGTCGCCGACCTGCTCGCCGTTGAACAACATCGGGGCCTGGTCCTTCTCGCCCTCGCCGATGACGACCACGCCGTTCATCGACACCGTGCTGATGAGCTGGCGCATGGCGTTCACGGCCGCGCCGTCCGCGCCGTTCTTGTCGCCTCTGCCGACCCACCGGGCCGCCGCCATCGCGGCCGCCTCCGTGACGCGGACGAGCTCCAGGGCCAGGTTGCGGTCGGGGGCGTGCTCGCTGGTGGCGAGCGACGGTGGCACGGACGTCTGGTCGGACATGATGATCGGGCCCTCCTTGTGGGACATCTACCTCGATCGTAGTTGCCGGTCTATTCCCGGCCAGAGGGGGATAATCTGCTAGCGGAGAACGGATTTTGCGCCATACGCAGTGCGCACCAAGGATCTTGCCTCCAACATGGAGCGTGGCGTCCGCCGTGGAGGGGATCCGTAATGAGCGATGTGGAGAATGTGGCTGCCCAGCCGCGTACGTCCGAGCGTGGCGCTGCCACGCGCAGCTCGCTGCTGGCCGCCGCCAGGGAGGTCTTCGTCTCCAAGGGCTTCGCCGAGGCGGGCGTGACGGACGTGGTGGCCAGGGCCGACGCCAGCGTGGGCAGCCTCTACCACCACTTCTCCGGCAAGGCCGACCTGTACCTCACGTTGTGGGAGGAGTTCCAGGCCAGGCAGACGCAGCGGACCAAGCGCGCCGCCCGTGACGCCAGAGCCGCGGGGGAGAGCGACCCCATGCGGGTGTTCGTCAGCGCCGCCCGCGCCTACCTGGACGGCTGCCTGGAGGAACGCGAGCTGGCCGCGCTGTTCCTGCGTGGCGACGGCCCGCCCGGCTTCGAGGTGGTCATGCGCGACCGGCTGCGCAAGTGGGCCAAGCGCAACGCGGCCCTGTTCGAGGACGAGCACGCCCTCGTCGTGGTCGTCACGGGTGCGCTGGCGGCGGCCGTGTCGGAGGTCGTGCACTCGGGTGATCGCGGTCTGGCGGAGGAGGTCCTGGCCATCATCGGCCAGATCCGCCCGGCCACTTCGGCGACCGCCGCCTCCAGCGGGTAACCTCGCCAACTGTGCGGTTCACCCAAGGTTTGTACGGCTACGTGGTAGCCCTGTTCATCTGCCTCGCGGGGGCCGGGCTGTTCCTGCTGATCACCCCGCAGAGCCGGGAGGAGCACATCCCGCGGCTCGACTACTCCATCACCGTGGCGAACTTCGGCCATTCGGTGCCGTACGGCGTGTGGGCCCCGCCGCGCGACCCCGCGAACTGGGTGCCCAACAGCAACAAGATCGCCAAGGGCGAGAACGGCGCCCAGGTCCTCCACCTCGGGTACGCCACGGCCGCCCGGCAGCACGTGATGTTCGCGCAGAGCAACGAGCAGCCGGCCGTGGGGTTCGCCAACCGCATGGCCAACTCCAACAAGGTCCTGGGCACGCAGCAGGTCGGCGGGGTGGCCTGGGAGAAGCGTTTCCGTGAGGACAAGAACCAGCGCACGCTCGTACGGGTGCTGCCCGACGTGACCCTTGTCATCACCGGTACGGCCGACTGGGCCGAACTGGGCGAACTCGCCGCGATCCTCCAACAACGCCCCAAGGGCTGACCGGCTCCCCAAGGGCTAACCGGCTCCAAGGGCTGACCGGCTCTCCGGAGGATGCCCGCGCGTGCCCGTGCAGCGGCTGTCACCGCAGCTCGCGGCGGCGTTCCCGGTCCAGGAGGCCGAGGTTGTCGGCCGGTCCCTCTAGGGTGGTGACGTGGCAGACGAGAAGGCGCCCTCAGGCGAGCAGACACCCTCCTACGAGCAGGCCCGCGAGGAGCTGACCGAGGTGGTGCGCCGCCTGGAGACCGGCGGGCTCACGCTTGAGCAGTCGATCGAGCTGTGGGAACGAGGGGAGAGGCTGGCGGCCGTCTGCGAGGAGTGGCTCCAGGGGGCCAGGGTCAAACTCGCCGCCGCCATGGCCCGCCGCTCCGACCCTTCCACGGCCCACTCCAGCGACGCCCCCTTCTGAACGAACCACCGATCAGGTGCCGGCGCGGCCCCCGTCGTGAGCGCGCCGGCCTGGCGAGGGGTCAGGAGGCGTTCTTGAGCAGGGCCACCACCGGGATGCGGCGGGTGGTCTTGGCCTCGTAGTCGGCGAATCCCGGCGCGATCGCCACCATGCGGGCATAGAGCCGGTCGCGCTCCGCACCCTCGACGAACTCGGCCGTGGCCCCGAACTTGTCCGTTCCGACCTCCACCGTCGCCTCCGGTGTGCCGCGCAGGTTGTGGTACCAGGCGGGGTGGTTGTCCGCGCCGGCGTTGGAGGCGATGACGACGTAACGTTCGCCGTCCTCCAGATACATCACCGGCGTGGTGACGGACCTGCCACTCTTGGCCCCCGTAGTGGTGAGCAGCACCAGTGGCGCGCCGTCGAACATGCCGCCGACCCGGCCCTCGTTGGCCCTGAACTCGTCGATGATCTGCTGGTTGAACTCGTTAGGCATTCCCGGCTCCCTCTAATCGGAGAATCCTCCGGTTGAAGATTAACCGGAGAGATCTCCGTTTACAACCCGGTATGCTGCGCCCGTGTGCGAACGCCGATCACTGCCCATCGTCGGGCAGCCCCAGCAGGAGCGGGCCGACGCCGCGCGCAATCGGCGCAAGATCATCGAGGTGGCGGCGCAGATGATCGCCGAGCAGGGGGCCGAGGAGCTCTCACTCGATGAGGTGGCGCGTGCGGCGTGCGTCGGCGTCGGCACGGTCTATCGCCGCTTCGGCGACCGCGCGGGGCTGGTGCTGGCGCTGATCGACGACCGGGAGCGGCGCTTCCAGTCGGAGTTCCTGTCCGGGCCGCCACCGCTCGGCCCGGGAGCCCCCGCGGATCGGCGGGTCGTGGCGTTCCTGCACGCGCTGGTGGATCGGGTCGTCGCCCAGCAGGGGCTGCTCCTGCTGCTGGAGAAGGAGATGACGAAGCGGACGAGCGGGCCGTACCAGGTGTATCACGTGCACCTGACCGCGCTGCTCGGGCAGGCGTGCCCGCACGCCGACGCCGCCTACCTCGCCGACGCCCTGCTCGCGCCGATCAACGCCCGCCTGATCGCCTTCCAGCGCGAGGAGCGCGGCATGACGATCGAGGAGATCAAGTCCGGCCTGGCACACCTGGCCCGCGCCGTCACGTGCGCCGGACCATAGCCGTCACCTGCGCCAGACCATAAGGGCGTCGCTGAGCCATCAGCCGGCGCTCGGCCATGTCGGCGCTCGGCCATGAGCGCACGCCCGGCCATGAGCGCACGCCCGGCCGCCACACGGCGTCAGGCGGCCACACCGCCGTCCCTGTCTCGCCTCAGGCGGTCACACCGCCGTCCTCCTCTTGCCTCAGGCAGTCCTGCCGCCGTCCGCTTCCTGCTCAGGCGGTCACACCGTCGTCGGCTTCCTGCCTCAGGTGGTCTCGCCGTCGTCCGGTTTCTTGCTTCGGGAGGTTGTGGTGCCGTCCGCCTTCTTGCTCCGGGCGGTTGAGGTCTTGGCGCGTGCGGGGCGGGCGGGTGCGGCGCCGTCCGGGTCCTCGGTGCGTACGGTCAGGCGGTCGTCACTCAGCCGGATCGTCAGCGGCGAGCCCGGCGCGACGTCCTTGGCCAGGCGCACCACCTCGCCGGACGGATGTTGCACGATGGCGTAGCCCCGTTCCAGCGTGGCCGCCGGGGACAGGGCGACGAGGCGGGCGCGCAGGTGGGTCAGATCGTCGGCGGCGCGGTCGAGCGAGCCCGACAGGGACCGCCTGGCCCGGTCGCGCAGCGCCTCGGCCTGCTCGGCGCGGCGCTCCAGCTCACGTACGGGATCGGCCAGCGAGGGCCGTGAGCGTACGGACGTCAGCCAGGACATCTCCCGGTCGAGCCAGCCGCCCATCACCCGCCGGCCCCGGTCGCGGAGCTGGCGGACCAGCGTGAGCTGCTCGCCCACGTCGGGCACGACCTTCTTGGCGGCGTCGGTGGGCGTGGAGGCGCGCACGTCGGCCACCAGGTCGAGCAGCGGGCTGTCCTGCTCGTGGCCGATCGCGCTCACCACGGGCGTGCGGCAGGCGGACACGGCGCGTACGAGCGTCTCGTCGGAGAACGGCAGCAGGTCCTCCAGCGAACCACCGCCACGCGCGACGACGATCACGTCCACCTCGGCGTCGGCGTCCAGCTTGCGCAGGGCCTCGGTGACCTCGCCCACCGCGTACGGCCCCTGGACGGCGACCTCCTCGACCTTGAACCGCACGGCGGGCCAGCGCCGGCGGGAGTTCTCCAGCACGTCGCGCTCGGCCGCCGAGTCACGCCCGCAGACGAGCCCGACCGTGCCCGGCAGGAACGGCAGCCGCCGCTTCCTGTCCGCGTTGAACAGGCCCTCGGCGGCCAGCAACTTGCGCAGCCTTTCGAGCCTGACCAGCATCTCGCCCACGCCGACCGGGCGCATCTCCAGCGCGGTGAACGCGAACGAGCCCCTGTTGACCCAGAAGTCGGGCTTGACGTGCAGCACCACCCTGGCGCCGTTGGACGGGCGCGGCTCCGTCGCCTCGTAGACGCCACGCGGGGCGGTGACCCTGGCGGACACGTTGGCGACCGGGTCGCGCAGGGTCAGGAACACCGTGCCGCCACGCGCACTCAGGTCGGTGATCTCACCTTCGACCCAGATCGTGCCAAGTCTGCCGATCCAGCCGCCCACCATCTGCAGGACCGTGCGGATCGGCAGGGGAGACTCGGGCGTGGTCTTCGAGGTCATGGCGGAAGACTACGGGTTCGGTACGACCTATTCCCCGGCCGCGAGCTTGGCGAGGCGGTTCTCGAACATCCGGATGACCTCGGGCCGCGCCGTCGTGGCCTGCTCGTAGGCGAGGTAGTCGCCGATCTGCTCCGCCGTCTTGCCGCGCATCCTGGCGCGCAGGGAGGCGACGGTGAGCTCGGAGAAGCCGGGCAGCGGCTCGGTCAGGTTCACGGCGACGGAGGTGGTCGGCTCGGGGGCGGCTGCGGGCTCCGCGGTGGCGGCGGCGGGTTCGGGCGCGGGAGCGGGCTCGGATGCGGGCGCGGGCTCCGCCACCTTGGACTTCGCAGCCTTCGGCTTGGCGGCCTTGGGCTCCGCGACCTTGCTCTCCGCGGGCTTGGATTCCGCGACCTTGGGCTCTGCGGTGTTGGGCTGGGCGGCGTTGGGCTGGGCGGAGGTGGGTTCCGCCGTCTTGGGCTCCTCGGCCTTGGGCTGGGCGGCCTTCGGCTCGGCGGCGGGCGGCTCCGTGGCGGGAACCTCCGACTCGGTGGGCTTGGGGGCCACGCCGGTCGTGGTCGCGGACGCCGTCCTGGGGGTGGCCTCGGCCTCCGGCTCGGGGGCGGTCGCCGGCTCCGGCTTGCTCGCCGGCGCGAAGATCACCGGGTCCGGCTTGGTCCTGGCGACACCGTTGGGCTCGGCCGAGCTGGGCCGTGGCGCGAAGATGACCGGCTCCCTGCGCGCCGGCTTGTCCTGCGCCGAAGCAGCCGAAGCAGCCGAAGCGGGGGAAGTGTCGGACGTCTTGGCGGACTCGGCAGGGGCGGCGGCCACCTGCTCGGCGGCGGTGGGACGGGAGTCGTACTCCTCCTCGCGCTCCTCCTTGCCGCCAAGCCCCTTGATGGAGTTCTTCACGCGGTCCACGAGCAGCAGCGCCTGTCCGGCGGCGCTCAACGTGGTCTGGACGACGAACAGCGGCAGGTCTCGGGCCTTCTCCTTGAGTTCGTCCTTGTTGGTGACGGTTCTGGTGATGTTGCGTATCACGTCGCTGAGGGACATGAACGTCTCCCTGGGAGGTCAGTATTGGACGGCTAGTCTGGCAAACCGTGGGCAACCACGCACGCGCGGGCCAGATGGCCGCTCCACGTAGCATAGAAAGTATGGAGCCCCAGACCCCCACTTCCCGCCGAGTCCTCGTAGCCAAGCCACGCGGCTACTGTGCCGGAGTCGATCGAGCCGTGGTAGCGGTCGAGAAGGCGCTGGAGCAGTACGGCGCCCCGATCTACGTCCGTAAGCAGATCGTCCACAACACTCACGTCGTCAAGACGCTCGAGGCCAGGGGCGCCATCTTCGTCGAAGAGACCGAGGAGGTGCCGGAGGGCGCCATCGTGGTGTTCTCCGCGCACGGCGTCTCGCCGGTGGTGCACGAGGAGGCCAGGCAGCGCAACCTGCGTACCATCGACGCCACCTGCCCGCTGGTGACGAAGGTGCACAACGAGGCCAAGCGGTTCGCCGCCCAGGACTACGACATCCTGCTGATCGGGCATGAGGGCCACGAGGAGGTCGAGGGCACCTCCGGTGAGGCCCCCGACCACATCCAGCTCGTGGACGGGCTCGACGCGGTGGACCAGGTGCAGGTCAAGGACCCCAGCAAGCTGGTGTGGCTGTCGCAGACCACGCTGTCGGTGGATGAGACCACCGAGGCCGTGGCCCGGCTCAAGCAGCGCTTTCCCACGCTGATCGACCCGCCGAGCGACGACATCTGCTACGCCACCCAGAACCGGCAGGTGGCGGTCAAGGAGATCGCCGCCGACTCGCAGCTCGTCATCGTGGTCGGCTCCGAGAACTCCTCCAACTCCAAGCGGCTGGTCGAGGTGGCCAAGGACTACGGGGCGCAGGCGTCGTACCTGGTGGACAACGCCGGCTTCATCCGCGACGAGTGGCTCGAAGGCGTCACCACGGTCGGCCTGACCAGCGGCGCCTCGGTGCCGGAAGAGCTGGTGGACGAGGTGCTCGCGCACCTGGCCGCGCGCGGCTTCGGCGACGTCACCGAGGTCGAGCCGGTGCAGGAGAGCATGCGCTTCGCCCTGCCCCACGAACTGCGCAAGGACCTGCGCGCATCCTGAGCTCGGCTGCCAGGCTGCGTAAGAACCTGCGCGCATCCTGAGCTCGGCTGCTTGTCAGTCCTCGCCGCGCGGGGAGCCGTACATCTTGGGCTCGAAGTAACCCTCGGGCTCGGGTGCGAACGTCGGCTGGCGCGGGCGCGGCATCTCCGCGCCCGCCTTCAGCTCTTCGCGAAGCTCGCGTACGTTGTCACGGAGCCCGCGCCGCCACGTGATGCCGAGCACCAGCGCCGAGCCCGCGAACAACCACGGCGCGCCCCTCGTCATCGAGGTGTAGAGCCCCAGCGCCAGCGACTGCACGATCGACACCGACCCGAAAGCCCGCCCGAGCTCGACGAACAGCGTGGCGCAGAAGAACACCAGCGGCGGCGTCACCACCAGCGACAGCAGCTCACGCCGGTTGACCAGCAGCGCGCCGAGCACGCTCGCGATCACGAACGCCGCGCCCACGATGTGCTGGACGTTCAGCAGGGCCGTCAGCACGTAGCCCGCCATGGTGGCCACCAGGGCGAGCGCGATGGCGCCGCGTGCCGTCAACCTGACGGCAGAACGCCTGCCCTTCTCACCCACCGGCCCACCCCCATTTACTGCGACCCGTTGGCCAACTTACCGTTCGCGTGGGAAATCAGAGATGAGGTTTCGAGCAGTTCTGGGGAGGCCAGCGGCCTGGGCAGCCCGTCGAGCATCTCCGGAGCGTCGAGATCGCCGTCAACGACGCCCAGATCATTGAGTTTGCGTGCGGTGACCAGAACGCGGCTTTCGAGCGATCCGACCGACTTGTTGTACGCCTCCACGGTCCGCGTCAGAGCCCTGCCCAGCGACTCGACGTTCCTGCCCAGTGACGACAGCCGCTCGTACAACTCCTTGCCCAGCTCGAACACCGCCCGCGCGTTCTCGCTCAGCGCGGCCTGCTGCCAGGCATAGTGCGCGGTGCGCAACATCGTGATCAGCGTCGTGGGGGTGGCGATGTGCACCCGCCGTGTCATGGCGTACTCCAGCATCCCGGGATCGCGTTCGAGCGCCGGAGCCAGGAACGCCTCCCCGGGGATGAACAGCACCACGAACTCCGGCGACGGGTTGAAGCCCTGCCAGTACGCCTTGGCCGCCAGCCGGTCGATGTGCTCGCGCACGTGCCTGGCGTGCGCGTCGAGCCGTACGGAGGCCAGCGACTCGTCCGACGCCTCAGCGGCCTCCAGATAGGCCGCCAGCGAGACCTTGGAGTCGACCACGATGTTCTTGCCCCCGGCCAGCCTGATGACCATGTCGGGCCGCATGGGGCCCTCGGTCACCTGCTCCTCGAAGTCGCAGAAACGCTGCATCCCGGCGATCTCGGCGACCCTGCGCAGTTGCAGCTCGCCCCACCGCCCCCGGGCCTCGGGCCGCTGGAGGGCTCTGACCAGGGCGGTGGTCTGGGAGCGGAGCTGCTCGTGGCTCTGGCGGACGAACTCCATCTGCTTGGCCAGCTCCGCCCGCGCCGCCCGCTGCCCCGACTCGGTGTCGCGAAGTTGCGCCTCGACCCGCGTCAGGGCGTCCTTCAGCGGCTCCACCAGGTGTTCGACGGCCTGCTTGCGCTGCTCCAGATCGCCTGTGGCCTCCGCGCGGCTGGCCGCGAGCCTGGTCTCTGCCAGCTCCAGGAAGCGGAGGTTGTTGACGTCGAGCGCGCGGGTGGACAGCGCCTGGAAACGTTCCGCGAGCTGCTCCTCGACGTAGACGAGCTTGTCCGCGGCCGACTTGGCGCGGGCGTCGGCCTCGGCCACCCGTACGGCCGCCCTGGTCCTGGCCACCAGGAACCCGATGAGCAGCCCGACGGCGAGACCGATGAGAAGCGACACGACGTCCACTCCATCGATCATTGCAGGCCCCCGGTCGTGTTTCTTCCCGACACGCTTGGGCGTTTCGCTTGTGCGCCACATCTCCCGTCACCCACAGTACTGGGATGGACACGCTACCGAAGCTGGCCGCCGCGGGCGCCGCCCTGGCGATCGCCCTGGTGGCGCTGGCCGGGGCCGTCATCGCGGGCTCCGGGGACGGTGCGCGTACCCGGCCGGTGCTGCGCTGGTCGCCCGGCGCGTGCGTCACGGGCGAGTACGCGCTGACCGAGTGCAACGGCGGCGACTCGGAAGTGGTGGCCCTGGCTCCCGACCCGCCGGGGCCGGGCGACTGCCCGGTGGACACCGACGACGTGCTGAGGGTCGGCTCGGGCCGTACGGCCTGCGTACGCAACTTCCTGGAGCCCCACCCCGGCGCCCCGGGAGGAGGCGGCGGCGTGCTGCGGCCCGGCGACTGCGTCACGCTGGAGGGCCGCGAACGGGCGTGCGCAGAATCGGGCTGGTACGGCAAGGCCCTGGCCCTCGCCCCCGAAACCACCGCGTGCCCCGGCGGTACCTTGGACACCCTGGACGCCGACACCCGGGTGATCTGCCTGGGCGCGGGCGGACAGGTCCTGGACAGGGGCGCGTGCGTGGCCGAGCCCGCCACCGACGTGATCGCCAGATCGGCCGTCTCCAGGGTGCCCTGCGACTCCCCGCACGCCTGGGCCAGGGTCCTGTCGTTCGAGACCGCCCCCGCCGCCTGCCCTCCGACCTCTCGGCGCTATCTGCGGGCCGACCAGGGATATCGTCCGGTGACCTGTCTGTCCATCATCAGCCAGTAAACTCACTGACCGTGAGTCTCTCGATTGGCATTGTCGGCCTGCCCAACGTCGGTAAGTCCACGCTCTTCAACGCGTTGACCAAGACCGGCAACGCGCTCGCGGCGAACTACCCGTTCGCCACCATCGAGCCCAACGTGGGCATCGTCGGCGTGCCCGACGACCGGCTCCCCGTGCTGGCCGAGATCTTCTCCTCGGCCCGCATCCTGCCCGCCAAGGTGGAGTTCGTCGACATCGCGGGCCTGGTCAAGGGGGCGTCCGAGGGGCAGGGCAGGGGCAACCAGTTCCTCGCCAACATCCGCGACACCGACGCGATCTGCCAGGTCATCCGGGTCTTCAACGACCCCGACGTGACGCACGTGGACGGCGAGATCTCGCCGAAGCGCGACATCGAGACGATCAACACCGAGTTGATCATGGCCGACCTGCAGACGGTCGAGAAGGCCATTCCGCGCCTGCAGAAGGAGGCGCGGATGCAAAAGGACAAGAAGGTCGCGCTGGAGGCCGCCGAGGCCGCGCTGGCGGTCCTGGAGACCGGCAAGACCGTCTTCGAGAGCGGCCTGGACCGCGACGAGCTGCGCGAGCTGCACCTGCTCACGGCCAAGCCGTTTCTGTACGTGTTCAACCTCGACGCCGACGAGCTGACCGACGCCGCGCTCAGGGAGCAGCTGTCCACGCTGGTAGCCCCGGCCGAGGCGGTGTTCCTCGACGCCAAGATCGAGTCCGAGCTGGTGGAGCTCGACGAGGAGGAGGCGCTGGAGCTGCTGCAGTCGGTGGGCCAGGAGGAGTCCGGCCTGCGTCAGCTCGCCAGGGTCGGCTTCGAGACGCTGGGGTTGCAGACGTACCTGACGGCCGGGCCGAAGGAGACCAGGGCCTGGACGATCCCCAAGGGCGCCACGGCGCCCGAGGCGGCCGGCGTCATCCACACCGACTTCCAGCGCGGCTTCATCAAGGCCGAGGTCATCTCCTTCGAGGAGCTGGTGGAGGCCGGTTCGATCGCCAGCGCCCGCTCGGCCGGCAAGGCCCGAGTCGAGGGCAAGGACTACGTCATGCGCGACGGTGACGTGGTGGAGTTCCGCTTCAACGTCTAACCGGTCCTCTTGCGGCTGCCGTCCTGCGGATTCATACTCACCACCGTAGGTAGTCGGTCAACTGCAAGGAGTGCCGTGAAGAGAATCGCCGCAGGTCTCGCCACCGCCTTCGCGACAGGAGCGCTGGCCGTCGCGGTGTCCGCCTCCCCGGCGGCCGCCCAGGGGTTCGTCACGTACGGCGAGTGCATCAGAGGGGGCGGCATACCCGTCGACTACGGCACGGCCCTCATCTGCCGGCTCGGGATCTACGACGGTTACTGGATCAGCGGCATCGGCTGATAGGTAACCATTCAGGCGGCCGGGAGGGCTTCCTCCTGGCCGCTCTTTCGTGTTCCGTGTCAAACACGCAGCGCGAACCCCGGCTACGGTAGGTTACCGGCGGCGGGTGGCGGCCAAGCTCCCTTGGACGTCTGCGTTCAGCGGTGACCGATCCGACGTTTGTTACCGGGACAACTGATGCGTCAACCACTTTGGGCCCCCGCGCGTCGAATCGTCACGGCGTTCACGCTGACTCGGGAGGCCCTCATGTTCCGTCGCATCATCCGGAAACGACGCTCGGCGCCCACGCTCGCGGGCATCAGCCTCGAGGAGGAGTTGGCTCTGATCAGGGTTGAGCTCATGTACGGCCTGCGGGTCAACCGCGAGGCGTACCTCCGCAGGAAGGTGGACGAGCGCAACGAGATGGCCAGCCGCATGCGTGAGCGCGAGCCCGCGGAGATGCTGGCCGACCTTCGCGGCTCCCTGGACCGGGCGGTGCGGCCGACGATGGTGGAGACGGTGGTGGATCTGCACAGCAGACGTCAGGCGCGTACCACGCAGGACCCTGAGCCGGCCTGAGGGCCACTCTGGCACACGACACTTGCCCGACTCGCACATGACACTTGCCCGCAACCCTCCGGCGAACCCGCAGGTCACGGCAGTCCATGCCTATTTTGGACAGGAATCCGTGGCCGCCGCGCTATGCGATTTTAGGCGTCTGGCCTGGTCAAAAGCTGTTTCCAACGGGAAGTGACAGGAATCGGCACTGTGGCCTGTCATGCGGGCCCAGTTTGCCGGTGGGGACCGTCATGCCGCAGCATGGGCGTGGCTTTCCTGGAAGAATGGCGGAGACCGGATAGGGTGACTACTTCACCGCGGATGATGGGGATCGGCAACGGACGACACCGCGCCGGCCGGGGGGATTGGCGCGAGCGGAGGCGTGATGGCTCGTAGGTCTACCGTCCAGCACGATCCTCGGATCGCTGACGGGCCCGGGCTTCCCGCGACCCTCGACTCGGCAGACTACGACGCGTCACCACCGCGCCGGCCGCGACGCGGCGGCTGGTCGGGCGGCGGCGGAAGATGGCTGGTGTGGACCGGCCGTGTCATTCTCTGGGCGCTTATTGTGGTTATCGTGGTGAATGGGATTCGCGCCCCATTTGAGCGGTTTGTCCAGGATGCGCCTGCCGCGCCCAATGGCACCGCGCAGACCGACAAGGGATTCCCCAGCGACCGTGGCATGGCATTCGCCGCCCAGTTCGCGGGGGTCTATCTGAATTTCAGCCCGGAAGACGCTGCGAGCAGGTCGAACAAGCTCGCGGCGTTCCTGGCGGAAGGCATGGACGCGCAGCTCGGCTGGGACGGTTACGGGAAGCTGGCGGCGGTCGCCGTCCAGCCGTACGACATCGAGGCGAGCGACGCCAGCAACGCCGTGGTCAGCGTGGCCTTCCAGTCGGGCCCGCGCCGGATGTTGTTGTCGGTGCCGATCTACTACTCCGGCGACGACGCGGGCAGGCGGTTCGTCGTGTCGGGCCGTCCGGCGATCCTGCCGGCCCCCGCTCCGGCGGACCTCCCCCAGGTGGCCGCCCCGGAGACCGACGACGCCGCCGCGGCCGAACTCAAACCGCAGTTGGAGGGCTTCTTCAAGAACTACGCGTCCGGCGACACCTCCGGCCTGCAGCGTTACGTCGCCGCGGGCAAGAGCCTGCCCAGCTTCGGCAGTGTGTTCGCCTTCTCGCAGCTCAAGGAAATCGTGGTGCCTGTGGGGGGTGCCACCAGGGAGATCCAGGCGGTGGTGGTGTGGGCCGTGCCCAGCGGCGACGCACCGCCTACTCCCAACGCCACCGACCCGGCTGCGGTCGGCGGCACGTTGGAGCAGGTCTATCGCCTGACCGTCGAAAAGCAGGGCGACAAGTGGTTCGTCGCCGACATCCGTGGTGGCGGCCGGTTCGTTGGATAGACGCGACGCCGCTCCGCGGATCGGTACCCCCCGGGAGGACAAGAAGTGATCTTGAAGACCGTAGTGCTCACCTTGATCGAGATGACGCCGACACCCACCCCCACCGGCATCGACACCGGAGGGCTGGCCAACTTCCTGCGTGAGTTCTTCGCCCCGTTGTTCCTCGTCGTCGTCTCCGTGGTCGCGCTGTTCTTCCTCTTCACCCGCGAGATCACGCGTTTCGTGCAGTTTCTGATACTCGCCGTGGCCATCGGAGTGATCTTCTACGTTCCCAACATCATCGAGGTGACGGCGAAGGCAATCGCGGGCGCACTGGGCATCAAGTAAGGGTTGAGACCGCTCCGCGGCGGTCATGAACGAGCGGGTGGAGAGGAGGACCGCGTGGACCTGCCCACGTATACGAACATCTGGCGAATAGAGAAGCGGCTCTACAAGCTGTACGACCTACGGCTGCCGATGCCACTCCCCATCGTCTGGATCGGCGTGTTCGTCGGGGTCTTCGTCCCGTGGTCGCTTCTGCTGATCCTGGTGGGCGTGCCGGTGAAGATGCCCTGGCACGTGCTGTTCCTCGTGCCGCCGGGCATCGTGACCTGGTTGTCCACCCGTCCCGTCATCGAGGGCAAGCGGCTCACAGAACTGCTGGAGTCCCAGCTCCGCTACCTGGGCCAGCCGAAGGCGTGGTACCGCCTGGCGCCCACCGCCGAGCCCGAGACCGTCACCTTCTCCGGCCGCGTGTGGCGCACGGCGCCGGTCCGGGCCAAGTCGAAGAAGGCGCCGCGCAAGGCCCGCCAGCCGCTGCGCGGGCGCGAGGGCCAGCGGATCACCGGCCCCCGGCAGGTCCGCCCCGCCGTCGCCGCCGCGGCTGCCGCGGCCGCACAGGCGCCCGTCGCCGAGCCACCCACCGGCCGCACCGGCTGGGGCACCCGGCGCGGCACCGCACCGGCTCTCAGATCCCGGGTGCGCCAGGCGGCCGGGGGTTCGGTGCCGGAGGGCTCGGCGGGTCCGGTACGGCGCGAGGAAGGGCTTTCAGGCGGTTCTGGGCGGGTTCAGGAACTTCCGGTGGTGGCACCACCCACAGACGACACCTCCCGTACGGCCCCGGCACCGGCTGAACGCGAGCCTGCTTCCACGTCGGCCGAACGCGAGCCTGCGAGTGCCGATGAGATCGTCGCCAGGGAAGCCGTCTCCGCCCGGGGAAGCGCCGGTGCGGGCCGGAGGGGTGCCGGGCGCGAGCGGCGGGCTGCAGGCCGGGACGCCGTCGATGGGGATGCCGCCGAGCAGGGCTCGCCAGTTGTTGGCGAAACCGCAAACGAACGAGGCGCTGGTGCCGGGGGCGCGACGGCCGCCGTTGAATCGCGGCGCGCGCCGGATCCTGAGTACGCCGTCGAGCCTGGGCAGGCTCATGAATCCGGGCACGCTCACGAGCCCGTACAGACGCGTGGCGAGTCCGTACAGGCGCATGGTGAGGCCGGGGCTGAGGAGTTGGCCGCGCGTGAGGTGGGTGAGCCGATCAGGACGGCGGAGAGTCGCAAGGCCGCCGCGGGCAAGCCGATCGACACCGAGGCGTTGCGGCGGTTGCGGCGGCTCGCGGCCAGTGCGGACGCCCCAGCCGGTGCGCCGGAGGAGGCCGAGGCCGGTTCGCGTCGTGAGGCCGGGAGAGGTTCGGGTCCTGAGGCCGGGAGCGGTGCTCGCCGCGAGGGGGCAGGGCACGAGGACGAGGCCGCCAGGGATCAGCACAGGAAGGGGCAGCCGCCGAGGCTCGCTCCACGGCTGGTGCTCTCCGGTACGCAGACGCTGTGGCCACCGCTCAACCCCGACGCCAAGCCACTGCCCCGTCCGGGCACCCGCAAGACTCGGGAGCAGGAGCAGCCGCATGAGGCCGAGCAGTCGCATGAGGCCGAGCGGCAAGTACCCGCAGAGGCCGCACGAGAGGCATCTCCGGAGGCGGCACGGGAGGCAACTCCCGAGGTGACGCTGGACGCGGCCCCGGAGGCCGCGCGGGGTGCGGCCCCGGAGGTTGCGCGGGAAACGGCTCGGGAGGAGGCGGGAGATGCGTCCGCCGAGGCGGTGACGCAGGGGGCCGCCGAAGTTGAGGCGGAGGTGACCGGTGAGGCACCCGCACCTGATCTCGCGACGGACGACCGCGACGCTGTGACGGGCGACCGCGACGCTGTGACGGACGACCGCGACGCTGTGACGGGCGACCGTGGTGCTGCGCCGGGACGTGACCCGAAGGCGCCCGCGCGTGGCTCCAAGGCGCCGGCCCGTGATCGGCCGGTTCCGGTCAGCCGGTTCGAGGCGTCGGCGGGGGATGAGACGGGCGCGGCCGGCGAGCGCGAGGCCGCTGAGGAGCTTGTGGCTCCGGTGCCCGTGCCCAGGCCCGGTGAGGGCAGGGTGCGCAGGGTCGAGTCCGTGGTCGGGCGGGACTCCGGCGGCTGGCGGCGGATCGCGCAGGTCGTCGTCGGCGGGGGCGGGGTGCGTACCGACGGGTCCGAGATCGACGAGGCCAGGGCGAGGGCCGTGTTCGGCGGCGGGCGCAGGATCGTCGTGCTGGGCTGCACCGGCGGCGCGGGCCAGAGCACCACGGCGCTCATGCTGGGGCACACCTTCGCCCAATACCGGGACGACAGGATCGTGGCCGTGGACGCCAACACCGGCGGCGGCACGCTGACCAGCAAGATCGAGCCGGAGACCCCCGAGACCCTGACGTCGCTGCTGTCGGGGCTCGACCGGGTGAGCGGCTATCTCACGATGCGGGGTTACACCACGCGGACCGCCTCCGGGCTAGAGGTGATCAGCGCGGACACCGACGCGGGCGCGGAACAGCGGCTCGCGGACCGGTCCTTCTTCTCCGACCATCGGCTCGGCGAATCCATGCGCCTGCTCGACCGCCACTACAAGCTGGCCGTCATCGACCCGGCCGCCGCGCTGGCGGCCAGGTTGTTGCCGTACGCGGACCAGCTCGTCCTGGTGGTTCCGGCGAGCGAGGAGGCGTCGGAGGCGGTGGCCATGACGTACGAGTGGCTCGACGGGCACGGCTGCGCGGAGCTGCGCAGGCGGGCCGTGATGGTGGTCAACGGCGTGAGCAGGCGTTCGATGACCGACGTCGAGCAGGCGGAGTCGGTGGCCAGAGGCAGGTGCAGGGCCATCGTCAGGGTCCCCTGGGAGGACGACCTGGCGCCCGGTGGCGCGGAGGTCGTCGATCCCGGGCAACTGCGCGCGGCCGGGCGGCGGGCCTATCTCGCCCTCGCCGGTGTCGTGGTCGCGGGCTTCGCGGCGCAGAGCGTACGACCGAGCGAGGAGGAGTGGGCGAGTGACCCCCCGGGCACGAGAATCGGTGAGCGATAAGTGAACAAGCGAGCAGGTCTGGCCCGTTCATGCGCCGAGGGGGCGGCATGAGCAGGGCGTCCCGTACGCACCAGCGCCTCGCGGTCCGCTACTTCGACGATCGCATCCTGCTCACGGACACCTGCGCATGGGCGTACTTCCGGCTTCCGACGGTCAGCTACGAGTTCGTCACGCCAGAGGAGCGCGAGGCGCTGGCCACCAACATCACGATCGCGCTGGCCGCGATCAGGATGCCCGACGCCGAGGTGCACCTGAGGGTCGCGCACCGCACGTATCCGGCCGCGGAGTGGGCCATGGCGCTCAACGCCACCTCCGACGAGGGGTCGGGGTGGCGCGACTACCTGGAGGAGATGTACCGGCACGTCTGGGCCAAGGACTTCTGGACCAAGGAGGTCTACCTGGGCGTGCGGCTCGGACCGCGCGGCAAGCAACTCGGCAGCGGGGTGCTGGCCCAGCTACTCGGCTTCTACCAGAAGACGGAGAAGGCGCTGGGGATGGAGGACGGCCACGTACCCGACAGTGAGATCGGGCGGTGGACCGAGCAGGCCGAACGGCTCGGCCGGGCGCTCTCGTCGAGCGCTCTCTACGCCCGTCACGCCACCTCGGTCGAGGTGGCGTGGTTGTTCCAGCACTCGGCGGCGGGCGCGCTCGGCGACGCCCAGCAGTCGGCCAGCCCGCGCCGGCGCTGGGGCAGGGGCGAGATCGAGGCGCTGGTCGAGGGCGAGATCCACAACGGCAGGTCGCTGCTGCGGATTGTGCAGCCGCAGGGCGACTCGTACGTGGCCCACCTGTCGTTCGCGCGTTTCCCCGACCTGATGCCCTTCCCCGACGGCGAGCCGTGGCTGCACTTCGCCGACCAGTTGCCGTTCCCGGTGGAGATCTCCTCGCGGATGCGGCTGATCCCGCCGGTCAAGGCGTCCAGGGACGTGGCGCGCAAGCTCGCGCACGCCCGCGACATGGACCACCACATCCGCGAGGCGGGCGCGGAGGCGCCGCTGGCGCTGGCCGAGCAGATCGACGCGGCCCGCATCCTGGAGCACGGCATCACCAAGGAACGCCTGCCCTTCGTGTACGGCTGGCACCGGCTGATCGTCGCGGCCCCGACCGAGGAGATCTGCGTGCAGCGGGTGGAGGCGGTGGTCGAGCACTACCGCGACATGGGCATCGACGTGGTCAACTCCACCGGCGACCAGTTCTCGCTGTTCTGCGAGGCGCTGCCGGGCGAGAAGGTGCGCATCAACGCCTACGCCCAGCGTCAGCCCCTGCGTACGATCGCCGGCGGCATGGCCACGGCCACCGTGGACCTCGGCGACCGGCTGGATGAGGGCAGCGAGGGCTGGCTCGGGCCGTACATCGGCGAGACCGTCGGCAGGGCGCGCAGCATCGTGCACTTCGACCCGCTGGTGGCGGCCACCCGCAACCGGCCGACCGCCATCGCGATCACCGGCGAGCCGGGCGGCGGCAAGACCACGCTCGCGCTGCTGATGATCTACCAGATGGCGTTGCGCGGCGTCACGGTCGCGGTGATCGACCCGAAGGGCGACGCGGAGTCGCTGGTGCAACTGCTGGAGAAGCGGGACCGCAAGGCGCGCGTCATCCCGCTCGGCTCGGCCGCGCCCGGGTTGCTGGACCCGTTCTCGTTCGGCGACGACATCGCGGCGAAGAAGACCATGGCCACCGAGACACTGCGGCTGCTGCTGCCCCGCATGTCGGAGGAGCGCGAGTCGGCGATGATCCAGGCGGTGGCCGCGGTGTCCAACGGCGAGGACCCTTCGCTCGGCAAGGTCGTGGACTACCTGGAGCAGGCCGAGGACCCGGCCTCGAAGAACCTGGGCGCGGTGTTGCGCTCGATGTCGGAGATGCACCTGGCCACGCTCTGCTTCGACCCCTCCGGCGGTGACCAGATCGACACCGAGGGGTGGACGACCGTGTTCACGCTGGGCGGGCTGACACTGCCCGACGTGGCCACGAGCAGGGAGGACTACTCCTACGAGCAGCGGCTGTCGGTGGCCCTGCTCTACCTGGTCTCCCAGTTCGCGCGCAGGCTGATGAACGGCCTGGACCGGCGCGCCCCCAAGGCGATCTTCCTGGACGAGGCGTGGGCGATCACCTCCACGCCCGAGGGCGCCAAGCTGGTGCCCGAGGTGAGCCGGATGGGCCGCTCCCGCAACACCGCCCTGGTGCTGGTCTCGCAGAACGCGGGAGACCTGCTGAACGAACAGGTGACCAACTGCCTGTCGTCCGTCTTCGCGTTCAGGTCCACGGAACGGGTGGAAGTGGATCACGTCATGTCCCTGCTCGGGGTGGAGCCGTCGGAGGAGCACAAGGCCGTGCTGCGCTCGCTGGGCAATGGTGAATGCGTATTCCGGGATCTGGATGGCAGAGCGGGCCGCATCGGAGTAGACCTGATCTCCGAAGAGTTGCTCCGCTGGCTCGACACGAACCCGACACACGACAAACCCGGCGGCGCCGGGCATGATGATCATCAAGGGGGCGTGGGCAGGGCGCAGGAGGTACGGTCATGAAAGTCCGGCTATCCCGACGACTGGCGCTGACTCTCGCGCTCGTCAGCACAGTCCTCGCGGTGCCGCTCGTGCTGGGCGCCGTGACCACACCGGCCGCCGCGGCCCCCTGCGACCTGTCGGGACCGATCTGGCCCGAGCCGGTCGGCAGCGGCGTTGACGGCCTGATCCAGCCGCCGCCCCCGGCGGGTGCCCCGCAGGCGCCGACGACGAACTACGCCGAGTTCGGCATGAGCGGACAGTTCTGGCACACGCACGAGCTGGGCTGCTCCGACTACGTGGCCGTGCTCGGCAACATGTGGGCCAACGGCATCTTCACCGCGGCCAAGGCCGTGGACCGGCTGACGATCACCACGTACCAGGCGGCGGCGACGGAAGGGCCGCTGCAGTCCATCAAGGACGTGGTGGACGACATCGTCACGAACCTGTCCAACGCCATGTACTGGCCCTACCTGCGCCCGATCGTGATACTCGGCGCGATCTGGCTGGCCTGGTACGGCCTGATCCGCAAGCGGGCCACCACGACCGCCGAGGGCGTGATCTGGATGGTCCTGGCGGTCACCGTGGCCACCTGGTTCTTCAGCCGCCCCGGCGACTTCACCGGCCTGGGCAAGGTCGTCACCGACAAGACCGGCGAGGTGGTCAACTCCGCCTTCTCCGGCCTGCCGGGTGCGGGCGGCGCGTCCTGTCTGCCGCCGCCGGGCGCGACCGGCGCGCAGACCAAGGCGGGCGGGTACGCCCAGTCGGGCACGCCGGGGGTGGAGCAGAACGCCGACGCCCTGTGGTCCACGCTGGTCTGCAAGCCGTGGCTGGTCGGCCAGTTCGGCACCTCCGACCCGCAGCAGCCCATCGTGCGCGACTGGGGCCGCAAGGTGCTGGAGATGCAGGCGGTCCCCGCGCTGGTGCCCGGCCAACCGGCCCCCGACGTGGGGGCCCGTCAGGCCCAGTACGCCGATTTGGCCGACAAGCTCAGGAACGACCCGCGCTACGCCACGTTCTCCGGCAGGGACTGGTCCAACCGGCTCGGCGTGGCGGTCGGAGCGTTCATCGCGGCCCTGGTGGCGGGGTTGCTCATCTTCCTGGTGGCGGTCTCGCTGCTGGTGTTGAAGGTGGGCTTCCTGCTGTTGCTCATCCTGGGGCCGATCTTCCTGCTGATCGGCGTGCATCCGGGCAGCGGGCGGATCATCGCCATGCGCTGGGTGGAGATGCTCATCGGCACGCTGCTGCGGCAGGCGGTGCTGACGATCGTGCTGAGCGTGCTGGTGTACGGGTACGCCCTGATCATCTCCACCGCCATGCCCTGGGGCATGCAGGTGTTGTTCATGGCCCTGCTGACGCTCGCGGTGTTCTTCTACCGACGACCGTTCCAGCACTTGTTCGCCTCCATGAGCGGCCACACGGTCGCCACCCGCATGCTCGGCGAGGCCGCGAGTTCGTCGGTGCTCGAACGGTCGGCGGGCGCGTTGCCGCCGGTCGCCTCGGCCCGGATCGGCCGCTGGGGCCTGCGTAAGGCCGAACCGCTCATCAGGGCGGCGAGCGTGGCCAATCCGGCGGGCGCGGCGGCGTCGGCCGCGGCCGGTCAGGTTCGCGCGCGCGGCGAGGAAGGTGAGGGCGGCGCCTCCGGCACCCGGATTCCGGCCACCGCGGCGCCGCTGGACACCGATCAGGCCGGCAAGGCGGCCGGACGGGGCACGCTCGAACCGCGCAGGGGCACCGCGCCCCCGCTCAACCTGGGAGCCCGTGGCCGCGGCGCGGCGGCGGGCGGCCCCAGGACCGGTGCTCCCGGTGCCCTCGGTGGCGCCGCGAGCGGTGTCTCAGGCGCTGCGGGCCCTGCCGGTGGTTCCGGTAGTTCCGGTGGTTCCGTGTCGTCGTCCGGCGGCTGGTTCGGCGGGGCGTCCGGTGGCGGCTGGGCCCGGCGCGGCGGCTCTGGCGGCTCGGGCGGCTCGCGTGGCTCGTCGGGGTCGCGCTTCGGTGGTTCCGGCGGCTCGGGCGGTTCCCGGTTCGGTGGGTCGGGTGGCTCACGTTCGGGCGGGACGCGTTCGCGCGGGTCCGGTGGCGGGCTGTTCGGCGGGTCCGGTGGGTCTGGTGGGTCCGGCGGCGGCCTGTTCGGCGGCTCCTCGCGCTCGAACGGCGGCTCGGGCGGGGGCTCCCGCTCGGGCGGCGGCTCGAATGGCGGCTCGGGTGGCGGCGGCTCGCGGTCCGGTGGCGGTTCCCGGTCGGGCGGTGGCTCGTCCGGCTCCCGGATCTTCGGCTCCGACGAGCCCTCCCGTTCTTCCGAAGCGCCCCCGCTCTGGCTGCGCAGCAGCCGGAACGGCAACGGCTCCGGAGACGACAGCCCCTCCGTCCCCTTCTGGCTCAAAGCGAGCAATCCCGACAAGGACTAGAACATGGCGCAGCCAGGTGACAGGCGGGGGGTGGCCTTCGCCGCCATCGTCGTGGTCATCGCAGCGGTCGGCATCTACCTGACGATGTGGCCGGACTCCTCCGACGAGGCCGAGCCCGAGCCGGCGGCGACGGCCCGCGTCACCAGCTCCGCCGTGGCGTCGAACACGCCGGTGGCGACCGCGAGCGCCGCCCCGTTCGACGTCTACTCCTATCTGCCGATGAGCAAGGAACAACTGTCCGCGGCGGCGGACGTGGCCGAACGGTTCACCGCCGCGTACGGCACCTTCCGGTTCGACGAGGACCCGGTGGCGTACGCCGGGCGGCTGAAGGCGTACACCACGCCTGAACTCGGCAACAACCTGACCAGGACGATGACCTCGGCGGGCACCGTCGAGAAGAACCGCGCCGACGAGATCGTCTCCGCGGCCACGGCGGAACTGAAGGAGATCAGGCAGGTCGACAGGACCTCCATCGTCTTCGTGGTCACCGCGAACCGGCAGGTCACCAGCAAGAGCGGCAACGACCAGGTGGCCGAGGAGTTCGCGGTCACGGTCAGTCAGCTCGGCGACGACTGGCGGATCTACGACATCCTGCCCGCCAACACCGGCCAAGAAGGGGACGAACTCGGGTGAAAGTCTCGCGAGGGCGCCTCGCGCTGATCATCGGCCTGGCCGGGGTGTTGCTCCTGGTCGCGGTCCTCGTCTCACCGTTGTTGCTGATGTCGATGCCGTCGTTCCTCAGCAACGGCGGCACCACCGTCGACTGCGAGGACGAGACGCAGGTGGAGGAGGTCTCCGACTCCGCCGCCTCCGACATTCCCGCCGAGTACCTGGAGTTGTACGAGGAGCACGGCAAGAAGATCGGCGTCCAGTGGAACATCCTGGCCGCCGTGGGCAAGCGCGAGACCGACCACGGGCGCTCCGACCTGCCGGGTGTCAAGAGCGGCACCAACTCCGCCGGCGCGGCGGGGCCGATGCAGTTCCTGATCTCCACGTGGGGCGGCAAGGCCAGGATCCCGACGTCGGACCAGGTCAACGGGTACGCCTCCGACGGTGACGGCGACGGCGTGTCCGATGTGTACAACCCGGCCGACGCCATCCTGGGCGCCGCCAAGATGCTCAAGCGCAACGGCGCCCCCGAGAACGTGCGGCAGGCGCTGTTCGTCTACAACCGGGCCTGGTGGTACGTCGATCAGGTTCAGGAGATCGCCAGGAAGTACGGCAAGTCCGGCACGGTCAAGGTGCCGCCCCAGACGACGGAGGACTGCGACGACCCGCTGATCGAGGCCGCGCCGAGCGACCTGGTGGCCAAGATTCTGCGGTTCGCCCTGGACCAGCGCGGCAAGCCGTACCTGTGGGGCGGGGTCGGGCCCGACGCGTTCGACTGCTCGGGGGTGATCTACGCGGCCTACAAGGAGGCGGGGCTGTCGATCCCGCGTACGACGTTCGGGCAGTGGCCTTTCGGGGTGAAGGTGTTAGACGGCGAGGAGCAGCCGGGAGACCTGGTGTTCTTCAACGCGGGACCGGGCACCTCGGCCAACAACCCCGGCCACGTGGGACTGGTCGTCTCGAAGGGCAAGATGCTGGAGGCCAGGTGCCGGTTGTGCGGGCCCATCAAGGTCACGAGTTACCAGGCGCGCGACACCCGCATCGGCTTCACCCGCCCGCTGCAGAACCCCGATGTGCTGGAGCAGATCAAGAAGTTGCAGAATCCATTCCTATGAGGACTGTCACCATATGAGCGAAGTCGTGGTCGTGGCCGCGGTGATCGTCGCCCGGGACGGCCGCGTACTGGCCGCCCAGCGGGCCGAACCCGCCGCGCTGGCGGGCGGCTGGGAGTTCCCCGGCGGCAAGGTGGATCCGGGGGAGAGCGAGGCCGCAGCGCTGGTACGGGAGTGCCGCGAGGAACTCGGCGTCGAGATCGCGGTGGGCGAACGCGTGGGCGGTGACTGGCCGCTGGCCGAGGGGTATGTCATGCGTGTCTGGCTCTGCTCCCTGGTCTCCGGCACCCCCGAGGCCAAGGAGCATCTGGCGCTGCGCTGGTTGCGGCCGGGGGAATACTACGACGTCGAGTGGCTGGGGGCGGACCTGCCCATCATGAAGACCGTGGAGAATCTGCTGCTGGGTGATTAGGAGATCCCTCTCTGTGACACAATGATTACTGTGCGTAATTTGTCACGGGTGGGGGAGATGTAAGCGATGCGGCGTGGCTGGATCGTCGCCGGAGCGCTGATCCTGGCGGCAGTGCCCACCGTGCCGGTGGCCGCTGTCGGGGTGTCGCTGGTCCTGGAGCGGGTGAACACGGCCGGCGGGGTCGGCAAGTGGGTCAGGACCGGGGACATGCAGCGGTTCCGGGTACGGCTGAACGGCATGGCCAAGGGGGCCAGGGTGGCCGTGGCCGCCAGCCCCGTGGAGGCGCTGACGGAGGTCGCCTGCGTGACATCCCAGGGGGCGCCCGTGGCCGCTTCGGCGACCGGCGGCGCACCCGCTGGCGGTGCGCCCGTCGGCGGGGCCGTGGCGGGGTCCTGGGAGGCAGGCAAGGCATCGGCCGCCGCCGTGCCGGGGGCGTCGGACGCGAGCCAGTCTCCGGGCGCGGTCGTGGCGCGGTCTTCGGACGCGGGCCAGTCTCCGGGCGCGGTCGTGGCGGGGTCTTTGGGCGCGGGTGAGGCGTCGGTGGCGACCGGGGCGCCGGCCGAGCGGGCGCTGGTCGCGGTGCAGTCCCCGATGCGGGCCCCGAAGCGGGCTCCGGTGAGTGGCTCGGCGGGGGCATCTGCGTCGGCGGGCACGGTCGTGCTGGGGGCTCGGGTGTGCAGGCTGGGGAAGGTCTCCGGTGAGCGTGCGGTGGACGTCACGCTCAAGGCGCCGCCCGGGGCGCGGGAGGTTGTGCTCGCGGCGGTGGCCAGGATGCGGGACACCGGGGGTGGCGCGCCGACGACCATGAGCAGGACGGCCACCCTGCAGGTCAGGGAGGCCATCAGGGGCGATGAGGCGAGGTTCAGCGGCTACGCCCATCGCCTGCGCCCTGAGAAGAGAAGCGGCACCGGGGCCGAGGCCGCGTCGGGCGGGGCTGCGTCGGGCGGGGCTGCGTCGGGCGGGGCTGCGTCGGACGGGGTGGTGCGGTCGCAAGCCCTGCCTCAGCGGGCGCGCCGCGACACGCCGTCGCGGACGTCCGACGCCGCCGTGGACTCTGCCGGGAGCGCAGCGCCACGGATACCGAGGACCGCCGCCGTGCCACGAAGGTCGGGTGTTGCGCGGCGGACCTCAGGTGTCGTGCCACGGGGCTCAAGGGTCGTGCCGGAGGCGTCAGGTGCTGGGTCGCAGGCGTCCGGCGTGGTGCCGCAGAGGCCCGGTGCGCTGGTGTTGCCGCCGGTGGCCGGTGCCGCTGCCGGAGTGGCACCGCAGGCTCTGCCGACTGCGGCCGGGGCCGTGGGCGGTCAGCCGGGAGCCGTCGGCAGCCAGTCGGGGGCCGTGGGCGGTGCGGGGACTGTGGGCGGTCAGCCGGGGGCCGCAGGAAGCCAGTCGGCAACCCTGGGCGGTCAGCCAGGGGCTGCGGGAAGCCAGCCGGGGGCCCTGGGTGGGCAGCCGGGGATCCTGGGTGCCGAGCCGGGGGTCGCGGGGGGCCAGTTGGGAGTCGCGGGTGCCGAGCCGGGAGTCGTGGGTGGTCAGCCGGGGGATTTGAGCGGGCAGGCCGGGGCTGTGGGTGGTCAGTTGGGGGATGGGGCTGGGCGGGCGGGTCCTCTTGTCACGTTCCAGCCCGACGCCGCGGCGGGCGAAGCGCCGTTGCCGTGGGAGGTGGCCGTGTCCACCAAGCCGGTTGAGCGGGTCGGATGGGTCAGTCCGATCGACGGACCGAAGGCTTTGCCCTACCTCGTCGGGGGTATCGCAGCACTTATGGGAGCGCTGTGGTGCGTTGTCACGGTACAACGAGGACGTAACCGTAGAAAGGTGTTGTAATTCCGTCTTTACTGTTACTTTTACCCGACTAGTATTCCCTTGACCATGGTTCCGGGAATCCGCGGAGGGCACCGGTGGCACGCACACGAGCGACAGCCGTGTCGGCTATCGTCTTGGCACTTGGCCTGACGGCCGCCGGAGCGACCCCGTTCATCGTGCAGAGCGCGAGCGCCTCGTCGGCGTACGAGCCCATCGAGGGCTGTGACGCCAACCAGGTGTGTGACGCCGGGCCGCCCGAGACCACCGTCACGGTCACGACCACCCTGCCGACGCCCGGCGGCGAGGACGGCGGCCAGACGGACCCCGGGAACACGGAGGCGCCGGCGACGACGATCACGAAGACCATCACCGCGTCCCCGACCAAGACCACCAAGGCGCCGAAGCCGACCAAGACGAGCTCGCCTCCGCAGACGACCCCGCAGACCACGCCGACGCAGAACCCGCAGCCGCTGCCCACGCAGAACGTCGAGGTGCCGTCGGCGACGCCGACGACGACGCCCACGCCCGAGGAGTCCGTCGAGCTGCCGGCCATCGCGCCGTCCGACACGCCCACCGCCGCGCCGACGCCGACCCAGACGGAGGCCGCCTCCACCGAGGAGGAGGTGCTGGAGCTGCGCAGGGCGGCGCCGGAGTTCGACCAGAGCGATCTGACGCAGAAGCTCAGCATCCCGGCGCTGGTGCTGGTCCTGCTCGCGCTCTTCGCCGTGCTGATCTTCGAGGGACGGCTGCGCAGGATGGCCCACGCGGCGGCCGTGCGCAAGGCGGGCCCGCCGATGGGGCCCCAGATGACCTCGCCGATGGGCGGCCGGCCGGACATGCCCCCGCCCGGCGGCTATCCCGCAGGGCCGGGCTACGCCGCGGCGGGCTTCCCGGCTCCGGCGTATCCGGGCGGGACCGCGTACGCGCCCATCATCAGTTTCGTGCCGGTGCAGACCTATCCGAGCGGCCCGCCCCAGTACGGCTACCAGGACCCGAACCACCCCTACCCGCCGCAGGGTTACGTGCAGGAGCCCGACGACGACCTCCACCGGGAGCCGCCGCCGGAGCCGGTGGTGCTGCACCCGGACGAGTTCGACTCCTACAACGAGCCGCCCGCCTCCCGCGAGCGTGACCCGTTCGAGCCGCTGGTCCCGCCGACCCCGCCCCCCGGGGACATCCCGCCGGGCGGCTCCGAGCGGTACGACGGCGGCCTGGAGCAGCCGCTCGGCCCGGCCTCCGCCGCCGAGGCGGGCGACTCCGAGCCGTGGCAGAACCAGGAGCCCGGCTCGTTGTTCCGGCCGGTGGTGGCTCCGGACCCGGACGCGCCCAGGGACTACACGCCGCCGCCCTACGTGCCCGCCGATGAGGACGTGACGGCCGTTCAGCCGCTGCCTGAGCCGCCTGCGCAGGCCGTACAGGAGCAGGATGAGAGCGGCGGCCGGGAGCCGACCAAGGAGATGCCCGAGCCCAAGCGCAGGCGGTTCGGCAGGAAGAAGTAGCGCGAGCAGCGAAAAGCGGGGGCCGGGATCTCGGCCCCCGCTTTTTCATGGTGTGCCCAGCATGGGCGATTGCCTGGGGGTGGAAGTCCCCTGGAGGAAGAGGTGGTGCTAACTCCGAGCCGGAGGCAAGGGCGTCGTCG